>ONTZ01000008.1 GCA_900320905.1 uncultured Prevotella sp.
AGACCCAGGCCTGTGGCACCTTCCTCGGCATACATATCGGCCACCTCAGGCACCGATAGTAAATCGCGTTGCAATCTGATATATCCTTGCGCAAAATGCACCGTAAACCTTTCTGAATAGTTTTCTTTCATACCTTTACCAATTAAAAATCAAATTTTCGGCGGCAAAGGTATGAAAATCGCCAAACTCCTGCAAGGTTTTTACCGCTGGGTTAAGACGTGGGTTAAAAGTTAAAGCGTGAGTGAAAACGTGGGTGAAAAAAAAGGGCTTTTACAGCCCATTTTCTTCTAAAATCTGCTTGAAGCGGATGGCAATGGTCACTAAACAGCGGCTCGTGAAAAAGGAAAGAAATAAACGACAAAGCCGAAAGTCTTGGAACTTCCGGCTTTGTCGTTTGATAGTTTTTTATCGGGAAATTATCCGTTCTGGGGACGGGGACCGCGCTGACCGCCACCGAAGCCACGCTGACGACGATTCTTCTGATCCTCCTGGTACTGCTTGAACTGATCGGGAGTCATGATCTTCTCCAACTCAGCATCGTACTCCTTCTGAGCCTCCTCGCGCTTCTTGCGAGCCTCTTCCATCTGTGCGCGCTGCTCCTCGGTGAGTTCAGGCATCTGACCGCCCTGACCGAAACCACCACCGCCAGGACCGCCCTGGCCCATGCCGCCACCACGACGGCCGCCCATACGACCGAAGCCGCCCATCAGACGATCATTGTACTTCTTGTTGAGTTCAAGCAACTGTTTGGCCTGCTCGGCATTCAGTTTGTACTGTTCAACGGTACGGTCGGTACGCATCTGAATCATCTGCTCAGGGTCGAACTGACCACCACCGAAACCACCCTGTGCGAAGGCTGTAGCACTCATGATAAAGGCTGCTGCCAAAGTCATCAAAATCTTTTTCATTTTCTTTTTGGTTTAATTGTTATACTTGATTGTGATTTTAAATCTGCATCTGCTTTATAGACCTCGAAAAAGGAAAAGGGTTTAATCGGAGAATGAAAAAAAATGTTATAATAACAGACTTGTCATAGACAATTATTAAACTTTCATGGCAAAAAGAGGTCAAATAAACAGAAACTTAGATTAATTGCCCCATAATTATAGATTAGGATTAATGGACTTATCACACAGACTACACTCACTTCTCATCATGCTCTGCCTGAGTGTGATGACTTCGTATGCCCAACAGGACAACGTCTCCGGACGCGTGATTGACAATGACACCAAAGAGGCGATGGTGCGGGCCACCCTGCAACTCTACCGACTGGGACGTGTGCAGAACGGAAAACAGGACACCACCTTCGTGAAGGGCTCATTTACTGACGAAGAGGGCCATTTCACCATCACTGGCGTCAGTGCGGGCCAGTATCTGATGAAGTTTACATTCCTGGGCTACAAGGAACAGAAGAGGGACATCACCAAGGTCAGGGGCAGGCAGTTGCAACTGGGCGACATCACGATGGAGGCCGACGCCATACAACTGGGGGAGGCGGTGGTGACGGCCAATGTGCCCAAAATGGTTGTGAAAGACGACACCTTAATATATAACGCGGACGCGTTTCGCGTGCCAGAGGGTTCCGTGATTGAGGCTCTGGTGGAGGCTCTGCCTGGCGCAAAGATTGACGAGGACGGCGGCATCACCATCAATGGCAAGAGCGTGCGGAAATTCAAGATGGACGGACGTGACTTCATGACAGGCAACAATGACGCCGTGATGAAGAACCTGCCCTCGTATGTGATCGACAAGGTGAAGGCCTACGACGAACAGAGTGACCAGTCGAGGCTGACGGGTATCGACGACGGCAACGATGACTTCGTGCTGGAATTCGTGACGAAACGGAGCGCCCGTAACGGTCTGCAGATGAATCCTGACCTGGGTATCGGTACAGACAAACGCTACGGCCTGCGACTGACTGCCATGAAGCCATTCGGTGCCATGCGCTATACCCTTATGGCCAATGCCAATAACGTGAACGACCGTAATTTCTCCGGACGGGGCGGACGAGGACGTGGCAACAACCAAGGTCAGCGCGAGACGAAGACGGCCGCCCTTGACGTGAGTTATGAGAACGACAAAAACCTGAAGGTGAGCGGACGTGTGACATGGACGCACGGTGATACCGACAACTGGAACCGAACGGGGTCGGAGAACTTTGTGAACACCCGTGGCGGTGCCTTCTCGAACAGCATCAGCCAGAGTTACTCGCGTAACAACAGTTGGACGGGAAATATGAACCTGCAGTGGACCATCGACTCGGTGACCACACTCTCGTTCCGTCCGGACATGAGTTTCTCATCCAACGACAGCCGCAGTGAATCGACCAACGCCTCGTTTAACGTGGATCCATTCGAGTACGTCACTGACCCCCTGAGCATCGAGAGCAGACAGAAGATGGATGCCATGAATCTGATTGTGAACGGCCGCGAGAACAAGTCGATGAGTTACGGCAGCAATAAGAACATCAATTCACAAGTGCAATTGTACCGACGGTTCGGCAGAAACGGACGTAACATGACTATCAATGGCCGGTTCAACTACCGTGACGGCGACAACCAGAACGCCAGCCTGTCGAGGGTGATACTATATCAACAGACAGACCGATTCGGCAACGACTCGGCATACCAGACCAACCGATACACCCTGTCGCCATCAGACAACTGGGGCTACCAGATCGGATTCAGTTATACTGAACCGCTCTATATCTTCAAGCCCAAGCCGCAACCCGAAGACACGACACAGACCAACCGCTTTGGTTTCGGTAACTTCGGAGGCGGCAGAGGCGGCAACAGAGGCGGAGGCGGCGGAGGCCGTGGCGGAAGAGTAGGGCAGCAAGGTATCTTCCTGCAGGTGAACTACCGCTATAACTACAGTTACCAGAAGAGCGACCCCTCGACCTACGACTTCCCTGAACTGTCGAACGATGCCTTTCTGGACGTGCTGCGTGACTACCGTGAATTTACCCGATTGTTCGGCTATCTCGACAATCCCTACGAGAGTTACCTCTCCGACGACCTGAGCCGCTATTCGGAGCGTACGGAGTACAACCAGAACATCGACCTGCAAGTGCGCGTGGTTAGGGAGAAATACAACATGAACCTGGGTGTGCAGATACAACCGCAGAAATCACACTACATCCAGCAATACTTAGGCATCCCTATCGATACAACGAGGACGGTGACCAATATCTCACCGACACTGAACCTCCGCTATCGCTTCAACCAGCAGACCAACCTGCAGGTACAGTATCGTGGAAATAGTTCACAGCCAAGTATCACACAGTTGCTCGATATCTACGACGACACCAACCCGCTGAACATCTCGATGGGTAATCCAGGACTGAAACCCTCGTTTACGAGCAACCTGAGCGTGAACTTCCAGAAGCAACGCCAGACGAAACTGGTGGAAGACAGTCTGGGATTCATGGTGCCAAAGGCACAGCGACACTGGAGTTTCAGTTCGAATGGCAGTTTCCAGATAACCAAGAACTCGATAGGCAACATCGTGACCTATAACGAGACGACAGGCGGACGTATCAGCAGACCGGAGAACATCAATGGTAACTGGTCGACCAATGCCGGCATCACCTTCAATATGGGTCTCGACACGCTGAACCGCTGGGACATCAGCGGCTCCATCAACGGAAGTTACAACCATCGTGTGGGATATGTAAACCTGAACCGCACGGCCGTCCCTGACCGCAATGTGACACACACCTATAATGTCAATCCATCGGTATCGCTCAGTTATCGTAACAAATGGCTTAGTTTCTCGCTCAACGGACGTACCACCTGGGCCCGGACGGAGAACCGACTTCAGGCATCAAACAACCTGAGCACCTGGAACTTCCAGTATGGTGGTAATACCAACATCACCTTCCCATGGGGCACCAGTCTGGTTACCGACTTCCATGTGTATAGTAAACGCGGTTATAGCGATGAAACGCTGAACACCGATGAAATGATATGGAATGCGCAACTGTCACATAGTTTCTTGCGCGGTAAGAAACTGACCGTGATGCTGCAGTGGTATGACATCCTACATGAACAGACCAATTTCACACGGACGGTGAATGCCAACGGCTGGACAGACCGCGAGGTGAATGCCATCACATCGTATGGTATGATTCATGTGAGTTATCGTCTGAACTTGTTCGGCGGCAATAACAATAACCAGCGCCGAGGACCGGAAGGATTCGGCAGAGGTGGTCGCGGAGGACGAGGCGGCGGTATGCCCGGAGGCGGATTCCCAGGAGGTGGCATGCCTGGCGGAGGTATGCCTGGCGGAGGTATGCCTGGTGGTGGCGGCTTCGGTGGCGGCGGCCAGATGTAAAGGCCTTATTTCTCGGATTTATCGGAAGAATGCTTCTTGTGAGCGTTCTTCCGTTTTTGATTGTTCTTGCTGCCGTTGCCCTTACTGTGCCAACGGCCATGACGACGGGTGTCGTTGCGTTTCTTCTCGCGCTTGACATAGACCGGTGCTTCGCCCAGTCCGTCGGGTAGGGGCGTCTTCTCCACTTCCTTGCCTAAGAAATGTTCTATCTGCTGGAAACGGTAGATGTCGGTGTCGCTGATGAAGGTGATTGCCTGTCCGTCACGGTCGGCACGAGCCGTACGACCGATGCGGTGGACATAGTCTTCGGCATCGTGAGGCACGTCGTAGTTGATGACGATGCGGATGTCGTCGATGTCAATGCCACGGGCCACGATATCGGTAGCAACGAGGACATCGGTAACCCCAGACTTGAAACGGTACATCACCTCGTCGCGCTCCTGCTGGCTGAGGTCGCTGTGCATCTGGTCGCAGTTAATGTGCATCTGTTTCAACTGACGGTTGACCTCCTTGACCTTCTCCTTTTTGCCGGAGAAGATGATGACACGCTGCAGGTCGCCAGCCTTGAAAAGATGCTTGATGATCTTGAGTTTCTGCGGCTCGTAACAGACATACGCACTCTGGCGGATTTTCTCGGCGGGCTTGGAAACGGCTATCTTGATCTCTACGGGATCATGGAGCAGCGTGACGGCCAGTTCACGGATCTTCGGCGGCATGGTGGCGGAGAACATCACGCGTTGGCACGACTTCGGCAACTGCTGCACAATCTTCATGATGTCATCGATAAAGCCCATATCAAGCATACGGTCGGCCTCGTCGAGCACGAAGAAGGAACAGCGGGAGAGATCGAGGTTGCCCACCTTCAGATGACTCAGCAATCGTCCTGGGGTTGCGATAAGCACATCGGCACCTAAGCGCATGCTACGCAGTTCCTGATCGTAGCGGTTGCCGTCGTTACCACCATAGACAGCCACGGACGACACATCGTCGAGATAATAGCCGAAGCCCTGCATGGCCTGATCGATCTGCTGGGCGAGTTCGCGAGTGGGGGACATCACGATGCAGTTGATGGCATCTTTTGGATAGTCGCCGTCATCAAGCATGGAGAGAATGGGCAACAGGTAGGCGGCGGTCTTGCCAGTACCGGTCTGTGCCACGCCTAAAACATCGTATCCATCGAGGATTTCGGGTATACATCGTTCCTGGATAGGGGTCATTTCATCGAAGCGCATGTCATAGAGCGCATCAAGGATATTGTCGTTGAGATATGTATCTTCAAATTTCATCAGTTGGGGGCTTGTCGATAACAGAAATATGCAATGATAAAGAATAGGATATTGGGAATCCATACGGCCAGCATCGGCGGCGCGTCGGCCTGTGTGGCAAACGTGGCACTGACGGTCTGCAAAAGGATGTAAGTGAAGGATAGGGCCAGTCCGATACCGAGATAGAGTCCCATGCCACCCTTGCGCTTACGACTGGAAAGCGACACACCGATGATGGTGAGGATGAAGGATGCGAAGGAGGTGGCGATGCGCTTGTAGTATTCCACTTCGTACTGTACTACGTTGCCGGAGCCTCTTTCAATCTGTTTACTGATATAGGCACGGAGTTCGGGAGAGGTGAGCGTCTCCTGCTGGCCTCTTGAAAAGACCAGATCCATCGGTTCCATCAGGATGGTGGTATCGAGTTGGGCACCTGACTTGATCTCTTCCCGAAGGCCTTTCAGCGTACGGATCTTATAATTCATGGCCTTCCAATGATTGCGCGACTCACTGATGGAGTCGTAGCGGATGGTGGAAGCCGTCATATGGCTGATGAGTTTTTTGTTCTCAAACTTGTCGAGCGAGAAACCGTAGCCTGTCTTCGTGCGGTCGTCATATTGCTGCATATAAGCAATGACACCCGGGCCAACCATCAACTGGACATTGGCGGCGGAGAGGGTTTTCTTATTGTTCTTGTATTTCGATTCAAAGTCGAGTTTCACGATGGTGCCTTTAGGTATGACGTAGGCACTCAGGCCGTAGTTGACGACGGCAATCAGGGCCGCGGAGATGAGATAGGGGCGCAACAGACGTTTGAAACTGACGCCGGCAGCCAGCATGGCAATGATCTCGCTGTTGCCTGCCAACTTCGAGGTGAAGAAGATTACGGCGATGAAAACGAACAGCGGTGAGAACAGACAGGAGAAATACGGCACGAAATTGGCGTAGTAGTCGAAGATGATGGCCTTGACAGGGGCATTGTAGGTAGCGAACTTAGAGAGGTTCTCGTTGACGTCAAAGACAATGGAGATGGAGATAATCAGGGCGATGGAATAGATATAGGTGCCGATGAATTTGGCAATGATATACCTGTCGAGCCGTTTCAGGTATCGGAAAGGATTGAGGTAGCGTAAACAACGGAGCCACCCCAGCCATTTTTGGATGAAACAGGATAATTCCGTCCACTTGCGACTGATGGCACGTTGACAGCGATAGCGCTTGTAATGGTCGCGCAGTTTACTGAAATCTCTATCTCTGTGTGTCATACCCTTTGACCCAATTGTTCAATTACACTACGTTTCCATTGCACAAAGTCGCCTTGGCAGATATGCTGTCGGGCATCCGTCACCAGACGGAGGTAGAAGGCCAGGTTATGGATACTGGCTATCTGCATGGCCAACAGTTCCTGTGCCTTGAAGAGATGGTGCAGATAAGCCTTGGAGTGGATACGGTCAATCTCGCAGCCATCAGGATCGATCGGTGAAAAATCGTCCTCCCATTTTTTGTTGCGCATATTCATCGTTCCCTGATAGGTGAAGAGCATGGCATTGCGCCCGTTACGGGTAGGCATCACACAGTCAAACATATCGACACCCCGTTCGATGGATTCAAGGATATTCTGCGGGGTACCGACGCCCATCAGGTAACGGGGACGGTCTTTGGGCAGAATCTCATTGACCACTTCTATCATCTCATACATCACCTCGGTGGGTTCGCCGACGGCCAGACCACCTATGGAAGCACCACCGCCATCATTGAGTTTACCGAGTGTGTCGACCACATGCTTGGCAGCCTCCTGACGGAGATTCTTATAGGTACAGCCTTGTACGATGGGAAAGAGTGTCTGACGGTAGCCATAAAGGGGTTCGGTCTCGTTGAAACGCTTGACGCATCGGTCGAGCCAGTGCTGTGTAAGTCTCAGACTCTTAGCCGCATACTGATAGTCGCTTTGTCCAGGAGGACACTCGTCGAAGGCCATCATGATATCTGCTCCGATGATACGTTGTGTATCCATCACATTCTCGGGCGTGAAGAAATGCTTCGAGCCGTCGATATGACTACGGAACTCACAACCTTCCTCAGTGAGTTTGCGGATGCCTGTCAGGGAAAAGACCTGAAAGCCGCCGGAATCAGTCAGGATGGGCCTCTCCCAAGTGTTGAACTGATGCAACCCACCTGCTTTTCTCAGGATATCAAGACCTGGCCGTAGATAGAGATGATAGGTGTTGCCCAGAATAATCTGAGCCTTCACCTGCTCCCTGAGTTCGGAAAAATGCACTGCCTTGACACTGCCCACCGTACCTACCGGCATGAAAATCGGCGTCTGAATCGGACCGTGGTCGGTCATAATCAGTCCGGCACGGGCATTACTGGCAAGGTCTGTGTGCTGTACTTCGAACGTCATTTCTTCTCTTTCTCGTCTTCTTGCGGAACCTCCAAGGTGAGTGGATTCTTGACGATTTCATCGGTCAGTGCGAATGCCCAGACATCCTGAACGTTTTCCACATAGTGGAATGTCACCCCTTTCAGATAGACCTCAGGTATTTCATTGATGTCCTTTTCGTTTTCGCGACACATCACGATATCTGTAATTCCAGCACGCTTGGCAGCCAGGATCTTCTCCTTGATGCCACCCACAGGCAGAACCTTACCACGCAGGGTGATCTCGCCCGTCATGGCCGTGTTCTTACGGACTTTACGCTGGGTGAGGGCAGAGGCGATACTGGTGGCAATGGTGATACCGGCCGAGGGACCGTCCTTGGGAGTGGCACCCTCCGGCACGTGGATATGGATGTTCCAATAGTCAAAGATCCGGTAGTCGATGTTCAGCGTCTCGGCATGGGCCTTCACATATTCGAGTGCAAGAATGGCGGATTCTTTCATCACATCGCCGAGGTTACCTGTCAGGGTGAGTTTGGAGCCTTTGCCCTTCGACAGGGATGTCTCGATGAAGAGGATTTCTCCACCTACACTGGTCCACGCCAGACCCGTGACAACTCCAGCATAGTCGTTGCCCTGATAGATATCGCGATAGAATGGAGGTTTTCCCAAAAGATCCTCCAACTCCTGAGGGGTGATTTTCTTCTTGGTATCGTCGCCGTCCAACTGCATATTATAGGCAATCTTACGAAGGGCTTTGTTGATCTGCTTCTCCAACTGGCGGACACCACTCTCGCGGGTGTACTGTTCAATGATCTTCTCAATGGAAGCCTTATTGAACGAGGGCTTTAAGGCAGGTCTGTCCAGACCTGTATTCTTTAATTCGCGCGGTATCAAGTGACGCTTTGCAATCTCTATCTTTTCCTCTGTAATATAACCACTTACCTCAATGACTTCCATACGGTCGAGTAGAGGACGGGGAATGGTGCTGAGGTTATTGGCAGTGGCAATGAACAGTACTTTTGAGAGGTCATAGTCCACATCAAGGTAGTTGTCATGGAAGGCATTGTTCTGTTCGGGGTCAAGCACTTCCAACAGAGCCGATGCTGGATCGCCATTGTGGGTGTTCTGTGTGACTTTGTCAATCTCATCGAGGATAAAGACGGGGTTACTAGAACCAGCCCTCTGAATGCTCTTGATGACACGTCCGGGCATGGCACCGACGTAGGTGCGGCGGTGACCGCGAATCTCCGCCTCGTCGTGAAGCCCGCCTAATGACATACGGACATACTTACGCTTCATGGCCTCGGCAATGCTCTTGCCCAAAGAGGTCTTTCCGACGCCCGGAGGACCATAAAGGCAGAGGATTGGCGACTTCAAATCACCACGCAGGGATAGGACGGCCATATATTCAAGGATGCGTTCTTTTACCTTTTCCATACCATAGTGGTCGTGATCGAGGATTTTCTGTGCCCGCTTCAAGTCCAGATCGTCGGTCGTGTACTCGCCCCAAGGCAGGTTCACCATCGTTTGGAGATAGTTAATCTGCACATTGAAGTCAGGACTCTGCGGGTTCAGGTTGTCAAGTTTGTCGGCTTCTTTCTGGAATGTCCTGGCAATCTCTTCTGGCCATTTCTTAGTTCTCGCCTTCTGCATCAGTTCCTGCTTCTCCGGCGATCCCTCACCATTGCCAATCTCGGCCTGCATGTTCTTGATCTGCTGTTGGAGGAAATAGTTACGCTGCTGCTCGTCGATGTCCTCGCGTGTCTTGTTGCGGATATCGGCTTTCAGATGTTGGAGATTGATTTCACGATTGATGATTTTCATTACCTTGAAGAGACGTTCCTTGACGGTCTCTGTCTCTAAAAGCATCATCTTCTCCTTGACATTGAAGGGCATATTCGAACAGACAAAGTTCAGGGCCATGACATGGTTGCTGATGTTCTTCACCGCAAAGGTGGCTTCGTCAGGCATCTCGTCGCTGACATTGATATAGTCTTCCACCATGTTGCGCAGGTCTTCCATCGCCGTCTTGAACTCACGGTCACGCTTCTCGGGTTCTATCTCCGGCACAGGTTCCGCAATGCCTTCCAGATAAGGTGTGGAGGCAACTATATCCTTCAAACGCATACGACTCATGGCTTGGACAATTGCTGTCACATTACCATTGGGCAGTGTCAGCAGTTTCATGACCTTGGCATAGACCCCGTATTTATACAGATCCTCTTTCATGGGGATATCTGTCTCTGGATCCAACTGGCACACCACTCCGATGACGAGCCCTTTCTTCTCTGCCTTCTGAACAAGATTCTTGCTGGAATCACGTCCGATGAGGATAGGGGAGAGGACACCCGGGAAGAGTACAAGGTTGCGTACTGCTAATATGGGGACTGTGGGGGGCGTTTCTACATTGATTAAATCTTGAAATTCTCCGCTGACATCTGCAATCATCTGAAATGCGGAGTTCTTACCAATATTACTCATTTCGTTATTTTTCTTCTTACTTCGTTGTCTAATTACCTAATTCGGCTGCAAAGGTACTAAATATAATTGAGAATTGAGAATTCTTTTTCTTAAAATTTGGTATTTCATATAAATTACACTACCTTTGTCACTGAAAATGGCAAAAGGACATTTTGAATTCAAGCAGTTCACGATTCATCAGGAATGCTGCGCCATGAAGGTGGGTACTGACGGGACGCTGCTCGGTGCGTGGGCATCGGCACGTACTGGTGACTGTCGTATTCTGGATATCGGCACAGGCACGGGACTGATTGCGCTGATGATGGCACAACGGTATCCCGAGTCAGAGGTTATAGGTATCGATATTGACGGTGAAGCCGTTTCACAGGCGGTTGCCAATGCAGCGGATTCTCCATTTGCCAGTCGGGTCAGCATCATACAGGAAGACATTTCTGATTATTCAGTAGAACCATTTGATGCAATTGTCTGTAATCCACCTTTTTTCGTGGATTCACTTACCTGTCCTGATGCTTCTCGTTCTTTGGCAAGACATACTGGCTCGCTTACCTACAAGACACTCATGCAGTCCGTCAAAAGACTCCTGAAAGACGATGGATTGTTTTCGGTAGTCGTACCTGTTGACTATCGTTCTCAACTGTTGTCGGAAGCCGCTCTTGCAGGACTTATCCTGTCAAAAGAGTGTGCCATCAAAACCACGCCAAAGAAAACACCGAAACGTTGTCTGATGGAGTTCCGGAAACAACCTGTTACTCTTGTTGTTTCTACAGTCGAGACGCTTGAAATCCTTCCAGGACAGAGAACCGATTGGTATCATCATCTGACCAAGGATTTTTACTTGAGATAATATCTTTCTATATGAATATAACCATTCTACAAACAGACATTCTATGGGGTAATCCCAAAGAGAACATAAAGCAGGCAGAGAATCTGCTGTTGTCGCATCTTGGGAACGATATGTATGTCCTCCCGGAAATGTGGAGTACTGGCTTCGCTACCGAACCAGAAGGATTGGCCGAAGACGAAAATAATAGTATCTCACTGGCATGGATGAAACGCATGGCCCAACAGCATAATTGTGCCATTTGTGGCAGTCTCACCATCCGTACAGCAGAAGGAAGTTATCGTAATCGTCTGTATTTTGTGAATGGAAGGGATGGGACAGTGCAATATTATGATAAACACCATTTGTTTACCTATGGTGGTGAAAACCATTATTACAAGGCAGGTGAGACTCATACGATTGTAGAATATGAAGGTTTCCGCATTCTTCTCTTAACATGCTATGATCTTCGCTTCCCTGTATGGAGTCGATATGCGCATGACCTTCAATACGATTTGATTGTCTGTGTGGCCAACTGGCCGGAATCGCGCCAGAATGTCTTTCATATTTTGACACGTGCCCGTGCGATTGAAAATATGTCATATCTAGTAGCGGTCAATCGTGTTGGCGATGACGATTATTCGCATTACCGTGGTTGCAGTTGTATTCTGAGTCCCATCGGAAAAACGCTCACACAATGTAAGCCTGATATGCCACAGGCCGTTTCATTTTCGTTGAATTTGGAAACACTCAGACAAAAACGCGCAAAATTCAAAGTATTGGAGGATCGTGATATCTGGTAGGAATTGCAAGATATTACTTTTTGGCAGGAATCGCGATTATGATAAATAAGAGAAAATGGAATAGAATCCCCTACTTAGGAAATGCCGGTACAAATTTCATCTCCTTTAAAATACGAGACTGGCGTTTCAACATGTAGTCAGATGGATGTTTGCTTGAAAATTTCCGAGGGTTTGGTAAGGTCGCTGCAATAAGCGCACATTGTTCACGACTCAGATGCTTGGCATCAGTTTGGAAGTGTTCGGCTGCTACAGCATCTACGCCATAAATGCCATCGCCCATCTCGATACTATTCAGATAGACTTCCATGATACGTTGTTTAGACCACAAGAGTTCAATAAGCGTTGTAAAATATACCTCGAAGCCCTTACGTACCCAGGAACGTCCCGGCCATAGGAAGACATTCTTTGCTGTCTGTTGAGAAATGGTCGATGCACCAAGTTTCTTCTTCTCAGGATGTTCCAGATTACGTTTGGCTGCATGTTCGATAGCCTTATAGTCAAAACCATGATGTTTTAGGAAATTGGCATCCTCGCTGGCAATGACTGCTACAGGCATCGACGGACTGATATAGTCCATAGACACCCAATGATGAGAGAGTTTCAACTCTTTCCCTTCACTTAACTGCTGCGTACATCGGATAAACATCAGCGGTGTAAACCAGACGGGAATAAAACGGTATGCCACCACAGAAAGAATTGTGGATGCAAAGAAAATTGCAAGGAACCAGCGGATAATTTTTCGTAGGGTTTTCATAGAGAAAAAAATAGTAATGAGTAATATGGCTGTTCGCTAATTACCCATTACTAATAATGTATCTCAAGAATTTACCTGGCCTGTTGTTCAGCCTCCTGAATCATAGCCTTTGAAGCATACATATAAACCTCCACACGGCGGTTCTGGGCCTTACCTGCTGCAGTTGAGTTGTCAGCGACAGGATTAGACTCGCCAAATCCTGTGGTACTGCGGATCTGTGATGAAGGAACACCAAGAGACAGAAGATAACTGGTTACAGACTCTGCACGCTTCTGTGAAAGGTCGAGGTTCTTCTGGGCACTCTGCTCAGCAGTGGAATTCTTCCATCCGGCATTGTCTGTATAACCCTGAACGGCAACATCGCAGTCGGAATTGCTCTTCAAGACACCAGCAAACTGAGAGAGTGAATTCTTTGCAGTTGAACTCAGTGTAGAACTACCTGTTGTGAAAAGAATACCAGAGTCGAATGTCACCTTCACTGCATCTAAACCATTGGCATCCTTGATACTCTCAACCTGTGCATTCTTCACGGCTTCAGCCTCCTTCTTGGCTTTATCCATCTTGTGACCGATAATAGCACCAGCACCAGCACCAACAGCGCCACCAATAGCAGCACCAACGGCTGCGTTACCTGCAATGTGACCGATAATAGCACCTAAAGCAGCACCACCACCAGCACCGATGGCAGTACCTTTTGCCGTGTTACTCATTGTACATCCTGCCAAAGTAATTGCTGCGCAAAGAGCAATGGCAATAGTCTTTAAACTTTTCATAATTTCTCCTTTTTTTAATGTTAAACACAATGAATTATTGATTTATATGGTGCAAAGATACGAATTTATTCATAATTCATAACGCAGAATTCATATTTTTTATGTAATTTTGCACGCAAATTGAAATTTAGAGGTAAATAACATGGCAAAAGAACTAAAAGAATTGACGAAAAGGGCTGATAATTACAGCCAGTGGTTCAACGATCTCGTTGTAAAGGCTGACTTGGCCGAGCAGAGTGCTGTACGTGGATGCATGGTTATCAAGCCCTATGGCTATGCCATCTGGGAAAAGATGCAGCAGCAATTGGATAAGATGTTTAAGGAGACGGGGGCACAGAATGCCTATTTCCCCCTACTGATTCCCAAATCGTTCCTGAGTCGCGAGGCGGAACATGTGGAAGGATTTGCCAAGGAATGTGCTGTTGTCACGCATTATCGCCTACGTGCCAAAGAAGATAAAAGTGGTGTGGAAGTTGATCCGACTGCCAAACTGGAAGAAGAACTCATCGTACGCCCTACTTCAGAGACGATTATCTGGAATACTTATAAGAACTGGATTCACTCCTGGCGTGACCTGCCCCTGATGTGCAACCAATGGTGTAACGTGATGCGCTGGGAAATGCGTACTCGTCCTTTCCTGCGTACCTCGGAGTTCCTGTGGCAGGAAGGTCACACTGCTCATGCCACCCGTGAAGAGGCCGAAGAGGAAGCACAGAAGATGTTGAAGGTCTATGCCAAATTTGCCGAGGAATGGATGGCTGTTCCCGTTGTTCAGGGCGTAAAGAGTGAGACAGAGCGTTTTGCCGGAGCCCTCGACACATATACTATCGAGGCTATGATGCAGGACGGTAAGGCCTTGCAGTCGGGTACCTCCCACTTCCTTGGACAGAATTTTGCCAAGGCTTTTGAGGTGACATACTTGAATAAAGACAATAAACCAGAATACGTTTGGGCCACTTCATGGGGTGTCTCTACCCGACTCATCGGTGCATTGATTATGACCCATTCAGATGACAACGGTCTGGTGCTGCCTCCAAGACTGGCACCACTGCAAGTGGTCATCATCCCCATCGCTACCAAACCCGAGCAGATGGAATTGGTAAACAAGGAGGTACAGCCCATTATCGAACAACTGCGCCAAAAGGGCATCACCGTGAAGTTTGACGATGCCGACAATAAGCGCCCAGGCTTCAAGTTTGCCGACTATGAGTTGAAGGGTGTTCCCGTACGTCTTGTACTGGGTGCCCGTGACTTGGAAAACGGTACCATTGAGGTGATGCGCCGTGATACATTAGAAAAAGAAACACGCCCCATCGATGGCATTGTGGCCTATGTCGAGCAATTGTTGGGCGACATTCAGGATAATATCTTCCAAAAGGCAAAGAACTATCGTGATGCCCATATCTACGAATGCGACAACTACGAGGAATTTAAGGAACGTGTGAAGGACGGTGGATTCTTCCTCTGCCACTGGGACGGTACTGCCGAGACCGAGGCACAGATAAAGGAAGAGACACAGGCAACCATCCGTTGCGTGCCCTTCGGCGTGGAACAGACATCTGGCATCGATATGGTCAGCGGGAAGCCTTCAAAGGCAAGAGTCATCATTGCCAGAAGTTATTAAATACAAAAAGAAAAGGAAACTTTCCCAAGTTCCCTTTCCGAAACCAGTCTACTATTGATTTTCAACTGGCTCAGAAAATTGGATGTCTCACGACATCCGATTTTCTTTTTAACCTTAATAATCTAATACCATGAAAAACACTCCGCAAATATACGAATTATTTAACATCATTCGTATAATTTGCAATATGATTGTGTTGTTTTTAGTCTTTTTTTAGAATACTACGCTCCCAATTATGAATTGTTTGCATATCTAGTGCATGAATCCGCTGGGAATCTTCATTATTGAGAGGTGGTGTCTGATCCATCAGATTCCATTGAATGGTATAGAACGACGTGACAGATTGAAGCATAAACTCGTCTGTGCCATATGTCCGAATAAAACAGATGATCTTGTTGTCATTTTCAATGGAATCCGAAGGTGTGATAAGTAAAAGTGTAACTGTCAGTGCATCACTCACCTTAACACGCAGACTGTCATCCGTCAACATGGTCATCTCACTCCTCCCCCCTAGCCTATTCGATACTTCAGCCTTCATTCCGGATGCCATAAAGTCTATCATATCCAAACGGTTGTTTTCAGATAGTACAGGTAGGAGCGAATCCGGCATCTCACGAAATAGGTCTGAGATTTTTATCTGAGCATGACACATGACAGTCATTCCGCAAAACAGAATGACTGTCAATAGAGTCTTATGAATCATCTTGTCCAATAACATCCCCCTACTCTATTTGTTATTGCGGAGATCATGGACACGCACGGCCTTGCCTTCGCTCTGAGGAAGAGAGCCTTTCTTAACGAGTTTTACACGCGGTGTCAGCAGTATTTCATCCTTCAGGGCACGCTGGATGTCCTTCGTCATATTCTGGATTTCGGGATAGATGTCAGACTCAAGACCTTCGATCTCAACCTCAACTGTCATCACATCATTATCGTCAATGGTTTCAAGAGTGATGAGATAGTTGCTGCCAAGACCAGGATACTGCACGAGAATCTTCTCCACCTGCATTGGGAAGACATTGACACCCTTGATGATGAACATGTCGTCTGTACGTCCCTTGATACGGTCGATACGACGATGCGTGCGTCCGCACTTACATGGTTCGGCTATGATACGGGTCAGGTCACGTGTGCGATACCTTAATATAGGCATCATATCGCGGTCGAGCGTGGTGAGCACCATCTCACCCGTTTCACCATCAGGCACCGGTTCAAGTGTGTCGGGGTCTACAATCTCTACGATATAGTTATCTTCCCAGAGATGCATACCTTCCTGATACTTACACTCAAAGGCGACACCTGGACCATTCATCTCGGTCATGCCGAATGAATTGTATGCTTTCACACCCAACATGCGCTCGATGCGGCGACGCTGTTCCTCTGTATGAGGCTCGGCACCGATGCAGAGAGTACGCAACTTCGTAGTTGCAGGATCAACCCCCTCCTCCTTGAACACCTCTGCCAAGCGTATAGCGTAGGACGGAATGGCATGGAGACAGGTGGTACCGAAATCCTTGATAAACTTAATCTGACGCTTGGAGTTACCTGCTGCAGCAGGAACGGTCATAGCACCTAACCACTCAGAACCATACTGGAATCCAAGACCACCAGTGAACATTCCATAACCACTGGAGTTCTGGAACACATCACTTTTACGACAACCGACCATATAGAGATTACGGGCAATCATATTGGCCCACGAACAGATGTCGTGTTCGGAATAAACAACGACACAGGGATTTCCCGTTGTACCACTAGTAGAGTGGATACGAACGGCATCGTCCAAACTACGGCATACCAGTCCGTAGGGATAGTTGTCACGCAGATCCTGCTTGGTCGTGAAGGGAATCTTGTGAAGGTCGGCAAGTGAATTGATGGAATCGCTTGTGATACCGAGATTGCCCAGACGCTTCTTGTAGAAAGGAGAATTCAGGGCAATGTCGATGCTCTTCTTCAATTTCTTCACCTGCAACTGTTCCAGTTGCTCTCTTGGCATGGTTTCAATTTCCGGTTGCCAGTACTCACCATCAGGTTTGATGGTTGACATAATTTTTTCGTCAGTCATATCCTTAGTTTGTTTATTTGATTTATTTCTTAGCCAATTGCATCATCATGACGGCAGCAAGTCCGGCTGTTTCCGTGCGTAGTCGACTTTCTCCTAAATGGACGCTTTGATAACCTTTTTCCATACAATCCTTTACTTCTTCAAGACTGAAATCGCCCTCAGGACCTATCAGCACAGTAACCTCCTCATCATCTTCATTTTTCTGTAATTCATCGAAGAGGTAGGTACGAGGTATTTCATGATAACAATGGGCAATATACTTCTTTCCATTTCTTGGCAGTTCAAGAAACCGTTTCAGTAGTTCCATCTCATTGAGTACAGGCTTCCAGGCCTTGTGACTCTGTTTAACGGCGGAAACAGCGATTTTTTCAAGTCGGGTTGTCTTCAACAATCTCCTTTCTGAAAATTGACAGTTGATAAATGATATCTCATCAACGCCTATTTCCGTTGCTTTCTCTGTCATCCACTCAATGCGGTCCAACATTTTCGTGGGGGCGATGACAAGATGCCGGTGTCCTTTCCATTGAGGCTTCTGAGGCAGGCATTCTTTAATCTCATAATAGCAATGGTGTGTGGCTGCTATCGTAACTACGGCCTTGTAGTAGTTACCCTTGCCATCCATCAGGAATAACTCATCCCCACCCTTCAACCGAAGGACACGCATGGCATGCATGGCTTCGTCAGGCGGCAGTTCCGTCTGCTGCTGGGCATCGGGCACATAGAAAAACCTTACTTCTTTCATACGACTTGCTATTTCTGATCAGGTTTGAATACAAGGGCAAACGTCACACCAACCACTATGGCGAAGGTGGCAAAGATAAACCAACAGGTGGTCCAGTCACCTTGCAGGAACCCGTCTTGCCAAGAACAATAATAGTTCACGATCTCACCAGCAACCAAGGTTCCCACAGTGGCTCCTACACCATTGGTCATCATCATAAACAGACCTTGGGCAGATGCCTTAACAGAAGGCTCACACTCTTGATCGACAAAGATACCACCTGAGACATTGAAGAAGTCGAAAGCAACACCATAGACGATACAGGACAAGATGAAGAATAACACGCCTGGCATAGTCGGGTCGCCAATACCAAATAATCCAAAACGGAAGACCCAGGCAAATAATGACATCAGCATGACTATCTTAATACCATAACGCTTTAGAAAAAAAGGAATCATCAGAATACAGAGTGCCTCACTTATCTGACTAATAGAAGTAAGCAACGTTGCATTGTTTGCAGCAAAGGATGATGCGACAACGGGGTCGGTACTACCTTTGAAACTGGTGATGAACGGTCCGGCATATCCGTTTGTGACTTGTAAGCACATGCCTAATAGGGCCGAGAAAATAAAGAACATAGCCATCTTCCGAGTTTTGAATAGTTTGAATGCATTCAAGCCAAAACTCTCTGCCAAGGATACCTTCTGATCTTTCTTCGTCAGTTTACACTCTGGCAAGGTGAAACAATAGAGGAACAGGATGATGCTCAGCAATCCAGAGACAAAGAACTGCATATAAGTATACTGGAACTTATGTGGATTTTCAGCAAATGTCAATGTAAAGGTGATGCCATCCCAGGAAGAACTCTCTACAAGCCATACGGCGCAGTTGACAAACCACATCGTCACGATGAAGCCAACGGTTCCCAACACACGAATCGGCGGGAAATCCTTCACGGTATCATAGCCATTGTTTTTCAATATGGTAAAGGCGGTCGTATTTGCCAGGGCTATTGTTGGCATATAGAAAGCCACACTCAGGGTGTAAAATAGAATGAATATCGATTTCTCTGTCAGTTCCTGTCCGACACCGGCCTCTTTACCCAACCACCAGCAGCCAAACATAAAGGTGCCTGCTGCAAGATGGCAGAGACCCAACAGTCGCTGGGGCTGGATGTATCTGTCTGCCACGATACCCATCAGCGTAGGCATGAAGAGACTGACAATACCCTGGATGGCATAAAACCAGGCAATCTGGTCACCGAGGCCTGCAGCCCCGAGATAATTACCCATGCATGTAAGGTATGCACCCCAAACGGCGAACTCCAAGAAGTTCATCAATGCCAGACGGATTTTCAGATTCATATCTCTATGGTTTTATTAGTTTATAATCATTGTTCTATCTCGAAACGGGCTTTACCCCGAATTGGTGGCGTTGCCGTTTCATCACGGAGTCCGGAATGGTCTTCGTCGTGTCAGCCTTTATCACCTCATTTGCAGGCTTCATGGATTTGTCTGTCTCTTGTTTATGGAAACGGATAAAGTTTATATCTGTCAGGAATAGCAATTTGAGTTCCGTATTCTTTTCATTGCCCGCTCCCAGATAAAAATAGCCCATCACTTCCTTCACTTTCAGGTCGCAGGCATCGAATCTCAGTTGGGTGTCTCCACTCACGGAGAAACGGGTCACTTTGGAAACAATACTGTCGTTCTCATATTTAAGTGCGATATAGACGATTGCATCTTTCGCTCCACTCTGATATAAATAGTTGCTTCTGAATGCCAGAATAAAATGATCGCCTTTATGATATGAGGTGTCTGCCTTCTGTACAAACTGAAAACGATTATAGGGGGCATAAGGTATTAGCATGATACAACGACTTCCTTCCCACACATTGGCAGTGTCACCTGTGAGACTGTGTGTCGTGTAGCGTTCCACTTCTCCTTCCGAAGCACCAAGGTCAAGGGCATCCTGACTCAGACGATCCTGAACATTGTGGCATATCTCCACGAAATGATCCGCACGAGTATAATAGTACACAAGCGAAGAGTCGAAGTCAGCCCTCGTCACATGATGTTTCTTCAAAACGGCATTGAAATACAAGTCACGTTTATAATCCTCATCCCCAGAATTGACGCTTGGGATAGAAGCGATTCCCTGTGACACATAGTAGTCGTAAAGGATATCCTCCATATCGTCTGGCTGGATAAATTCACTCGGCACTCCCGGCTTACAGGCTGACGGCAGAATCAATACTATACCTATATATATAATATGTATGATCTTTCCCCGCATCATGTTTCTTCTTTTGCTTCTTGTTTAAACGTGATCTCACTGATCTCTTTTCTGAAAAACAATAACAATAGTACAACACCTACACTGATGCATGTATCTGCAAAATTGAATACAGGACTGAAGAAGACGAAATGGTTACCTCCGATGATTGGCATCCAGTCGGGCCACTCCGTCTCAATCAGTGGAAAATAGAACATATCTACCACCTTTCCCATCAGGAAGGGTGCATAGCCTGTGCCGAAAGGCACGAAATATGAGGTATAGTATTCTGATGAGCCTGCAAAACAAAGACCATAGAACATACAGTCTACCAAGTTGCCTATGGCACCGCCGAGAATCATTGACAGACACAGCACGTAACTCGTACGTGCATGGTCTTTAACCTGTTTCCAGGTATAATAGACTAATACGGCAATGGCCACAAGCCGGAAGACAGAAAGTACGACCTTACTGCCAAGATGCATACCGAAGGCCATTCCCATATTCTCGATATAGTTGATGTAGAACCAACTCGTGATGCGAATGGACTCGTGCAGGCACATATTGGTCTTAACCCAAATCTTAATAACTTGGTCGACCAACAGGATAACAGCCACCACAATGACTACTAGTCTGCCATTCGTGAAGACCTTCTTTAACAGGCTCACTTCTCTTTCTTTTGATTCATCTTCGACTGGACACTCAATGTGGCATGAGGCACAGCACGAAGACGTTCCTTCGGAATCAGTTCACCTGTGATACGGTCAATACCGTATGTCTTATTCTCGATACGGACAAGGGCAGCCTTTAATCCCTGGATGAATTTCTGCTGTCGGGCAGCCATGCTGATGATTTCTTCTTTCGACTGGGTGGTACTTCCCTCTTCCAATGCCTTGTAGGTAGGTGAGGTGTCATCCACATCGTTGGAATCCTCATTCATCAGAACGCGCATCATCTGGTCGTAGTCGCGCTTGGCCAAGGCCATTTTCTCATTGATGATCTGACGGAACTCTTCCAGTTCCTCATCAGAATAACGTGTCTTTTCTGCCATAATTGTAAAGTTATTAATAGTTATACTTTTTCTACTTTGATATTCAGTTTGAAGTCGTCGAAGTCAACCTCTTGTCCGTCATTCAACTTGATGTTGAGATCATCGGCCAATACTTGTGTCTTGATATACTCGCCAAAATGGGCAACGCTCTTTTCCACCTCTGCATTTGGTGCAATCGTAATGTGGATTCTGTCGGTGATCTCCAAACCACTTTCCTTACGGATATTCTGGATGCGGTTGATGAGTTCACGGGCCATTCCCTCATCCTTCAACTCCTCGTTCAGTTCTACTTCAAGGGCAACGGTAAGATTGCCGTCATTGGCAACCAGCCAACCAGGGATGTCCTCCGAGATGATTTCCACATCAACGGCTTCTACTGTCAACTGTTGTCCCTCGACCTCGATACCGATGGTGCCTTGCTGTTCGAGTGCAGCAATCTGTTCCTGTGAAAGTTGGTCCATAGCGGCTGCAACACCTTTCATCAGTTTACCGAACTTCTTTCCCATCGTACGGAAGTTACATTTCACCTTCTTCACGAGAACGCCAGCACCCTCCACGAAACGGAGTTCCTTCACGTTCACCTCGTTCATAATCAGATCCTTCACTGCCTCGATGTGTTTTTTCTGCTCAACATCAATGGCCGGAATCATAATGGCCTGTAACGGCTGACGAACCTTGATGTTCACCTTGCGACGCAGGGCGAGAACCATCGAGGTAATCTTCTGGGCCATCTGCATACGTGCTTCCAGATCTTTGTTAATCCAACTATCATCTGCCACAGGGAATTTATCCAGATGGACTGAGTCAAGTTTACCACCTAAGTCCTTATACAACTGGTCTGCATAGAAAGGTGCAAACGGCGCCAGCAACTTAGCAACTGTCATCAGACAGGTATAGAGCGTCTGATAGGCAGAGAGTTTGTCTGCACCCATCTCTTTGCCCCAGAAACGCTTACGGTTCAGGCGCACGTACCAGTTGGAAAGATCATCATTGACAAAGGCATCAATCAGTCGACCGGCGCGAGTTGGGTCATAACCATCCAACTCAGCCTCCACACCCTTGATCAATGTGTTCAGGCAGGAGAGTATCCAACGGTCTATCTCCGGTCTTTCCGTAATTGCCGGTGTACCAGGATAATTCGGAGTCCAGCCATCCACATTGGCATACAAGGCAAAGAAACTATATGTATTATATAAGGTGCCAAAGAACTTACGGCGCACCTCGTCCACGCCTTCTGGGTCGAATTTCAAATTGTCCCATGGCTCTGAGTTGGTCATCATATACAGACGAACAGCATCAGAACCGTATTTCCCAATCATATCGAAGGGATTCACCACGTTGCCCACATGCTTTGACATCTTATTGCCTTTCGCATCAAGCACGAGACCGGAGGAGATCACGTTCTTGAAAGCCACAGAGTCGAAGATCATCGTGGCGATGGCATGCAATGTAAAGAACCAGCCACGGGTCTGATCTACACCTTCGTTGATAAAGTCACAGGGGAAGGCAATACCCTTGTCAATCAGATCCTTATTCTCGAATGGATAGTGAATCTGGGCGTATGGCATCGAACCGGAGTCGAACCAGACATCAATCAGATCTGTCTCACGCTTCATCGGCTTGCCACTCTCACTGACGAGTACGATATGGTCTACATACGGACGATGCAAATCAATCTTGTCATAGTTCTCCTTGCTCATATCGCCGAGCACAAAGCCATTATCCTTCAACGGATTACTCTTCATCACACCAGCCTTCACAGCCTTCTCGATCTCGTTATAGAGTTCCTCCACACTACCGATGCAGATTTCCTTACCATCCTCATCGCGCCAGATAGGCAGTGGCGTTCCCCAGAAACGGGAACGGGAGAGGTTCCAGTCGTTCAGGTTCTCCAACCAGTTGCCGAAGCGTCCTGTACCTGTTGATTCAGGTTGCCAGTTGATGGTCTTGTTGAGTTCGAACATACGGTCTTTCTTGGCAGTACTCTTGATAAACCATGAGTCAAGCGGATAATACAGCACAGGTTTGTCTGTACGCCAACAGTGGGGATAGTTGTGTACGTGCTTCTCAATACGGAAAGCCTTGTTTTGGGCTTTCAGATCCATACAAATGGAGATATCGAGTGTCTCGTCCTTATCCGTCAAAGTCTCATCATAAGCATTCTTCACATAGCGGCCTGCAAACTTATTCCACTCGTCAAGGTTCACATACTTGGCCACAAAGTCAGCATCGAGATCTTCAGGCAGGAAATATTTACCCTGTAGGTCTACCACTGGACGTTCTGCACCCTTCTTGTCAATCAGTACAATCGGACAGATACCGGCCTTCTTGGCTACGAAGGCATCATCAGCACCAAAGTTGGGTGCGATATGAACGATACCCGTACCATCTTCTGTCGTCACATAATCACCGGGAATCACCTTGAAGGCATCACCCATCGGTTTGATGGCGGGCATCAACTGCTCATATTCCATGCCGACGAGATCGGGTCCCTTGTAGCGACCTACAATACGATAGGGAATGAATTTCTCACCTTTGTTATATTCAGGCATTTCACCGCCGTCAGTTATCTCACCCTCGGGAGCCAGATAGGCATTCAGACGTGCTTCGGCCATCACCACGGTGATCTTCTCTGCAGTATAGGGATTATAGGTTTGAACAGCCACATAGTCAATCTTCGGACCTACGCAGAGGGCCGAGTTGGCTGCAAGCGTCCATGGTGTTGTCGTCCAGGCCAGGAAATAGGGTGTCCCCCACTCTGCCATCTCAGGTTTCGGGTTCTTCATCTTAAACTGTGCCGTACAAGTGGTGTCTTTGACATCCCTGTAACAGCCGGGCTGATTCAACTCGTGTGAACTCAGTCCTGTTCCTGCTGCCGGAGAATATGGCTGGATGGTGTAGCCCTTGTAGAGCAGTCCCTTGTTGTAGAACTGTTTCAACAACCACCATAGCGTCTCAATGTATTTGTTGTCGTATGTGATATACGGATTGTCGAGGTCTACAAAGTAGCCCATCTTCTCAGTCAGGTCACGCCATTCCTGGGTGAACATCATCACGTTCTCACGACATTTCTTGTTATAGTCCTCTGTTGAGATGTATTTCTCGCTCTCCTTATTGTCGATATCGGCCTTGGTGATACCGAGTTCTTTCTCCACGCCCAGTTCCACAGGCAGGCCGTGGGTGTCCCAACCGGCCTTACGCTTCACCTGATAGCCCTTCATCGTCTTATAGCGGTTGAAGGTGTCCTTGATGGTACGTGCCAGCACGTGATGGATTCCGGGATGACCGTTGGCAGAAGGGGGACCCTCATAGAAAACAAACTGGGGACAGCCTTCCCGCTCTTCTATTGAACGCCAGAAGATGTTATTCTCCTGCCACATTTTCAAAATATCATCATTCACTTGGGTCAGATTCAACCCGTTATGTTCAGCAAATTTCTTAGCCATAGATTACCTTTTATTTCTACTTTTCTTATTTAGCGTGCAAAGGTAGTAAAATTATCTGAGCCGACAAAGGAAATAAGCAATTTTAAGATTTTCAATTTAATTTCCTTTCAAAAAGTTCGTTTTATCAAAAAAAATATGTATCTTTGCAGCCTAGTGTATGTTTATGGATATTCAATAACTAATTTATAAATCAGTATGGCATTAATGATTTTGCAACTCTGCATTGTGTTAGGAGCGTTATGGGTAGGTTCACGTTACGGTTCTCTGGCCCTTGGTGCGATTTCCGGTATCGGTCTCGCTATTCTTGTCTTTTGTTTCTCACTCAAACCCGGTACACCTCCGACGGATGTGATTTATATTATCATAGCGGCGGTGACTTGCGCTGGTATTATGCAGGCCTCTGGTGGTATGGACTGGCTCATCCAGATTGCGGAGAAGATGCTGCGCAAGCATCCAGATCGTATCACTTTCTTGGCACCTCTGACAACTTTCTTTCTGACTGTCTTAGTGGGAACTGGTCATGTTGTATATACCTTAATGCCAATCATTTGCGATATCGCATTAAAGAAAGGAATCCGTCCTGAACGCCCCTGTGGTGTGGCCTCCATTGCCTCACAGGTGGGTATTACATGCTCCCCCATCGCTGCTGCCGTTGTGGCCTTTGTCACCATCTCAAATGAGAATGGTTTTAACATCTCGATACCTGGCGTGTTGATGATTTCGATTCCAGCCTGTCTGTGTGGACTGATGGCAGCGGCGGCAGCCTCCTATCATCGCGGACTCGATTTGGACAAGGATCCTGATTTCCAGAAAAAGATTTCCGACCCTGTGCAGCGCGAGTATATCTATGGTTCAGGGGCAACAACGCTCGACAAGGAAATTCCACAGTCAGCCAAGAACGCTGTATTTGTCTTCCTTGGTGCCCTTGCCGTCATCGTCTTCTTCGCCATTTTCCAGAGTGCCCTACCCGCTTGGGACGGTAAGCCGTTGAAGATGAACCTCGTCATCCAGATTGTGATGATTGCAGCCGCTGCCCTGATGATCCTTTTCTGCAAGGCTCAGCCCAAAAAGGCCGTTGCCGGACCTGTGTGGCAGTCTGGTATGGTGGCCGTCGTTGCCATCTATGGTATCGCCTGGATGGCTGACACGTATTTCTCTAATTATATGCCAGAGATCCAGGCTATGCTCGAAGGCATCGTGAAAGATTATCCCTGGTCGATAGCGCTTGTATTCTTTATGGTGTCTGTGCTCATCAATTCACAAGGAGCCGTGGTGGTATCGATGTTGCCATTGGCCTACTCACTCGGTATTGCTGGTCCTGTGTTGCTCGGTGTTCTTCCGAGTGTCTATGGATATTTCTTTATTCCTAACTATCCCTCGGATATCGCCACAGTGAACTTTGACCGCTCTGGGACGACTGTCATCGGCAAATACCTGCTGAACCACTCCTTTATGATGCCAGGTCTTATCTGTGTGTTCACCTCTACCATCGTGGCGTACCTGTTGAGCACCATCCTCTTCTAACGTTCATACGATAAAAGATTGAAATAATGCCTGTCATTGAACTACACGACCTTAATCATCCCGGGGCTGCGGTGTTCAGTCATCTGACAGAGGCACAGTTGCGTTCCAAGGTCGATCCTGAAAAGGGCATCTTCATTGCTGAAAGTCCAAAGGTTATTCGTGTGGCGCTTAAGGCTGGCTATGTACCAACAGCCCTTCTCTGTGAAAAGAAGCACATCAACGGGGATGCCGCTGATATCATCCGACAATGCGGCGACATCCCTGTATTCACTGGTGAACGTCAGGTGTTGGCCACCCTGACAGGCTACACGCTGACACGTGGTGTACTTTGTGCTATGAGTCGTCCTAAGCCCAAGAGCGTAGGTGATATCTGCGAAGGAGCCCATCGCATCGTGGTCATCGACGGTGTTGTGGATACCACTAATATCGGAGCCATCTTCCGCAGTGCAGCAGCATTGGGCATTGATGCGGTACTGCTGACACGCAACTCCTGTGACCCGCTAAACCGTCGGGCCATCCGTGTGTCTATGGGATCCGTCTTCCTGGTACCTTGGACCTGGATCGACAATCCCCTCACCAGTCTCCACGATTATGGTTTCCGTACAGCGGCCATGGCACTCACACCGAAAAGCATTCCCCTCGATGCGCCTGTCCTAAAAACCATCAGTCGTCTGGCCATCATCATGGGCACAGAAGGTGACGGTCTCCCTCAGGACACCATCATCGCTGCCGATTATGTTGTACGCATCCCGATGTCGCACGATGTCGACTCCCTTAATGTGGCAGCCGCTGCCGCCGTAGCATTCTGGGAACTCCGGCAATAAGAAACTAAGTTAAACATATATACATTATTATTTATTATGATGAAATATTACAAGAAATTACTTTTTATCCTGTTCCTGATGTTTGCCCTGACAGTCTCAGCGCAGCAAAATGTGAACATGAAATTCGGTAAACCGACGAAAGAAGAAATGGAAATGACGGAATATAGTCTGGATCCGGATGCAGAGGCCGTGGTGCTATGCCGACTGACGGACGTGGAATACACCGTTCAGACGAGTAGTTTTCTGGTGGACTATCATGAGAAGTGCCGCATCAAGGTGTTGAAACCTGATGGTGCCCGATTTGCCAAGGTCGTCATCCCTTATCAGGTGGCGATGTCTGTCAACAATAATATCACCGGACTGAAACTCAATGCCAAGAGCCTACCTCAACCGGGGGGAAGTTCCAATTCCTATTTCGAGGGTGAGGGCGTGTCGATGACTGAGGATGTCTTTGCTGTTGAAGGCGACGAGGATTTAGAGAGTCTCAAGGCTGTGGCCTTTAATATGGAAGGCGGCAAGGTGGTGAAGACCTCCTTGAAGAAAAGCGAGATGGTCAAGAAAAAGATCGATGAGCACAACTATCTGGTGGAGTTTACCGTCCCCAACGTCAAGGAAGGTACGGTGATAGAGTATGAGTACACTATCCATAGCCAGCTGTTCTGGCAGTTGCGCGACTGGTATGCCCAGTGCGAGATTCCTGTAGTCTATGCCAAGTTGGACATGAACATTCCCAGCTACCTGATTTTCAATATCGAGGATCATGGCATCCAGCGCCTGACGTACACCTGCACGGCCGGTTCTCTGAGCTTTAAACTGGATAGCGATCCCCTGGCAAAACAGACGCAGGTAAAGACCAACCATTATGTCTACATAGGCCGTGACCTGATGGCCATGCCGAAAGACGATTATGTGTGGAACGCTCAGGACCACTGGGCGGGCATCACTGCCGAATTGAAGCAGTACCGCCTGCCTGGTGCGGCGCAAATGGACTATGCCAGGACGTGGGAGCAGATCGACGAGATGATTCTCAACTCTGACGATCTGGGCATTCATCTGAACGACCATAGTCCGCTGGCCAACGAATTGAAAGCGGCTAAGGTAGAAGAGATTGCCGACCTGCGCGAGCGTGTGGCTGCCGTGTACAAACTGGTGATGGGCAAGGTCAAGTGGAACGGCAAGTATGAACTCAGTCCTGCGCCAACCTCCGAGACCCTGAAAAAGGGCGAGGGTTCGAATGCCGACATCAACCTGCTACTCATCCAGTCGCTTCACGATGCCGGTCTGAACGCAGCCCCCGTGATGCTTCGCACCCGTGACTTGGGACTATTGCCCTATAACTTCCCCTCTATTCGTAAACTCTCCACCTTCCTCGTTGGTGTCATCATGCCGACGGGGGGGAATATCTATATCGATGCCTCTTCGAAGAACGGGTATCTGAACGTGTTGCCAGAGGTGATGCTCGTAGAAAAGGCCCGTCTGGTACAGAAGGGTAACAAGAGCCAGTGGGTGAACCTCCAGAAACTCCTGCGTTCGCAGAAGAACACCGTGATTACTGCCACCCTCACCCCCGATGGAAAACTAAGCGGTAAACAGACCACCCGCTATGAAGGTCTTGCGGCAGCACAGTATCGTGAGAAGGCTGGCATCAACGAGTTTGCCCCTGAAGCCACGGAGGAAGTGGAGTTCACTCTGCAAGGCGATGTCAGCGACGGCAAGATTTCTCTCTGTCCCTTCAAGAACCCGCCCTTGGAGAGCAATCCCTTCAATGCGTCCAAGCGATTGATGCCTGTAGAGTTTCCGTGCATCTCAACGGAGCGTACCGTCATCAACATCACCCTGCCTGAGGGTTATACGATGGAGAGCAAGCCTCAGAGCACCATCGTCTCTACCCCCGATAAGGGTCTTGATGGCCGTTATGTCACCTCCGAGTCTGAGGGGAAGGCACATGTTCAGTATCTTTTCAATGTCAACAGTCTTTCTCATTCCGAAAAGAACTATTCCGACCTGCGTCAGATCTTCGATATGTTCATAAATTACGGCAAAACGCCCCTTATTTTCAAGAAGAATAGTTAAAGATTATTAACGCGGAGGCATTCGTCTATAAAAGTAAGGGATTCGTCGATATGGCCTGAAAATAAATTTGGCGGTTTCAGATATTCGCCGTAAATTTGCATCGTCAAAAGGTTAATAGATTGTTTTATAGTTTGGGGTTCGCAGTGATTGCGAGCCCTAAATTATTTATAATCGCTCTACTTGCTTGACACCGCGTACTGTTCGGAGTTTCTTGATGAGTGCTTCCAGACGGGTGTTGTCGTTGATCATCACCACGAGGGTGCCACTGAACAGTCCGTCGTGTGAGTCGATATTGATGCTGCGCAGCACGAGTTTCTCGTCCTTGGAGATGATGCTTGTCAGATTATTCACGATGCCGATGTCATCGTTGCCGATGATGCGGAGGGTGATGCTGTACTGCGACGATCCTTTCCCACTCCACTTGGCCTTCACGATGCGATAGCCGAAGCGACGGCGCAGTTCGGGGGCGTTGGGACAGTCCATGCGGTGGATCTTGATGCCGCCACTGATGGTGACGAAGCCGAATACCGGGTCGCCGTAGATGGGCGAACAGCATTTTGCGAGTTGGTAGTCGAGTCCTTTCAGGTTGCGGTCGATCACCAATACATCGTCGTTGACGGCCTGGTTCAGTCCGGCAATCTTCGACTCATCGAGTTCGAACTCTGAGGCGCTGCGGGCCACATTGTCGCCTGTGACGACTTTCTCCGCCTCTTTCAATTCCAGGAACTTGTCGATGACGGCATTGGTGTCGAGCACACCGTCGGCAATCTGCTTGTAGAATTCGCTGACCTCCTTGAACCCCATCTTCTTGATGACGTGGAACATCGTGCCCTCGTCCTGTTCTATCTTGCGGTTACGGAATTTCCGCTCCAGCATCTCCTTGGCGAAGAGGCCGTCCTTCACCTGCGTTTCCTTCAGTGCCAGGCGTATTTTCGACTTGGCGCGTGAGGTCTTCACGATGTTCAGCCACTCCTGGCGGGGCTTCTGGTTGGCCGAGGTGAGTATCTCCACCTGGTCGCCGCTCTTCAGTTCCTGGCGGATAGGCACCACGCGGCCGTTGATACGCCCTCCCGTACACTGGTTGCCGATCTTCGAGTGGATGTGGTAGGCGAAGTCGAGCACGGTAGCGCCGGCGGGAAACTTGAAGAGGTCGCCACGAGGGGTGAATACGAAGACCTCATCCTCGTAGAGTTCCATCTTGAACTGGTCCATCGCCTCCATGCCCTCGGAATGCTCCAGCATATTCCTGATGCCCGTGAGCCACTCGTCGAGTCCGCTCTCGCCCTTCACGCCTTTGTAGCGCCAGTGTGCCGCCACGCCCCGCTCGGCTATCTCGTCCATCCGCTCCGTGCGTATCTGCACCTCCACCCATTTCTGTTCCGGGCCGAGCACGGTGATGTGCAGGCTTTCGTAGCCGTTCGACTTCGGTACGCTGAGCCAGTCGCGCAGGCGCTTGGGGTTGGGCTGGTACATGTCGGTGACGATGGAATAGGCCTGCCAGCACTGCATCTTCTCCTGTTCCTGTGGGCAGTCGATGATGATGCGGATGGCGAAGAGGTCGTAGACGCCCTCGAAGGGGCATTTCTGCTTCTTCATCTTCTGCCAGATGGAGTGTATCGACTTTGTGCGCCCCTTGATGTGGCACTTGATGCCTGCAGCCTTCACCTTCTCCTCTACGGGCTTGATGAAGCGCTCGATGTATGCATCGCGTGCCGCCTTCGTGGCACTGAGTTTCTCGCGGATATGGTAGTAGGCATCGTGCTCCATGTATTTCAGCGAGAGGTCCTCCAGTTCGCTCTTCAGTTTGTAGAGACCCAGTTTGTGAGCCAGTGGCGCATAGAGATAGGCAGCCTCCTGCGACACCTCGATCTTCGCCTCCTGATTATCCGTGTCGCGTATCTGTCGCATCAGGTTCACGCGGTTGGCAATCATAATCAGGATCACGCGCATGTCTTCTGCGAACGACAGGAGGAGGTTGCGGAAGTTCTCGCTCTCCACCGCAGGATTCTTTTCGTAGAGTTGCTGAATGCGCGACAGTCCACGCAGGATGCGCGCCACGGATTCTCCATGCTGCTTCTCTACCTCTTCTACGGTGATGTTGCCGGCCTCAATGTCGGGAATCAGTTTCACCGCCTCTATTGCGTCGCCCTTCAGGCCGATTTCTTCTGTCAGGATGTCGGCAGTCTGTGCTGCCATTATTTTCTTCTCTTCGTATGTAAATGTGAACTTTTCAGCCATCGTTTCAATATTTTTGTGCAAAAATACAAAAAAAACGCCAGATAATCGGTGTAGTCTGGGGCTTTTTTCGTATCTTTGCACCAATAATTAACTAAAATACCATATTTATGTTATCACAGCAAGACTTAAAGCAAATCGCTCAGAAGGGTATCACCCAGGAGCAGATTGAGAATCAACTGAATGAGTTTAAAACCGGTTTCCCATTCTTGAGACTGGAGGCAGCGGCAAGTATCGGTCGTGACATCATTGCCCCCGACGAGCAAGCCCGCAAGCAGTACGAGGAGGCGTGGAACGCCTATAAGGCTGCGGGCAACAAGATTGTGAAGTTTGTGCCGGCCTCGGGTGCCGCCAGCCGTATGTTCAAGAATATGTTTGCCTTCGTGGATGCCGACTACGACATGCCGACCACCGACTTCGAGAAGAAGTACTTCGACTCGATAGAGAAGTTCGCCTTCTACGACGCGCTCGACGCTGTCTGCCAGAAGAACGAAGGCAAGGGCATCAAGGCGCTCATCGCCGAGGGCCGCTACAAAGCCGTGGCTGCCAACATGCTGAAGAAAGAGGGTCTGAACTATGGTCAGTTGCCGAAGGGCCTGCTGCTCTTCCACAAGTATCCTGAGGGAGCCCGTACGCCGATGGAGGAACATCTGGTAGAAGGTGCCCTCTATGCTGCTTCTAATGGCGAGGCACACGTACACTTCACCGTGTCGCACGAGCACATGGCGCTCTTCAAGGCCAAGGTGGCCGAGAAGGCCGACTCGTTCGCCAAGAAGTACGGCATCAGTTACGACATCACTTTCTCCGAGCAGAAGCCCTCGACCGACACGGTGGCCGCCAACCCCGACAACACGCCCTTCCGCAACGACGACGGCTCGCTGCTCTTCCGCCCGGGAGGCCATGGCGCCCTTATCGAGAACCTGAACGAGATTGAGGCCGACGTGATATTCATCAAGAACATCGACAACGTGGTGCCCGACCGCCTGAAGCCCGAGACCGTGGAGTGGAAGCAGGTCATTGCCGGCATTCTCGTCACCCTGCAGAAGCAGGCATTCGAGTATCTGAGGATGCTCGACAGCGGAGCCAGCGAGGCGCAGTTGATAGAGATAGCCGAATTCGTGAGCGATTGCCTCAGCACCGACGCGAAGGATAACAAGGTGGATGCCGACTACCTGCGCCGCAAGTTGAACCGCCCGATGCGCGTGTGCGGCGTGGTGAAGAACGTGGGCGAGCCCGGCGGCGGACCATTCCTGACCTACAACCAGGACGGCACCGTATCGCTCCAGATACTCGAGAGCAGCCAGATCGACACTAATAACGAGGCCTATATGAAGATGTTCACACAGGGCACTCACTTCAACCCCGTCGACCTGGTATGCGCCGTCAAGGACTACAAGGGCCGGCCCTTCAACCTGCCTGACTTCGTCGACAAGACCACGGGATTCATCTCCTCGAAGTCGAAGGCCGGCAAGGAACTCAAGGCCCTTGAGTTGCCCGGCCTGTGGAACGGCGCGATGAGCGACTGGAGCACCGTGTTCGTCGAAGTGCCCCTCGGCACGTTCAACCCCGTGAAGACGGTGAATGACCTGCTGCGCGACCAGCATCAGTAAAGTCATTAAAAAGGTGCGACCATTGAGCCGCACTTTTTTTATTACGCTTACGCAGACGCCGGCCACTTGCGGGTCTGTCAAGTGGCCTGTTATTTATATATCATGATGTTCACTAGTTTCACGATATCGGCAATGTCGATTTTTCCGTCGCCGTTCACGTCGGCAGCATCATTCATCTTACTCTTGCCAAGCATCATGTCTATCAGTGCTACGAGGTCAGAACTATTCACCTCCCCGTCGCCACTCACATCGCCTTGCTTCACTTCTGGTGCCGTATCATCTTTCATCATCACGATGTTTGTGAAATTGCTCCAGGGAGAGGTGGTGGAATATGCCTCAAGAGCCGACTCTGGCACTTTCAGCGTTATGTCGTAGTTGGTGAAAGCATCGCCACTGAGAAATGGTGGCGTCGTTGGCTGGGCAATTACTTCTTTCAGTGATTCACATTTGGCAAATGCCTTTTTATAAATATGTTCCACTGCAGAAGGGATTGTAATGGTTTCTAAACTACTGCAACCAGAGAAGGCGTCGCTGCCGATCGACAAGACGCTCTCGGGCATGGTCACAGAGGTCAGGCCGGTGCAATACCAGAAAGCGGCATGGCCGATATCCCTCACGCCCTCGGGGATGGTCACGGAGGTCAGGGCGTAGCATTTGGCAAAAGCACCTTCACTAATAGATGCCACACTGTTAGGGATGGTCACGGAGGTCAGGCCCTCGCACTCATAGAAAGCCCAATTGCCAATCTCTGTCACGCTCTCGGGGATGGTCACGGAGGTCAGGCTACTGCAATTGCGGAAAGCATCTTTACCAATGGATGTCACGCTCTCGGGGATGGTCACGGAGGTCAGGCCATAGCAAGAATTGAAAGCATCATCACCGATGGAGGTCACGCTGTTGCCAATGGTCAAAGAGGTCAGGTTATAGCAATCATAGAAAGCCTCTTTACCAATGTACGTCACGCCGTTGCCAATGGTCGCAGAGGTCAGGCTGCTGCATTCATAGAAAGCCTGTTCGCCAATGGATGCAACACTGTTGGGAATGGTCACAGAAGCCAGACTGCCGCATTCAGAGAAAGCCAAGTTACCAATTTCTGTCACGCTCTCGGGGATGGTCACAGAGGGCAGTTTGTGGCAATGATAGAAAGCATAGACGCCGATTTTGGTTATTCCAGATTTCAGGACGATCCTATTCAGTTCATCACTATACTTTGTCCAAGGTGATGGATTCTGACCCCAAAAATCATAATCATACATTGCACCTTCTCCAGAGATTACAAGAGTTTTTGTGGCTTCTCCGTAACTCCATGTGAGGTTGTCACCACACATTCCGCCTTCATCGGCGCTTGCCAGCGTCGGCAGGAGCATTGCCATGAGGATAAACAATAGTTTTTTCATATTCATCTTAGTTTATGATTTCAGAAATCTGTTGCAAAGATAAATAATATTCATCAAACCACCAAGAAATCAGGCAAAAAAACAGTAATTTGGGCCGAGGGGATTATTTTCATTCGCCTTTGGGGGGAATCGGTGTCGCAGCCGCTCCCCGCCCCTCAAAGGGGCGGGGTGCCCGAAGGGCGGGGAAATCGGCCTATTTACTGGTCGGTCGTGGCGGCTGTTCGCCGGTACACCTTATTAATATATATATAGGAAAGGCACCGCAAAAGAAAAAAAATCGGCGGCAGTTGACGTATTTCGCTTCTTTTTTCGTAACTTTGCGCGCGATTTGAGAGAACTATAGTTATATAATAATATCCGTATGGTAAAAATTTCAAAAGAGGCAGCACTCGAGTACCATGAGAGTGGACGGCCAGGAAAGATTGAAGTAAAGCCGACAAAGGCTTACAGAACACAAACAGACTTAAGTTTAGCCTACTCTCCCGGCGTGGCCTTCCCCTGCCTGGAGATTCAGGAAAATCCCGACAACGCCTACAAGTACACCGACAAGGGCAACCTCGTGGCAGTGATATCCAACGGTACCGCCGTGCTCGGACTGGGCGACATCGGCGCCATGAGCGGCAAACCCGTGATGGAGGGCAAGGGACTGCTCTTCAAGATCTACGGCGGCATCGACGTGTTCGACATCGAAGTCGATGAGAAAGACCCCGAGAAGTTCTGCGAGGCCGTGGAGCGCATCGCACCCACCTTCGGCGGCATCAACCTCGAGGACATCAAGGCCCCCGAGTGCTTCTACATCGAGGAACGCCTGAAGCGCACCCTCGACATCCCCGTGATGCACGACGACCAGCACGGCACGGCCATCATCTCAGCCGCCGGACTGAAAAACGCGATGGAGGTCATCGGCAAGGACATCAAGAAAGTGAAGATTGTGGTCAACGGAGCCGGTGCTGCCGCCATCTCGTGTACCAAACTCTATATGGCCATCGGAGCCCAGAAGGAAAACATCGTGATGCTCGACTCCAAGGGCGTCATCTCCACCGAGCGCCAGGACCTGAACGAACAGAAGAAATTATTCGCCACCACCCGCACTGACATCCACACACTCGCCGAGGCCGTGAAGGATGCCGACGTGTTCGTGGGACTCTCCAAGGGCAACGTGCTCACCAAGGACATGGTCAAGTCGATGGCCAAGGATCCCGTCATCTTCGCACTCGCCAACCCCGTGCCTGAGATATCCTACGAGGATGCGATGGACGCACGCGGCGACGTGCTGATGTCCACCGGTCGTACTGACTATCCCAACCAGATCAACAATGTGATCGGCTTCCCCTACATCTTCCGCGGAGCCCTCGACGTGCACGCCACCGCCATCAACGAGGAGATGAAACTCGCTGCCGTACACGCCATCGCCGACCTCGCCAAACAGCCTGTGCCCGACGTGGTCAACGATGTCTATCACGTGAACAACCTCACCTTCGGACGCGACTACTTCATTCCGAAACCCGTTGACCCTCGACTCATCACCGAGGTCAGTGCCGCCGTGGCAAAGGCTGCCATCGAGAGTGGCGTGGCCCGCAAACAGATCGACGACTGGGAAGAATACAAAGACTCACTCTCCGTGCTGCTGGGTCAGGAGACTAAACTCACCCAGAAACTCTATGCCACTGCTGCTGCCCATCCGCAGCGCGTGGTCTTCGCAGAGGCCGTCCACCCCACCATGCTCAAGGCCGCCGTACAGGCCAAGGCCGAGGGAATCTGCCAGCCCATCCTGCTGGGCAACGATGAGGTGATCGCCAAACTCGCCGCCTCGCTCGACCTCAGCCTCGATGGCATCGAGATCGTCAACCTGCGCCACCCCTCCGAGCAGGAGCGCCGCGAGCGCTATGCCCGCATCCTCACGGAGAAGCGCCAGCGCGACGGCTATACCTTCCAGGAGGCCAACGACAAGATGTTCGAGCGCAACTACTTCGGTATGATGATGGTGGAGACAGGCGAGGCCGATGCCTTCCTGACAGGTCTCTACACGAAATACTCGAATACCATCAAGGTGGCCAAGGAGGTCATCGGCATCCGTCCTGAGTACCAGCACTTCGGAGCCATGCATATCATCAACTCCCCGAAGGGCACCTACTATATCGCCGACACGATGATCAACGAGAACCTCGATGCCGACACCCTCGTCGATATCGCCAAACTCTCTGCCACCGCCGTGCGCTTCTTCAACGAGAAGCCTGTCATCGGTATGGTGAGCCACTCCAACTTCGGTTCCTCTACCAGTTCCGGTGCCAAGAAGGTGCGCCAGGCCGTGGAGAAGATGCAGGAACTCTATCCCGACCTGCCCATCGACGGAGAGATGCAACTGGGCTTCGCCCTCGACAATGAGTTGCGCGACGAACAGTATCCCTTCACACGCGTATTTAATAAAAAGGTGAACACGCTGGTATTCCCCAACCTCACCTCTGCCCGCTCCTCCTATAAGATGCTGCAGATGTTAGGCAGCGACGCCGAGATCATCGGCCCCATCCAGATGGGACTCAACAAGGCCATCCACTTCATCGACTTCGGTGCCAGCGTGCGCGACGTGGTGAATATCGTGGCTGTCGCCACCATCGATGCCTATGTCTTTAAGATCAAGGCTCGCCTCAATGCTTTAGGCAAGTAAACACCTATTTATATTTATAAAGGCTGGCACCACTTCCGATGCCAGCCTTTTTTGTGTTTTATGGGAAGAAAGGATTTTGACCTTTTGCCTTGATTTATGTCAATAAAGTGACAAAAAGATAGTTATTTCGTGAAAAATCTGATAAATTGTTTGCTATTTCAGATTTTTGATGTAATTTTGCACGCAGTTTTTAATAATTGTATAACAAACAACTAAAAAAGGAAAAAGATTATGAATGCAGCACAAGTTGTAGAGCAGTTGAAGCAGCGCTTCCCCAATGAGCCGGAGTACATCCAGGCAGTTTCTCAAGTTCTTCCCACCATCGAGGAGGAATACAACAAGCACCCCGAGTTCGAGAAGGCTAACCTGATCGAACGTCTGTGCATCCCCGACAGGATTTGTGAGTTCCGTATCACATGGGTTGACGACCAGGGTAAGGTTCAGACCAACATGGGTTATCGTATCCAGCACAACAACGCCATTGGCCCGTACAAAGGCGGTCTCCGTTACCACAAGAGCGTGAACCTGGGTATCCTGAAGTTCCTCGCCTTCGAACAGACCTTCAAGAACTCACTGACCACACTGCCGATGGGTGGTGCCAAGGGTGGATCAGACTTCTCTCCCCGTGGTAAGAGCGACGCTGAGGTGATGCGCTTCTGCCAGGCATTCATGAACGAACTCTATCGTGTGATTGGTCCTGATGAGGACGTTCCCGCTGGTGATATCGGCGTAGGTGGCCGTGAGGTTGGCTATCTGTTCGGACAGTACAAGAAACTCACCCACCAGTTCCAGGGCGTGCTCACAGGTAAGGGAATCCCCTTCGGTGGTTCACTGATCCGTCCTGAGGCTACCGGTTATGGTACGGTCTATTTCCTGACTTCTATGCTCGCCACACGTGGTATCGAGTTGAAGGGTAAGAAGGTGCTGATCTCTGGTGCTGGTAACGTGGCTCAGTATGCTGCCGAGAAGTGCCTGCAACTCGGTGCTATCCCCATGACCATGTCTGACTCCGACGGTTATATCTATGATCCCGATGGTATCGACCGTGCTAAACTCGACTATATCATGGAGTTGAAGAACGTGGAGCGTGGACGTATCAAGGAGTATGTTCAGGAGTATCCGACAGCCAAATATACTGAGGGCAAGCGCCCCTGGTATGAGAAGGCTGACATCGCACTGCCTTGTGCTACCCAGAATGAGATCAACGGCGACGAGGCTGCCGCTCTGGTGAAGAATGGTGTGATTGCAGTTTGCGAAGGAGCTAACATGCCTACCCTGCCTGAGGCCATCAAGATCTTCCAGGATGCTAAGTTGCTCTACTCTCCTGGTAAGGCTTCTAACGCTGGTGGTGTGTCTGTTTCTGGTCTCGAGATGTCACAGAACTCTGAGCGTCTGTCTTGGACGGCTGAGGAGGTAGACAACTACCTGAAGCGCATCATGAACGACATTCACGAGAACTGCGTGAAGTATGGTACTGAGAAGGATGGCTACATCAACTACGTGAAGGGTGCCAACGTGGCCGGCTTCATGAAGGTTGCCAAGGCCATGATGGCTCAGGGCATCGTCTAATAAAAAATATCTGGTTAGACCGACGCAAAAAATAACATAATGTAGAAACAGTATTGTTTTATGAAAGGAGGGCAAGTTCGTGAGAATTTGCCCTCTTTTTGTTAAAGTTTTATAAAAGTAATTGTCATTGCTCATTTCTCATGACTCGTTTCTCATTAAATTCGTACCTTTGCACCTCAATTTAGTCCCCCGTAGGGGGAATAGGGGCTGGAACAGGCGCTTGCTCCTATGGATTATTAACCCTTTAAAGATGGTCTGATAAACGTCTGTTCAGACCCCGCCCCGACAACAAACGAGGGGCAATAGAATTTATTTTATGTCAGAATTAACAAAGAACGTGCAGCCTTTACAGGACTTCGACTGGGAACAGTTCGAGAATGGCACCAGCACAAACGTCAGCAAGGAAGAACTTGACAAGGCGTACGACGAGACCCTGAACAAGGTAGCCGACCATCAGGTGTGTGACGGTAAGGTCATCAGCGTCGACAAGAAAGAGGTCGTCGTGAACATCGGCTACAAGAGCGACGGTATCATCCCCGCATCAGAATTCCGCTACAATCCCGACCTGAAGATCGGTGACGTGGTAGAGGTTTATGTGGAGAGCGCCGAGGACAAGAAAGGCCAACTGATTCTCTCTCACAAGAAGGCTCGCATGAGCAAGTCTTGGGACCGTGTCAACGCTGCGCTTGAAGCAGAGGAGATCGTTCAGGGCTACATCAAGTGCCGTACCAAGGGTGGTATGATTGTCGACGTGTTTGGTATCGAGGCCTTCCTGCCCGGAAGCCAGATTGACGTTCATCCCATACGTGACTACGACCAGTTCGTAGGTAAGACGATGGAGTTCAAGATTGTGAAGATCAACCAGGAGTTCCGCAATGTCGTTGTGTCTCACAAGGCGCTCATCGAACAGGAACTCGAGGCTCAGAAGAAGGAGATTATCGGTCGCCTCGAAAAGGGACAGATCCTGGAGGGTACCGTGAAGAATATCACAACCTATGGTGTATTCGTCGACCTCGGCGGTGTGGACGGACTGATCCACATCACAGACCTCTCTTGGGGCCGCGTAGACGATCCGCACAAGGTGGTGGAACTCGACCAGAAGATCAATGTCGTAATCCTCGACTTCGACGACGAGAAGCGTCGTATCGCCCTCGGTCTGAAGCAACTCACACCGCATCCTTGGGATGCTCTGGATGCTAACCTCAAGGTGGGTGACCACGTGAAGGGTAAGGTTGTCGTGATTGCCGACTACGGTGCATTCGTAGAGGTTCAGCCCGGTGTTGAGGGTCTGATCCACGTCAGCGAGATGTCTTGGAGTCAGCACCTCCGCAGCGCTCAGGAGTTCCTGAAGGTTGGCGAGGAGGTAGAGGCTGTCATCCTGACCCTCGACCGCGACGAGCGTAAGATGTCTCTCGGTATCAAGCAACTCCGCGAGGATCCCTGGGAGAATATCGAGGCCAAGTATCCTGTGGGCAGCAAGCACACTGCCAAGGTTCGCAACTTCACCAACTTCGGTGTATTCGTAGAACTGGAAGAGGGTGTTGACGGTCTGATCCACATCAGCGACCTGAGTTGGACCAAGAAGGTGAAGCACCCCTCAGAGTTCACACAGGTGGGCGCAGAGATCGAGGTCATCGTGCTCGACATCGACAAGGAGAATCGTCGTCTCTCACTCGGTCACAAGCAACTTGAGGACAATCCTTGGGATGTGTTCGAGGAGAAGTTCACTGTTGGCTCTATCCACGAGGGTAAGATCACCGAACTGCTCGAGAAGGGCGCTGTGGTGGCTCTCGACGAGAACGTGGAAGGCTTCGCTACACCGAAGCACCTCCAGAAGGAGGACGGCTCACAGGCTCAGGCTGGTGAGACACTGCCCTTCAAGGTGATTGAGTTCAACAAGGACAGCAAGCGTATCATCCTCTCTCACAGCCGTACCTTCGAGGATCCCGCCCGTGAGGAGAAGAAGGCTGCCGCTGCTGCTGCCAAGAAGGCTGCTCCACGCGCCAAGAAGGATGAGACACCGAAGATTGAGAACGTGGCTGCCAGCACTACACTGGGCGACATCGACGTGCTCGCTGAGTTGAAAGCAAAGATGGAAAAGGGTGAGTAATCACCTATCCCATAAATAAGGAATATTTGTTCATAAAGAAAGAGGTATCCGCGAGGACACCTCTTTCTTGTTTTATGTCGTTTCTTTATTTCTTCTTTTGGGGAACCGCAAACTTGTCACCTGTCTCCTTAATGAGTTCGCGGGCGAACCTCTCAGGATAACCAGGGCGCTGGACGCGTTCACCGACACCATACTTATTGCGCTTAAACATGCCATTGTCGTCAGTGGGCTTCACCACCATGTCGTTATACTTCACAATCAGATGGAAGGCCAACTGCTGCCAACGGGCTATCATCTCGTCGCCCTTCTGACAACTGTAATTAGTGAGGAATCGTACTCGGGCGTCACCTTCAAGGGCCAGTGCCTGTACCTCAATCTGAGGCTGAAGACGGTCGTAGGACTGATCCAGGGAGTCGCGCACAGCCTGCAAGGTGGGGAACATCATGGAATAACGGGGATAGACCATGTTACTCACCCAGTTGCACACCCAGTAGGCATTGTCCATCGAGAAGGTGACATCATCTGCCCCCTCACCGGAGAAACATTTTGGTACTCGCGTCATACAAGCGTACATCGGCGTATAGGCCACCATGTTGCCATCATCATTGCCAAACCAGAAACAACCGCCAACCTCACGGGGCAAAGTACTGCGCATCTGCGAGATGAACGACCAGGCGGTCTGGAAGGTGGAGATGGGACGCTCGTTGAAATATTCCTTGCCATCGAGTTTGAACGACAGTGGAGAAAGACGATAGGGCATCTCGAAGATACCACCACCGATATCCCCCTTTGTGTCAAGAGCGAAGGGAGTACCTTCATAATGGTCGCGCATGGCATCACGCAGATCCTGAAGCGTGACTTTTTTGTTGGGGATAATCCAGAGGGGCATGGCCTTGGCATCTTGTTCGATACCGGCAGCATAAGGCACATACGCTGAGAAATCATCGGCAAAACGGTTGAAGAAACTCCACACGCGGGCTTCGCAATAACGACGCCCCGAGAAATCTGGCTCTGCATAAGCGGCATTATAGGAGAAATCTGCATCCTTGCCGTCAAACCACCCCATCGTGCGTGCGTACCTTATTATATTATCTGAATAGCAGACGAGGTTGGGCACGGGTTTCTTACCAGCATTGGGATACTTTTTCAACAGGTCTTTCATCTTGACGGATGTATAGCGCCCATCGAGGAAATGCGTGATGCGACTCTGGTTGGCATGCGCTGCGATAGCATCATCGGGGATGCGGACAGCCACCCAGACAGTGCGCCCTGCCTCCTTGGTACGGTCTGGCCCACAACCCATCATCTCCAACATCCACGCTTCGTCCTTGTCAGCCACGGAGAAGGTCTCGCCCTCGGAACAGTAGCCGTACTGCTCCACGAGGGATGTCATGATCTGTAATGCCTCACGGGCAGTCTTGGCACGCTGGAGGGTGATATAGATCAGGGAACCGTAGTCGATGATACCTGTGGAATCCACCATCTCCTCACGCCCTCCGAAGGTGGTCTCCCCGATGGTGACCTGCCACTCGTTCGAGTTGCCGATGACGTTATAGGTCTCTGGAGCCTCTGCTATCTCACCCAAGTATTTGTTCGTATCCCACTCATACACCTTCCGCATGTCACCTGGCTGGTGCTTGGCAGCAGGATAATGATACAGGGGCATGAAAGCACCATAGGAGTCGGCATTATAAGTGACGAACACAGAACCATCCGCACTGGCCTGCTTGCCCACGATGAAGTTAGTACATGCCATGGACCATTGAACATTGAACATTGAACATTGAATGGCTATCAACAATAACAATAACTTTTTCATTCTTTCATTCTTTCATTTCTTCATTTTTTCAATCGCATGCTTTAAACGACATGTCCAGTCCCTTCACGGAGTGCGTGAGGGCACCGACAGAAACAAAGTCCACACCCTGTTCGGCATAGTCACGGATGGTATCGAAGGTGATACCCCCACTCGACTCAGTCTCATAACGACCCGCAATGAGTTCCACGGCCTTCTTCGTGTCAGGCACACTGAAGTTATCGAGCATGATACGGTTCACACCACCATGATCCAACACTTGTTGCAGTTCATCGAAGTTGCGCACTTCTATCTCGATTTTCAGGTCAAGGCCTTTCTCTTTCAGATAGGCGTGACAACGGTCGATGGCATTCACGATGCCCCCAGCGAAATCCACATGATTGTCTTTCAACAGGATCATGTCGAAGAGTCCGATACGATGGTTACAACCACCTCCGATCTTCACGGCCTGTTTTTCCAGCATACGCATGCCTGGGGTGGTCTTACGGGTGTCGAGCACGCGGGTATGGGTGCCCTTCAGACGCTGCACATACTTATCGGTCATCGTGGCGATGCCACTCATACGCTGCATGATGTTCAGCATCAGACGCTCTGTCTGCAACAGGGAACGCACCTTACCAGTCACTATCATGGCGATATCGCCTTTCTTCACCCGTGAACCGTCACCCATCAGCACCTCCACCTGCATGGTGGGGTCGAAACGACGGAACACTTCCTTGGCAATCTCCACACCTGCCAGAATACCGTCTTCCTTGATAAGCAGATGCGACTTACCCATCGCATCCTCGGGGATACAACACAACGTGGTGTGGTCACCATCGCCAATATCTTCTGCAAACGACAGATCAATCAGTCTGTCAACGAGTTCTTCAACACTTAACATATACTATCACTTTTTACTTCTCACTTTTTACTTCTCACTTCTCACTTCTCTCCTGTACCATAGGCAGAACCAGACGATGGCCACAATGAGGCAGGCGATGCCAAAGCCATAGGCCACTGTTTCGGGCAGTCCCAGCATCTGCTTCGAGACGAAGAAATAGGTAGAGCAAACGGTCGTCATAAAGAGTGCTGGAATCAGTGCAATCCAGAAACATTTCTTGTTGCGCACCAGATAGACCGTCAGCGTCCACAGGGTAAACACAGCCAGGGTCTGGTTACTCCAACCGAAGTATTGCCAGATGGTATTGAAACCGTCAGGATTCTCTATCTGCCAGATCAACATGGCGATGGAAACGGCAAACAATGGAATACAGATCATCAGGCGTTTGACGATGGGACGCTGGTCGAGTTTGAGCCACTCAGCCACAATCAGACGGGCACTACGGAAGGCGGTATCACCAGAGGTGATAGGTGCTGCCACCACACCCAACATGGCGAGGATGGCACCTGCCACACCCAACCAGTCGTTACATACCAGATTCACGACAGCAGGTGCCGAGGTATAGAAACCTTTCGTGGCCTGCTCGATAAGGCTATAGCCGGGGGCTGGATCGCCATAGAAGAACCAGGCTGCCACCGTAGCCCAGATCAGGGCTACCACACCCTCGGTAATCATGGCACCGTAGAAAATAGGACGACCCATCTTCTCACTCTTCACGCAACGGGCCATCAACGGACTCTGGGTGGCATGGAAACCGGAGATGGCACCACAGGCCACCGTGATAAACAAAGCCGGGAAGATAGCATCCTTCCACGTTTCTGGCTCGGTGGCGGCTCCCATATTGTAGAGGTTTGTCCACAACTCTGGCAATGTGGGCCAGTGGATGAACAACCATACCATCAGGGCACCAGCCATAAACAACAGCGAGAAGGCAAACAAGGGATATACTTTTCCGATGATCTTGTCGATGGGCAGCATCGTGGCAATGATGTAATAGCAGAAGATGATGATCACCCACATGATGGACTCACCACCGATGGAATGCAGAATCTCCGCAGGCGAATATACAAACACCGTTCCCACCATGATGAGCAGCAGCACGGTAAATACCAGCATGATACTCTTCGTGGTCTTGCCTAAGTAACGGCCAATCAGTTCTGGCAGTCCGGCTCCGTCGTGACGCATGGAGAGCATACCACTCAGGTAGTCATGGACGGCTCCGGCGAAGATACAGCCGAAGACAATCCACAGATAGGCCACAGGACCGAACTTGGCACCCATGATGGCACCGAAGATAGGACCCGTACCAGCGATGTTCAGAAACTGAATCATAAAAATCTTCCAGGAGGGAAGCACCATGAAATCGACGCCATCGGCCTTTGCCACAGCAGGCGTCACACGGTCATCTGGCCCGAAGACGCGTTCCACGAAACGTCCGTAGAACAGATAACCCAACACAAGAGCCACAAGGCTCACTAGAAATGAAATCATAATTATTAATCGTTTAATTCTTTAATTTCATGGCAAAATTACAAATAATCTGCGATATTCTGTGAAATCTGTGGCTTTTTTTGTATCTTTGCACCAAATTTCATCAAAAAGGCATTATTTTGAAAACGATTATACGATTCATTCTCCTATTAATCCTGACACTGCCCATCCAGGCACAGCCCAGACAATGGCAGGTGTCATCGCCAAAACATGAGGTGAGAGCAGTCTGGCTGACCACCATCGGTGGCATCGACTGGCCACATTCCCATAGTGCTGCTGCGCAGAAACAGGAACTCGTCCAGATCCTCGACCAGTTGCAGAAGGCGAACATCAATACCATCTTGTTTCAGACACGTGTGAGGGCCACCACGGTCTTCCCCTCTGACATGGAGCCGTGGGATGCTTGTCTCACGGGCAAGGCTGGCAACTCACCGGGATATGATGCCCTACAGTTCTGTATCGACGAGTGTCACAAACGGGGCATGGAGTGTCATGCGTGGATTGTGACCATCCCCGTGGGGAAATGGAACACCTACGGCTGTCAACAACTCCGCAAGAAACTGCCCAAACTCATTGTGAAAGTGGGCGATGAGGGTTATATGAATCCCGAAAAACCGGAGACGGGCGACTATCTGGCCAGGTTCTGCCGGGAGGTGACGCGCCGCTATGATGTGGATGGTATCCACCTCGACTATATCCGTTATCCGGAGACTTGGAAACTGAAGGTGTCGCGGCCACAGGGACGACAGTATATCACGGACATCGTACGGAAGATCCATCGGGCTGTCAAGGGTGAAAAACCCTGGGTGAAGATGTCGTGCTCACCGATAGGAAAGTACGATGACCTGCCCCGCTATAAGAGCAGTGGCTGGAATGCCAACACCACCGTATGCCAGGATGCACAGGGTTGGATGCGCGACGGACTGATGGACGCCCTCTTCCCGATGATGTACTTCCAGGGGAACAACTTCTATCCCTTTGCCGTCAACTGGAAGGAGTTTTCCTACGGGCGGATTGTGGCTCCGGGACTGGCAGTGTATATGCTCCATCCCCGTGAGAAGAACTGGGACCTGAGTGTCATCCAAAGGGAGATGTATGTGCTTCGTGAACTCGAAATCGGGTGTACGTTCTTCCGCAGTAAGTTCTTTACAGACAATACGAAAGGCATCTATTCTTTCACGAAAGACTTTAATGAAGTGCCTGCCCTGGTGCCACCCATGACGTGGGAGAAGAAACAGGTGCCTGCTGCACCCGTACAGTTGGATATTCAACGGGGCATGACAGCCGACAGACTGGTATGGTGGGGAGCACGCGACCGTTCAGGAGGCGACTACCTCTTATATAATATCTATGCCTCGCCCGACTATCCGGTGGATATCGAAAAGGCGGAGTACCTGGTGGCCTCGCGCTTGAGGGGAGAGTCCTTGTCGATCCCCCATAACGGCAGACCGCTCAACTATGCAGTGACGGCGATGGACCGTTTTGGCAACGAGAGCAGTCCGGTCTGTACGATGAAGGCTTCTCACACGAAACCGAAGGTGGACTTCCGTGAACTGATCATGGGAAAGCCGAAACCCAAGGGCAAGGCTACCTCAAAAACGAAATCAAAATCCAAAAAGAGAAATAAACGCTGAATTATGGAAAGAACATGGAGATGGTTTGGCAAGAAGGATAAGATCACCCTTGCCATGTTGAGACAAATTGGTGTCGAGGGCATCGTCACTGCTTTGCACGATGTACCCCTCGGCGAAGTGTGGACACGGGAAAAAATCCGTGACCTGCGCGAGTATATCGAGAGTTATGGTATGCGTTGGAGCGTGGTGGAATCACTGCCTGTCGTGGAGACCATCAAATACGGCGGTCCTGACAGAGACCACCAGATTGAGGTCTATAAGGAGTCGTTGCGCAACCTCTCGGCTGAGGGCATCCATTGCATCTGCTATAACTTCATGCCGGTACTCGACTGGGCCCGTACGGATCTCTTGCATACGAATCCCAACGGCTCCACCAACCTCTACTTCAACTATGCTGAGTTTGCCTACTTCGATATTTATATCCTGAAGCGCGAAGGAGCCCGTGAGGAATGGGCGCAGTTCGTGTTCCCCGCTGGCGTGGGTGAAGGACGTAACGTCCTGGCTGAATGTGATGAACTCGCCAAGACCATGACGCCGGAGAAGGAACACCAACTGGTGGAGACAATCATCATCAAGACGCAGGGCTTCGTCTCGGGCAATTTCAGCGAGAATGACGAGGCTCCCATCCAGAAGTTCCGTGACTTCCTCGATCTCTATAAGGGTATCGACAAGAAACAGTTACGGGAAAATATGAAATACTTCCTCGAGGCTATCATGCCCACTTGCGAGGAATATAATATGAATATGTGTGTGCATCCCGATGATCCTCCTATCGAGATCTTGGGTCTGCCCCGTATCGTAAGGACTGAGGAGGATATCCAGTGGTTCCTCGATGCTGTACCCAACAAGCACAACGGACTCACCTTCTGTGCTGGTTCATTGAGTGCAGGCGCCTATAACAATGTGGTCGAGATGGCCCGTAAGTTCGCTTCTCGCACGCATTTCGTCCATCTGCGCTCCTGTCATATATTCCCCAATGGCGACTTCACCGAGGCCTCTCATCTCGGAGGACGTGCCGATCTCATCGAACTCTGCCGTATCTTCGAACAAACCAATCCGGAGTTGCCCATGCGTGTGGATCATGGTATGACCTTCACCGACCAACCCGGTGGTATCATGGATGAGTCTTCGCATGGTCATAATGCGGGCTATACCCTTCTGGGTCGTATGTTCGCCCTCGGACAGGTACAGGGCATCCTCGCCACGGTTGACCGTGAACTCGGCATCCCTTACAAACAACCTGGATTCTTTGATTAGTTAACTCAATTATCTCATGTTTTATAAAACCGCAGATTACACAGATTACTCAGATTAAGATGGCTAAGCCACAATTATTTGGCACACAGTCATTATCTGTAAAATCTGTGAAATCTGTGGTAGAAAAATAAAATAACTATGAAGTTAAATGATATTTACAGCGGCAATTATAATCCCGCAGAGTGGGAAGCAAAAGGCTACCTGCTTCCGAAGTTTGACATCGCCAAAGTACGCGAAAAGACCGCTAAGGAACCCACCTGGGTACACTTCGGTGGTGGTAATATCTTCCGTGCCTTTCCGGCAGCCATCCTCAACGATGCCCTGAACACAGGCAAATACGACCGTGGTGTCATCGTGGCCGAGACCTTCGACTTCGAAGTCATCGACAAGGCCTACGCCCCGTACAATAACCTCTCACTGTTGGTCAGCCTGCAATCTACTGGCACCATCGAGAAGAAGGTCATCGCCAGTGTCACAGAGGCACTGAAGGCAGATCCGCAGTTCCCTGACTGGAATCGTCTGGTGGAAATTTTCCGCAATCCCTCATTGCAGATGATCTCTTTTACCATCACGGAGAAGGGCTACACCTATAATGAGGCTGACCTCGCCAGAGGCTTAAAACCCCTCTTTGCCATGGGTAAGGTATGCGCCCTGCTCTATGAGCGCTGGCAGGCCACTCCCTCCGGATCATCCGACTTATCCGGATCATCCGGCCTCCCTCTCACCATCCAGAGCATGGACAACTGCTCCCACAATGGCGACAAGGTAAAGGCTGGTGTCTTCGCCTATGCTGAGCGCTGGGTACAGGATGGTCTGGTGCCTGCTGCCTTCCTCGACTACCTCAAGGACGAAAAGAAGATCACCTTCCCCTGGTCGATGATCGACAAGATTACCCCGCGCCCTCATGAGAAGGTGAAGGAGATGCTCGCTGCCGATGGCTTCGAGGACAACGACTATATCGAAACGGAGAAACATACCTTCACGGCGCCTTTCGTGAATGCCGAGGAGGTACAGTATCTCGTCATCGAGGACAACTACACCAATGGTCGTCCCCCACTCGACTTGGGCGGTGCCCTCTATACCACCCGTGAGACTGTCGATAAGGTGGAGACGATGAAGGTGACCACCTGTCTGAACCCGCTCCACACGGCGATGGCGCTCTATGGCTGTATGCTGGGCTACACGCTCATCTCTGCTGAGATGGCCGATGAGGACCTGCGCCCCTTCATCCAGAAGATTGGCTATATGGAGGCCATGCCCGTAGTGACCGACCCAGGTGTACTGAATCCGTATGAGTTTATTGGGGCAGTCATCAACCGTCGATTGCCCAATCCCTTCATGCCGGATGCGCCCCAACGCATTGCCTGTGACACGAGTCAGAAACTGCCCATCCGTTTCGGTGAGACTCTCAAGAAATATATCGCCCGTGGTCTGGACAAGTCGAACCTCATCCTCATCCCCCTCACCCTGGCTGGCTATGCCCGTTATCTGAAGGGCATCAAGGACGATGGCACACCGTTTGACTGTTCGCCGGATCCCCTGCTCGAAGAACTGCAGGCCATCGTGGCCCCACTCGAGATCGGCAAACCCGATCAGGACTGGAGTCCGTTGAAGAAACTCTACACCCGCAAGGATATCTTCGCTGTCGATCTCTATGAGGCCGGTCTCGGTGAACAGATCGAGGGCATGGTGAAGGAACTCTACGCTGGTCCTGGTGCCGTGCGCAAGACACTCCATAAATATGTTTCAGCAAGATAATACCATCATGAAACCACTTAATAGACAATTTGCGCCGAAGAGCGTGATGCCGGAAAAGGTGATACAGTTCGGGGAGGGAAACTTCCTCCGGGCCTTTGTGGACTGGATTATCTGGAACATGGACCAGAAGACGGACTTCAACGGAAGTGTCGTCGTGGTACAACCCATCGAGAAGGGTATGGTGGAAATGCTCAACGGACAGGACTGCCTCTATCATGTTAATCTCCAGGGACGTGAGAACGGTAAACCCGTGAACACCTTGGAGCGTATCGATGTCATCAGTCGGGCTCTGAACCCTTATACGCAGAATGCGGCCTTCATGGCTCTGGCCGACCAACCGGAAATCAGGTTTGTCATCTCAAACACCACGGAGGCGGGCATTGCCTTTGATCCTGCCTGTAAACTGGAGGATGCACCTGCCAGCAGTTATCCCGGAAAACTGGTGCAGTTGCTGTATCGTCGTTACCAGACGTTCAATGGCGACCCTGCCAAGGGTCTGATCATCTTCCCCTGTGAACTGATCTTCCTGAATGGTCATGTGCTGAAGGACTGCATCGAGAAATATATCGACCTCTGGAACCTCGGCTCCGACTTCAAGAAGTGGTTCGAGGAATCCTGTGGCGTCTATGCCACCCTCGTGGACCGTATCGTACCGGGATTCCCACGCAACGAGATTGCTCAGATCCAGGAGAAAATCTGTTATCGCGACAACCTCGTGGTACAGGCTGAGAACTTCCATCTCTGGGTCATCGAGGCACCAAGGGAGGTGGCGAGGGAGTTCCCGGCTGACAAGGCGGGTCTGCACGTGTTGTTCGTGCCCTCCGAGGAACCATACCACAAACGGAAGGTGACGCTGCTCAACGGTCCGCATACGGTACTCTCGCCGGTGGCTTTCCTGAGTGGTGTCAATATCGTCCGCGATGCCTGTCAACATGAGGTCATCAGCCAGTACATCCACAAGGTACAGTTCGATGAACTGATGCAGACACTCGACCTGCCTATGGAGGAACTGGAGAAGTTCGCTACCGATGTGCTGGAGCGCTTCGATAATCCATATGTGGACCATCAGGTGACGAGTATCATGCTGAACTCCTTCCCGAAATACCAGACACGCGACCTGCCCGGTTTGAAGACCTATCTCCAACGGAAAGGTGACCTGCCCAAGGGTCTGGTGTTCGGTCTGGCGGCCATCATCACGTATTACAAGGGTGGCAAACGGGCCGATGGTACGGAGATTGTGCCCAACGATGACCCGAAGATTGTGTCCTTGCTGAAAGGACTCTGGGCCACTGGCAATACACAGATGGTGACGGTGGGTGTACTGGGAGCAGAGTTTATCTGGCAGGAAGACTTGAATAAGATTCCCGGTCTCGCGGATCTGGTACGCCAGTACCTCGACCTCATCCAACACCTCGGTATGCTTGAGGCTGTGAAGTCCATCTTATGAATGAAGCGATAGAGATCAAGGGGGCAAGGGTCAACAACCTGAAGAACATCGATGTGACCATCCCCCGCAACCAGTTTGTGGTGATTGCCGGTGTCAGTGGCTCCGGCAAGTCGTCATTGGCCTTCGACACACTCTATGCCGAGGGACAGCGACGCTATGTGGAGAGTCTGTCGAGTTACGCCCGACAGTTCTTAGGACGCATGAACAAGCCCGAATGTGACTTCATCCGGGGCATCCCTCCCGCCATTGCCATCGAACAGAAGGTCATCTCCCGCAATCCGCGCTCAACAGTGGGCACCACCACGGAGATCTACGAGTACCTCCGTCTGCTCTATGCCCGCATCGGCCGTACCTACTCGCCCATCAGTGGCTGTGAGGTTCGCAAACATACCACCGAGGATGTGGTACAAAAGATGCTGGAGTTCTCGAAAGGCACGCGTTTCGTGGTGATGGCACCCGTGCATGTCCCTGCCGAACGCACCCTCGAACAGCAACTCAAAGCCTATATCCTCGAGGGCTACGCCCGCATCTTCGTCAATAATGACTTCCAGCGCATCGATGATTTCCTAGGATCGCCTAGGCCAAACCTAGGATCGCCTAGGCCAAACCTAGGAATGCCTAATCTCTTCCTCGTCATCGATCGCCTCTCGGTCGATGATTCCAAAGATGTCATCGCCCGTCTGGTGGATTCTGCCGAGACGGCCTTCTTCGAGGGTCATGGCGAGTGCCGCCTGATGTTCCAGCCCTCGAATATCACCTACGATTTCTCCACCCGCTTCGAGGCGGATGGCATGACCTTCGAGGAACCCACCGACCAGATGTTCTCCTTCAACTCGCCCGCAGGGGCCTGTCCGGAGTGTCAGGGCTTTGGCAAGATCATCGGCATCGATGAACGACTGGTCATCCCTAACACCACACTCTCGGTTTACGAGGGTTGTGTGGTGTGCTGGCATGGCGAGAAGATGGGTGAGTGGAAAGAGTGGTTCTGTCGGCATGCTGCTCACAACGACTTTCCGATCTTCGAACCGTATATGAACCTCACCCAACAGCAGAAGGACTGGCTGTGGCACGGACTGCCCTCAGACAAGGGACAGAAGGAAAAGCCTTGTATCGACTTCTTCTTTGACATGGTGCGCGAGAATCAGTACAAGATCCAGTACCGTGTGATGCTGGCCCGCTATCGGGGTAAAACCAACTGTCCGAAGTGTCATGGTACCCGTCTGAAACCGGAAGCAGACTATGTGAAGATTGGGGGCAGAAGCATCACGGACCTGGTGCAGATGCCGGTCGTCCGACTACAGGAATGGTTCCGTACGCTGGAACTCACAGAACAGGAAGAGACCATCGGCAAGCGCTTGCTCACAGAGATACGCAGCAGACTGCAATTTCTTCTGGATGTGGGACTTGGCTATCTGACGCTCAACCGTCTCTCGAATACGCTCTCCGGAGGTGAGAGTCAGCGCATCAACCTCACCACAAGTCTTGGTAGCAGTCTCGTGGGTTCTCTCTATATCCTCGATGAACCGAGCATCGGTCTCCATGCCCGGGATACCGAACGACTCATCCATGTTCTCAAAGAACTGCAGGCCCTGGGCAATACCGTCGTGGTGGTGGAACACGATGAGGAGATCATGCGCGCTGCCGATCACCTCATCGATGTAGGCCCTGATGCCGGTCGCCTCGGCGGGGAGATCGTCTTTGACGGGAATGCTTCTGAGATTTCCGCTCTCCCGGGATCCTCTGGAAAAACCGATTTCTCTCGCAGTCATACGGTCAGATACCTTCTCGGCCTCGATAAGATAGAGGTACCTGTTTCCCATCGCCCCTGGAACCGCCACATCGATATCATGGGTGCCCGCATGAACAACCTCCGGGGCATCGATGTCCAGATTCCCTTGAACGTGATGACAGTGGTGACCGGCGTCTCTGGCTCGGGCAAGTCGAGTCTCATCAAGGGCATCCTCTACCCTGCCCTGAAACGTCGGCTCGGTGAGGTCGCTGAACATCCTGGCGAATACATCTCTCTCGAAGGGGATATCGATGCCATCCATCGTGTGGAGTTTGTTGACCAGAATCCTATCGGGAAGTCCACGCGCTCGAATCCGGCCACATACGTCAAGGCCTATGATGCCATCCGTGACCTCTTTGCCGAACAACCTCTTTCCCAACAGATGGGTTTCACCCCGCAGTACTTCTCCTTCAATACCGAAGGCGGTCGCTGCGAGGAGTGTAAGGGCGCTGGCGTCATCACGGTCGAGATGCAGTTCATGGCGGATCTGGTACTGGAATGTGAGGCCTGTCACGGTCATCGTTTCAAGCATGATATCCTCGATGTCAAATATAGGGACAAGAACATCGATGAGGTCCTCAACATGACCATCTCCGAGGCCATCGAGTTCTTCTCTGCCAACGCCTCTGACCCATCCAGCCCCTCCAACTCACAAATCGTACGCCGCCTCAAGACACTCGAGGATGTGGGCCTTGGCTACATCAAACTGGGTCAGAACTCCTCCACTCTCTCCGGAGGTGAGAACCAGCGTGTCAAACTGGCGTATTTCATCGGACAGGAGAAGCAGGAACCCACCCTCTTCATCTTTGATGAACCGACCACAGGTCTTCATTTCCATGATATCCAGAAACTCCTGAACACCTTCGATGCCCTCATCAGCAGGGGACACACCATCCTGGTCATCGAACACAACATGGAGGTCATCAAATGTGCCGACTATGTCATTGATCTGGGACCCGATGGTGGCGACCGTGGCGGTAACCTGGTCTGTGCAGGCACACCTGAACAAGTTGCCGCCTGTCAGGAAAGCATCACAGGACAGTATCTGAAAGAAAAATTAAAAAGATAAATATTGTTAATTTTTGAACAACGTATCGACATTTTTAGTAACTTTGCATCCGCTTTCAGGTAAAATTCAGGATATTAGTTTGATTATCAAACAGTTAAAGACGTTTTTAGGTAAATAGGATGAGACAACTTAAGATTCAGAAAAGTATTACAAATCGCTCAAGCGAGGCATTGGATAAATACCTCGTTGAGATTGGTCGTGCACCCTTAATCTCTATCGACGAGGAAATAGAACTCGCACAGAAGATCCGCAAAGGCGGTCCCGACGGGGAAAGGGCGAAGGAGAAACTGGTAACTGCCAACCTGCGCTTTGTCGTGTCAGTGGCTAAACAATACCAGCATCAGGGTCTGACCCTCACCGACCTGATCGACGAAGGAAACATCGGACTGATCAAGGCCGCCCAGAAGTTTGATGAGACACGTGGTTTTAAGTTCATCTCCTACGCCGTCTGGTGGATCCGTCAGAGCATCCTCCAAGCCATCGCCGAACAGAGTCGTATCGTGCGCCTTCCGCTCAATCAGGTGGGTTCCCTCAATAAGATCAACCATGAGATCAATAAATTCGAACAGGAGAACCAGCGCCACCCGAGTGTGTCGGAACTGAGCGAGGCCATCAATATCGATGAGGAGAAGATCGGTCAGTCCATGATGGCTGATGGCCACCATGTCAGTATCGACGCCCCGTTCCAGGATGGTGAGGACAACTGTATGCTCGACGTGATGGCTTCCGGCGATGAGAGTCGTACGGACAAACTGGTCGACCATGAGTCGATGGCCATGGAACTGAACACTGTTCTCAATAAGGTACTGAAAGAGCGCGAGATAACCATCATCCGCGAGTGCTTCGGCATCGGGTGTCATGAGAAGGGTCTCGAGGAGATTGGCGACCAACTGGGGCTTACCCGTGAGCGCGTCCGTCAGATCCGCGAGAAGAGCATTGCGAAACTGCGTGACAGCGGCAATGCAAAAATTCTGATGAAATATTTGGGATAAAAGAAAAAAAAGCGTACTTTTGCATTTGTGAATTGCAAGACGCTGATAAAGATCATGGTGCTGGGCATACTCACGGGTATGCCCGGTATTGTTTTGGGCAAGGGGAAAAAGGACTCCCAGATCCTCCAGCGTATCTATGCCTTTAAGGAGTCGCACCCTATCAGTCCGGACAGCGTCAAGGATAATGTCTACGCGAAATACCGGTTCAATGTGGAGCGCCGCAACCCTACCCTCTGGCTCATCCCCACGATGTATGTGATGGCCAAGGGTGAAAGGGAGTACATCCGTGAGTCGTACAACCTGCTCTACTATGATAACTACGACCACCATAAGATAGATATCAAGAGTCAGGTACTCTCAGGCACCATCCGCCACAACCGCAGTGCGATGCCCACCTTGAGGGACCTGATGATTCCGAATGTCTATGATGCCACGCTCTACGACGGTCACGTGCTCTCGCCTTTCAACCGCTATAACCGCCGGCATTATAAGTACACACAAAAGCAGTTGCCCGATGGCACCACCCGACTGGACTTCCGACCGAAGTTCTACAACACCCAACTCATCAATGGCTATGCCATCGTGGATACGGAGAGCGGACATATCATCCGCACTGTTATGAATGGTGAGTTCGACATGATTTCTTTCCGTACGGAGATCTACCAGAGCGACAAGGAGTGGCCCCTGCCCACCCCCAGACGATGCACTACGGCAGCGACATTCAGGTTCTTCGGCAACAGGGTCTCAACGGTCATCGACGGGTATTTCAACTGCGACAAAGCCCTCTCAGATACGCTCGGCAGGATCTCTGACCGAGAGTGGATGGACAGCCTGCGCGTGGTACCGCTCTCGGAGACGGACAAACGGATCTATGCGGAATACGACCTGAAACGCCAGCAACCGGATACGGTGGAGGTGGACACGACACCTAAGAAGACCAACCTGTTGAAAAAGATCTTCTGGGACACGATCGGCGAAAACTTGGTCACGCCCATCTCAGCGGAATCGGAGCATGCGTCTTTCCGTCTGTCTCCCCTGCTGGACCCCCTCCAACTCAGTTGGAGCGATACGCGTGGCTTCCGCTACAAGATCAACCTGAGGTCGCGCTATACGTTCTCTCCCCACCGTTACCTGACTTTCAACCCGCGCTTCGGCTATAACTTCAAGTTCCGTGAGTTCTACTTCACCCTGCCCCTGCGTATGACCTACAACCCGAAACGAAACGGTTATGCGGAGATTGTCTATGGTAATGGTAACCGCATCTCCAACAGTCAAGTGGCGGAGACCATCAATCACGAGCATGGCGACTCCCTGAACCTCGATGAAATAGACATTGACAAGTTTACGGACTACGAACTACGTGTGTTCAATAATATCATGGTCTTCGACTGGCTCGATTTCGAGGCTGGCCTTACCATCCACCGGCGTGTAGCCCTCAACAAGGATTTCATGCGCCAGTACGGGATGCCCACCGAATACCGCAGTTTCGCTCCGAAGATCGGTCTGAAGATCCGTCCCTGGACCGTAGGCCCGCTGATCTCCATCGACTGGGAAAGGGGCCTCTCAGGGGTCTATGACTCGGACATCAAATACGAACGCTGGGAGTTCGATGGCTCATGGAAACTCAGTCTCCCGGGACTGCGCGTTGTGAACATGCGGGCGGGAGCGGGTTTTTACAGTCACAAGAACCAGAACTATTTCGTGGACTATGCCAACTTCCGTGACAACAACTTGCCGGAAGGCTGGGAAGACGATTGGAGCGGTAACTTCGAACTGCTCCGTAGCCGTGTCTACAATGAGTCGAACTACTACCTCCGGGCGAATCTGTCCTACGACTCTCCGATGATGATTGGTAGTTGGGTACCTTATCTGGGCAAGTATATCGAACGGGAACGCTTCTACTTCAGCACGGCCATCGTAGAACGTTCCAGACCATATTACGAACTGGGTTACAGTTTCACTAACCGCTATGTCTCCTTCGCCGTGTTCGCCGGCTTTAATGGCAGGAAATATAAGGAGGTGGGCTTTGACTTTGACATAGAAATCTTCCGAAGATGGTAAAACCGTTGACAGTCTATAAGGCGTCCGCTGGAAGCGGCAAGACGTTCACCCTGACCGTGGAGTATATCCGGTTGGTGGTGGAGAACCCCTCCTGTTTCAGGAACATCCTCGCAGTGACCTTCACCAACAAGGCCACGGAGGAGATGAAGATGCGTATCCTCAGTCAACTCTATGGCATCCATAAGTCCTTGCCGGAATCCGAGAGGTATCTGGAAAAGGTACGTGAGCGCACGGGATTAAACGACGAGGTAATCCGCGAACGGGCAGGCATGGCCCTCCATCATCTCATCCATCACTATCACGAGTTCCGTGTGATGACCATCGACACGTTCTTCCAGTCTGTCCTGCGCAACCTGGCACGCGAACTGGACCTCTCTCCTACGCTCCACATCGGACTGAACGACTATCAGGTGGAGGAACTGGCAGTGGATGAGTTGATCAAGGGTCTCTCTACGACCGATGTGATTCTGCAATGGATCATGCACTATATCATCGAAAACATCTCCGACGACCGCAGTTGGAATGTCATCGGAAAGATCAAACAGTTCGGACGCACCATCTTCAAGGAAGAATACAAGGCGGTCGGCAGCGAACTCCAACAGATCATGGCACAACCGGGGTTCTTCGAACAGTACACCGCGCAGTTGAAGGAGATACGTCAACTGGCTCTGAAGCGGATAAAGGGGATAGCGGAGACATTCTTCGATGCCATCGAGGGGGAACATCTCTCTGTCGAGGATTTTGCATACGGTCGCACGGGGATATGCAGTTTCTTTCTCAAACTCCGCGAGGGGGTCTTCGACGAGAGTATCGTGGGCAAAAGGGTCACAGACGCCTTGGGCGACGCGTCTAAATGGTATAAGAAGACGCACCCGCAGCGCGAGACCATCCATACGCTGGTGGAGTCTTCCCTCAACGATATCCTGCGCTGTGCCGTGGAAGAACGTCCTCGACAGTGGCAATTGTACAAGTCGGCTGACCTCACCCTCCGTCATCTCCACCAACTCCGTCTCTTAGGAAGCATCGAACGGAAGGTACGCCAACTCAACGAGGAGAACAACCGTTTCCTGCTCAGCGATACCCAACAACTGCTCCATACACTAATCGATGGCAGCGACTCGCCTTTTATCTTCGAGAAGATAGGTGCCCAACTGCAACATGTGATGATCGATGAGTTCCAGGACACGTCGACGGTACAGTGGCAGAACTTCCGAATATTACTCGACGAGGCGATGAGTCACCAGCAGTCTGGCAACCTTATTGTGGGCGATGTCAAACAGAGTATCTACCGTTGGCGCTCGGGCGACTGGCGTCTGCTGAATGACATCGAGAAGCAGTTCCCACACCCTGACCAACAACTCGCCATCCAGACACTCAGCACGAACTACCGTTCTGCCCGTCGCATCATCGAGTTCAATAACGCCTTCTTCACAAAGGCCGCCGAACTGGAATACCTCGCCTTGGGTGCCTCTACGGAAGCCGACCAACTCCGCAAGGCCTACGCGGACGTAGAACAACTGATACCGGAAGACAAACCTGACGAGGGCTTGGTAAACATCTGTCTCCTGCTACAGGAGAATTATGTAGAACAGACACTGCTGCAACTCACAGAGGGGATAAGCAATCTCTTGAAGGAAGATGTCCAACCCCATCAGATTGCCATTCTCGTCCGTAAGAATGCATGGATTCCTGTCATTGCCCAACATTTCTTGCAGAATCTGCCTGAGGTGAGCATCGTCTCTGACGAGGCCTTTCGCCTGGATGCCTCCACGGCCGTATGTCTGCTCATCGAGGCCCTGCGCCTCCTCACGCGTCCTGAGGACCTGTTGACAAAGGCTACCATCGTCAAACTTTACCAGAGAGAGGTCTTGCAGGACAAGGTGGATGATGATCTGTTCCTTCTCTACAAGGAGGCCTTTGACAGTCTTCTGCCTGAAGCCTATATTCAGCATCTTGAGGAACTGCGCACGATGCCGCTCTATGAATTGACGGAACACCTCTTTGCCATCTTCGGTCTTGAACGACTCGAAGGACAGAGTGCATATATCTGTGCCTTCTTCGATCAACTCACCGCCTTCCTCCAGGAATCCCTCGATTACCCTAATCTCCCTCCTGGAATCGCCTCGGATTCCCCAGAGCATCCTACACCTGTCTCGAATCCCCCGGTTTCGCTTATTCGTTTTCTCCGTGAATGGGATGAATCCCTCTGCGCCAAGACCATTCAGAGCGATGAGATTACCGGCATTCGTCTCATCTCCATCCATAAGTCCAAAGGACTGGAGTTCGACCATGTGTTCATCCCCTTCTGTGACTGGCAACTGGAGAATCAGGACAATATCCTTTGGTGTCAGCCAGATGAGAAGCCCTTCAATGCCCTACCCTTGGCACCTGTGGACTATAGTTCCAAACAACTCCTTGGCACCATCTATGAAGATGACTACCGCCACGAACATCTTCAGACGGTGGTTGACAACCTCAACCTCCTTTACGTGGCCTTCACGCGTGCCTCAAAATCCCTTCATGTCATCGGCAGGCGCAATGCCAAGAACTCCCGTTCCTCCCTCATCGAACAGGTTCTCCCATTTGTGGCGGAGTCATTGTCTGATACTGCCCTCGAAGGCCTCGATAACGACACCACCTCAATTGAGTTCACCCTTGCAAGGAACAGGACCTTTCTTTCAGAAAACATTCTTGCGTCCCTTCGGTGGCAAGCGAGCAAAGATCGAGCGCTGCAAGAGGATGAAATCCGAGCCAGGACGTTTCAGAAAGAAAGGCCCGGTTCTTGTTTGAACCCCTTTACCGTGACACCGTGCCCTCTCAAAATCGCTATCACCTCCTATGCCCCCCGTATGGAATTCCGCCAGAGCAACCGAAGTCGTGCGTTTATGGAAGGTGAGGACGAAAGCCAGGCCAACGACTATATCCGCCTTGGCAATATCCTACACGAGGTGTTTTCTGCCATCCGCACCACGGCAGATATTGATGCCATCCTGAAACGTCTGGAACTGGAAGGCGTACTTTACGATAATGAGAACACTTCTGAGAAGATCATTGCCATGCTGAGGAAACGCCTTGAGCACCCGAAAGTGGCCGAGTGGTTTAGCGACAAATGGACACTCTTCAACGAGTGTACTATTCTCTCAAGGGAAAACGGCATCCTCAAAGAACGCCGTCCAGACCGTGTGATGACAGACGGCACCAACTGGGTCGTGGTCGATTTCAAGTTTGCAACCCCCAAGCCCGAACATGAATTGCAAGTGCGTCATTATATGTCTCTCATCCGTCAGATGCACCCAGATCAAACTGTCACCGGTTTCCTCTGGTACATCTACCCAAACCGCATCGTCGAACTCCCTCCAATCAAATCATAATTTCTAATTCCTCATTTCTCATTACTCATTAAAGTATGTCCTTCCTCTCCTCCCTCGCCCAGACCCTCATCACTGCATACGGCACCGACCTGTCACGGGTTACCGTCGTCTTCCCCAACAAACGTGCCTCTCTGTTCCTCAATGAAGAACTTACGCATCTTTATGATAAGCCATTATGGAGTCCTGCCTATATCACCATCAGCGACCTCTTTCGTAGTATGTCTTCTCTCGAAGTGGCAGACCCCATCAAACTGATCTGTGACCTGCACAAGAGTTATGTGAAGTGTACGGGTATCGAAGAATCATTAGACCATTTCTACGGTTGGGGACAGATCCTCCTCTCAGACTTCGATGATGTCGATAAACACCTGGCTCCTGCTGATAAAGTCTTTGCCAACCTGCGTGACATTCGCGAATACGATGACGTCTCATATCTGTCTCAACAACAAAAAGATATCCTCCGTAAATTCTTCAGTAACTTCAACGATTCCCACAACTCAGAACTCAAACAACGCTTCCTCTCCTTCTGGAGTCACATCTATGATATCTACCTCGATTTCAACGCCCGTCTCGCATCTCAGGGTCTGGCCTACGAAGGCTCCCTCTATCGCCAAGTCATCGAGAAATCTTTGAAAGTAGAAGTCAATGCGTTCTTGAACCGACAATATGTCTTTGCCGGTTTCAATCTGCTCCTCCCCGTTGAACAGGCTCTCATCCAGCACCTCGAAGCCGAGGACAAAGCATGCCTCATTCAGGACACAGACGAGGAGACACCCAAGGAAATCTCCATCATCTCCGCTCCAACAGACAATATCCAGGCCCGCTACGTATCCACTTGGCTTAAAGAAAACCACCGGATTGAGGCCGGTAGCAAGACCGCTATCGTTCTGGCCGACGAATCCCTGCTCCAGACCGTCATACACGCCATACCCCCCGAAGTCACCAAACTCAACATCACCACCGGCTATCCCCTCTCCCAAACCACCGCTGCGACACGAGTTGCACCTCAAGACGTTCTTATACCGAAGGGGGGGCAAAGTCTTCCTTTAAGAAAACATTCCGCACGAGGAGGAACGACGAGCCAGGACGTTTTCGAAAGGAAGACTTTGACCCCGGACAGTCCCCTTGAACTCGAGGCCTTATACCGTCTTGAGTTGATCCTCAACCGCCTCCAGACTTTGATCGACTCCGGAGACCTTCAAGTCAGTGATGCAACGCTCCACCGCCTCCTGACCCAGATCATCGCCACCACCACCATTCCCTTCCACGGCGAGCCCCTCGAAGGCATTCAGATTATGGGCGTTCTCGAGACCCGCAACCTCGACTTCGACCATGTGCTACTGCTCTCCTGTAACGAAGGCAACCTTCCCAAGGGCATCACTGACACATCCTTCATCCCCTATAGCATCCGTAAGGCCTACGACCTCACAACAGCAGACCACAAGGTGGATATCTACCGCCACTACTTCCGTCGCCTCCTCCAACGCGCCAGCGATGTCACCATACTCTATAACAACTCCACCAGCGATGGTAAGACCAGTGAGATGTCACAGTTCATGCACCAACTCCTCGTCGAATCACCCCATCCCATCACCTTAAAGACTCTTCAGGCCGGTCTACAGCCCACATGGAGTCAGCAACAGCCCGTCATCAAGAGTCCCGAGGTGATAGAAACCCTCCGCCATCGTTTCTCCGAAAAGCCCCTCTCCCCCTCAGCCCTGTCCCTCTACTTCCGTTGTCCTCTGCAATTCTTCTACCGCTACGTTGCAGGACTCGATGAATATAAGGAAGAGGATCCTATGGACTCCCGCCTCTTCGGCAACATCTTCCACAAAGCCGCCCAACTCCTCTACTCAACAGACTTTTCAGGGAATAACCTTTCTTTCAGAAAACATTCCGCACGAGGAGGAACGACGAGCCAGGACGTTTTCGAAAGAAAGGTTATTCCCTCTGTATGCCGTGCTGTAGACGAGGCCATCAAACTCGAACTCTTTCACATCGAAGACCCGATGGCCACGATGCCCCCTTTGAACGGTCTCCAACTCATCAACCGTGAAGTCATCATCAAATACCTCCGCCAACTCCTCGAGATAGACCGCCGCCTCGCCCCCTTCACCATCCTCGCCCTCGAAACGCCACTATACGCTGACTCTGCTACTACAATTAAAATTGGAGGAATAGTGGACCGTATTGACAAAATAAGTCTCCCCGATGGCTCAGAGCGCATTCGCGTGGTCGATTACAAAACCAGCAGCACCCGTCTGAAGCCCTTGCCCGATGTCGCAGCGATTTTCGACCCCGCCAACATCAAATACCACAGTGACTACTACCTCCAGGCCATCCTCTACGCCTGCCTGGTTGAAGAGAAAGCGTTTTTGAACCAGACGGAAGACAGTGTTGTTTCTTTCAAAAAACATTCCGCACGAGGAGGAACGACGAGCCAGGACGTTTTTGAAAGAAATAACACTGTCGGTAAAAAAAACGTGAGCCCCTGCCTGTTGTTCATACAGCACGCAGGGACCGACAACTACGACCCGACCTTGATCCTCGGCAAGACCCCCATCACCGACATTGCCGAGATCAAAGACGAGTTCATGCACCACCTCAACGACCTCCTCACCGAGATTTTCGACATTGACACCCCTTTCCACCCCACAAAAGAAAGGACAAGATGCAAATCCTGTCCCTTCCATACCCTCTGTCAGAGTTAATCAGAAATTCAGGTGAGTCTCACCCGCCCAGTCCGTATTGACGGTGATACCCGAGATCGTCGTGGCAGAAGAACCAGAACCACTGAAATAGTCCCCCGAGAGCCAAGTGATATGATTCCGCTCCATCGGGACCTCGAACACCCGTTCATTGACGATGTTATCATCTTCATCATACGCCGTCACCGTCAGGTGAATAGCCCCATTCGTATCGTGCAGAAACGTGTACAAGTCAAACTGCTTCTGCCCCGACGTCACATCAAAGAAAAGATCCTGTTTACTGTTCACACTGCCGAGCCCCGTCCTGGCATCAAAAGCCCCCGAGCCCCCCGTGTAGTAGAACCGCATCTGAGAGACCTCAGCCGGGTAGTCATCCGTCACCACAAACCGACAGAGCGACACGATACGGTCGAGCGACACCTGCCTGTTCTCCGGCTTCTCGCCAATAGAGATGTCCTCACAGTAAAGGAAAGTGTCCGTATAGCCCGAGGCATTAGTAAACTGTATCTTCGCCGGATTCGTCATCGTCGGGTTTTTCAGACTACTGTGCCCCACCACCACTAAGAGATAGTCACCCTCCTCCAACTGGAACGAGGCCGTCCCGAAATTAGCGGCATCAGACGTCTGGTTCACCTGTTTCACCCGCGTCCCGTCAGGAGTATATACCGCGAAGTTCAGGTGCGTACAGATATCAGCAACAGCCTCGCCACGAGTAAGACTCGTAAACGGTGTCTTCTCAATCTCAAACACACTCACCCTCAGGTTGCCATTGTCCTCACTCGTCTTCTCTTCACTCACAAGTGCTTTCTCACAGGCACACAGTACCAGTCCAGCCAACAAAGCAAAAATCATTTTCTTCATAGTATGTCCTCCCGATGATTAGAATTCCACAGTAGTTTCGTCGAGCCAGGCACTCTCAATCAGAAAGGCCGATGTCGTCTGGGCCGTTGTCTGGAAGACCGGACCCCGGAGGATGGTCTTACGGTTGCGTTTGAAGGGGACGTTCGGAATGGTCTTTGTGAAGAGCACCTTGTCGCTGTTGTCCAACACGTCGATGGTGATGTTGATGTCCTGCACGTCGGAAGCCAGAAACACAAAACTGGCTAAGTTCACAGGCTGCCCGACAGGTTTGGAGGGGCTGACATCGACGGTAAAGCCGGTATTCGCCGTAGCCAGTCCCGTCATGGGACTGAAACTTAACCCGCCCTTAGCGTACGTCGTCCTGATCTTGGCAACCCCCTCTACCCGTGTGTCGGTAGAGATGATCTGGAGTCCACTGATGATACGTTCCAGCGTGGCACTGAGAGTCACGGCGTTGGTGCTGGAGATGTTCACGGTCTGCGTCTTCACGAAGGTCTCACGGGCCTTGGGACTGAACGAGGCCTCTGTCGGACTGGTCAGCGTGAACACATCGCCAGTGAGAAGACCATAGCCCACCACCACCATCGTGTAGTTACCCAAAGGCAGATGACAAGAAAAGGAACCGAAGGAAGAGTTGTTGCCGTCGTTTTTCACATGTGTGGCCTTGTAGACCTCGGTTGAACCATTGTAGAATGCCAGCGTGATAGCCTTCACGTCATTGTAGGTACTGGGATCGACTGTCGCCCTGGTTCTTCCCCCAGAACCGGCGAAGTCCTCTACGGACATCGAGAAGTCGTTCACCTCTACCCTCACGGGTGCTGTCTCAACAGGGTTACTCACTACGTCATTCTCGTTGCTGCAACTTGCAGTCAACAGGCAGATGCCTGCCATCAAAAACATTTTTTTCATTGTTTGAATTAAATTTAAGAATGTAAATAAAAAAATGGCGTTTTTCATACACCGGTGCAAAGGTACGTATTCGTAAGCAGAAAAACAAATTTTATTTGGATTTTTTTTGAGATTCTGCTCAATTTACATTATCTTTGCAAAAAATTTGTATGAGTATGACGTTTTACCCGCTATTATTTGAGCCGAATCTGCATCCCACCGTATGGGGGGGCGAGAGTTGGGAGGTGAGCGCTGTCCCCAACAGCATCAGCATCGTCAGCAATGGTGAATGGGCAGGCAAGGAACTGACGGCAGTCATTGAACAGCACCCAGATGCCATTTTGGGAAAGGCTGTCAATGAGAAATACCACGGTCAACTGCCGTTGCTGGTGAAGTTCATTGATGCCAGACAAGACCTGAGCATCCAGGTACACCCCAACGATGAGATGGCCCAGCGCGAACACGGAAAGATGGGTAAATCAGAGATGTGGTATATCATCAAGGCCGATGAAGGCGCTCATCTCTATGCCGGTTTCAACCAAGAGATTACCAGATACGAATACCAGAAGCGCATAGAGGACGGCAGCATCACGGAAGTGCTGGCCGACCATACCGTCAAGGCAGGCGATGTCTTTTACCTTCCAGCGGGACGTGTCCACGCCATCTGCGGTGGCATCTTGTTGGCGGAGGTACAACAGTCATCCGACGTGACCTACCGTATCTTTGACTACAACCGTCCCGGACTGGATGGCAAGCCCCGTGAACTGCATACCGAACTGGCAGCCAAGGCCCTTGACTTCCATGTGGAAGCCAACTACCGGACGGAGTATCCGAATACTTCAAACAAGGCGATAAAGGTTATCAAATCTCCTTATTTCAGCATCCGCGTGATGGATGTCTCAAAACCTTTCCATCGTGACCTGATGAAATACGACAGTTTCATCATCACCATGTGTATTGAGGGGGATTGTATCATCCATGTGCGTAGCACTGGCGAAGAAGTTCTCCTGAAAGAAGGCAGCAGCACCTTGATTCCTGCAGCCATTGCCGACTACGACGTCTTGCCCCGGCATGACAAGACGCGCATCCTCGATGCCTTCATCGACAACATGGACCGCAGCCTCGCAAACACCGTCACCCGCTTCCTGCACCTACGTGCCTAAATTAGAAGTTGTAATTGACGTTGATAGCATTCCCACTGGTGCCGACTGCGATGTTGCTGCCTTTGCCGAGCAATAGATCCGATAGCCACCAGGTGAGTTCCGCAGAACCGATACCCACAGCAGCACCAGCCACGACATCATACCAGTGATGACGGTCACTGGCTACCCGTTCCACACCAAGAGCAGTGGCAGCGGCATAGCCCGCGATGGGAATCCAGATACTCTCCTTCCGGAACTCTTTATCTAATGACCGTGCTGCGGCAAATGCCATCGCAGCATGACCCGACGGGAACGACTTATCGTCCGAATGATCCGGGCGGTCCTCCTTGACGATAGCCTTCAGGACCGTCTTGGCACCGTATGCCACACCCACCGACGCCACGGTGTTCGCAATAAACCGCGACCAGTTGTGCGTGCCAACAGGCTGGGCATAGCCCTTCCTCCTGCTCTCGACATCGCGATAGAACGAGTTCCTGCCAATATCATAACGCACACCGAAGTCAATATCAAAAAAGCCATTGCTGCCAGAAGACACATCCATGCCAGTCGTGCTGAACCCCATGCCCTCACTCGTCGACACCTGATAGCCCAGCGCCCCAAACAGACTCAGCCTGTCGTTCAGACGACAGGTCTCTTCCAGGCCAGCCCCCATCAACGGCGAGGCAGAGCCCACGGTAAACTGCGAGATAAGCCCCGCCCTGACATAGCCCGTCGTGTGCCATTTCCGTTCAGGCACATAACCAGCCATCACATTTGTCAGGTTCAACATCGCCTCAATCGTGGCCACGCCGATACCCCCGTCCTTATAGTTCTGTTTGGGATCCTCTCTTGGTGCTACCCACTCCAGACTGTTGTTTGGAATCAGACCGTTGTCCCATTGCACACGACCTCTCAGTCCGAACTCCGGGGTAAACCACTTTCCGACAGCCGCATTAAGACCGAACGTCATACCCTTGGGGATGGTGTTAGAGAAATTACATCCGTAGGGGTTCATCAGACTCATATCCAGTCCTGCCTGGACGAACCAGTTGTCCCAGATGCCGTTGGTCAGTACATGTGAATCATGGGGACTGGAAGAATGATACGATGAAGCGGAGCGCGGATCAGGGTTCCTGTCCCCGTGATTCACTCTTCCCAGTTCTACCTGCGCCCCGATACCGATGGAGAGATAGCCATTCGAATTGGAACCTGTTCCCGTGGCAGCGTCGGCCTCTGCCCCCACGAATCCGCTACCGGTCATCATATAGGCGATGTCGCCAGTCAGACTCCATCTGTCGCTCAGCCGATAGGTGTTCAGCACACCGACACCGGCACACAACGCACCTTTCGACACACCGAAATTATAGTTCACGCCCACACGCGGATACACACTCAGGTTCCAGGTCCGGTCAGGACGATACGTCCCAAACAGATTATGCATATTCACCAGCACATCGCCATAGACAGCGATATAACCGCCCTTGTCACGGTTCACGCCGGGCTGGCCAAACGGTGCCAGCCAGTTGGCATGGTCGTTCTCCAACAGTGGCAGTGCATTCTCCCAGTTGAACTTTCCACGGACACCCACCTGATGTGAGAACCATTTGCCCACCGCCAGTTCCAGTCCGAACGACTTTCCATTGGGGAACACCTTCGAGAGGTCGTAACCATAGGGGTTCTGCAAGGTCATGTCCAGTCCCATCTGCACGAACCAGTGCTTCCAGAACCCGTCATTCACCAACACATTTTCTGTGGCCTTACCATCAGTCAGGTTGCCGTCTTCAGCCACCTCGAACACCTGTGCGTGAGCCTCCATCAGTCCCAGGCATAGGACTATCAATAATAGTTTAGTACGCATTTTTGTCATGAATAAAGATACTTTTGGCGGTCATCCAGATGATACGGATGTCGAGCCAGATACTCCAGTTCTCCATGTACCAGATGTCACGCTTCACGCGTCCTTCCATCTGCCAGAGTTCCTTGGTCTCCCCGCGGAAGCCCGTCACCTGTGCCCAGCCCGTCACACCGGGCTTCACAAAGTGACGCACCATATATTTGTCTATCAGTTCCGAGTACTGTTCCGTATGTGCCAGCATATGCGGCCTGGGACCCACGATACTCATTCTGCCCTGTAGCACATTCAGGAACTGCGGCAGTTCGTCGATGTTCGCCTTGCGCATAAAATTGCCAAACGGGTATTTCCGCGGGTCGTTCTTCGTGGCCTGTACCTTGTCGGCATCTTTGTTCACGTGCATCGAACGGAACTTATAGCAGTTGAAGGTCTTGCCATCCAGTCCTGTACGCTGTTGTTTGAACAAGATCGGTCCCGGACTCTGAATCTTGATCATCAGATAGATAAAGGGGAAGATGATAGCCGTTGGAATCAGGAACACCAACGAGAAAAGGATGTCAAAAATACGCTTGATGGCTCTGTTCACCGAGTTCTGGAGCGGATTCTCGTAGGTTGTGAAGATCTCCATGTCGTCCAGCATCTCGCGTTTCAGGTTCAGTCCTATCGACTCCACCGATACAGGTACGAAGAAGAATCTCACCACCTTATGGTCGCACAACCTTGATGTCTTCTTGATGATATCCCTGTTCTTTCTGGAGGTACAGAGATACAACTCGTCGCCGATGGTCAGATCATCAGGATGGCTGATGCCATCCATGAATTCCTCCAGGGAGCCGAGTCGGGTTATCTCTTCTGTATATTTCAGGTGCTGTCCCTGTGCATTCCGCAACCGCATGGTTTCATAGACATAGTCTTTCACCGCTTCGTCCCCATAGTAGCCCTGCACCCGGTATCCCAAGGTCGGGTCCTCCCTGAGTTTCCAGTACACCTCAGCAAGTTCTTTGTCTGAGCCAACCAGCGTCACGTTTCGTGTATTTCTGCCGGCCTCACGGTAGAGTCTGATAAACCACCGCTCAAAGAGTCGTTTGATCAACAAGGCAAAGAAGAACACGGTACCGATGACGAAGATGAGCACCCCAATCGGCAGGTAGTAGTCGAACACCTTCAACAACACGTAGGCCAATACCGACTGTGTGATGGTCAACCCCATGATACGTCGTATGACGTCCCCGGCCCCCACCAGTCGTAGGTGGATGATGGTGGAGAATCGCAACTGACTTAGCATCAGTGCGATATTGTTAACCAGGATAAAGATCTCGAGACTTTTCTCCGGCCAGTTCTCTATTCGCCAGGAGTTTTGTGAAAGAACAATGATGATAGCATTGAGCAACACGAAGTCGCCTGCCATCACAACCCATTTAATCAGTAGGTTAGACTGGTTGTTACTGTGCTTCATAAATACGTACTGTTCAAATCCGCGAGCAAAGATACGATTTATTAAGCAAAGTTCCAAATAAAAAGCAAAAATTCTTTTAGTTTTTCAGAAACAAATCTAGAAATAATAGGTTTTATACCATTCGGCGAACTTCCGCAATCCCTCTCTCAACGTAATCTTGGGTGTAAACCCGAAGTCACGTTCTAGGGCTGTGGCATCAGCATAGGTGGTGGGCACATCACCGGGCTGCATGGGAACGAGTTGCTTGTGAGCCTCGAAGTCGAAGTCTGCAGGAAGGACACCGGCACGAACCAGTTCCTCTTGCAGGATATTCACGAAATCCAGCAGGTTCTCTGGCTGGCCACCGCCGATGTTATACACTGCGTATGGCGGGATGGGCAGACCATCTTCACCAGTCTTCTTCTCCGGCGCTTTCTGCATCACACGATACACCCCCTCTACGATGTCATCGACATACGTAAAGTCACGGCGGCAGTTACCGTAGTTGAAGATCTGGATGGTCTCACCCTTCAACAGTTTGTTGGTGAAGCCAAAGTACGCCATGTCAGGACGACCGGCAGGACCATAGACCGTAAAGAAACGCAAGCCAGTTGTGGGAATATTATACAACTTTGAATAGCAGTGGGCAAACAGTTCATTGCTTTTCTTGGTGGCCGCATACAACGACACAGGATTATCCACGCGGTCATCGGTGCTGAACGGTACTTTCTTATTGCCACCATAAACGCTCGAAGAAGAAGCATAAACCAGATGCTCCACTGGGTTATGCCTACATGCTTCGAGAATATTATAGAACCCAATCATATTGCTTTTGATATAAGCATCTGGATTCTCAATAGAATATCTTACGCCCGCCTGAGCAGCGAGGTTCACGACCACATCGAACTTATACTTCTCGAACAGACCATCAATCAGCGCCTTGTCAGCCAAATCCCCTTTGACGAAGTGATAATTGACTTTTAACTTTTCACTTCTCACTTTTAACTGCTCCAGCCTATAATCCTTCAGTGTCGGGTCATAATAATCATTCAGATTATCCAGTCCAACGATTGTTCCTTCCTGCATCTCTTTAAAGAGACGCAATACAAGGTTCGACCCTATAAACCCAGCGCTTCCTGTAACTAATATGGTCTTCATTCTCAAATTCTCTAATTCTCTAATTCTTGATTATTTTCTTGATTTTTTCTTGATTAGTCCCTCTTGAAAATATCCCTTGTATAGACCTTCTCCTGCACATCATTCAGTGCCTCGTCATAGCGGTTAGCGATAATCGCATCGCTCTGCTTCTTGAACTCCTCGAGATTATTCACGACACGAGATCCGAAGAACGTCTCACCATCCTTCAGCGTCGGCTCATAGATGATGATATTGGCGCCCTTAGCCTTGACACGCTTCATGATACCCTGGATAGCACTCTGGCGGAAGTTGTCAGAATTACTCTTCATGGTGAGTCGGAACACGCCGATCGTGACCTCTTTCTCAGCACTCTCGTTCCAGTCACTGTTAGCCGTATAGTACCCCGCCTTGCGCAGCACCTCATCCGCAATAAAGTCCTTACGGGTACGGTTACTCTCCACGATGGCCGTCATCATGTTCTGAGGCACATCCGCATAGTTGGCCAGCAACTGTTTGGTATCCTTAGGCAGGCAGTAGCCGCCATAGCCGAACGACGGATTATTATAGTGCGTACCGATACGTGGATCCAAGCCTACACCCGATATGATAGCCTGACTGTCCAGTCCCTTCACCTCGGCATACGTATCCAACTCATTGAAATACGAGACGCGCAGTGCCAGGTATGTATTGGCAAACAGTTTCACGGCCTCGGCCTCCGTCATACCCATAAATAAGGTGTCGATATTCTCCTTGATAGCACCTTCCTGTAGCAGTGCTGCAAAGGTCCTGGCCTTTTCCTCTGCCTCAGGATTGCTAATAGCGGTGATGGCCGCATTCTCCTCATCCCACTTTCTGTTCCTGTCAGCAGGCAGAATCTTCGGATAGCCCACGATGATACGACTGGGATACAGGTTGTCATACAATGCCTTGCTTTCACGCAGGAACTCCGGCGAGAACAGCAAGTTAAACTTCTTCCCCTTCAATGCTGGGTCTGTCAAGAACTTCAGCGCATACTTGACATACAGTGAACGACAATAGCCCACGGGGATGGTACTCTTAATCACCATCACCGCATCCGGATTGACGCTCAACACCAGATCAATCACATCCTCGATATGGTGCGTATCAAAGAAATTCTTCTGCGGGTCATAATTGGTTGGAGCCGCAATCACCACGAAGTCAGCATCCTTATAGGCAGCCTTTCCATCCAGCGTTGCCGTCAAGTCAAGATCCTTCTCCGCCAGATACTTCTCAATATACTCATCCTGAATAGGTGAAATCTTCTGATTGATCTTCTCCACCTTCTCTGGAATCACATCCACTGCCACAACGTGGTTCTTCTGTGCCAACAACGTGGCGATACTCATACCGACATAGCCGGTTCCTGCTATTGCAACTTTCATTTTATTTAATTTTTTATATTAGTTCTTACCTCTTAGTTCTCAGTTCCCCAAACGTCTCCTTCACCTCCTCATAACTGGCCAGATTACCGATGTCATACCTTCTGCCCGGCATCTCCCAGGCATAGACGCGCGTCTGTCCACAAAGCCAGGCAATGAAACTGCCCGGTGCATCAGTGCCACAGCCGTTCTCGATACCCTTCCTGATCAGGTGGGCATCCTCACGGGTGTAATAATAGAATGCGGGAACACACCAGTGACTCTTCGGACAGGCCGGTTTCTCTTCCATGGAAAGGAGGCGCCCGTCGGCATCGATCTCCGCCACGCCCGACTTATGGAGTCTGGTCTCGTCAGGCTCGTAGTAGCGCATCACACAGGTGGCGTCTTTCTCCTTAGCATAGCGGATAAAGCCCTCGAGACTGAAGTCCAGGAGGTTATCCCCCGCCATGACCAGCAGGTCATCATCCAACTGTAACTGTTCGATGGCGAACTGGATATCTTTTACGGCTCCCAGTCGATTATCATTCGATGTGGTCCCGTCATCGACGATTGTATAGCGCCCCTTTGACCAGTCCTCGAAGATAGAAGCAAACTTATGGTTACTGATAATAATATATTCATCAATCAGCCCGGTCTGGTCCATGTCGTCGATGAGCCAGTCCAGAATGGGCTTCCCTGCCACCTCCAACAGCGGCTTCGGGAAATTCTCCGTCAGCGGGTACAACCTCGTTGCATACCCCGCCGCTAAAATCAAACACTTCATACAAAAATATAATTATATCCTGATCATCATTACAGCATCACGCCATCGGCGCTCTCGCAGATGAAAACCTCGTATTTGCCGGCCATGGCGGGGAAGTCCTTCAGATACGCCTCCGTCACCTGCCTCGAGATGCTTTCCTCGAAGGCAGGGTCAATCAGCGCCATGCAACAGCCCTTGAAACCGGCGCCCGAGAACCTGCCGCCGTAGATACCCTCGGTCTGCGTCATGATCTCGTAGAGGCGGATCTGTTCCGGAGCGCCCGACTCCCAGTTGTGGATACTGCTCCAGCCAGACTCGAACGACAGTTTTCCGTACGCCTCGATATCACCTCTGCGCCATGCCTCTGCGCCCTTCTCCACACGTTCGAACTCCGTGTACCAGTGCTCGCAGCGCCTCGCCCAGGGCTCAGGCAGTTGCGACTTATAGCGCTCGTACACCTCGCGGGGCACATTCCGCCCCATCGCCTCATTGAACTTCCCGTACTCCATGCCAGCGAGGGCCTGCAGCGCATAGACACCGGCTCGCAGTTCATCCACCCGCATGTTGTATTTCGATCCCGCCAGACTGTGCTCCAGTCCGCTGAAGAAGATGGCAATCCGATAGGGCTTCATCGCCGGATGCTCAGGGATCAACTCATAGTGGTTGTCCTTCGTGTCGAGGTACAGCAGGTGGTCCTTCTTGCTCAGCACCTCACAACTCTGGTCCAGTTTACCCACACTCACGCCCACGTAGTTCAACTCCGCGTCGTAGGCCACGTCGATGATCTCCTGCTGGCTCAGCGAGATGCCATTCACCTTACAGAGGGCCGTCAGGAAACTGATGATCACCGCCGCACTGGATGACAGTCCGCCGATGGGCAGCGAGCCCTCGATGACGCCGCAGAGACCGATATGCAGTTGGTGCTGTTTGGCCAAGGCCCACGTGGCGCCCCGCAGGTAGTCGGCCCAGTCGTCCTGCTTCTGTGCAGGCACCGAGGCGATATGCCACTGTGCGCGCTTTGGAAACTGCAGTGAAGCCATCTCCACCACCCCATTCTGCTTGGGGGCGTATGCAATATGGATGCCCTTATTGATGGCGAGGCCGGTAATCTTACCCAGGTTATGGTCGGAATGAGCCCCGATGGGACAGATCCTGTAGGGGCAGAAGGCTATGCCCTCAGGATCGCGACCATATATCTGATTAAATCTCTCTTCGCAATTCATCATCATCTA
>ONTZ01000001.1 GCA_900320905.1 uncultured Prevotella sp.
TCAAACAGACAACCTATATAGGAATAAAAAAAGAATAGTGTAAACCAAGTTAGGAATAACAAACAAAACTGTCAACCAAAATCAGTACACTACATGCCTTGAATCCGGGGCACGTTTTTCCGGAGTCGGAATTATTTGCCTTGAATCCGGGGCACGTTTTTCCGGAGTCGGAATAATTTGCCTTGAATCCGGGGCACGTTTTTCCGGAGTCGGAATAATTTGCCTTGAATCCGGGGCACGTTTTTCCGGAGTCGGAATTGTTTGCCTGAGATCTGGGGCACGTTTTTCCGAGATCGGAATGGTCTGCCCTGAATCTGGGGCAGTATATTGCAGACTTACTTAGATATCAACTTATTCACGATGGCGATGATGTCGGCGATGTCGATCTTGCCGTCACCGTTCTTGTCAGCAGCCTTTTTGTCGAAATCGGCAGGTGCGTTCCCCATCATATAATTTACGATAGCCACAATCTCTTCGGCATCGTTGTTGGCTTGATACTGCGAAGTGACATCATCCACCAGATACTTGCCTTCGCTGTTCTTTGTTGTGGAGATCTCGAAGAATTTGTCAGCAGTGACATTGGTAACATCCACCGTCTGCGGACTGCCAGAGCCTGTGCTGAACACGAAACTCACGGCATCGTAGTCCTCATTGATCGTGTAGGTCTGCGTGTACCATTTCTTGCCGCCTATCTCGGTGGTAGTGGTCAACTTGTCACCGGGCCAGTTGCTGTTCTTCGGTGCATGACTACCGTCACCACCCCACGTCCAGAAGTTCACACTGCTCCATCCTACCTTGTCGGCATTCACATGGACGGTGATGTCGTATTTCTCGAAGGTGCTGGGCTTGAATGTCGGGAAGACGATGCTCTCCGGCTCAATGCCGCTGACATAATAAACGTAGTGGTAGCCGCTGAGAACCTGCTTCCACCCTGTGCCTGTAGGTTGGTAACTGTCTGCCTTCGTGCCAACCACACAGAGCAATTTGCCGTTCTTACCTGTGGTCTGCACGGCATAGTAGTCCTTATTTGAGGCCATATTGACCGTCGCACTGATGTTGGTGATGCCCACGGCCTTGCGCACAGCCACCATATTGGCAATCTCCTGCTTATAGGCTTTCCAGTGGGTGAGGAACACACACGGTGTGCCAGGCATGGCCAGCAGATAGGCATTGGCGGCGAGGGTGTCCTTCTTGATAGGATCCTGATCGGCATTGGCGCGCTTCTCCGTGTCATGGTTCTCTACGAAGGTCACGGCATACTGACGATAGGCCCCACTCTCGTAGTTTTTACTCACGAGCGGCCAGTTACCATCGTTCTGCTTGCTCAGATAGTTCCAGTCGCCATTGTTGATAGCATTGCGCACGGTGTAGCGGAACTGGAAGTCGAAGGCGGCGCTGGTCTTGTCGGTGGCATCGATCCAGTTGCGGATGGTTCGTGTGCCGTCCCAGCATTCCCCCACAGAGAACTGTGGCCCGGCTTCCTCATTGTACATCTTCGTATAAGAACCTGAATAGCCCTTCACCATATCGTAACGGAAACCCGTATAACCGAGGTCGTCGATGAGGTACTTCAGGTAGACCTTCACATTCTTCTGCACGTTCTCGCTCTTATGGTCCAGATCGCGCATGCCGCCCCAGCCCTCGCCGGTGTCGTTGTTCGTGCTGAGGCTGTAGCCATTCTGGGTTGCCCATTTCTTGGCCTCGCCTCCGTCATCGTCGGCGCAGATGTCCGTCGATGTCATCTCGTAGGTCACACCTTTGTAGGTCTCTTTCGGGAAATCTACCCAATTGCTTAAATTCTTGCGGTGGTTGATCACCACGTCGGCGATGGTGCCGATGCCTTTTGCCTTGAAGGTATTGATCATCGAGCGCAGTTCGGCCTCAGTGCCGAAACTACTGTTCTGGTTGAACCAATACAGGTCGTCGTAGCCCATTGAGGTGCCACCGCAGTTGCCGCTCTGCGGTACCCATACTAAGTCGAAGGTCGTGGCCAGGTCATCAGCCTGCTTCTCCAAGCGTGTCCACTGCGTGTCGTTGAAGGAGTCCCAGAAGAATCCCTGTAGCATCACGCCGCCGTAGTCCTGCGGCCAGCCCTGGGCGGTAGAAGTGAGAAGTGAAAAGTGAAAGGTGAAGAGTACCGTCAGTACCTTTACGATGTTTGATGTCTTAGTTCTCATAATCCACATGATTGTTGTTTCCGATGCAAAGATAAATAAAAAAGCCGAAAGTACCAAGACTTTCGGCCTATTTTTCCACAAAACGTGTATTGAAACACGATGTATTATTCGATCGTCACATGGTGTGCACCATCGTATGAGAGATACAACTTGAATGTATGCGTACCGCCATCAAGGGTCAGGTTGGCACCGTTTTGTGCCAGATTGTCCACGCTGCCACCCCAGTTGATACCCCAGTCATGGTTAGCACGGAACTTGAACTCACCTGATACGGCATCGGTGGTCACTTGCCAGCAGCCTTCCTCCTTGTTGTAGGTCATCTCAAGATCATCGCTCCAATCGTTGAAGCCTCCAATCAAACTGATGCTTTCAATCTTCAGCAGGCTGTAGTGCATGTTGGCAAAGTCAAGGTTGATCTGATAGAAGCCAGCACCTGGATCAGGGCAGTTCGGACCGCCGCCGTCAGTGAGGGAGCCACTTGTGGCATCGCCGCTGACATACTCCAGGTCGTTATCCCAGTTGTCTGCGTTGGGCTTGAACTTGAACTCACCATCGAGATAATAGAAGCCTTGATACTGTCCGTTGCCATTGCCCAGCAGCAGATGACTGGTGCTCCAGCCGCCTTCGTTGCCTATCTCAAAGAAGTTGTCGGGATAGCCGTTGTCTTCCTTGACAGTACAGTGGGCGGGAGCCTCGTCGCTGAGGAAGAGGCGGATGACATAAGGACCATCGGCGGCAAGTTGCAGGTTATCACCACCTTGAACGAGGTCGTCGAGAGAACCACCCCAGTTAATGGCCCAGTCGTGGTTAAGACGGAACTTGAACTCGCCGGCACTGAGTGTCTCGCGAGCCTCCCAGCACTTCATGATCTCGTTGTAGGTCATGTCTATGTCAGTGTCCCATGAGCCTTTTACAGAACCAATGATACTAATAGAGTTGACAGGTGTAACCTTATAGGTCATTTCCTTCAGGTCAACCTCAACAAAGTAGAAACCAGCACTGACACCGTCCATGTTAGGACCGCCTTCGGTGGTAAGCGTACCGCTGGTAGCATCACCGCTGACCTTCTCCCAGTCGCCGTCCCAGTTGTCCTTGTTTGGCTTGAACTTGAACTCGCCGTCCAGGTAGATCACGGCACTATACTGTCCGAGGCCGTTACCGTGGATCGGATGAGGCTCGCTCCAGCCACTATCGTTACCAATCTCATAGATGAACTCGTTGAAGCCAACGGGTGTAGCCTTCCACGTTTGATCAAGCATGTTGAAGACGAGGTCGTAGAAGAGTGCGTCAGGGTCAGCAACGATGACGAGATTGCCACCATCGTTGTTGTATTTGAATTTGCCCTCGTCGCCAGCAGCGAGACACTTGCTCCAGTCACCGCCAAGTCCTGATTCCGGTGTCATCTTGAACTCCACATTGCTGCCATCCTCAGGAGCGGGGATGCGACAGGTGAAGACAGGATTCTCGTAAGGATCACTACCGTCGTTGGTCAGTTTGTAGGTGGTGTCGCTGTTGTCCCAGCCGTTGATGCTACCTGTGAGGTAGTAGGCAGCCTCAATCTCAGGTGCATTGGGGATGACACTCAGCGTGGTGCTGCCAATGGCCTTGAATGTCTGTCCGCCAACTTTGACGAAGCCGGAAACATCCATCGGGATAGCCAGTTCGACAGGGCGCTGGCCATAAAGGGCATAGACAGCCTGTTCAAGAACGTCTTTTGCTACAGAACCGTCAGCCCCTACTTCAAATGTAGCGTCATCGCCTTCCTCACGACCATAGATCTTGGCCTCGTAGGTAGTCTCGGCCTCATCGTCAATCATAATCGAAGGCGAGAAGATCTGGATAGTCTCGGTAGTCACCGTTGCCAGATCGATGGTAGCAACGGGAGTGATGGTCATGGTCATGCTCTTGGCGGCCTCTGGGTCGTTCTTAAACGGATTGGCCCAGTCGGTAAAATCTTCGGTACAGCCCATGGCAAGCAGGGCCAGACCTATTGTATATAATACTTTCTTCATAATTCTACGTCGTTAAAAATTACTCGATTACTACATGGTGGTTGCCGAAATAAGAGATGTAGAGTTTGTAAGTGTGAGAACCACCATTGCTGTTCAGGTTTGCACCGTCCTGCGTCAGGTCGTCCTCAGAACCACCCCAGTTGATGGCCCAGTCATGGTTGGCGCGGAACTTGTACTCGCCTTCCACCTCACCGGTCGTCACTTCCCAGCAGCCCTCATCCACATTGTAAGTCATCTCGACATCGCCGGCCCAGTCGTTGAAGCCGCCAATGATACTGATGCTCGTGATGGGAACGATATTCCATGTCATTTCCGTAAGGTCGACGTTCACCTGATAGAAGCCGGCGGGTTGTGCCTGATCCGGGAAACTCTTACCGGGATCGTTACAATCCTCCTCACCGTCGACGACAAGGGTTCCGTAGGTGCCAGCAGGATCTTGCCCCCAGTCACCATCCCAGTTGTCGGCGTTGGGCTTGAACTTGAAGCCACCGTCGAGCCAGTAGAAGCCCTGATAGATACCATCCTGAGCAGGACTGCAGAGTTCGTGAGCCGTTGACCAGCCGCTCTCGTTACCAATCTCGTAGATATATAATGGGTACTGTGCAGGAGCAGGTTCATTGCTCGGAACAACGACGATGTTCACCGTGTTAGAATAGATAGGAGTTGCATCAGGATTCTTGGTCTTTGCTGAGGCACGGACCACCATGGTCTGTGTGGCAGGTGCCTTGCCATCTTCCCAGTTGCCCATCTTGTTGAGGGCCACAGCCAGGGTGCTGCAGGGAATAGAACCGTGACCGCCTGTAAAAATGATAGGCAGTACAACATAGTTGGGGATGGTGGCACCACTCTCGTCGGCATCAGCCTGTTCGACGGAAACGGTGAAATTACCATCGATAGAGGCTTCCAACTGGAACTCTGCCTCTACGGGGAACCCGTAGTCAGGCGAAGACCAGGAGAAGGGAATCTCTGTGGATGAGGCCAGATCTACTGGCACAGTAGAATAGGCTGGCGCGTTCAGCACGAACGTTGTCGGCTGTCCCAGCACGGGGTTAGAGTCATTGTCATCGGCGCAGGCGGAAAACAAGGCCACGCTACACAGAAGCAGTAATGACGATTTGAATATATTCTTCATAATTAATAATCCTTTCTGTTAATGATTAGTGTAACCTGGATTCTGTTCATTGCCATAAGCAGACAGTTGAGAGGCCGGAATGGCATAGATATTCTTATAGGCATCAAAGTTACGGCCGTTATAGGTACCGCCCTTCCACTGCCAGATATAGTCTGTGTTTCCACCAAACTTACCATAGCGGATGAGGTCGGTGCGGCGGCGGCCTTCGAAGTAGAACTCACGAGCCCATTCGTCGAGAATCTCGTCAACTGAATAGTTAGCCTTGGTAGCGGCATGAGCACGTTCACGCAGTGCATTGATGGCTGCGGCCCCCTCAGCGTTGGTGGCTCCACCGTTCAGACGGGCCTGAGCCTCAGCATAGGTCAGGTAAGCCTCCGCCTTGCGGAACAGGAAGAAATCGGCGTCCATGAAGGTCGCATCGTGGCCGGAAGAACCGTCGGTCTTGAAGTTGACGAACTTGGCAACAGCATAGCCGTTCTTGAAGGTTGCACGGTCGAGGTTGTTGATTTCGCGGCCAACACCATCAAAGATGGCACGGTCGTCGCCTGCTGCAACAACCATCTCGTAGGCAGGAATCTGAGGAGCATCCAAGTTGGGGAAGAACTTCTGGATGAGTTGAGGACGTGTGCGATTACCGCCCCATACCTGACCAGAGAGGCCGTTGGTGGCGTCGGGATCGTTGGGGTTGGCATGCATGTCGCTGTCAAAACTACCTGCACAGAGGAACTGTGTAGTACCCCAAGAGGTGGTGCGGATACCATCTTGCAGAATGGGGAAGATACCCTCGTAGGCGGCATTGGTCTCACCATTGTCACCCATGAACAGCATCTGATAGGCACTCCAGCCACCGACAGATGTCGTATTCAACTGATAGGCAGAGTCCATGACCTTCTTGGCCCATGTGGCAGCCTCGCTCCACTTTGCTGAACCGGTATACACCTCGGCGTTCAGATAGAGACGTGACAGGAGAATCCATGCAGCAGCCTTGTCAACACGTCCATAGCCGGCATCGCTCGACTTTTTAGGCTTGGGCTCAGCCAGATTAGGCTCAACGTTTTCTGTGAGTTCTTTAACCAACCAGTCGAAGATTTCCTGACGGCTGTAGATGACGGGGTCGCCTAATGTCTCTGCGAAAGGAACGCGTCCGAAGGCATCCATCAGTAGATAGTAGTGCAGACAACGCAGGAAGCGGACTTCTGCTGTCATCTGTGCGTTATAGTCAGGCGCTTCGGTCAGATACTGGTTGCAGTAAGTGATACTGGTAGTCAAACGGGAGAAATAACCGTTCAGCATGGGGTGTGACTCGTCGTAGGTGTTAAAGCAAGATTGCTCGATACCATCGTCGCCCCATCCGTTAATGGCCTCATCAGTGGGAAGTTCGTTGGCATTCCACATCTGGCGGATGTAGCCTGACGTACCACCATCGATACCGTCAATGTCGCAGTCGCCATTGGCTCCGCCATTACCAGCCATAGCGATGGTAGCATAGCACTTGTTGAAAAGACCTTCATAACTGACGGAGGTGTCCATATTCGGATCCAATGGCGTCACATCCAGGTCCTTTGTGCATGAGGTTGTTCCGAACAACAGGACAAGGCCTGTAGCGGGAATGATATGCTTAAATAATCTTTTCATGACTTTATTCCTATTAATATTATAATGTAACATGTTAGAAGTTCAAATTCAGACCAAGGATGAATGTCATAGGACGCGGATACATGTTGCTGTCGAAGCCATTGGCCACCTCAGGATCGAGACCATCATACTTGGTGATGGTGAATACGTTGGAGGCTGTCAGGTAAACACGACCATTGAGATAGTTATCAAACGTATTGAATGAATAACCGATCGTGATGTTGTCACACTTCAGGAACGAAGCATTGTGTACATAGAAGTCAGAGAGTTGAGAGGTAATCTGATAGGTCTGCCAGTTGCGACCAATAGCCTCATAGGTATAGTTGTTCATATAGAGCAGAGAACTCTTCCAGACCTCTGTGGGGTTCACATTAGCCATACCCTGTTCGTTGTTGTTGTAGACATAGTTGCCAATGCTGGCGCGCAGTGAGAATCCGAGATCCCACTTCTTCCACTCGACACGCGATGAGAGACCCATCGTGACAGGGGCTGCTGGGCTCTTGTAGAAATATTTGTCGGCCTGGGTAATCTGACCGTCACCGTTACGGTCGACAACAACATTCTCAATGGGCTTACCGTTCGCATCGTAAGCCTGTTGGAAGACATAGAACGAATTGATGGGGTGGCCAACCTGCTGGTATTCCAGATAGCGGTCAGTACCAATCTTGACACCTGTGTTAGGAACGGGTGAACCGTCTTCGGAGACACCGCTCAGGTCGGTAATCTCATTATGATTATAGGTGAAATTGTAGTCGATGACCCAGTAGAGGTTCTCGTTCTGAATGGCTTTCCAACTGATGCTGGCCTCAACACCCTTGTTCTCCAAAGAACCGATGTTCTGCCAGGCTTGGTTACGGTATGCCGACAGGGCCTTGGTAGGAGCATAGTTTAGCAAATCGGTCGTCTTACGCTTGTAAACGTCGATAGTACCTGAGATGCGCTGGTTAAACAACCCCCAGTCGAGTCCGATATTATATGTTGTGGTAGTCTCCCACTTCAGTTTGGGAGTATAGTTGTCCGGACGATAGAGAGAACCGTCACCAGAGACATCGTAGTAACTGCTTGTACCTGTATTCTTGGAATAGGTTGCAATCCAACTGTAGTCGGGAACGGCACCTGCCTGCTGACCAGTCTGACCATAACTCAGACGGAGTTTCAGGTCGCTCAAAGCCTTAGCACTCCTAAGGAATGGCTCTTCATTGATCTTCCATGCAAAAGCAAATGAGGGGAATGTAGCCCAATGCTCCTTGAATCGCGAAGATCCGTCATGACGAACAGTTGCGGTAAGCATGTAGCGGTCGAGCAGTGTGTAGTTTGCACGTCCAAAGAATGAAACCAGATAACTGTCTGTCTGGAAATGGTAAGGAGTATGAGGACGCTCCTTTCCTGCATTCACACTTGTAATAGGATAGGTGCTGATGTAGTCATTCTTCTGATCGCGCCAGAAATGCTGCCACTCGTAACCACCCATGATGTCGAAGTGGTGGATTTTGGCAAAGTCCTTATAATATTGTGCATAAGTGGAGATTTGCAGATTGCGCTTCAGGATCTTATCACGGCCGTTACTACCGTAGTAGATAGAACCCGTATATGAACGGTCATTATTAGTGTATTGTCTGCCTTCTGAAATGTCGGCACCTGCCGTTAAGTGGAGGCGCAGGTCTTCAAAGCCATGAACCTTGTAGTCAATGTCAGCACTACCGACTAATGAACGGCTGTTAGCGTGTTCATCACGGTTATAGAGTAATGCCAATGGGTTAGGCATGTTGGCAACACCATTGAATGTGTAAGGCCAGGCCTTGTCACCTTCGTAGTCAGCCACAACGGGCCATTGGAAGAAACCTCCGAAATTGGTCAGTGTGCGATGAAGATCGTCGCCCAGCATTTGCTTATGGTAAGTTGAGGTGTAGTTATAAGGATCTTGTGTGGGGTCAAAATAGACAGCAGCGCTGACGGCTCCTGTGTCTGCGTACTTCGTCCTGGCGAACATACCCTTGGCGTTCAGATTGAGCGTCAGGTGGTCATTCAGCAGTGAGGGGTTGAGGTTCAGTGATGCCGTAATACGATCGAACTTGGAAGTCTTCAAGATTCCTTCCTGTCCAGTATAACCTACAGAAATGCGGTATGGGAGGCTTTTGAGCGCACCGGAAACGGTCAGGCTGTGGTCCGTGCTGATGGCTGTCTGATAGATTTCATCCTGCCAGTTAGTATTGGCTGTACCAAGTGCTAAAAAAGGAATACTGTCTGCTCCGTACATGGTGGTAATGAACTGACGATATTCGTCACCATTCATAACCTCCAAAGACTTCTGGCGGATACCTACAGAAACATTTCCGGCATAGGAAATCATCGGCTTTGTGTTCGCACGGCCTTTCTTGGTGGTGATGATAATAACACCATTCGAACCACGGCTACCATAAATGGCAGTTGCAGAAGCGTCTTTTAGTACATTGAATGACTCAATGTCCTGAGGATTCACCATTGATAGTGGATTGGAAAGACCTTTCACACCGTCATTGTCCATCGCAATACCGTCGATAACGATCAGAGGGTCGTTAGAGGCGTTCAGAGAAGAACCGCCACGGACACGAATCTGGGCTCCCGTTCCAGGAGCACCGTCGTTACTGGTGATGTTGACACCGGCAACCTTACCAGCCAACATGTCTTGTGGGTTCACTACAAGACCTTTGTTCTTGGAGTCTGGTTTCAAGGCTGTCACAGATCCGGTGAGGTCACTCTTCTTAACGGCACCGTAACCGATAACCACCACGTCGCTCAGCACCGTCTGGTCATCTTCTAATGTTACTTCAATAGTCGGCGCAGCCTTCACCGTGATGGTTTGGTAACCGATGTAGGAGATGGCGATGTCTGCACCCTGGTTTGCTTTCAGTACGAAATTACCTTCGAAGTCTGTCACAGTTGCGGTCTGTGTACCTACCACGCGGACAGTTGCACCGATAATGTCTTCGCCTGTAGCATCTTTCACATGGCCTCTGACGTCAATTTGCGCAAAGGCACCTACCGATAGGAACAAGCCTAACAAAAGGCCCAGCATCCTAAGCGGGATTTGAATGTTTACCTGCTTCATCATTACATTTAATTAGAGTTAATTGTTGTACTTTATAATCGTTTTTTTTGCTATTAAGCATGATTTCACGGTGCAAAATTATAAATCTTTTGGCAACATTATACTTTTTTTTATATAAAAACGTTATTAGAGTTATGCAAACGTTTGCATTGATATATGTCAACTTAATGTGTGGTTAATGAATAGTGAATAGTGAAAAGTTGTAACTTTGCACTTGAAAAATAAAACGAGATGGATAGAAATGCTCCCATGAACATGAAGGATATCGCCCAGGAATTAGGTGTTTCCGTGGCGACGGTATCCCGTGCCTTGAAGGATTCTCCCCTCATCAGCGAGGAGATGCGCAAGACCATCCAGTCATTTGCACACGAGCATAACTTCTATCCCAACGCCATTGGTGAGGCACTGCGCCATGCCAGGGTGATGCCTATTCGTATAATTGGTGTGATTGTACCGGAATTAACGCATTATTATTTCTCATCCATCCTGACGGGCATCGAGGAGGCTACTTTCGCGCGCGGGTATAATATTATGGTGTCGCTAAGTGACGAGAAATATGAGCGTGAGGTTCGTATCTGTGAGAATTACCATCGTAGTAAGGTGTGTGGTGTCATCGTGTCGCAGGCGAAGGACACGCACAACTATGACCATTACCAGAAACTGATTGATGCCGGCATTCCTCTGGTGTTCTACGACCGTATCTGTACAGGTGTCAATGCCAGTCTGGTGGTGGTCGACGACTATATGGGGGCCTACAATGCCGTGACGCATCTGATCGAGTCTGGCTGTCAGCGGATTGCCTTCTACGGGAGCCCCATGCAGTTGCAGATCTCCAAGAACCGCTATAACGGCTATAAGGATGCGCTCCTGAAACATGGAATGGAGGTGGATGAGCAGATTGTGCGTGTGTGCGACAATCGCAGCGATGCGGAGATTGTCACTCCGGAGATACTTGCTTTGGATCACCGGCCTGATGCTTTCTTTGCTGTCAACGACGACACTGCCATTGGTATCCTCTATACCGTGAAACGGGCAGGATTCAAAGTGCCTGATGATATCAGTATCTGTGGCTTCACTAACGGTCAGCGAGCCATTGCCTGTGACCCGATGCTCACTACCGTTGAGCAGCGTGGTCACGTGGTTGGCGAAGAGGCAGCCGAGATTCTGATGGACAAGGTGGAGGGCTTTAGTCCTCTCGATAAGATTGAGAAGCGTGTCGTCCGTACCCGCCTCATCATCCGTGGAACAACGAAATAAAGGTTAGTAAAGATATGAAACAGAAGCCTGATTTAAGTTTTTGGAAGTTATGGAATCTGAGTTTTGGATTCTTCGGCGTACAGATTGCGTATGCTTTGCAGTCTGCCAACATCTCACGTATCTTCCGTACGCTGGGGGCAGATCCTCATTCCCTGAGTTTCTTCTGGATTCTCCCACCATTGATGGGAATCCTTGTGCAACCGATTGTCGGAACATTGAGTGACAAGACGTGGACGCGCTTCGGACGTCGCATCCCTTATCTGTTTGTGGGTGCAGCCGCTGCCGTTGCTGTGATGTGTCTGTTGCCGAATGCCGGTTCCTTCGGGATGGCTGTCGGTACGGCACTACTTTTCGGTCTGATTGCCCTGATGCTGCTTGACACTTCCATCAATATGGCTATGCAGCCGTTCAAAATGCTGGTGGGCGATATGGTTAATGAGAGGCAGAAGGCCAAAGCCTATTCTATTCAGTCGTTCCTTTGTAATGCTGGTTCGGTGGTGGGATTTCTCTTCCCGTTTTTTTTCACGGCTATCGGCATAAGCAATGTGGCTCCTGAGGGAATCGTACCCGATTCCGTCATTTGGGCGTTCTATTGTGGCGCTGCTATCCTCATCCTTTGCGTGCTTTATACGACATTGAAGGTGAAAGAGTGGAATCCGCAGGAATATGCGGAATACAATGGCGTAGCCGGAAATTCCGGGGAATCCGAAGAATCCGGAACATCCGGCAACTGGATCACACTGCTTAAAAAGGCCCCCTCTACCTTCTGGAAGGTCGGCCTGGTACAGTTCTTCTGCTGGGCGGGTATGCTCTATATGTGGACTTACGTGGTGGATGCTGTCTCAGAGACCGTCTGGGGCACCATCGACCCTGCTACCAGCGAATATCAGGAGGCGGCTAACTGGACAGGTGTCCTCTATGCCATTCAGGCGATGGGCTCTTTGGCTTGGGCCGCCATACTGCCCCGCTTCAAGAATACCAAACTAGCCTATTCGGTCAGTCTGATTATTGGGGGTGTTGGTTTCCTGCTCATTCCGTTCTGTCCGGACAAATACCTGCAGATTGTTCCTTTCCTGCTGATAGGTTGCGGTTGGGCTGCCATGTTGGCGATGCCGTTCACGTTCGTGACGAATGCCCTGCAGGGCTATGGTCACATGGGAGCCTATTTGGGCTTGTTTAATGGCACCATCTGCATCCCGCAGATTGTGGCTGCCATCTGTGGTGGCACCATCCTCTCACTTGTCGGTCACCATCAGTCTACGATGATGATTGTGTCAGGTGTCAGTTTCCTTATCGGTTCGCTTTGCGTCTCCATTATCAAGAACAATAAATAGAACAGTCTATGAAGTTACAATTTAATCTCGAATACCAGACGACCTTCGGAGAGGAACTGGTATTAACCATAATCAACGAGGACGGTAAATCCTCAGTAAAAACAGAACAGTATAAGATGTCTACGCTCGATGGACTTCATTGGACTTGCGAACTGAGCAGGTCGGTCAAGGCGAGTGCTTACATTACTTATTATTATAGTGTGTATCGTGGTGATGAGCAGACACGCCACGAATGGCTTGTCATGCCCCATCGGTTGGAGTTTGCTGCCATCAGAGGGGTGCGCTATACCGTCTATGACCATTGGCTCGACATCCCTGAAGACAGTTACATGTATTCTTCTGCCTTCACCGAGTGTGTGGCTGCCCGTAAGTGTAAGATGAGCGAACTGGAAGAGTATGGCAAGACCATCCGGATCAAGGTGCGTGCCCCACAGTTGCGCGGCAACGAACGTCTAGCACTACTTGGCGCTGGAGAAGCACTCGGTAACTGGGAGGCAAAGCGTGCCTTGGAGATGGTTGAACATGAGAGTAACGAGTGGGTCATCAGTCTTGATGCAGATAAGTTACCGGCGACATTCGAGTTCAAGTTCGTGGCACTCGATGAGGAGGTTGATGTGACACCCCTTTGGGAGAACGGTATGAACCGCACTGTCACACTGCCTCAGGTTGAAGTGGGTGAGGTTGTTGTTTACGAACTGACACAAGCCTATTTCCCCGTCTATCCCTGGAAAGGAGCCGGCACCGTCATCCCCATTTTCTCACTCCGTAGTGAAGGCAGTTTCGGCGTGGGTGATTTCGGCGACTTGAAGATGATGATCGACTGGTGCGATAAGACCAAGCAACGGGTCTTGCAGGTGCTACCTATCAACGATACGAATATGACCAAGACCTGGCAGGACTCCTATCCTTACAACTCCATCAGTATCTATGCCCTCCATCCGCAATACACAGACTTCCGTCAGTTGCCTGCCATTAAGGACGAGGCGAAGCGTCAGGCGTTCGAAGCCTTGCGCCAAGAATTGAATGCTCTGCCTCAGATTGACTACGAGCGGATGTTTACAGCCAAGATGGACTATCTGCGTGAGATATTTGCGCAGGTGTGGTCCGTTGTGCAACGCCGTGAGAGTTACAAACAGTTCTTCGAACAAAACAAGGAATGGCTTGTGCCGTATGCTGCTTTCTGCTATTATCGTGATCTCTATGGCACAGCCGTCTTCTCGGAATGGCCCAAGACCGCTACGGTACAGAATACCCAGAAACCGTCTTTCAAGGGAAAGAAGGAACTGCAGTTCTGGTATTTTGTCCAGTACAACCTCGATGCACAGATGAAGGCAGCCCATGCCCATGCACGGGAGCATCGTGTCATTCTGAAAGGCGACATCCCCATCGGTATCAGCCGTGATGGTGTCGAGGCCTGGGTGGAGCCGAAATATTTCAACCTCAACGGACAGGCCGGAGCGCCGCCTGACCCGTTCTCTGCTGACGGACAGAACTGGGGCTTCCCCACCTACAACTGGGACGAGATGTTGAAGGACGGCTGTTCGTGGTGGGTGCGTCGTTTCCGGAAGATGGCACAGTACTTCGATGCTTACCGCATTGACCATGTCCTTGGTTTCTTCCGAATCTGGGAGATTCCCGTACCCTATAAGTCGGGACTGATGGGACAGTTCTCACCGGCCCTTGGTATGAGCCGTGAGGAGATAGAGGCCTATGGTGTATCATTCAGCGACGGACTATTCCTTGTCGACCATAAGCGTGATGACCGCTGGCATCCGCGTATTGCCGTACAGTTCCAGGAGGCCTACGAGCAACTCAGTGAGGATCAAAAGAACAACTTCAACCGTCTTTACAACGACTATTTCTACCGTCGTAACAACCAGTTCTGGTACACCGAGGCCATGAAGAAACTGCCGCGCCTGACACAGGCCACGCGGATGCTTGTCTGTGCCGAAGACCTCGGTATGGTGCCCGACTGCGTACCTTGGGTGATCAACGAACTGCGCATTCTGAGTCTTGAGATACAGTCGATGCCGAAGGATCCAACCATCCGTTTTGGTAAGTTGTCGCATAATCCGTATCGTAGCGTCGATACAATTTCCACCCACGACATGCCGACCCTGCGTCAGTGGTGGGACGAGGATGAAGAACGTACACAGAGTTATTACAACACAACCCTTCGTCGCGGAGGAGAAGCGCCGCATCCGCTGCCGGGATGGCTGGCAAAGGATATCGTGAGCCGTCATCTCACATCGCCGTCCATGCTTTGTCTGATCTCCTTCCAGGACTGGCTGAGTATTGATGAGAAATTGCGTCTGCCTGATGTAAACGGAGAGCGCATCAACATCCCTGCCAATCCCCGTCATTACTGGCGCTATCGTATGCACCTCACCATCGAGCAACTCCTCGCTGCCGATGCCCTGAACGACGAAATCAGCACATTAATAATACAAAGTGGAAGAAAATGAAGAAATTATTGTTATCTGTTCTTCTGGCTTTGCCGATGATGGCAAATGCTGGCAGCGTCAAGTCGCCGAATGGCAACATTGAACTGAATTTCTCAGTCGATGCCACAGGAAGACCTGTATATGAGATGAGTTATAAGGGACGGGTTGTTGTAAAACCTTCTTTCCTCGGTCTCGAACTGGCTAAGGACAAGCATGCCTCAAAAGGTATGGATGAGACCGACTTGATGGATGGTTTTACCATCAAGAAAGAGGAGACCTCTACTTTTGATGAGACATGGAAACCTGTCTGGGGTGAGACGGCCACCATCCGTAATCATTATGTCGAGTATGTTGCAGTGTTACAGCAACAATTATCAAACCGTACCATCCTCATCCGTTTCCGTGTCTATGACGATGGTATCGGCTTCCGCTATGAGTTCCCTCAGCAGAGAGAACTCAACTATTTCCTCATCAAGGAAGAACGCAGTGAGTTTGCGATGGCAGGCGACCATAAGGCTTTCTGGCTTCCAGGCGACTATGATACCCAAGAGCAAGTGACTCAAGAGACGAAACTCTCCGAAATCCGCAACCGGATGCGGGAGGCAGTTAATTGGGGCAACTCCTCTGTGGCTGTCTTCTCGCCGACGGGTGTGCAGACCTCACTTCAAATGAAGAGTGACGATGGCCTATACATCAATATCCATGAGGCGGCCTGTGCCGACTATGCCACGATGCATCTCGAACTGGTGGATGCGCAGACTAAGGCACTCACCACACAACTCGGCGGGGGCAGCAATGCCTATACACCCAATCCTAAGCCTTCGGCCTGGCCCATCCCAAAACCCTTTACCTTCGTGAGTCATCTCACCCCAGATGCAACGGGCTTGAAAGGTGCCATGCAGACACCTTGTGAGACTCCTTGGCGTACGGTGATGGTCAGCGACGATGCCCGTGACATGCTGTCGAGCAATCTCATCCTTAACCTTAATGAGCCCTGCGCCTTGGATGACGTGAGTTGGATTCATCCAACAAAATATTGTGGCGTGTGGTGGGAGATGATCGTGGGTCGTGGCTCTTGGCACTATACGGATGACTATCCCTCCATCCACTTGGACCAGATTAACTGGAAGAAGGTAAAAGCCAACAGCACGCATAAAGCCAATAATGAGAACGTAAAGCGATATATCGACTTCGCCGCCAAGAATGGACTCGATGAGGTACTGGTGGAAGGCTGGAACGTCGGTTGGGAGGATTGGGCCAATATGTGGAAACGCGATGTCTTCGACTTCGTGACACCCTATCCTGATTTCGACATCAAGATGCTTAACGACTATGCCCACTCGAAGGGTGTGAAAATTCTGATGCACCATGAGACATCTTCCAGTACTCAGAACTACGAACGTCATCTTGAAGATGCCTTCAACTTGATGAATAAGTACGGCTACGACGCAGTGAAGACAGGCTATGTGGGTGATATCATTCCCCGGGGCGACCATCACTACTCACAGTCGATGAACAACCACTATCTCTATGTGGTGAAGGAGGCTGCCAAGCACCATATTATGGTGAATGCCCATGAGGCCACACGTCCTACGGGCCTCTGTCGGACATACCCCAATCTCGTCGGAAACGAAAGTGCCCGTGGCACGGAGTATGAGGCTTTTGGCGGCTCGAACCCCGATCACACCTGTATCTTGCCCTTTACCCGTTTGCAGGGTGGTCCAATGGACTATACTCCAGGCATCTTTGTCACAAAACTCTCTGAGTGGAGCAATAATACCTCTTGGGCTCGCATCACCATTGCAGGCTCTTTGGCACTCTACCTCACGATGTATTCGCCTCTTCAGATGGCTGCCGACTTGCCTGAGAACTACGAGAAGTTCGATGATGCCTTCCAGTTCATCCGCGATGTAGCCTGCGACTGGGACGACTCGCGCTACTTGGAGGCTGAACCGGGCGACTATATTACCGTGGCCCGTAAGGCGAAAGGCACCGACAACTGGTTCATTGGTGGCAAATGCGATGAGAACGGTCACCAGAGTGTCATCAAACTCGATTTCCTCGACAAGGACAAGAAGTACGACTGTACTATCTACGCCGATGCGAAGGATGCCCATTACGAGACTAATCCGCAGGCTTATACGATAACCAAGAAGGTTGTCAAGGCCGGTCAGACCCTTAAACTCACTGAGGCCCCTGGTGGTGGCTTCGCCATATCACTGATTGCCAAATGATACGTACTCTTTTATTGATTGTTGTCATGGGGCTTGGCCCCACAGTGCTGGCCCAGGCAGATGAGTCTGTGGACCTTGATGCACTTTATCGGCAAATAGACGATGCCATCAGTCAGTCGCCAACATACGTTGCTGAGCGTGAGCGAAAGATTGCTGATTGGCGGAATCGCCTGAATAAGGAGAAAAACGTGGAGAAGAGTGTCCAGATGGCTGAGGAACTCTTCCGCCTTTACCAGCCTTATAAAAATGACTCGGCCCTCTATTATGCTGAGGTATGCATCAGCCTTGCCGATTCGCTCCGTCGTCCTGATCTTGCAGGACGGTTTCGTTCCATGCTGGCTTATCAGTTGTCTGATGCCGATATGCTCACAGAGTCCATAGAGGAACTCCGTGTCATCGACAAATCTCCTCTCGATAGTGTGGGATTGGTCAACTATTACCATGCATGGATGCATGTCTACGGTGAGTTAGGCTCTAAAACCCAGCGCAATGCCGTGCGATTGAATTATTATGCCCAACAGGATGCTTACCGCGATTCCGTACTGATGGTGGCAGATGAGGGCAGCGAGGAATGGCTCCATCTGAAAGTGGATATCCTCTGTGCCCGGCAACTCTATCAGGATGCTTTGGAACTGAGCGGTCAATGGCTCCAAAAGGTGACTGACGGTACGCACGAGAGTGCATACGCCGCCTTCTACCGCTCCATGATTTATGACAGACTCAAGAACCACGACCAGACCTGTTATTGGCTGGGCAAGTCGGCTCTCGACGACATCAAGTGTGCAGTAATGAACCAGGCTTCGCTCCTCTTTCTGGCAGAACGTCTTGCTAATGACGGCGACATCAGTCGTGCAAGACGGTATGCCGAGTTTGCCAAGGCTTGCAACCTGACTTTCTGTCCATATTTGCGGGTCTATCAGGTTAACTCAGTCATCAATGTAATCGAGAAGAACAATCAGGCAAATCAGTCCAAATCAAGCAGGATTCTTTTAATCGCCTCCATCGTGATAACCCTCCTGATTATTGCCCTATTGTTCATCCTTTATCGATTAAACCGAAAGAAGGATGGAAGGTGAGTTGCATGGTATGCCAATTAAGAAAGCCGGATTCTTCGCAGAGTCCGGCTTTTGCAACTAACTTTTTTCTAACTAACTATTTAACTTTATTGGAATTTGAAGGGATAACGCCCTGCTATCTGACCAGATGAGGAACCTACAAGACCCTCGAAGTCGCCGGGTTCAACCGTCCAGGAAGCAATCCTGTCGTCATAGAAACTCAGGGCCGACTTGTCGATGGTGAGACTCACCTGACGGGTCTCGCCTGGTTGGAGAAATACTTTTTGGAAAGCCTTCAGTTCCTTGACGGGACGCTCTACTGACGACTTGACATCGCGGATGTAGAGTTGTACGGTCTCGGCACCAGCACGATCACCGGTATTGGTGATGGGGATGGTGAAGGTAATCTTGTCTTTAGCGGTCATCGTATTCTTGTCTGCCGAGACTTTCCCGTATTGGAAAGTCGTATAACTCAGACCATGTCCAAAGGGGAAGAGGGGTGTTGCCTTCTGCTTTGCTGTCTTGCCCTTGGCTTCAAGAACGAGGCGGTCGGTCCAGCGGTAGCCCACAAAAAGGCCCTCCTTGTACTCCTCGTCAATAATCTGATGCCCATCACGCCATGTGCCGGGATAGGTGTTCAGGGCGTGAGCACCGCATTGGTCGAGTGAGGCGTACCAGGTGAAAGGCAACTTGCCCGAGGGGTTCACATCGCCGCAGAGAACACTGGCTATGGCCTCACCAGCCTCGGAGCCGATGAACCAGCCCTGCACGACGGCTGGCACCTTCTGGAGCCAAGGCATGGCCACACAGTTACCAGAGATATTGACATACACAAGACGGGGATTGACTTTCACCAGAGCCTCGATGAGTGCATCCTGTCCATAGGGTAAACCGTATTGCTGACGGTCATGTCCCTCACTGTCCTGATAGGCTGCCTTGTTGAGGCCGCCGAAGAAGATGACGACATCTGCCTCACGAGCCTTCTCCACTGCCTCTGCCATGAGTTGGGCTGGGGTACGGGTGTCGTAGAGTGAACGGCCTACCGACACGCCATCGAAACTCTGGATGGTGTCACCGACGTATCCACGAGCATAATCTAATTTACAATTTGACAATTTACGATTAACAAATTGCTGGAGTCCGTCAAGAGGAAGAATCTCACGCTGGACTTTGAGTGAGGAGGAGCCACCGCCGACGGTCATCATCTTGATGGCGTTCTCACCGACGACAAGAATACGCTTTATCTTCGATAGGTCGAGGGGCAGCAGACTGCCTTCATTCTTCAACAGCACAATACCCTCTTGGGCTATCTTCAGGGCTGCCTCATAATGACTCTCGCTACAGAGGAATCCGAAGGGCTTTTCACGTTGCATAGTGGTGCGGAAGAACAGGCGCAGCACGCGGCGCACCTTCTCGTCGAGTTCCTTTGTGGTGTATTTCCCAGCCTTGATGGCCTGCTTGTAGGCTTCAGCCATGTGGTAACTGTCATAGGCATTGGTGCGACCCATCGTCAGACCGTCAGTCCAGGTGCCGAACTCCAGGTCAAGACCGTTCTTCACAGCCTCATCGGTATCGTGGCAACCGCCCCAGTCGGAGATGACCACACCATCGAATCCCCAGTCCTGCTTCAGTATCTTATTAAGTAAGGTGGCATTATGACAGTTATGCTGGTTCTGATAGAGGTTATAGGCACCCATGATACTCCATGCCCCACCTTCCTGCACGGCGGCACGGAAGGCTGGCAGGTAGATCTCATGCAAGGCACGGTCGCTGACGATGACGTTCACCTGATGACGATACTCCTCGTCATTGTTCAGACAGTAGTGCTTCACGCAGGCAGCCACGCCCTTCGATTGGAGTCCCTGTACGTAGGGCACCACCATCCGCGAGGCGAGATAGGGATCCTCACCCATATACTCGAAGTTACGACCTCCGAGTGGGGTACGGAAGATATTCACGCCTGGGCCCAGGATAACACTCTTCTTGCGGTAGAGTGCCTCCTCGCCCAGACTCTCGCCATAGAGGCGGGCCATGTCGGGATTCCATGTGGCAGCGAGACAGGTGAGTGCGGGGAACGCCACACACGAATCGTTGGTCTGTCCTGCTTGTACCCACTCGTCCCAGAGCACATCAGGACGCACCCCGTGCGGGCCGTCGTCAGTCCACAGGTCGGGGAAGCCGAGACGCTTCACACCCGGGCTCGAGAATTTCGACTGCGCGTGGATCACGGCAATCTTCTCATCGAGGGTCATGCGTTTCAGGGCATCCTCGATACGCTGTTCCATAGGTTTCGTCTCATCGAGGTAGACAGGAGTCTGGGCTTCACTGAATGATGAATGACCAACGATGCAGACAATGCCTAACAGCATCCGCTTGTATATTTTTCTAATCATAATTCTTTAATTCTCTAATTCTTGATAATCAAATATCTATTCACTCCCCCTTCATTCCCATACTCTGGATATAATCCTTCTGGGGTTTGCAGTTCTCGATACGACAGTTCTCGGCAAATTGCATGAGCAGTTCACGGAACAGAGCCTGATCGGGACGGGCTTCACGCCACTCCTGATAGGTGTTACGCGAGGTCTCGGAATACTTTACCACGATGCTGTCCCAGCCATCCGGGCGTTGGATACCCATCATGCAAGACTCATCCACCTTCTTATAAGGCCAGAAAGTATAGCCGATATTAGCCTCCTTGAGCACACTGACAAAGTCGCTCTGCCACTCCATGGTGTTATGGCCGAACTCACCCATATACATGGGACGGTTGATAGAGTCGCGGAAGTTGATGTAGTGGGTAATGGCCTCCTTGGTGGCAGGACCGCCATAGCGATGACAGGTGTACATCAGTTTGTCATCATAACTGGCATCGTCGAGCATCCAGAAGAAACTGTTCCAGTGGGCTCCACCCAACAGGATAATATGGTTCTGGTCCACCTCACGGATAGTGCTGACGCAGCGCTTATAGAGGGGCTGAAGCAACTGGTAGAGTGAATCCTTGTTGGCAAAAAAATGGGCGATAGGTTCGTTCATCAGTTCGTAGCCCAGAATGGTGGTCTCCTGCTTGTAGCGATTGGCAATCTCACGCCAGATGTCGCAGAAAAGTTGCTGACTCTTCTCACTCTCAAACAGCCAAGGGTAACCGTGTCCATCGTCGATATTGTCGCCCGTCTGTCCACCCGGACAGTCATGCATATCCAAAATCAGATAGAGGTTATTGGCCTTACACCAACTCACCACTGAGTCGATACGCTGGTAACCGTCTTTCTGACCTGTCTGTCCCATATAGTCCTCATCGGTGAAGAGTTTATAGTTGAAAGGCAGTCGGATGGTGTTGGCTCCCTGCGAGGCGATAAAGTCGATATCGGCCTTCGTCACGTAGTTGTCTTTGAACTGCTTCCAGAACTCCGCCGTGAAGTCAGGGCCCACAGCCTCTTTGAAGAGCAGGTCTATCATCCATGCCGAGTTGGTACGTCCGAGGCCGAACATATAACCTTCGGGATTCAGCCAGTTGCCCAGATTCGTTCCTTGAATAAAGAGTTTCTCTCCATTGGGCTGAATGAGGTCATGGCCTTGGATGGTGACAAACCCCGTTGCACTCTTCTGCCCGCCACCTGCGGTGCAGGCAGCAAGGAAAAGTACGATGAGGTTGAAGAGAGATTTCTTCATTGTCTAATGATTTTATGATGATTCTGAATATATATTCCTTTCATGTTGTCTTTTCCGACGCGACGGCCTTGCAAGTCGTAGATCTGATCTGATGCCTCATGGTTGGCCATGATGTCATGGATGCCAGAAGAGAGTCTATTGGCAAAGGCCTGCTGGAGGTACGGGATGTGGTTGTTGACAAAACTCTTCAGTTCGTTGATGTAACCATCGTAGGTGGTATAATAACTGTGTTTCTCCCAGTCGTACACCTGTTTGTTGATGGGCCATACCTTGTAGTTCTCTCTTTGCGACTGCCAGATGGCGTTACGCAGACTGTCGATGTTCTCAATCAGGTAGGACTGTAGCCCGTGATTTATCCACTCGTTCAGCCGGTCATTACAGGCTTGGGCAAACCATGGATCCAGCCACAGCCGCTGCAGAATCTTCTCAAACGGACGGTTCCAAAGTCCCAGATAAGCCGACATATTGTGTTGCAGACTGCGCTCCGAACTGTTATCATAACCCAGGTCGAGATCCCACAGCGGGCCGAAGTGCATCTTTTGCTCGTCTGCGTCCTTATACATATAGATACTGTATAGTGCATCGATATTTCCAGTCAGTTCAGCACCGACATACCAGTTCACAAAACTATCCTCGTCAATATAGGCGCGATAGCCTGTCTCGGGGTTGGTATAGTCATTATCGGCCACGGCATTCTCAAAGCCCTGTATCCATCGTCCGATGCTGATACGCTTGTCAATAGTCAGTTTCTCGTCCTTCGGATTCTTGATGTTGTACATGATGCCATAGAGGATAGAGGTGATCAGGGGTTCCTCATTCGAGTTTTCGTTAGCCACCTCAAGTAGCCAGCCGTTATCCTCGTCGACATTCACTCGTTTTTTGTGTACTTGTACTTGATCACTGATTTGGTAGGTGCCACAATAGTGGCCATTCTGATAAAGATCAACAAACTTGGCGGCGGGGCAGAAGTCCAGTCCAATGAATCGTCCCAGGCGATAGGTCAGGGCATTGCGGATCATCGTCTTATCACCATGATTGGCTAACAATGTCCAATTCTTGGCATTTGCGAATTCCTTGCCCAACAGTCGCTGTTTCTTCTCGAATTTCACCCTGTATGATTTCTTGTCTGAACACCACCAGGAGGAGTTGCCTCGACCTCGGATTAAGGTACTGTCGTAGCGTGCAATGCTGTCGCCATCGACCATGACAAAGGTACATTGGATATAGTCTTCCTTACTCGTGATGGCTTGGTGTTTCTCGGTCTCGATATACACTGTCGGCACATCGGTTAGTTGTTTGTACTGCTGGGTCAGCGCAGGGCTAACCACAGCAATACAAAGTACTAAGAAGATAATCCTGAGTCTCATTTTTTCTGAAACACACGAATATAATCTACCTCCATGGTTACAGGAAGAGCATTTTCATCGACGCCCTGTGATCCACCCCAGTCTCCACCCCAGGCAAGGTTGAAGATGACGTAGAAGGGATCATTATACGGCCAGTCGTCACGGCCCAGTCCACGATTGTCGTAAGATAGTTGCACCTTTCCATCGACGAACGTAGTGATGTTCTGTGCCGTCCATTCGATGGCATAGGTATGGAACTCACCCTCGGCACCCTTGCAGTACATCTCGTGCGTCACCTGCGTACCATTGCTGTGAACATGAGCATTGGCGTGGAGACTCGATGACACGTAGTCGGGGTGATAGCCTACCTCCTCCATGATATCAATCTCGCCATCGGCAGGCCATGAACGGAAGTTCACGGGCATCATCCAGAAAGCGGGCCAGGTACCCTTACCCTTCGGCAGTTTGATGCTGGCCTCGATATAGCCGTAGGTCCAACCGCTCTTCACCTTCGCATAGACACGACCGGAGTAGATCTTGCCATCCTCCTTGAAGCAGTGGATCTGGAGTTTGCCATCCATGATATCTGTGACGTTGCGACCCTTTGGAGTCTTGTGGTTCACGTAGTTCTGCAACTCGTTGTTCACCCAATGGTCTTTCTGCACCTCATGTGTCCAGTCGGCAGGGTTCAGTTCAGTACCTTCGTTGAACTCGTCCTGCCACACTAACTTGTAGCCCTCAGGGGCATAATAGGTTGCCTGCGCTGCTGCCGCCTGAGTGACAGTAATGGTCTCTCGAGCCGAACCAGACATAACAGTGACAGCACCAGAACGGGTCTCGGCCAAAGGATTAGCAGGTACCGTGATGGTGATCGTACCCGTCTGGGCTGTCGTGTTCTGGGTCTTCACATTGAAGAAATTATCAACACTAACCATACCAGTCCCCCACTCCTTACCCGTGGTGGTGACATTAACAGTATAGGTGCCGCCCTCAGCAGAGGCGTTAATGTTCTGTGGCGAGACAGTGATGCTGATCATTGCGGGCTCTGGGTCGTCACTGCTCCCACCGCAGCCCATCAGGGCCACGGCGAGAGAGAACAAAAATGTATGAAGCATGAATCGTTTCATTAATTATTCGGCTTTTTCAAAAATGATGTCGCTGATGGTGATGTTAGCGCCGATAGGCGAACCGCCGAAGTCGAAGAACAGCGAGAGTGCATGGGCATCATTCTTAGGCAGTGTCACACCTTTCATCTGATAGACGAAGGGTTCGTCGGCCTTGATGTCATGACGATCAGCAAAGTAGAAGTTTTCATCGTGCTTAGTGCCATCGGCTTCGTCGGTCTCAGTGAGTTTGATAGTGACACCAGGCAGATCCTGATCGGCTAAGATGGTGCAAGAGAAGTTATAGGCATCGTTCTGAGCCGTAGCCAGCGTGGTGTTGATGGGGAACTGTCCCTGCCACTGGCTACCACCCATACCTTCTGGGATAGTCAGCGACCACTTGTTGCCCTCATGTTTCCACGTGGGATCCCCAATCTGACTCCAACCGCCATCGGCAAACCATGGGGTGACGCTGATAAAAGCAGAGCCATCATCGACGCCCTTCCAGAGGTTGTTGGTGTCATCATAACTCATAGAAACAGACTCCTCGAAATAGATCTTGCTGATCTTGACGTTGGCACCGATAGGTGAGCCACCGAAGTCGAAAAAGAGCGACAGGGCGTGTGCATCGTTCTTAGGCAGGGTGACACCCTCAGCCTTATAGACGAACGGTATGTCAGCCTTGACATCATGACGGTCTGCGAAGAAGAAGTTGTCGTCGTGTTTGTCAGCATCATCGGTCTCCGTCAGTTTGATGGTGACACCAGGCAGATCTTGATCGGCCTCAAGTACGAGGTAGAAGTTGTACTTCTTGCTCATGCTGGCTGTCAGCGTGGTGTTGATGGGGAACTGTCCCTGCCATTGGCTGCCACCCATGCCATCGGGGATGGTAAGCGACCATACGCCATCCTTATGAGTCCATGTGGGATCTCCGATCTGTGACCAACCGCCATCAGCAAACCACGGGGTGACGCTGATAAATGCACTACCTTCCTCAACAGCCTTCCACAGGTTAGCACCAGAAGTGACATCCCAGTCGGCCTTAGCCTCCTCGCCACCATTGCCTGGATTGTCAGTAGGCAGAACGGTGCCATCGTCGTCTGCATGGTTCTTGAACACCACGTTTTTCACCTCTACCTCTGTACCGGCAGGAGCACCGCCAAAGTCGAGCACGAGATCTACCTTGTCCATATCTATACCAGGCATATCGCTTTTCCAGAATACGTAGGAGTCGCCTGCCTCAAGGTCAATACGGTCGGCAAAGTAGTAGATATTGTCATTGTCGCCACCGCCATGTAGCACGAGTTTTACCGTAGCACCCTTAATATCGTTCGTCGGTGTAAAGATTGCCGAGAAGTCATAGTTATTGGCAGCAGAGGAACTCATGTCTGTGAAGAACTTCACCTGAGCCTGCCACTGCATGTTCGACTCGCAAGGCAACGTAATCTTATACTTATTGTCGCCGACGATATCGAAACCAATGGGCTGCGGGTTCTGCTCCCAAGAGTCACCATGAGCATAGTAGAAATCATTGGTGAAGGAAGCCTTCTTCCACATATTGAAGTCGCTGTTGGCCTTAAAGCCGCTGAATGGTGCTTCTGTATCCTCTTTACTGGTGAGCATGAATCGCCAGACAATACCGTTACCCTTATAGAGCAGTACCATCTCGGAGTTCGTCAATTTAACCACAGTAAAGACAGGAGCCTCAAACTGGTCATCGCTAGAGATATAAGGGAAGAGTGTCATTGCGGGAAGTTTCAGAACAATATCCTCGCCTAAGACATCGAACTTATAACTGGTAGTCTGAGCCTCCACGGGAGCCATGAAGTCGATGGGATTACCATCGTCACCTTTCAGATTATTATACTCAGGGAAGATGCTGGCACCATTGTTCACATACACAGTACCACCCTCGCCCGGATCGTAGGTATAACTACCATCAGCCGTAAAGGTGAGGCGGTCATCGTAGACACCCCAGTCAACCTTGTCACCAGGCTGTGCCGTCCACCAGCCACTACCATCAGAGCCATCAGGGCCGCAGCCCATGTGTCCGACCTCGGCATAGTTGATGCGCCAAGTACGGGCAACACGACTGATATACGGTGTGAGGTCAATCTGAGAGTTTTCGAACGTAAAGGTCTTGCTGATGCTACCCTGACTGAAACCATTACGGTTGCCAAGACGTAGTTCCACATCGTAGGTACCGGCCTTATTGTTGGCCCAGTACATGGGGTTCAGTGTGGAATACTGGGTGCCGTTCACTGTCCAAATGGCGTATGTCTGTGCCGGCATGTTGGCCACGGTGAAAGTGGCCTGATTCACAGTCTGATCCACAATCATATTGATGTCCACATTCGAGATGGAGGGGATGCCGGCCTGATTGGGACCGTCGAATTCCTCTGGTGAACAGGCGGTCAAGGCTGCTGTGGCACAGCAACAAACAAGACCTGCACGGAATAATTTATATATCTTTGTAATCATAACTATCATTCATTAAATTCGTGTAATTCGTTGTCGTTAATAACTACCGTTCTGTTTGAGAGTTCCCTGGGCTGCATCGATATTATCCTGCGGGATGGGCAGATAGCGTACATCAGGAGTCCAGGCCTTGGTGCGGTAGTTTCCACTGTCGTTGGCAGGAGTCAGCACGGAGGCAGCCTTGCCTGTACGTACCAGGTCGAAATAACGCTTACCCTCGCCCATGAACTCATGGCGGCGCTCGTTGATGATATCGTCCTCAGTGACACCGTTGATAGCATTCAGACCGGCACGGGTACGGACTTGGTTGACATATGCGGCTGCATCAGATATGCTACCGCCCGTCTTCAAAAGAAGTTCTGCGGCATTAAGCAGGGTTTCTGCATAACGGTATACACGCAGGTTGTTGTTGAAGCCCAGGTCGGCATCTGCCTTCTGGTCCTTATTATTACCCTTGCGGCACATATACTTATAGAGGCAGTAGCCGGTATTCATCCAACCTGGATCGTCGGAGGTGCCGTGGGCATTGAGGTCGAAAGCAGAGAACTCCTTGCGGATGTCACCCTCTTCGAAACTGGCCACAGAGTGGAGAGGAATAGCACTGAAGCCCCAGCCAGCATCAACATCCTCAAAGGGATCGCCGGCATTGGCCTTGAAACTACGCGGGCCGTGGAGGCGTGGGAACACGCAACCGCCTGCGGCGAGTTGGTTGCTCCAACCACGGACAGAGTTGTCGTCGAAGTAGTTGATCTCAAAGATAGATTCTTTATTCCACTCACCGCTCTCGTCCCAGATATCCTGGAAATTGGGCGTGAGTTGGTAACGGTTGCTGCTGATCAATTCCTGCATATAGCCGAGGGCCTTGCTGTAACGGCTGTTGTCGTTCTGAATCATCACCATCTCGGCATAGATCATATAGGCCAGCGGCTTGGTGACATGACCCTTCTCCTCAGCAGGATAGTCGTCCTTCAAAGCGCCTGTACCGATAATGTCTTCAAGTTCAGCAATCACCTTGGCATATACCTCGTCGGCAGTCAACTGCTCAGAGATATAAGGAGATTCCAGGTTCTCGAAGTAACAGGGGATGTTGCCATAGAACTTCCAGAGTTGGAGGTAGTAGAACACGCGGAGCAGACGGGCCTGAGCCTCGTAGTCGGCACGCTGTGAAGCGGAGATGTTGCCGGCCTTTTCCACCCACTCGGCATATTTCAGCACATCGTTCGAGCGCTTTACACCAGAGAAACTGTCACTCCAGACACCTGTCAGACAGACAACTGGCGTGCAAGAGTAGTTGAACATCAACTGCAGCATCGGCTGGTCTGTATTACTGCTGCCATTGGGATACATATCGTCACTCATGAACTCAGAAATGAAGTTCAGGGCGTTGTATTGGTAGGTGGAACCGTAGTCATACCAGTGCAGGGGTGCGTATGCTGCCACCAGCGCTTCGTCGAGCGATGTCTTGGTGGTATAGTATTCCTCGATGAAGGTGTCGGTAGGACTGGTCACCTCCAGAAAACTGTCCTTACAGCCTGTCATGGCCAAGGCTGCGAACAATCCTAATAATATCTTATTTGTTTTCATATCTTTCTTTCTTTTTAATTCATACTTATCCTAGAAGGTGAGGTTTAATCCGACGCGTAATGTGCGAGGCTGAGGATAGACACCGAAGTCGACACCACAAGAGGTGGCTGATGATGAGATTTCAGGATCGAAGCCCCAGTACTTGGTGAAGGTCAGCAGATTCTCGGCTGCCACATAGAGGCGCAGACGACTGATAAAGGCTTTCCGTGTGATGAACTCGGGGATAGTATAACCCAACTCGATGTTCTTCAGACGCAGATAACTGCCGTCGTGGATATACAGATCGGAAGCCTGCCAGTTGGTGGCGTCGCCCTGGATATAGATAGGATACTTGTTGGAAGTGCCCTCGCCCGTCCAGCGTCCGAGGAACCAAGAAGGCAGGTTGATGGCGGGCAGGTCGAGACGACGGGTGGCATCGAAGATGTCGTTACCGGCGGTACCTTGCCAGAACATCATGAAGTCGAAGCCCTTCCAGGCTGCATTAAAGGTGGCGCCGAAGGTCCAGTCGGGCGTACCCTTACCGATCTTCGTGCGGTCAGCATCGTCGATGACACCGTCATCGTTTACATCCACGAAGCGGACGAAACCGGGACGTGCGTCAGGCTGAATCAGGTGCCCGTCCTTGGTATAGGCGTTTACCTCCTCCCAGTTCTGGAAGATGCCGTTGGTCTTGTAACCCCAGAAATAGGGGAAGGGCTCGCCGGCCTCTGCACGAGAGATATTGCCCAAGTTAGATACATTGTCGTATGTATCGAATCCGGCAGCATTCCCCAGACGGATCAGTTCGTTCTTCAGGTAAGAGGCATTGGCCTTAATCTGGAACTTAGCGTCAGAGATATTGAACTTATAGCCCAGTTCGAACTCGATACCAGTGTTCTCCATGTCACCCACGTTGCCGATAGGCTTCGACTCGCCGACATACGATGGGATGTTCATGTCCTTCAACATACCGTTGGTCTTCTTCTTGAACCAGTCGAAGGTGAAGGTCAGTTTGTTGTTCAGGAAGCCGAAGTCGACACCCAGGTCATACTGCTCAGACTCCTCCCATTTCAGGTCAGGATTAGCCAGACCGCTGGCCTTCGAACTGGTTTGTTCTTTCTCGCCGCCAGCCATACCGAAGCCGTAGTTGTTACCGCCCTGTGTCAGCACAGTGTAGCGGAAGTCACCAATATTATCATTACCATTTTTACCCCAACTGAAACGAACCTTGAAGTTGTTCATCCAGTCGTTGGTACTCTTCATGAACTGCTCGTTCATCACATTCCAACCCAGGGATACAGAGGGGAACGTACCGTATTTGTTGTTTGTTCCGAAGCGGCTTGAACCGTCGCGACGGATGGTTCCCTGGAACATATAGCGCTCATCATAGTTGTAACTCAGACGGGCGAAGAGGGAAGACATCGTGTGCTTGATGCCAGGTCCACCCCATCCGTCACGGTCACCGTCGGCAGCCAGACCTGTTGCGGCGTTAATCCAAGGCTTACTGTAGTCTTTCAGATTGTTACGTGAGGCACCCAGTGTCCAGCCGGAGTTCTCGAAGGCGCTCTGACCCAGCACCACATTCACGGTGTGCTTGTCGAAGGTCTTGTCATAAGAGAGCACATTCTCCAACTGCCATACGGTACCACGGTCGCTCTCCATCGAGGCCGAAGAGTAGTTACGGTGCTTACCGGCAGGCGAAATCCAATAGGGGACAGCATGGCTCTGGTTGCCCCAGAACGACATGTCGGTGCTGTAACTGACACGGTATTTCAGTCCGTCCCAGATACCGAGGGTGGCAGAGAAATTGCTCACGAACTTATGGCTCCAATTCTGTGCGATAGGCAGTTGGAACGACATCAGCGGGTTGGCCATCTCATTGAAGCCGGCACCGGGGATGTTCAGCAACTGTCCGTTGTCGCCGTACATGGGTACATACTCGTCGGGATACTGAGAAGAATAGTAGTCTATCTGATCCTGTGCCTCCTGACCGGTGACATAGGGAGCAATCACTGGCGGCAGAGCCAGGGCAGAACCGATCTCGTTACCCCACTGTGAGTTGGGATCCACACCGGCATTCTTCACACGAGCGTATGAGAGATTCACCTGTACATCAAGTTTGTTGAGCCAGTTACGCTCTTTCGTCATATCAAATACATTGAAGTTAAAGTTGCCGCGCAACGTCAGACGCTGGTAGTTGGAGTGGCCATAGTTACCACCCACGATACCTTCCTGATCGAAGTAGCCGAGTGAGAAATAGTAGTTTACACGCTCGGTAGCACCGCTCAGGGTCAACTCATGGTTCTGCACGGGTGCATTGTCGTTGAAGAGCAGATCCTGCCAGTCGGTATTGGTAGTCACGTTGTAGGGATCGGCATAGCGCGGAGCCTGTCCAGCATTCACCAGTCCTTCGTTCTGCATGATCATATAGCCTGTGGCATCAAGCACATCGCGGTGTTTCCAAGCCGTCTGCCAACCCTGCGAGAAGTTGTAGTTGATTGTCACCTTGCCAAGTTTACCTTTCTTGGTAGTCACGAGGATCACACCATTGGCTGCACGGGCACCGTAGATGGCACCTGAGGCAGCATCCTTCAGCACCTCGATACTCTCGATATCGCTCGGGTTGATGTAGTCCAGACCGCCCTCAATCGGCATACCGTCGACGATATATAGCGGATTACTGTCGTTCACCGATCCTATACCACGTACGCGGATGCGTGCGGCAGCACCGGGCTGACCGGATGAGGAAGTGACGTTCACACCGGCTGCTAAGCCTTTCAGGGCATTGTCCATACGCACGGGAGCCGTACCATCCAGATCATCGGCAGAGACTTTCGCGATGGAGGCCGTCACGACGCTCTTCTTCTGTACACCGTAACCGATGACCACCACGTCCTGCAGTGTCTGGGCGTCTTCTTTCATGACGATTGTCATGTTGTTACTGGCCTTCACCTCCTGGGTGAGATAGCCAATATAACTAATAATAATAGGTGTACCCTCGCTCACCTTGACGGTGAAATGACCATCGAAGTCGGTGATGGTGCCGTTCTGAGGATTACCTTTCTCGACGACGGAAGCACCGATGACGGGCTCCCCGAGATCGTCTGTCACAGTACCCAAGATGCCTTGGGCTCGCGTTACCATTGACACCATCAGTGCCAACAACAACCATAGATACCTGCTTTTTTTCATACTTAATGAGTTAATTGTTAATATTGAGTTAGATTTGTACCTTCGAGAGGTTTTCGGGTGCAAAATTAGATAAAAAAGGAATACGTCTCGCGACGATAGATAGAAAAAGTGGACGATTATAATTGTTTTAGAATACTATTTGTTTGATTTTTAGTTATTTACATTTTTGTCTACTCTCAAAAAGAGTGGATAGGATATAGAGGTGTAGTTTTTACATTTATCGCCCTTTTACAAGGTTTTTACCTTGTTCTCGAATTGTTCGCGGTTGCCTAAGGCACCGTTTTTGATACGGGCACGGTAGTTGTAGATGGTATTCACGGAATAATGCAGGAACTCGGCAATCTTCGACGAGTCCTCAAAACCCAGGCGGATGAGGGCAAAGATGCGGATGTCTGTCGTCAGCCGGTTCTCCTCTTTGGGATGGATACGCAGTTCCGGCTGGAGCAACCCATTGAAGTCATCGATGAAATTGGGAAAAAGATGCAGGAAGACGGTATCGAAGTTCTCATAGAGTTCTTCAAGTTCCTTCTCTTTCAGTTCCGTTGATTTCGATATCTGGAAGAGTTCGTCGAGTTCCTTGTTTTTCATCTTCTTGTTCACCATCTTACGATAGTTGTCGAGTTTGTCGATATACTGGGCACAGAGACTCATGAATCGTCCGATATACTCATCCTTCACACGGTTACTCTCGGAGAGTTGGGAGTTGAGGGTTGAGAGTTGGGCGTTGAGGACGGACAGTTCGTCTTTCTGAGTGGACAATTGGGAGTTGACCGTTGACAGTTGGGAATTGGCAGTTGAAAGCGCCTTCCGCGCCATATCCAACTGCTGGTTGCGGCGGTGGACAAGGAAGAGAACCACGAGCAACAGCAGGGCGAGTATACTGATGGCGGCCAGGGTCATCCACAACTGGTGGGTGGTGCGCTCACTCTGGGCCTTGTAGTTCTTGGCGATTTGCGACAGCAACGGTGCGATCTGCCAGTTACGCTGACGTGAGCCATAGCGGTTGGCGCAGTCGCTGGTATAACTGATGTAGTGTGAGGCGCGCTCGAGGTCGCCCTTCAGCATCAGTTCATTGGCTAGTTCCCACATCGATCCCTGGTCCATGGCGGCATTGCGTATGTCGGCCAGTACGGACTCCGTCAGCCAGAACATCATCTGTGCTGAGTCGCCCTGCAGTTTGTATTCGATATAACGGTAGAGGGCTGTCAGGGCATAAGGATGACTGCCTGCCTCAACGGTTTTGAGCCACTCGTCATTGATGGCCATGGCTGTCTTGAGGTCTCCTTCGCCCTGGGCGCGCTGTTCACGTTTCAGCAGACATGTCTCGTAGGTGGGCGGCAGTTTCTCGTACATCAGCCGTTCGTAGTAGTAGGCCTTGTCGAGATAACTCTTCTGCATATCGTTGAGATGGGTGTAGTAACTCAGTTCGCTATATACATTATTATAGGCTTCGTAATAGGTGCCTAAGGCGGTCTGCTCGACAGGGTCTGGCAGCCGGATGGAGTCGAGGATGTTCAGGGCTTCGTCGTACATGCCGATGTTCGTGCAGCGGATGGCCAACTGCGACCTGCAGCGCACCGAGGCCGACAGGTCGCCCAACTGCTCGGCCAGTGTGATGCACTGGCGGATAAACCAGATGGCAGAGTCGCTGACGAAAGGACGGTAGAGTTCGTAGAGTTTGTATCCTTCCTCATATTTCTGTCTACCGGAAGCCTGTTCGAAGGCATGGCGTGCAGACGTTATCTTTGCCTCACGCTGGGCCACATAATGGGGTGACTCGGCGATGGCCTGGTCTATCTCCTTGTAGCGCGACTCGATGTCTGGCGTCTGAGCCCAAAGGGGCGCCGACAGAAACAGCAGGGTGGTCGTTATTAGGTATCGCATAGACATTGATAACTAGACAATGAAAACGTTTGCACAGCGCAAAGATACAATTTTTTTTGGAAATAACAATCATTTTCCGTTTTTTTTCTTATATTTGCAGCGATAATTAGTTATAACTTAGAATGAAGAGTTTGATATTGACAGGAATCTTATCTTTGCTGTTGCCCGGAACAGTGGCAGCGCAGACGTTTCAGGAAGTAGGTTATTCACCCGAGATGACCGTGTTTTCACTTTTTGCCCCCAGTGATGCCAAGCGGGTGACGGTGCGTCTGTATCGCGACGGACAGGGCGGGAAGGCCTACAAGACCGTCAAGATGACACGCATAGCCCCTGAAAAGTGGCAGACGACGGTGAAGGGCGACCTGATGGGACAGTTTTATACCTTCGACATCGGTAAGGGCGAGTGTCCGGGTGTCTTTGCCAAGGCAGTCGGTGTGAATGGTAAGCGAGGTGCTATCATCGATATGGCTGAGACAAATCCCACGGGGTGGGAGCGTGACCAGCGGCCCGTGATGAAGTCGCCTGCCGACCTGGTGGTCTATGAGATGCACCACCGCGATTTCTCCATCGCCCGTCCTGATGCGAAGTATCCGGGAAAATTCCTGGCACTTACAGAACCCTGGGCCATCGATCACCTGAAGTCGTTAGGCGTGAATGCCATCCATATCCTGCCCAGTTATGACTATGGCTCTGTGGATGAGACACGCCTCAGCGACAACAAGTATAACTGGGGCTACGACCCTGTAAATTATAATGTACCCGAGGGTGGCTACTCCACCGATCCCTATCGGCCCGAGGTGCGCATCCGTGAGTTCAAGCAGATGGTGCAGGCGCTCCACCAGGCGGGTATCCGTGTCATCCTCGATGTGGTGTATAACCATACCTATGACATTGAGCACTCCAACTTCCAGCGTACCTATCCCGATTATTATTATAGGGTGGGGAGCAACGGCTCTGGCTGTGGCAATGAGACTGCCAGCGAAAAACCGATGATGCGCCAGTTCATGATAGAGTCCGTCAAATACTGGATCAACGAATACCATATCGACGGCTTGCGCTTCGACCTGATGGGCTGTCACGACATTGAGACAATGAACCTGATTCGTCAGGCGGTGGATGAGATAGACCCCTCTGTCTTCATCTATGGCGAGGGATGGAGTGCAGGCTCATGTGCCTATCCACAGGAGAAACTCGGCATGAAGGCGAACATCCCGCAGATGCCGCGTATCGCTGCTTTCAGCGATGAGATCCGCGATGCCCTGCGCGGTCCCTTCGACGACGATACGAAATGTGGTTGGCTGGGGACGGGCATCCGGATTTTCAAGTCATCAGACATAATGGGTTTCAAGGAGAGTCTGAAGTTCGGCATTGCCGGTGCCATCGCCCACCCGCAGGTGGATATGACGAAGGTGAACTACTCCAAGGCTCCCTGGGCCATCGAACCCACCCAGATGATGTCCTACGTCTCTTGTCACGATGATATGTGTCTCGTAGACCGTCTCAAGGCCTCAGTTCCTGGCATCAGCGAGGCTGAACTCATCCGCCTCGACCTGTTGGCACAGACGGCAGTCTTCACCTCCCAGGGCGTGCCTTTCATGCTCAGTGGCGAGGAACTGCTCCGCACGAAACAGGGTGTTCATAACTCCTTTGAGTCGCCTGACAGCATTAACCATCTCGACTGGTCGAACAAACAGAGATATCCGCAGGTCTTTGATTACTACAAGAACCTGATTGCACTCCGTCAGCACCATCCAGCCTTCCGCCTTGGCAATGCCGATCTGGTCAGGAAGCATCTGGAGTTCTTGGATGCTCCGGAAAAAACCGTGGCTTTCCGCCTGAAGAACTACGCAGGTCGTGACGATTGGCGCAACATCATCGTTATCCTCAATGCGGGCAAGGCTGATACGGAGGTTGCCATTCCCGAAGGCAACTACACCATCGTTTGTTGTGACGGGGTCATCAATGAAAACGGCCTTGGCGCCCTGAAGGGTTCCAAGGCTATCGTCAATGCGCAGTCGGCATTGATTTTGCACGACTAACTGGAGGGTACCTTACTATTTTTTTCTGTTTACTCTACTATCATACGCACGCGCGATAGAACGATGGAAAAGTATGTTGTGTGAAAATCTGTCAAAAACGATGGTCTTTCGTTTTTTTTTCGTATCTTTGTGGCGGAGTTAAAGAAGTAAAGATATGCGTAGAATTTTATTGGTAACCGCCATTCTGATGGCTAATGTCTTAACAATGAGTGCAGCAAAGAAACAAGTGATTGACCGGATAGAGCCTACCGACTGGTACGTGGGACTGAAGAACCCCTCGGTGCAGTTGATGGTCTATGGTCCGGGCATCCGTGATGTGGCCGACGTGACTACCGATTATCCTGGTGTCCGTATCGACAGTCTGGTGCGCCTTGACTCGCCCAACTACCTATTTATATATATGAACGTGCGCGATGCCCAGCCTGGCACCATGACGTTGACGTTTAAAGGGGGAAAGGTGAAAAGTGGAAAAGGTGAGAAAGTGCCGTTCCAACTGAAACAGCGTGAGATGAGTGGCGACAAGCGCATGGGCTTTACCAATGCCGACGTGCTCTATATGTTGATGCCAGACCGTTTTGCACAAGGCGCCAACCACAACCCGCAGGTGGCAGGTATGCGACCCTACAAGGAAGACCGCACCAAACCCTCCCTCCGTCATGGCGGTGACCTCAATGGCATCCGTGAGCATCTCGACTACTTTAACGAACTCGGTGTGACGGCCCTCTGGCTGACACCGGTCTTGGAAAATGACTCTCCCGATCAGGAGAACGGTTTTTCTACTTATCACGGTTATGCCACTACCAATTACTACCGTGTGGACCCGCGCTTCGGTACCAACGATGACTATAAGCGTCTCTGCGATGAGGCTCATGCCAAAGGCCTGAAGGTGGTGATGGACATGATCTTCAACCACAGCGGCTTTGAGCATCCCTGGACCCACGATATGCCCTCAAAGGACTGGCTCAACATCAATATTCCTCATTCCTCATTTATTCAGACCTCCTACAAACTTACTCCCGTTCTTGACCCCTATGCTTCGAAGGTCGACCTCAAAGAGACCACTGAGGGTTGGTTTGTGCCTTCCATGCCCGACCTCAACCAGCATAATCCCCACCTGATGCGCTACCTCATCCAGAACAGTATCTGGTGGATAGAGACCGTCGGCATCGACGGCATCCGCATGGACACCTATCCATACGCCTATGCGGAGGCGATGGCCCAGTGGATGAAGGAACTCGATGCCGAATATCCTAATTTCAATACCGTAGGCGAGACGTGGGTTACCGAACCCGCCTACACCGCCGCCTGGCAGAAGGATTCTAAACTTTCCAACCATAACACCTACCTCAAAACGGTCATGGACTTCTCCTTCTTCGACAAACTGAACCAGGCTAAGAATGAAGAGACCGATGGCTGGTGGAACGGATTGAATCGTCTTTACAATTCCTTCGTCTATGACTACCTCTACCCGAATCCGTCGAATGTGATGGCCTTCATCGAGAACCATGATACGGACCGTTTTTTGGGCAATGGGAAGGACACCCTTGCCCTGAAGCAGGCGCTTGCACTGTTATTAATTGTTAATCGCACGCCACAACTCTATTACGGCACAGAAGTGCTCATGAATGGTACAAAAAATGTGACAGACGGAAATGTAAGAAAAGATTACCCTGGTGGATTCCCTGGAGACACTCATAACTGCTTCACCAAGGAGGGTCGCTCAAAGTCTGAACAGGCCATGTTCTCATGGTTGTCCCGCCTGCTCCACTGGCGTCAGGGCAATGAGGTCATCACCAAGGGAAAACAAATTCAGTTCATCCCCTACAATGGTATCTATGTCATTGCACGCCAATACAAGGGCAAGACGGCGCTTGCCGTCCTTAACGGCACTTCCAAGCCCGCCACCCTCGATGTCACCCGTTACGCCGAGGTTATCGGTTCCGTCACCCGTGCCAAGGATATCCTGACCAACCGCACTTACAATCTCTCCACCAATGTCGAACTGAAGCCCAGACAATCCTTGATTCTCGAATACTAATTCGAATATGTAAAGTAATATTGCTAATTTTCATAGGGGGGGGGTAAAACTCCCCCTTTGTTAATTTGGTTAAATGGTGTTAAGAAAATGGCTTTTGTCGATAAAAAACGCGGTTATATCGCCAAAAAAGTCGTATATTTGTCCACAAAAATAGATCAGTGACGAGAAATATTGGCAAAAATATGGTTCTTTTCCTGCTGCTGTTGGTCATAATAGCGTTGCCGGAAAGGTTACAAGCCCGAGACCTTGTAGCCTCGGATTCTCGTGCTGATTCTATTTTGATAACAAATACTTACATCCGTTTCGTCGAAGAAGGCGAGACCGTTCATTTCTCCGATGAGGAGTTTTTCGATCAGGCAGGCAGGGTGGTGTTCCCTGTCAACGACTACCGGTTGCCGCCGGATGCGCCGTTGCTAAAACAATTGGAAAAAGAGGTGTTGCCCGCCATCAACCGGGAGGGCTACACCCTTTCACGTATTTATATCCGTGGCGCTGCCTCGCCGGAGGGATCTTATGAGCACAACAAGGTCTTGGGTGAGAAGCGTGCCAAGGCGCTGACCGACTTTGTCTTGTCCCGTCTCAGTGTACCTGTCAGCGACGGTAGTTACAATCTCGACGTGGACTATGAGGACTATCGTTCGCTCTGTCTTTTTTTATTGCGCGCGCAGGATAGTTATCACATGTTAGTAAAGAGTATATGTGATAAATATCTGCCCAGCAACAACGTTGCGCAACTCAAGAAAGAACTCCAGCAAGCAGAGGGCGGGAAGTTGTGGAAGCACTTGCTTACCAACTATTTCCCCAGTCTTCGTACCGCTCGTATCATGCTGGTATTCAATCAGAAGCAACCCGTCGAAGTGATTCCGCAGCCAGCCGAGGAACAACCCGTTCCTGAGCCTGTCATCGTGGAGCAACCTGTTGCGGAGGCACCGGTCACTGCCGCTGTCGTTTTTGACGAACCCGAGATCCTTCCCCGTCGTGAATACCTGTCGGTGAAGACCAACCTCCTGCTCGATGGCGCTTACGTGCCAGGCTATAACCGTTGGTGCCCCATCCCCAATGTTGCCATCGAGTATTATCCTAAGAAGGGACATTTCACTTACGGTGCCTCGTTCGACTTCCCCTGGTGGCAGGACTACGATGCCCATAAGTATTTCCAGATACGAAACTATCAGTTGGAGAGCCGTTATTACCTGCGCTCCGGTAGTCTCTCCTCCAATCCTCCGGGTGAGGGCGCTGCCTTCCGTGGACTCTACCTGCAGGCCTATGCCCATGTGGCACTCTTCGGCATCTGCTTCGATGCAGACCGCGGTTGGGTAGGCGAGGGCGTCGGTGCCGGTGTGGGTGTGGGCTATGTGTTGCCCCTCTCGAAGAAAGGGCACTGGCGTCTGGAGTTTGGACTGCAGGCCGGCTATTTCCGCTGTAAGTATGACCCCTATCAGTACGAGAACCCGGTGGATCCTTCCTACCACGACGATCTGTACTACTACAAATGGACGCTCGACCCAGACCTTTTCAAGAAGCGTCAGTACCGCTACAACTGGCTGGGTCCGACACGTGTCGGTATCACCCTGACTTACGACCTGCTCTACCGCAGGATCAACAAGAAGGGCGTGAGTTTTAAAAACTACGAAAAGAGATGAAGAGATATAGCAATCATAACAGTCTCACGATGGTGACCCGCATGGCAATAATCGCTGCGGTCATGTCGTTGTTGGTATGCTGCATCCGCGAACCGGAACTGCATCTCTTCGACGGCGGTGATATCGAGATCGAACTGCCGCTGGTAGAACTGGAACTCGATGCCTACTGGGATTACGAGATGTCGTATGGCATCACTTACGACTGGCGTGCCGAATGGTACTATGGCTGGGATGCTGTCGACCAGGAACTCTTCGGCTCCCTCGGTTACACTGAGCCAAGCGTCTTCCACCTGCGCCGCTACTTCACGGGTTCCACCCCTCTGGCCAACCATACCAGCGTGGTTGCCAATACCATCACCGGCAAGTCCTTCTACGGAAAATACAGTTGGGGCTTCTGGGATATCCTCGTGTGGAACGACGTCAACACCATCGATGGTGTGCAGAGCCTGAACTTCGACGAGCAGACCTCGCTCGACTATGTGCTTGCCTACACCAACCAGACGATGGTTGCTTCCCGTTACGAGGCGCCGAAGTACACCCGGGCCTTCTACGAGCCCGAGCCTCTCTTCTCTGCCTATCACCAAGGCATTGAGATCGATCGAGAACTGACTGGTTTTGAGTACGATCCCATCAGGAATGTCTACGTCAAGAAACTCGACATGTTGCTCGAGCCTATTACATATATATACCTCACTCAGGTGATTCTCCATCACAACCGTGGAAAGATCGTCGGCATCGACGGTTCGGGAATGCTCTCAGGATTCGCACGTTCCACGGTGGTCAATACGGGTATCTCTGGCGAGGATATCATTACCGTCTATTTCAACACACGTTTCAAGAAGAACTGCGATATGGACGGTGAACCGGTTGACATCGCGGGAGGCCGTCTGCTCACCTTCGGTATTAGCGGACAGAACGCCAACCGTATCAAGCATATAGAAGACGTCAAGGATAAGGCCAACCATTACCTTGACATCACCATGCAGTTCAACAACGGCATGGACTCCACCTTTGTGTTCGACGTCTCCGATCAGGTGCGCAAGCACTGGAAGGGCGGTGTCATCACCGTCGAACTGGACATGGATACCGTGCGTATCCCATCTCGTAGCGGAGGTTCAGCCTTCGATGCTGTCGTGAAAGATTTCGAAGAAGAAACCCACGAATTCCCTCTGTAGTATAATATAATAATACAAAATGAATCAATTTAAAGTATTTGTAAATATGAAAAAGAATCTATTCCTTGCGGCTTTGGCAGCAGTTGCCTTCACCGCCTGCAGCGATGACTACGCTGACGCTCCTCCCGTAGTGACCCCGAATCCCGAGGTCAAGGAGATCCCTATCGTATTCAATTCCTCTTCCAGCACCCACACCCGTGCCGACTACACTGATGCAGTGGCTGCCGATATGCTGGGACACCATTTCGTAGTCACCGGCTATAAAGGTAGTCAGACCAAATGGAATCCCGATGACAACAAGATCGTCTATGACAACTTCCTTGTGGAATGGCGAAAGAACACTGCTAACACTACTGAGTCGAACACCAACAACTGGGAGTATGTCGGTGTGACTCCTATCAAGCATGCCACAGACAATGGTGTCACCCAGCAGGCCATCAAGTACTGGGACTACACCCAGTCGCAGTACGACTTCATCGCCTGGTCAACGGGTAATATTCCTGTTGTCTATGATGCGACAGACTATACTGCAGGCGTGAATGTGCTTGTGTCTGCCATCGATCCCACTACTGCTGTTGGCGAGACAGGTACGGCGTTTACTATCCAAGGTAGTGCCTCCGACCTCTCGCAGTGCTATATTGCCGACCTCGTGACGGTGGGTAAGAGCGACTTTGGCAAGCCTGTCACACTGGCCTTCCGAAGCCTTGGCACCAAGGTGCGTATCGGTATCTATGAGACTATTCCCGGTTATTCGGTGAGAGACGTGGAGTTCTACTCGGCTGCCCGCTCCGATGATGCTACGCCTGCCGCAGCAAGACTCTTCACAACGACGGCTAATGAAATCTTCACTCAGGGTACGTACACCGTGTTCTATAAGACAGTGGACAAAACTTCAGATGCCGACAACAACCAGGCTCACATCCGTTTCTCCGGTGTCGGAGGTCAGAGGAGCGTTGTCGACTGGGGCGCAATGAACTACACCATCGCAGAGGATGCAGAGAAGACCACGGGTGCTGTCTATCTGGGCCGCTCGTCCAACACAGTCACCTTCGCTGGTAATGCAGACAATAACTACTATGAGTTCTACCTGCCCAACGAGGCGGGCACGAACCTCAACCTCCGTGTGAACTTCACCCTCGAATCCATCGACGGTACGGGTGAAGTCATCAAGGTCTACGGCGCTACGGCACAGGTGCCCTCCATCTATGCAAAGTGGCAGCCCGGCTTTGCCTACACTTATATCTTTAAGATCAGCGACAAGACCAACGGCTATACGGGTTCCAATTATGATCCGACAAATCCGGATCCCCCCACACCCGATCCCAACAACCCTGCAGGCCTCTATCCCATCACCTTCGATGCCGTCGTAGTGAACTCTGAGGAGGCTGGTCATTCACAGGAGACCATCACCACCGTTACTGTTCCGAGCATCACCACCTACCAGAAGGGTTCTGCTGTGGTGAATGCCGACGAGTACACGAACAATGGAAACAATATCTACGTCACTGTCAATGAGAACGACGACCTGGTAGCCTTTACAGCCGCAAATGCTGCTCTCTTCACAATTCCTGAGGGCTTTACCGAGGCAGACGTGGTAGATGCCATGCAGATGCAGGATGACATGAATACCGATGAAAATGGTATCCAGGGTCGCAGTCTTCTGTACCTCCAAAAATACGGTAATGATTTAGTCGATCATATCGAGTACGGTGCAGACGGTAATTCAATCACCGTGGGTACGAACAAGGCTATGAGTTTCAGCCCCGCTGCTGGCAGCACATTCGCCTTCGTCTATACCAAGACTGCTCCAACCACCACTACTCCAAAGTACGAGGAGTGTGACTTCGGGGCTGTGGATCGGAATTATCTCTATCGCTACGCCTATAAGGACGCCACAGCCGGCGACGTGCAGAAAGGTGTGACTTACTTCGAGAGCGAGACCTCTGGTAAGTCGGATGTCTTCCTCGGACAGAACGTCGGCAACCTGATGCTTCGCACGGGTGAAGGCACACCCGAGTCGCCCTATGTTTACACGAAGGCTTCTGGCTATGCCGTCACGGGTGCCACATACTGCTATGGTACGAGCAACAAGGTGGCTCACAACGTGGCCTTCGGCAGTCCCAGCACGCAGGGACTCTATGAGGCTTCCGGCGATACCTACGTGGCTACCACTGACGCGGCACCTGTCGTAGGCAAGGCCTACTATTTCAAGGAGACCGACGGCACTTATACCTTCTGTGTGATGCTGCCCCAACAGGCCGATGGCCTCAAGGTGCTCGACACCACAAATTATGTGAAGGTGACGGAGACTGCTCCTGTTGCAGGCCAGACCTACTTTGACAAGTACTTCCAGAACGACGGTGTCTACTACACCAAGGTTATCAAGGTACAGTAAACAATAAGAACTCATTACGAGTATGGCTAACGAACTGAAACGGTTGCCTACGGGCATACAGACCTTTGAGAAGATCAGGGAGGGAGGCTTCTTGTATATAGACAAGACCGCCCTGATCTATCAGTTGGTCCATGAATGCAGTTATGTGTTCATGAGCCGTCCGCGCCGTTTCGGTAAGAGCGTGCTCTGCTCCACACTGAAGAGTTATTTCGAGGGGCGCCGCGACCTCTTTGAGGGCCTGAAGATCATGGATCTCGAGACAGAGTGGCGCCAGCATCCCGTGCTTCATCTCAGTCTGGCCAGTGCCAAGGGCGGCACTGTAGAGGACTTTAACGAGCGCGTGGGACTGCAGTTGTCAAGGCTTGAAGATGAGTACGGCCTATCCGACGGCAGCGGTTTCACACCGGGAGCACGCCTGGAGAGACTGATTGTTCAGGCGGGTAAGAAGGAGAAGGCGGTGGTCATTGTCGACGAATACGATGCCCCTATGCTCACTGTGCTTCATGACAAGGATAAACTGGAAGCACTGCGAACGGCCTTGCGCTCTCTCTTCAGTTGTCTGAAAGACTGCGATCCCTATCTGCACTTCGTATTCATCACGGGCATAACGAAATTCTCCCAGGTGAGTATCTTCAGCGAGTTGAACAATCTCACGAAGATAACGATGATGACAGACTTCAGCACCCTCTGCGGCATCACGCAGGATGAACTCGAAACGCAGATGATGCCTTGGGTAAAACGTCTGGCTGACAGGAAGGGAATGACCGTTGATGAGGCCCTCGCCAAGTTGAAGCACTGCTACGACGGCTACCACTTTGCCAAGGATCTCACCGACATCTACAACCCCTATAGTCTGCTTAATGCCTTGCAGCAGGGCGAACTGAACGACTACTGGTTCGATACTGGTACACCCTCCTCGCTGCTGCGAATGCTGGAGCAGTTCGGTACACAGGTCATGGATTTCGACGATGGCTGTCAGTGCGGTGTTCATGAGTTCGACGCTCCCACGGAGAAGATGACCACACCCATGCCATTCTTCTATCAGGGCGGCTACCTCACCATCAAGGACTATGACGCTGCTACTGAGCGCTATATTCTGAAATATCCTAACCGCGAGGTGCGCAATGGCATGATTGGGGCTCTTATACCTTATTATATAGAGAGCAACACGGCTCATGCCAATAACATCGTCGCCGATGTCTACGAGGCTATCCTCGGCGATGATCTCAATCAGGCCTTAGAGACCCTCAGGGTTTATCTGGCCAGCATACCATACGCTGAGAATGCCAACAGCGAGGGACACTACCAGACGATGCTCTATGTGGTGTTCTCACTGCTGGGCAGATATGTGCAGATGGAGGTCCGCACGGCAAAGGGACGCATCGACATGACCCTTTCAACCGCCACCGACCTCTATGTGATGGAATTAAAGATTGACCGTCCGGCCAGCGAGGCTCTGGAGCAGATAGACCGAAAGGACTACCTGCTACCTTATGCCACTGGCCGCTTACGACTTCACAAGGTGGGCATCAGTTTCAGCACCACCGAGCGAACCATCACCGAATGGAAGATTGAAAATTAATAAAGAAAAAAATATATTAACAAGTAAAGTATTAATTAATAAAAACGTAATGATTATGAAAAAGAATTTATTCTTTGCAGCCATGGCTATCGCTTTAGCCTCCTGCGCAAGCGACGACTTCGTCGGCGAGAACAACAACTCCCCGAATGTTCCCCAAAATGACTCTCAAATCACCTTCGGATTAGGTGTGAATCGCACAACACGTGCCGACATCGGTGGTTCTGAAGCAGCGAAACTGCTTGGCAACAATTTCTATGTGATGGGTACAAAGGGTACGGAGCAAGGAACAAGCCCCAGTATCAACCCTGTCTTTGATAACTATTTGGTACACTTCACAGATAATACGGCTGGTACGACAGAGTCAAACACAGCCAACTGGGAGTATGTAGGTATCAATCCTGGAACAGCCCCTGTTGCTAGTTATCCAAAACTATCTACTATTACGGGTGCTCAGACCATTAAGTACTGGGACTTTAGCACAGCTCAGTATGATTTCTTCGCTTTCTCTACAGGTAGCAAGACACCCATATCAACTGGCACTCCGACTACTGGTCAGATAGGTGTAACCAAAATGGCCTATGGAGCATCGTTAGCAAGTAGTGGAACAGCTTATACTTTCACCATCCCCTCTGAAGATGCTCTTAAGGATGTTTACATCACTGACATCACGAAGGTGCTGAAAGCAAGCTATGGCAAAGAGGTGACGCTTAAGTTCAAGAACCTCGGTTCAAAGATTCGTATGGCTTTCTATGAGACCATTCCAGGATACTCTGTTTCCGATGTTAAGTTCTATACAGTGGATGCTGCTGATGTGCCTACAGATCTGGCTTCAGCAACAAAGGTGAACGATGCTACTCTCATAAGTACTGCTACTCTTCCTGCAAGTGGTACCATAAAGGTTTTCTTCCCTAGTGTTGGTACAGATAACAAAACTAATCCTGATTATCTCAAAGTTTCAACAGATGTTACTGTTGGTTCTACAACTGCAACAAATCACAGTTTTGGCACTCTGAATTATTCTGCTGAAGAGAATGCTGAGGCTTCTGGTAACTTTTATCTTGGACGTAGCCTTCCCGATGCAACATTCGCAGGTAAGGCTGCTACTCAGTATTACACAACTGTATTCCCTGTAAGCTCAAGTAATGCACTTACTCTCCGTGTAGATTATAAACTTACAGCAACTGACGGTTCTGGTGAGACAATTCAAATCTATGGTGCAAAGGCTTCTATTCCTGCAAACTATACGGTATGGCAGCCCAACTACGCTTACACCTACATCTTCAAGATTTCTGATGCTACAAATGGTTGGACAACGACTGATGCTACTTCAGAAAATAGTGGATTGTATCCCATCACCTTCGATGCTGTAGTGGCTGAGGTTACAGATGCAAACGCAGAGCAGACAACTGTGACAACTGTTGCTACTCCATCTATCACAACCTATCAGCAAGGTCATACCAAATCAACTAATGAGTATTCAAAAGCTACGGGTAAAGACATCTATGCTCAGGTTATGAATACTGCTGTTTCTCCTGCAACATTGATTTCTGGTCTGACTGCAACCAATTCGCTTGTTTATGAACTTGCCGAGGATGCAACAGAAGCAAAGGTTATCGATGCTCTTGTAATGCGTACCACAGCTGTGAGTGAATCCAATGTAACAGGACGCAATGGTCTTGTACTTACGAAAAAAAATGTCATTGACAATACAGTAACGGAAATTATTAATGGTGTTGATGGTAATCCAATTAGCGTTTCCTCTGGTACCGCAGGCAAGATTAGCATTTCTGGCTTAACAGCTGCTAAGTCATATGCATACGTTTACATTCCAACAGCATCGACGGAAGAGATTAATCAGTTCGAGCCTGTTAAAGTAACTGAGGGTTCTAAGATCAATAGTGAAGAACTTAGTCATGTTTATTATGCACTCACCACGGCACAGATAGCAAGTGGTGAAACTTTGACAGCTGATGAAACACCTAACAAAGATTATGTATATTTCACAGTAACTACAAGCGATACTGGTACAACTACTTATTCATACATCAGCCCCATGGGCAAGACAAGTATTCCTAAGGGTTGTATAAAGGTTGCAAAAGCTACTGTTTTGACTACAACAGCCACAGGTAATGATAATGCTGCATCCGGTACCTTCTACTTCGATAAGTATATCACCAACAATGGTAAGTACGCAGTGAAGGTCATCAAGATTGTTGCTTAATTCTCTCATAAGCCGGGCGGGGGCTACCCCGCCTGGCTATAATCTCACAAAGTGTCAGACACCCTGTGAGACACATGTTCTTTGAACAAACGTTCTAAAAACGGCTTCGCCTCGGCATAGTTCAAGTAAACTTGACTCTGCACTCGGCTCGCTCGTTCTTTGACTTACTGACACACCCCCTTTAACCTCTTCAGAGGTTTCAGACCCTGCAAAAATCAGCCCTGAAACTCGGGCAAGGTTTCCTGACCTCGGGAAAGTCTGCCCCAAAACTCAGGCAAGGTTTTCTGACTTCGGGATGGTCTGCCCCGAATCTAAGGCAAGGTTTTCTGACCTCGGGATGGTCTGCCCCAAAACTCAGGCATATTTTCCCGACCTCGGGATGGTGTGCCCCAAAACTCAGGCATATTTTCCTGACCTCGGGATGGTGTGCCCCAAAACTCAGGCAAGTTTTTCCGACCTCAGGATGGTCTGCCCCGAAACTCAGGCATATTTTCCCGACCTCGGGATGGTGTGCCCCGAAACTCAGGTAAGGTTTTCCGACTTCAGGATGGTCTGCCCCAAAACTCAGGCAAGTTTTTCCGACCTCAGGATGGTTTGCCCCGAATTTCAGGCAAGATTTTCCGACTTTGGGACGCTCTATTTGGAATCCAAGGCAAAAAGCGGAAATATCCCAAAATCCTTGGCGGTTTCACAGAAAGTTCGTATCTTTGCATCGTTAATAGTAAATCATTATGACAGAAGCAGACGAATTCTTTGAGAAAACAGTCCAGAATGTGGAAGAGCCGGTGCTTATGCCCGTTTCAGAAACTCAGGAATGTATGGTGGTGGAAAAGGAAGACGATGAGACTTTCTTTGACGAAGAGTATGCCGATGGTGTTCCGATGTCTCAGCCGAGAACAAAAGAGGAGGCCATTAGGCGCCTTAAACAGGCAGGACAGCAGTTTGAGAATGGCCAGTGGCATACCTTGGACGAGGTTCTGGCCTTGATGCGCCGCAATATCGCTTAAGATGGAAGTCAAGATATCTGATGTTGCATCAAGCCAGTTGGTGAAATATACCAGTTATTATGCCTCACATTTCGGCCTTCAGGCTGCAAACAATCTCACGGATAGTTTTGAGGCTAAGATGAGGTACCTTACCAGATTCCCTGAAGTCGGTCATCCTGAACCATTGGCAGAAGGGCTTATGCCTCTCCACCGAGCCATAAGAATCGCAACGCATGTAAATGTGATTTATTTTGTGGATTATGCCGATGATGCCATTAAAGTCGCGGATATCTGGGACACTCGCTTGAGTCCAGAAAGATTAAAACGCAGGCTAATTCGTAAACGGAAGTATTAAACTCACAGAGTGTCTGACACTCTGTGAGGGTGAAAAATTCCAAAATCCTTGGCGGTTTCACAGAAAGTTCGTATCTTTGCATCGGATTATGATGCATATCTCCGTAGTCTTGTTCAACAGATTGAGAAAAGGTAGGACTTACGGGAAAGGTTAAGTTAATTTAAATCTGGAAACGAATTAATTGTATTTCCTTGGGGGCTGACAGCAATGTCGGTCCTTATTTTTAGAGGGTGTGTAAAGTGAGTGTAGATCTCTGGCTGCGCCTAACGGCAAGGCTGAAAATAAAATGAAACGATAGTAAGAAATTGAAAAGGAAATTACTATATTTGACAACTGTCATACTGACGTTCTCAGGCTGCGCCAGCGAGGATTTCGTTGGTAATAAAGAACTGCACGAGGCGAACGAAAACGGACGCCCCGTGTCGTTCGGCATTGTTGCCGCTCCCCAGACACGTGCCGTGTATGGGGGAGAGGCTGCCGACCTCCTGAACAACAACTTCGTCGTCTGGGGCGACAAAACTGTGAATAGCGCAACACAGACGGTATTCGACAACTACCAGGTCAACTACGTGACGAACACAGCCAGTACCACCACCACTAATTCCGCTGGATGGGAGTATGTGGGCTATAAGAATCTGCCATACGGTACGACAACAACATCAGGTGGCACACTAAACAATAATGGTGTGGCAGTCAACGCCACAGCCTCAGGTGTCGACCAGACCATCAAGTTCTGGGACTATGGCGCCTCGAGTTACAATTTCTTTGCATATTCATTAGGTAAGGGCGTGGAGGTTACTCCAGCCACTGATCCCAAAACATATACATACGCCACTACAACTGCCATGAATACAGGTGGCTATTCTTTATCAGGATCTGTGGATGAACTATCAGCCTGCTATATCTCAGACAAGGCAATAATACCGCATGCAAGTCTGAGTTCAACCAATACGCAGGTGTCATTGCAGTTCCGCAGACTCGGTGCCAAGGTGAAGGTTGCCCTTTATGAGACAATCCCTGGCTATTCAGTAAAGAATGTCAGGTTCTATCGGGATGATAATGTCGCTTCAGGTGCTGAAGATGGCTATGGCTACACCGCCTACCTCTATGCCGCTGACGGAGCCACCAAATTCAATCGTGGCGGTGGTAAATTTGATATTACCTTTACTGATGCCGTCCCGACGTTAGGCTGGACAGGCAATAATACAGATCTTTCCTATATCTCCTTTGGCGATGCTGTCACCACATCAGGTACGACATGGACAGGATGGCAAGGCAAGGAGTATAAGGAGACTGCTGAGAATGTCTATATCGGACGTTCATTAACTCAGGCAACGGGTCCCAAAGATTTCGTGACGGTACTCCCTTATCCCGAAGGTACGACCCTTTCTTTAAAGGTGGATTTCACCTTGCTGTCGCGTGATGACTCGCAAGAAGTAATAGAAGTGACGGGAGCCAAGGCCACGGTGCCAGCCCAATTTGCTGCCTGGAAGCCCAACTGCTCCTACACCTATATCTTCAAGATCTCTGACGACACTCCTGGGCAGACAGCCCCTGGTGACCCAACAAAGCCTTCTGGCCTCTATCCCATCACCCTCGATGCCGTGGTGAATGTTGCTGCCGACGGTACGCAGGAGACCATCACCACCGTCACAGAGCCAGAACCGACTATCACCACCTATCAGAAGGGTTCTGACTATGCAACGGTGGATGGATATGATGCAACCAATGGCGACATCTATGTCACTGTAATGGATGGACTCAATGTGCAGCCGTTGATAGTTTCTGGCGAAGATGTAAATGCTAAACTCTTTACTGCTACAGTAGAAGAAGGTGCTGCCCAAGGCATTACAGAAATTACAGTGGCTAATGCCATAGAAAATGGAACTTATGATTCTACAACAGGTACTTGGACGCTAACAGATGGCTCTACTGGCGAGAGTCTGATTGTGACTGCTGCTGCAGAAAACTCTCTTACCGAATTCTCGGAGATTCCAGGCACCGCAACCCCAGACGGTAATCCTATCGCCATCGACGGTGCTAAGTTCACCCCGACAGCAGGCACAACCTATGTGTTCCAGTTCAGGAAGTGTGAATATACTCCTGTCACAGGTCTTACCGAAGGAACGAGTCCCGTAAAAGGCTATTATACTCGTACAGAATCTGAAGGTCTCTATTTATATACGAAGATTACAGATGAAGCAGCAAAGGCTGAAACCGATGTGACCTACTACTCGTATGGCCTTGCTACTCCTGAAAAATATCAATATAAGGTGATAAAGGTGAAAGAATGAATAAAACGTTCCGATATATGGCCCTGATGATGGTAACTGCACTTATGTGGTGTGGCTGTCAGAGTGGTGGCGATGAGCCCGGAGGCAATCCTACGCCCCTGCCCAACGAAAAGGCCATTGCCTTCTCAGGCGACCTGACGGAAAAGAGCGTATCCCGTGCAGGGGATGTAGGCCTTGAAACATATTATAAGCGGTTTAAGGTGTGGGGCTTTAAGAATGATGCCTCTTCCGTTCATATTGTGATGAATGGCTATACCGTCAACTGGATTAATAACAGTGCCAATACCACTGCTTCAAATTCCAGCAACTGGGAGTACGTGAACCAGCAGGGGCTTGGTGGGATGGAGCAGAGCATCAAATACTGGGATTTCTCCGCCAAGGCGTATCGATTCTTCGGCGTGGCAGGTGCTAGTGAAACCAATTCGAGTTCTGGTGCCTATAAGCCCAGTGAGGCTAATCCTGAGAGATACGAGGTGACCTATGTTGCCGATGCCTACAATGAGAGCACAACGCCTTACTATAGCCATCTGTGGTTCAGCGATGGTGATGACTATGGCAAACCCGTGCAGTTGGAGTTCATCAAGCCCTTGTCGAGAGTGCGCTTTATCTTCACCTTCGAAGATCCCAATGATGCCAGAGAAACGGAGTTGACGGGAAAGGCCTTCACCCCCGGTGATGGTGGTACCATCAAGATGAAAGGTAGGGTGACGGTCACCTATCCACTGACAGGATCATCCGAAAAAGAGTCGTTTGCTGCCACTGCTGAGGCGGAGGGTATCACGGGTTTCACACAAGACTACTATGCGTCGGTGAGTGAGGAGGGCGGAATAGTCGTATCTCCTTACCTTCATGCAGATGGGGCCACGTCGGCATTAAGTAAGATATATACCGTGCTTCCTACTCCGTCTGGACAGAGCAACTATACCATGACGGTCAGCGTGAATGGTGACCCGAAGACTACGATTGTGCCGGCTCAGTATATGACCTGGTTGCCGGGCTACCTCTATACCTATATCTTTAAGATACACATTGATGGTAGTGTGACGATTGATAACGTGCAGTCGGCTTTCAAGCCGTGGATAGAACACGAGAAAGATGACCATACAGTCTATAATTGGTAACATGAAGAAGAGTGACTATAGGACAATGAGATGGCTATTGCTGCTGGCGGTAATGCTGCTGCTGAATGCCTGTTCCGACACTGATGCCCCTGGTGATCAGAAAAAAGAGCGTGCGCAACTCGAATTGAAGCCATACGCCTCGTCGTATGTCGAGGAAATGGAGTCAGATGTCACACGTACCTGGACTCCGCCCTCTCCCTATGTCATCTACGACAATCTCAACAGTAAGTTCACAAGCCAGAAGGATCTGATGAAAAAGTCAATCTCTGTATTCTTCACCAAAGACGATGAAGACCCTATGGAGGGTACTTTCTTCTATAGAAACAGTGACAGCAAATGGCAGTTGAGCATGGAGGTAACAGCGGGTGATTACTATCTCTATGGTTTCATCCCGAAAGAGGATGCCATGTCGTCTACCATCGCTCCCAATACCACCTATAGCGATGGTGCCGTGCTGACCATCAATGGTCTTCAAACGGTGACACCCAGCGATGTCTGTGTTCTCATCGGTGCTAAAGAAGGTCCAGACGCAGACCACGATGGTTCAGACGCAGATAACGATGATATTGTCGATGACCCCTTGAGACCAGGATTTTTCAAGACTAATATCAAAACGACGGGCGTGTCAGGAAACAACAATTTTATCTACCTGCTGTTCGACCATCTCTACGCCTCTCTGCGCTTTCGCTTCAAGGTGGATCCAATATACGCGGCCCTGCGCACCATCCGGCTGAAAAAACTGGAACTGATATCCTATTCTAGTGATACTGGAGGAGAGGTCTATGCAAAGTTCAACGTTCGGATCACCCTGAAAAAGACTGACGATGGATCGTCGCCGATTGTCGGGTCTGTTGTTTATACACCCGACGAATCAAGTACCAGTGTGCCTCCAGTGCCTATCTTTGAGGGCGATACGAAACTCAAGACCGATGCCACAACGAACTTCATGGGCTGCTTCGTGCCAGGTGACAATACTTATTTCAAACTGCGCAGCACCTACGATGTGTATGATAAGAATGTGAATAAAGACACTGGTGGTAATCCCATCTTAGATGAAGACGGGGAACCGGTCGGTAATCTCATCCGCAAGGATTGTCAGGCAGAGAATACCATCGACCTGCGCAAATGGTTCGGCAATGACCTCATGACAACGCGTGGTCACAGTTATTCGCTCACCATAACGGTGCTGCCCACCTATCTGTATGTACTGTCAGATCCGGATCTCGACAACCCGACGTTGACAATTAATTGAGGAGTAAACAGTGAAGACGAAAGATTTCATATTGAGCGGATTGATGTTCCTGGCTGCCACGACAGCACAGGCACAGATAAAGATTGGCGGTAATGTCTATGGCGGCGGCAATGTCGGCCCCATGACGGGTAATACTTCTGTCACCGTACGTGCCGGCGACCTGCACGAAGTGTATGGTGGTGCACGTATGGCCAATGTGGGCGGTAGCACCTTCGTGAACGTCGATGGTGAGCATGCCTCCAACTATATCATCATCGACCGCGTATTTGGGGGCAACGATGTGGCGGGAACTATCGGTTCTAATGAGGCTGGTACAAAGCAGATTCCTGCGACGCTGCTAGAACATGAAGATGATCTTTCACTTTTAAATGATACGAATAGAGTCGACAATACCTGGGATGCTATTGTACGCATATCCACGAAAACAGTGACAACGACGACGGGGACGGGTGAAAGTGCTGTCACCACGAAGACTGAAGCAGCCGATGCCCAGAAAATCTATATTGGTCAACTCTTTGGCGGTGGTAATGGCGACTATGACTATACCACACAACCTAAAGAAGCCGAAACGACCACAGACCCTGATACTGGAGCCGAAACGACCACGCCTGCCGTAGAAAATCCCTATTATGGCTTGGAGAGGCCTGTGCTCGACAAGGCCTACTTGGAAATCTGTGGTGGGTCTATCGTCTATGCCTATGGTGGCGGCAATGCTGCTACCGTGAAGAAAAACACCATTATCTGCGTGGATAACCCCAGCGAGGTGGTCAGCAGTATCAAAGTGAAAGACGGTGTGGTCTCAGATGCAGAAGATGCCACGGAACAACTGGACGACACCCGCTTTGAGCGGATGGGCATCTTTGGAAGCCACCAGGGTTTCGTCAAGCCCAATAGTGCTGAGTTCCAGATAGGTCGCCTCTTTGGCGGCAACAACAAGGCCGAGATGGCCATCATGCCCAAGTGGAACCTTCTTAACGGCAGAGTGCGTAACCTCTACAGCGGCGGTAACGAAGGTGACATGATTTGTAAGGACGGTCTGTTGCTGGAGATTAGGGAAGGTTCCGAGATTGTAGTTGATTACCTCTTTGGTGGCTGTCGCAAGGCTGACGTACATCCGAAGAAAGATGACGGCTCAGAGCAGGATCACGTATATTCGCCTGAGGGCTATCATTTCCCTCAGGACTTGGCTGCCCGCGTGCTTGTAAAAGGTGGTGACGTCAACAATGTCTATGGTGGTAACGATATCTCAGGAAAGGTACATTTCGGCAGCGGCGTAGGTATCAATACCAGTGTCCGTGGTGATGTTTATGGCGGCGGCAACGGCTTTTATGCCTATACCGATAATGCTAGTCTGAGAAATGATCCTGTCTGGCGCGACTTCTATTATGAGGTTCTTTCTGGCCAAACATCTGTGGCGGCACTCAATGACTTCCGCCCCAATGCCGAGCAGGTGTCTATCCATATTGTAGGAACGGAGAGTAAGCCCACTGTCATTGGCGGCTCCGTTTTCGTGGGTGGTAACTGTGCCACACTGAAACCTGCTGTTGGCTACTCCAATCCCTTGGCAGAGTTGAAGATTGGTTCGTATGTGATTGCCGACAAGGTGTTCCTTGGCAACAATGGTGAGATGATGGTCGATGCTTCAGAGAATGGTGTCTTGGAAACTTATGCCGGCGTTGCTGATGAGGTGCCAGCAGATTTCAGTCAGATGGATCTGACGGATGAAGGAGTATTTGCCGAGTACATGGATGGCGTGACCATGGAGATCGAACCAAGTGTAAAGTTCGATAATTATGAAAGAGACCATTACGACACCTATATAGATTATACGACCTCCATCGGCTCGTTCTATTGTGGCGGTAATGTGGGTAGCATCAGAAGCCATAACAAGGTTTCCAACATCACCTTCGATAACAAGGTAATTATCTTCAACAAACTGGTGGGTGGCTGCAATAATGCCAACGTGCCAGAACGGTGGACTGGTGCAAATAATACGGGTACAAAACTTAATGCTGCCTATCAGGGTGGCCTCATCGGTCCAGCGGATGATGACGGCAACAAACTGATCCTTAACCTCTCCGGTCTGAAGATCCAGCCCAAGCGGTGGGTGGTAGAGAGAGACGCTCAATATAATATAGTTTACAGAGATGCCGACAATAATGTCACTACCCAAGACAAAGGAGCCGTTACATATACCCCTGATGCCAATGGCAACCGACAGTTGGAGTGGAATACCGTTAACAACAGTGACTATGATCCCGAAACAAAGACATTCAAAGAGGTTCCACCTGTGACTTCTCTACCAGAAGCAGCAACTGAGGTTAATAGTACTGATGATGATACCAACCGCCGCCTATTCGGTGGAAATATCTACGGCGGCTGCTACAACAGCGGTATTGTCAATGGCAATGTGGTCATCAACATCAATAGTACTATCGTGGATCGTGAAGACGATAACCCGTCGGATGATAAAGACTTTGGCGTGTTCGACAGCGTCAAGGGCGATTCCGAGGGTGAGGCCATCCTGTACGAATCCGACAACTACGTAATCACCAAGCGACGTTCCGGCGTTATCCTCGACGAGCAGGGTATGGACGTGTTCGGACAGGCACTGAACGTGTTTGGAGGCGGGCATGGTAAGGATACCGAGATTTGGGGCAGTACCACCATCAACCTGAAGGCTGGCTATACCTTCCAGATCTTCGGTGGTAGCGAGGAAGGCATCATCGGTCAACCAATAGGTAACTCGACGGCTACCAATGGCACATTCAACGCGTCTGACGGTACATACACCTTTAACGGTAAATTGCTCAAATACGATCCGAAATACAGTTGTTACATCAACTTGATGGGTGTTACCGCCGGTGTGTCGAAGCAGGCAAACCATAATGAGGACATGGCTGAGGCTGAGTTCATCTATGGTGGCGGTTTCTTCGGACCGATAGTCGGCAACACCGTCATCAATCTGGGTAAGGGGCGTGTGTTCAATACCTTTGCCGGATCTTGTAATGCTGACATCCTCGGACATACCGAGACTTATATAGGCCGTCAGTTGAAGGATTGGCACAAGAACTACATGGGTAGATTGAGCAGCGACGGAATCCTTGTAAAGGACACCTGCTATAATGAAGGTTTCCCCTGGATTCGTGATATTGTCTATGGTGGCAATGACCTCGGTGGTAAGATACTGGGCCACAAGGACTTTGTCGGTCGTGTCAGCGACTTTGCCAAGACCAAGATGTATACCCCATCAGTCCCGACAGGTTCATCAGCCACGAAAACCCCGGTCCTCACAGACGCTAGTGCATACGTGGAGTACCTGCAGGGCCGTGCCGATGCCATCTTCGGTGGCTGCTATGGTACATACGACTATAGCAAGCCGAAATTCAAGGAATACTTCTACACGACGGCAGAAACGGCAGAAACGCTTCCAAGTGGCGTAGAACTTGAAGATATACTTGGCGATCCCAAGCCAGGCAATAGTAAGCCTTATATCAACAATGCTTTCGTGAACTTCCGCCCAGCGTATATTCAGAAAAACAATGTGGTAAAGAAAGTCTATGGTGCCGGTCAGGGCCAGACGGGTGAGAAAGAGCGTGACCTCTTGCAGAACCGCAGTTATGTGCTGATAGATATTCCTGCAGAGATTGAGGCCATGCCTTACTATCAGAATCTGGAGGTCTTTGGTGCAGGCTCATGGGGCGGTGTCGGCATGAAATTTGCCCCTGCAGAGGCCAAGGCATGCCCTGACTCTGCTTCTGCCGTTATCGATCTGATGCGTGGTACAATCAGTGCTGCATACGGTGGCAGTTATAAGGAGGGTATTACCCGCCGTACAATGGTCAACGTGCCTGCCGCATCTACCATCAATATTACCAACATCTTCGGCGGAGCATACGGCTTTATCGATACCCAAAAGGATGCAAATGGCGACGAAGTATTGGATACCGACGGCAACACCATCCCCTGGCCACGCAATGATGTGCCTTGCGACGTCTATGAGGCCAATGTCAACTTCAGCAGTGAGAATGCGTTTGTGACGGGTGCTATCTATGGTGGCAATAATGCCTGCCGGCGTACTATATTTGGCAAGGTCAACATCAACAGCACGGTTCATTCCAGTCCGGCAAACCTCTCCTTCCAGGGTAATGTCTATGGAGCCGGTTATGGTAAGGACTCCTGGTCACATTACACGGAGGTGAACCTCAATAGAAATGCTGTAGTCTATTATGTCTATGGCGGCGGCAATGCCGGTAAGGTTTTGAATGACGCTTCATTCCATACATGGGCAGGAGCGGACATATATACTAATATGGGAGCCTATAACGTTGATGATGATGCCCATGATGCCTATATGTCTCCCAGTAGTACCAATCCCATGATTGTCCCAGCCAAGTATGATGGCAAGTACTATAACACCAACGTCCATCTCAAAGAGGGTGCTACCATTACAGGCTATGGCTTCGGTGGTGGCCATGGTGCTGAAGCCGTGGTCAGCGGCACTGCCTATTTCGATATCTTAGGCGGTACTGCCGAGAAGGATGTCTCTGGTTCCGGCAGAAGCGGTGACGTGAAGAACCTGTATGAGAAGAAGGGCCATGAAACCTTTACCGCCAAGACGATGGTCTATGTCGAGGGTGGTACGGCACGTAACGTCTATGCCAGTGGATGGCGCGGTAGCGTGGGCAGGCATAATGGCGATATAGATGTCATTAAAACCGATAGTGATGAAAGTCTCACAGACTACACAACCTATAACGACGTCGATGGCGAGGCCAACGTTGTCATCGGTAAGGTTGACGGAACCAGTTATAAAGATGGTATTCCTGCCATCACGCGTAACGTCTATGGCGGTGGCGAGGGCGGTTCTGTCTTCGGTACTACCAATGTGACCATCAATAACGGTTACATAGGATACCGGTATGAGGGGGCGACACCCACAGTATTCAATGCCTCTGACTACAAGGAGGAACTGGTTGATGGCGACCAGTCTCTGGATAAGGGTGGCAATGTCTTCGGTGGCGGCTATGTGGCCAACAGTTATGTTGATAATAGCATTATCAAGATGTACGGTGGTCAGGTGCGTGGTAGCCTCTATGGCGGCGGTGAGATTGGCCCTGTAGGGCGCGGTACGGCAAAGACTGGTGCAGCAGAGCCAACAACAGGCATCATTACCAATCATAATGCCAAGATATACAAGGGTGGCTCGACTCAGGTCTATCTCTATGGCGGGCACGTGATGCGTAATGTCTTCGGTGGTGGCCGTGGTCAGGATAACTGGGGTGGCGACGGTACGAAGTTGATGGCTACCTATATGACGGAAGAGGAACTGGCAAACCTTGATCTCAGTTCGAAGGGATTTGTCTTCGGCAGCACCGATGTTCATATCCGTGGCGGTGAAGTGGGAACGGCAGAGAATGCACTTCACGGCTATGGCAATGTCTTCGGTGGCGGTGACGAGGGATTCGTCTATAGTGCTACAGGTACGAAGGCATCTGACGGCTATTACAAAAATGGTGGAAAACTGACGCTCGACTGTAACGTCGTGGTAGAGCCGTATTTGCTGGTCAAGTCAGTGGATAATACAGGGAATGATAACCAGTTTGACGAATACCAGACAGAATCCGACGGAAGTTTCACACTTGCAGGGCCAGATGCTCCATTACCCGGACTTCCCATTAAGAAGGAAACAAAAGTTACATTTAATGTAGGTGATTATGTACCTACAGAATACCTCCTGCAGTTGGGGAACAAGTCGGCTGATGCCAATAGGTGGAATCAGTTTAAAGACGGCACACCTGAGATCATCCCGGAAGGTGTCACCATCCACAATGCTGTCTTCGCCGGTGGTAACATCGCGGCGGGTAGTGATATTGTGAATGCAGAAACGCCTACTGTCTATGGCAATGCGGCGGCTTCATTGCGTGATATCTTTAACCGCGACCTGATCAGTGTCGGTACCGACGAAATAGGTGGACTCTACGGCGACGGAAACCTGACACTGGTAGATGGCTTCCGTGAACTGCATATCGACAACTACGGCACTGACTTCTATAACCTGTCGGAAAAGGTCGATAAGGATGTTTACGACAACATGACCCAGCGTGAGAAGGATTACTATCAGTTAAAATACGTGGCTAAGGAAAGTCACACTTATACTTACTATGTGAGTTCGTCGCTTCATACCGACGAGGAAACGGGAACTGCTTATAAGAAAGGACAGAAAGTGACTGAAGCCACATGGAATACCTTTAGTGAGGAGGAAAAGGCTAATTGGAATCCTGGCTCCAAGACATATTCTAAGGACGATGAGATAGAAGATACTGAATGGGCTCTCATGGATACAGCAGAACAGGAGAACTGGAGGCAAGACGGTATCTTCAGCAAATATGCCGGTCGCCCGCTGAACACCATCCAGCGTGCCGATATGTGTGGCGTGTATGGCAGCCGTATGGTGCTGAACGGTGCCCAGGACCGTGCTGCAGAGGAAGTCGATTACAATGACTATACGATTAACCGCGTGGGTGAGGTGTCGCTGAACCAGCGCAGAACGTTAGCCGTGACAATCCCCTCTGGTTATGAAGAACTCGATGATGATCAACTGAATCAATATCTGCACGGCAACTACTTCGGTATTTATAACACGGTGAAGTATCTTGGCAACCTGACCAGCGATGTACGCTTTTATGAGGACAAACGCAAGACGAATGTGAATGAAAATGGTTCGGCTCCGCCAGCAGATGGAAAGACCTATTATAATTATAAATTAGATAAAAAATCAGATAAATACCGAAACAACGGTACAAGTTTAAATAAGGTGGCTCTGGCTTCGGGTGTCTATCTGGAAATCAAGCGCGAGGAAACAGAAACGGCAGGTGAGGATGTGTGGGGTTATATCACCGGTGTGGTGGAACTCGACCTCATTAATGTGATGCAAGGTATGGGCGGTGGCTACGTCTATGCCAAGAACGAACATGGATCGAAAACAACTGGTACGAATCCGTTGATCCTCCTCAACTATAACGGTGATGTCGCATCCTTCCGTGAGTATACCTATTTAGAATCAGAAAGTAATCTTCAACTCATTGAGACTTCTGGTAACTTCGTTCACAATACCAAGCAGATTGTCGACGACTGTTACCCCAACAGCGGTGTGTATACTGACGGCTATGTGGCATCGCCCGCCCACTACTGGTATATCCGAGGCCAGATATACGTCTACGACCAGTATATCTCGGCCTACACAGGAGTGGCCAATGCCTACGCCGAGAAGGTGGAGTTGCCGCTCACGATCTCGGCAGCCTCCAACGGACGCATGACACTCCGCGAAGTGCAGCCCAACTATTACGCCTACTACGACAAGAACGGTATGAAACTGGGCGACTATGAGGAAAAGTTAGTTGTTAACAGCAAGACCTACAAACTCAACGATCCTATCTCCTATTGGGACTACCGCTTGCTGAGTGATGCCGACAAGGAGAAGTTCGTGGAGGAGACCTATACTACTATCGCCGAGTGTACGATTGGTGAAACAACCTATCCCGCCGGTTTCACCATGCTGCCTGGCTCGGTATCGCAAGCAGGTACTTATGAAGCCATTAAGGCCAGTGCTCCGACAGGAAAACTGAATGAAACCGATACCAAGAACGTGAAGTATGTCTTGGATGAAGACGGTAATAAGGTGGCCTTCGACTTCGTCTTCCGCAAGTCGAACAATATCAGTCACGATCAAGGCTATATCCTGACCTACGAGGTAAACAATCCTGGGGTATGGAATAGTTATTATACCAAGTCGGCTGACCGTACCGACAAGATCAACACCAATACTTACCAAAAGTACGAAAGTGGACAGTTATCTCTACCCGATGGTGTCACTTTGGCTGATTATTACAGAGGTCCGACCTATTCGCTGAAGAGCGATGCTACTGAGGGTGTCTTTGGCCAACGGGAATATAAGACAGGTGAGATTGTCAATAAGAATGTGTATAATAATTATGAAGATAATGTCAAAGGAAATCTGAGTAGTTTGGAAGGTCAGGCTGGTGTGGAAGAGGCCTTCATTGTGACCAGTCAAGTCTCCGTCATGGATGGAGATAGGGAGGTGCAGCGTCTCTATCCGGGTGTGGTTATATCCAGAAATTCCCAGTACATCGATGTCGACGATAATAACACGTTAAAGACTTATACCACAGACCAGTGGAATACCATCAAGGCCCATCTCGACCAAGATCAAAACGGCAACCTTATAAAAGCCAAGGTATGTACCAGTCTGCTGAGATTCTCGACATCGGACTATGTCTATACTGGACAGCCGCTGTCGACTGCCGACATAGCCGAGTTGAAGACAAAGGTACAGGCAGAGCATACAGACTGGACCGAAACTCAGGTAGATACCTACCTCGATGGCTATATGACTGATGCCTACTTGTGCTATCAGGGTGGTGATTATGGTGGTCAGAACTTCGTCAGGGGACAGGCCTATCGTGCCCTTGAAACCTGGTCTGCCCTCTCTGCGGAAGACCGTCAGAGTTTCACCTTCAACTACGATGCTTTTGACTTGTTCGTAGATTCAACCTATAGTTACCGTTCTGAAGAGAATTACGGAGAGCCAAAAGTGCAGTATGACGGCTATAAGTTCGGTACAACCACAGGCGCTCCGCTGCTTGATGGAGACACCCCGCTCAATCCTCCGATTTATTCCGTCACGAAGCCAGTGGACTATCAGGCAGTGTTTGTGGGATATAAGGATAGTGAAACTGCACCAGAGGTCAAAACTTTAACATACACTGACGAAAACAACGGAGAACATTCCATTACCGTTCCAAGTGATTTGAACGACCAGACAAAATGGCTGTCACGTGAGGAATATGAGGACATCCCCAATGAGCGCCACCACTATTCACCCATCGTTGTGAAAGAACCCCGTACCTATTATGTGGTGAAAGAAGCGTTTATGCGTGGTGACGTGCCTTATACAGTAGGTCAGGTCATCGATGTCTCTACCTTTACATCGCTGAATCCCCAGCAGAAAGAGAATATCGATCAACTTGACTTTACTGCTGAGGGCTTGACAGATCCTGAGCCCACGCCAGTAGTTGACAAAGACAATAAACCTGTATTGGATGATGAGGGTAATCAAGTCTATGAGTATGATCCTTTCTACTATTATTATTGTCGTGAACCGTATACTATCAATGAAAAGGGTGAAGGTAAACAGATCACCACGATGGGTGTCAAGACAGGAACAACCGCTACCACCTATGAAGTCGGTAATCCAGTTCCTATGGGTATCATCATTGACCAGGATACTTATAACAACCTGACGAACAAACAGAGAGGTTTCGTCATCCATGGTACGGCACCCACAGAGACCAGTACCCTCTACGTGTCGAGCGGTAGCGATATCTACAACCTGCAGAAGGAGAAGATCATCACCGTCATCTACCTCTATGAGTACGAGGAGAGCGATGAGACGGGCAACAATGTGACACCGGTAAGTGAGCGCCATATCGTGAACATCCACATCAACTTCGAGAGTGGTGTGCCTGAGGTGGGCGAACTGCACAAGCCCGACATCGTGCTCCCGGGAACCTCGCTTGTCCTCGATGTGCCAAGTGTCAGTGAGGGTGCCTACCGTGTGACCGATTCCGGTTGGGAACTCTTCTATCAGCAGAGTGATGCCGACACGCATACCAACGGTATTCCATATACGAATGGTGTGACGCCGGTCTATTGGTATCAGAACAACTATTGGATTGCCTACTATGCGCAGACTTATCTGGGCAAGACCTACAGTAACTCCGTACAGGTAAGTGTGGCTAACGCCCACGACCTGAAGAGTGTGATGAGCCACCCGCAGCACTACTATATAGACCATAAGGACGTGGACTATGAGCCGAAGATCTATATCAACGACTACAGCAGTTCTGGCGGTAACGGCCTCGACATGCTGAAGGACCTCTACGACTTGAGTCTGCTGGATGAAAATGGTGTCACTCTCAATAATGGACTCATACAAGGAGGTACATTCGATGGCCAAGCCCTGCTTAACGAACGTGTGAAGGCAGGCGAGGGCTTGGAGTTCTTCCTCCACACCGACCTCGACGGCTCAACAGCCAGTGCGGCAGAACCAACCAAGAATGCCTTGATTGCCGGCAGCAGTGATGGCGGTACGACTTATGGACCCTGCTTCTCTGGTACGCTTCATGGCGAAGGCCATTATATCAGCGGACTTACGAAGTCGCTCTTCGGTGACCTCTGTGGTAATGTCTATAACCTCGGTGTGATGGGCTCGTTCACTGGTGCTGGTATCGCTGAGAAGGGTAGTGGTTATGTGGAGAACTGCTGGATCAGTACCAGCAGTACGGCGGCAAAGACCTCGAAGCCGGTATTCGGCAATCCGACGGGTGGAGACGCAAAGCGTCCTTACCGCATCGTGAACTGCTACTATCAGGAGGAGTCAGGGGCCGCTAACCCGTACACGAACCATGATGGTAATTACGGCATACCGACGAAGAAGCCGAAGCAGGCCTTCTACAATGGTGAGGTGGCCTACGACCTGAACGGCTTCTATCTCTTCAAGCGTTACACCGACGGTACCAGCCAGACGACAGGTCTGGAGCATAAGTTCTACACCTTTGAGGATGTCAACGATCCGACAAAGACCACGAGTACACCGCCAAGGACGGCCCATTATGGTACGGCGGATGCCAGCCTCACTTCGTCGGGTGTGACCGTGAAGAATGATAAGAACGAAGATGTCAGTGTCTACCTGATGGGTGGCTATGTGGAGGACCGCTATGCCGACGGTGACTTCCGCTATGCAGACCTCTCCATTCCTACAGGTGACAACCCGAGAACCTATAAATATATGGAGGGTACGGTAGAGAAGACCATCCACTACCCCGTCTGGCCAGACGACTATATCTTCTTCGGACAGAACCTGAGTTATGGTCATGTCGTAGGCAAGACCCATCAGGATGTGCCGTCGAGTATTGTCCGCACCGATGGTTATGTGGATGACACCAGCGATGGCAACCGCGTCTATCGTGCGCCGGCCTACTTCCGCTCGAAAGAGATGAAGATGGCTCACTTCAACCCCTATGCTGTCTTTGCACAGAGCAAGAAGGGTGATGCGACAACCCTTGCCTATAAAAACATGACTGCCATCGACTTCACAGGAGGCAACGGTGATGTCGCCGGAGGCTTTAAGAAAGGTGACGCTGCCGGACACTTCTATCCGCCACTGCTCGACGATGACGGCCTCACAGGTTTAGATAACGTCGATCTGACAGCCAACCTGCTGGCCTACACCATGACTGGCACCACGGCTGCCGACAAGACTAACGGCGTGGTGAGTGCTTATCTGATTGACCCGAAACTGAGCGACTATGAGTCGGACGACAAGTATCGTAAGGTGGCTGTCTATGACCACTGGGCTAACGCTTTGCGCGGGCACTGGGTGCAGTTGTCGGCTGGTGCCTATAAGGCCACACGCGACCATCTGCTCATAGACCGTCAGGACTTCAACGCACCTATCAGTTACACATTCGATGACAGTCACCGGATGTGGTACCAGCGTGAACCGGAGCACTTCGTCGATCGCAAGAAGGGCTGGGAGGCTGTTAGTTTGCCGTTCAGTGCCGAACTCGTCAGCACCCAGGATAAGGGTGAGATCACCCACTTCTTCAGCGGCAGTGCGGAGAGCCATAACGGTACTGGCACGAAGGTAGGTCATGAGTACTGGCTGCGCGAATTTGATAAGACAACAGCCATGACTCTGAAGACGGGGACGACAGATGTCTTGGAGGGTAAATTCAACTATCCGTCAGGTACTGAGGCGACATCCACAGCAGATGTGATCCTCAAGAAGGATGTCATGAATACCTACCTATGGGACTATTATTACGTGGGTCTCCATAGTCAGGAGGACATGAACAATGATACGTATCAGACCTATTACTCATCTCCGCGATCATTTACGAGTTACCCGATGGTGACTAAGGGTACACCGTATATCATCGGCTTCCCTGGTTCGACCTATTATGAGTTTGACCTCAGTGGCACGTTCGAACCCACGACGACTGCTCCTTCAAATCCTGGGAAACTGAAGAAGCAGACCATCACCTTCGCCTCGCAAAAGGGTGCCACCATTGGTGTGAGCGATGATGAGATGATAGAGGTACCGAACACGTACAGCGGCAAGAGGTACACCTTCAAGCCGAGTTATCTGAACGAATCGTTCGCGGCTGGCAGTAACATCTACACTTTACACTCGGAATACGACAGTGACAATATTGTTGGGGCTGACTGCAGCAGTTTCGTCAAGGTGCCGGATGCTCCAGACGAAGGCGCAGATCCTGTGCCTGATACCGAAGTGTCAGCCTTCCGTCCGTACTTCATGTCAGCGGCTTCCTCTGGTGCCCGTCCCGTCACCCGTGCCATCGTCTTCAGCCATGACGACTCGGAGTTGAAGGGTGTCGAGGAGAAGGGTGACCCGAACGGAGACGATTTGGGTACGCTTAAGATCTCCAGCAAGAAGCATAAGATCATCGTGGAGTCGGCACTGACCCGCGACATCGACGTGCGCATCGTCAATGCGGCTGGTATCACCGTAGCCACCTTCACCCTCGAACCGGGTGAGACGGTTGAGACGCGCATCATCAATGCCGGTGTCTATATCGTGCAGTCCGCCGACAACCGCTATATCAAGAAACTCGCCGTGAAATAAGAAACAGTTATGGGAGCATATATCAACATAGGCAATGCAGGATTCCAGTCTGCCCGTAATGGGGAGTACGTGGATAAGTCCGGACTGATAGCAGTGGTGAATGGTACGCTATTCACCGAGCGTCGGTTCGGTTGTGTGACCCGTTGCCGCCGTTTCGGCAAGTCGATGGCCGCCAAGATGCTCTATGCCTATTACGACCTCTCGTGCGACTCGCGCAGTCTGTTTGCGGACTTGCAGATAGCCCACGACCCCTCGTTTGAGAAGCATCTGAACAAGTATCCGGCAATCTATCTCGACATGACGGACTTCGTTTCCAGATATAAGGACGATGGTATCGTGGACAAGATAGATGCTACCCTCTTGGCAGATATCAGTAAGGCATACCCGGACGTTCCTGTCGCGGAGGGTGACTGTCTGATGGATTACTTGCTGCGCGTCAGCGAGGCGAAGCAGCAGTCATTCGTCTTTATCATCGACGAATGGGATGCCATCTGCCGCGAGTTTGCTTCTGGTACGAAGGCGATGGATGCCTATGTAGGTTGGCTGCGGCGGATGTTCAAGAGTCAGCAGGCCATGCGGGTGTTTGCCTGTGCCTATATGACAGGTATTCTGCCAGTGAAGAAATATAAGACCGAGTCGGCACTCAACAACTTCGTGGAATACTCGATGGTGGAACCTGTGGACATGGCACACTTTTACGGCTTTACAAATACTGAGGTGCGATTGTTGGCAGAGAAACATGGCCTGGACTACGAGGAATTGGAGAAATGGTACGACGGCTATCAGATAGGTGATGAATCGTCAATATTCAATCCAAACAGCGTGATGATGGCAATAAAGAGCCGGCGCTGCCGTAGTTTCTGGGCCTCTACGGGTGCCTACGATGCCGTAGCGCGGTACATCCAGATGAACTACGAAGGTCTCAAGGATGACATCATCCAGATGCTGGCAGGCGGACGCTGTAAGGTGAACCCCACCAAGTTCCAGAACGATATGTCCATCATCCGCAGCAAGGACGATGTGCTGACGGTGCTCATCCATCTGGGCTATCTCAGTTATAGTTGGCAGAAGAGCGAATGCTACATCCCCAACAAGGAGGTGGCTGGCGAGATGGTGAACGCCATCGAGGACAACAACTGGACGGAGGTGGTGAAGGCTCTTGAAGCCTCGGAGCAACTGCTTGAGGCGACGCTTCGCGGTGATGAGGAGGCTGTGGCCCGTGGTGTGGATGCTGCCCACGACGAGCATACGAGCATATTGAGTTACAACAATGAGAACTCGCTGGCCTGCGTGCTGAGTCTGGCCTATTATTATGCCCGTAACGACTATATCGTACACAGAGAATTTGCCACGGGCAAGGGCTTTGCCGACCTGGTGATGATGCCCCGTAAGAATGTCAGCAGTCCAGCCATCATTGTGGAACTGAAATACAATCGGGATGCCGACACAGCCATCAGTCAGATACTCAGGAAGGAGTATCCAGCGAAGGTGGCAGATTATTCAGGTGAGATGCTCCTCGTCGGGATCAATTATGACAAGGAACGGAAGACACATCAGTGCCAGATATTAAAGGTAGAGAAATAAGTGTGTTAATTATTTGGATGTTTCATAGAAAAGAGTTAATTTTGCAGAAAATATAAAAGTTATGTGTCAGACTCAAGTGATATCAAAACATATAGGACGAATCGGAAGAAAATCTTTCGATCGCAGAATGAGGATTGCCTCTCCATTGTTCGTGGAGAGACGAGGCGAGTTGGCTCGTTTATTGAATGAGGTGGATAAATTGAGCGACCGCTTGCATGAGGAGTTCCCGACTATCTCCGAAAACGATTATCGCCTGTTCGGTCCAGAGTTAAAGGTAATGATAAGTACCTTGAAAGCCTTGAGGCAGGACAGCCTTACCCGCAAAGAGTTGAAACCATATAATGACAGGATGCGTCAGCAGATTGCAGACCTTGAGGAACTCGATCACGACATTAAGGCCTTCAGGGTGGATGCTGTCCAAAACAAGGAGTTGCAGGCAACAATGGCCTTGTTGGGTAATCTTGACTTCTCTAAACTACCGAAGTAACCATGATACAGTTTGTCAGCATCACATCATTCAGAAAGCGTCTGGCAGCACTTTTGAAAGTGAAGCGAGGTGTATATGCAGGAGTTGTGTCTGAGATTTGCCAGGCATTTAAAGATGCTACTATCGAGCAAATCAGACAAAACAGAGACATGATTCTGATGAACAATGATGCAGTGGTTATCAAACTGAGAATGCCGGATAAAAAACAGAAACTGTCTAAGTCAGACGGCTATCGCTTAATATACTTGGTAATGAAGCAGATTCCTTTGGTAGTTCTGCTTGATATCTATCCTAAGCGTGGGCCATCCCAACAACTTGACATTGAAGACAACGAAATCAACAGGCTTGTAACGGAGTTTATTGCAGAACTAAATGCAGGCAAACTGACATTGCATAACATTGCAAACAACCTAAAGGAGATTAATACAAAGAATAATCTGAAAGAAGATTGATATATGACACAAGATATGAAGAAGGATATGATATTAAAGAATATAGCCAAACGATTGGTACGTAACGGGCGTACTCCAGTCCGTATTGGGGCGTACTCCAGTTCGCTTAAGGGCGTACTGAGAGCAATACTCTTGCTCCTGACTCTTTCCTTAGGAGCCGGCACGGCGTGGGGACAGAGTTATACCGTTGAAAGCGGGTTTTATTATTTGGAGAACAAGCAGAACAATGACCACTATTTCTTAGTGCCGGCAGGAGGAACGGGTTCCGTGAAGTACTTCAACAATAACAAAGAGACCCCCTATCTGACTTCCTATAAGAAAAGCAAGGAGACTGAGGTCGACAATATTAATAACTTTATTTGGTACATAGAGAAAGTAACTGATGGCGACAATACATACTATCGCTTCCGTCACCTCCTGACAGGCAAATACGTAGTGGCTAATGGTGTGGTTGAAACAGCTAATCCTGCTCGCTTGCGCCTGCACTTGGAAACACAGAAAGAACCGGACGAGAACACGCTGTTTGTTATCGAAGAGAGCACTTCTTCGGACAAAACACTTATAGGCATACACCATAAGAGTGTTTATGCCACTCACACCGACGGAAAAGAGTACTGGTGGTGGGATGTGGCTGATGGCAACAAGGATAACTATTCCCAGGGAGACTCTAAGGGTCTCTTGGCTTTCTGGAATATAAAGACCGACAATACTGGACGCACTAAGTGGGCGAAGCCTACGGTGATAGAAACAGAAAAAAAGGTATGCCTGCCGCCTGTAATCAGTTATGACAGCAGTACAGGCAAGGTCACCATCAGCAGTTACGAGGGCTTCAATGATGTGACATATTACTATACTACCGACGGCACAGATCCAACAACGTCATCTACAGAATACAACGGTACACCGTTTGATATGCCATCGGGGGAGACCGTAGTCAAGGCTATTGCCAAAAGAGGCGATTTCAAGAACGCCACCGTCACGACATATAATGTGGGACAGTGCGCCACGCCTGTCATCACGATGGAAAGCGACGGCACTTACACCGTCAACTGTGCCACTGCCGATGTCACCTTCTATTATACCACCGATGGCACCATGCCTACCACGACTTCCACATCGAATACCACAGGTAGCATCAGTCTTCCCCTCGACCTCGACGGTGAGTTCCTGCGCGTCATAGCCGCAAAGACTGGTGGCGATGGCAGTGATGCCTCGCCCGCAGCCCTGTACTACATACCGCAGTGCGCTAAGCCCACCATCAAAAATACCAACGGTACCATCACCATGACTACCGCCACAACGGGGGCAACGATTTATTACACCAAAGATAAATCTGACCCCACCACAACAAATACGAAAGCAAGTTTATATTCCGAATCTTATTCTTATCCTATTACTCAGGGGGAACATACCATTACGGCACGTGCCGTAAAGGCGGGTTACGGCAGATCGGTGCAGGCTTCATTGGTATATGCCAAGTGTGCTACGCCTGTGCTCACCAACCTCTATGACGGCAACGTGACCATCACCTGCGATACAGGTGGTGCCAGCATTTATTATACCACCAATGGAAACAACCCCCAAAGCAATGGTTCTGGTGGCTCCCTATTATATAGCGAAAATCCCATCACCTTGCCAGAAGGAACCACTATTTCCACCATCAAGGCAAGGGCTTTTAAGTTAGGTAACGGACAATCTGATATTTTAACATACACTGTACTTATAAGCCCTGTGCCGAGTATCAGCCTTGACGACAACATGCTCACTATTACCTGTGACGTGAATGATGCTAACATCTATTATAGTTTCTCCGAGTCAGGTAGCGATTGGACACTCTACGAAACTCCGCTTGATGTCAGTTCACATGAACTTGTTCGGAGTTATACTGGTCACGCTGGTTATCGCAATTCAGAAGTAGTCACCTACCATAAGCCGCCGGAGATTCATAGTGTCAGTGCTATCACCAGCATGAATGGCAGTTACCTGTTAGCATCCGACTTCACGTGGGACGCACCCATCGGAACGGAGTCGGCTCCCTTTACTGGCACGCTCGACGGACATTTCCATACACTGTCTGGCAGTGGCCCGTTGGTGGCATTTGCAGAAGGCGCTACTATCAAGAATGTCATACTCGACAACGTCAGTATCAGCAGTGCCGTAACATTTGGAGACGACAATAAGAAAGCCATTGGAGCTATCGCCTGTGTTGCCAAGGGAACAACGCGCATCTATAACTGCGGCATATTGGCCACCGGCAGCACGGTGAAAACGAATAAAGACGGGTATACAGAAATAACATCTTGCAGTAGTTCTGTGGGTGGCACTGCCGATTATGTCGGAGGCCTCGTCGGCTTCCTCGACGGAGAGGCACGCGTCATCAACTGCTACAGCTACGCCAACATCACGGATGGCACAGAGGTTGGCGGTATCGTGGGACACAATAATGTGGCCACCGCCAGCAACAACCTCAAAACCATGGTGATGAATTGCATGTTTTATGGAGATATTACTGGCGGAACATCGATAGCCCCCATCTACAACGGAACAGAAATCGTCAACAAGGATGCCAACGGTGTAGGCAACTACAACTATTTCCGTCTCGAGGCACCATACGTGAAACCTACTGATGTTGTATATAATGGTGCACTTGGCGCCGAAAACCGTTTTCTGCAGCGATTCGAGTTCTATCGCCACCTGCTCAATAGTCATAGGAATCTGGCTGCATGGTGGGCAACGAACAACTATGATAACAAAGGCGAAATGGCTAAATGGGTGCTGGAGCCCTCACAATTAGGTGGCAATACTCCTTATCCTATCTTAAAGACTCCCAAAGATCAAAATGGCAAAGTGATTCAATATCCGTCGGTGGTGAATATTGATGCTAAGAATGCTACTACGCAAACAGAGCGCAACAAAGGCGGCAAGTTAGGCGAACTATCTGTGACCATCCAAATGGGCAGCGGTGGTGCCGTCTATGGACCGCCAACAGGAGCCGAAATAATAGAATCAGAATCATCGCTTACTCTGAATATAACTGACAAGGATCCCGACCACTTCAATTTTAACTACTATAAGGTGCAGTTGCCATATTATAATGATGTAGGTACCAAGAACTACAATGGCAACCGTGTGGTGACGGGCTGGAAGATCGTCGATATCACCGACGGCACGGCAGGCACTTATAGCACTGGTGAAGATGTGACCTATACTAACGGGGTGTTAACAGCAACCCCATACAATTTTGCCGACCGCAACTGCACCAACAAGGATCTCTACAGCGTCAGCGGCCGTGTATTCAACCAGGGTGCCTATTGGGATGTTCCCTACGGTGTCACCGCCATCACCATCGAGCCCTACTGGGCCAAATGCACTTATCTGGCCGATGCCTACGCCGATGTGGTGTACAATACCGCTATGACTTCAGCCACCAATGTGCCAAATGTCGGAGGCGGACGGAAATACACTGACGGTTTCAGTTATTCCATCGCTGGAGAGAGCCAAAAGGTTTTCACCTCCAAGGACAACGCTACCTCATCTTCGAACTCGGGACTTTATCAGGGGGTGACGGGCACACCAAAAAATCAAACTGTTTATGATTATGCTGTGGTGCTTGTGGGTAATTATCATAATTACAATAATATTGAAGCATCAATGGACAAGCCCTATACTGTTACCTCTATTGACCTTGACGGCGACAATGAGCCCGACTATTCCTATATACTTCGTTTTGATAGTCGTAAAAAAGTACATCCCGTGAGGGTTGACTTTATCAATATTCCGGGCCTCGGCATGGCGCAGAAATCCACAGGTGGTACGGGCACCTATAACTTCGGCATCATGCAGCCTAAAGGCTGGTTCGAGAGTACCAACACATCACTCTTCCGTGAAACGCAGTTCGAGTATGACAGTTCTGAAAGAATCGCAGCCCCCTACATCCTGCAGGGCGGTGTCATGGAGCAGTGGGTGAATGGGCAGAGTGCCGGCCATGCCAATTTGACCACCTATTTCCATGTGGGCGGCAACGTTTGGTTCAAGGAGTTCCACCGCGGAACGCACCAAGACCAGAACTACGACGCAAACCATTCTCCCGTGTCGGTAACGGGCGGCGACTTCGACCAGTTCCACCTCACGGGTCTCTACAGAGCCGATGCAACCATTCGTGACGACAATGCCGAGTGCTACATCACTGGCGGACGTTTTGGCGTGGTGGCAGGCACCGGCATGGACGGCATTGGTCACCCCACCAATCATACCAAAGGCAACATCACCTGGATTATCGACAATGCCGACATCAAGGAGTTCTATGCTGGCAGTTTCAACGCCGATAAACCTGCGCAAGGCAACCTCCACACCATCGTCAACGGCGGATATATCGACCTTTTCTGCGGCGGACCCAAGTTTGGCGATATGAACTCTGGACGTACCGTCACTACCACGGCCACGGACTGCACCTTCGGCACCTTCTTCGGGGCCGGCTACGGTGGCAATTCCTACAGCCGTCAAGCACCGAGAAACCATAACAATATAGTAAACTTCCCCCATAACGATAGCTCAGCCGGCAATGATGCTTCATGGAATGCATGGTTGAATCGATTCTACAAACAAGAATACAATTCAACCTACGGTGGTGTTTCCACCCAGTTCAGCTACCAGTTCCTTCCTATGTCGGGCAATGCCGATAACTGTGCACGTATCTTTGTGGAATATGTGAAGTTCTCGCTGGCTACCACGCACAACGTTACCTCCACGCTGACGGGATGTACCATCAACAACAATTTTTATGGTGGTGGCAGTCTTGGTAAGGTCGCCGGAAATGTAACTTCTATTCTTGATGGCTGCACTGTGAAAGGTAATGTCTTCGGAGCTGGTTTCTCAGCAAGTTTGCCACCTGTCGAGGTGGATGCAATAGGTTTTGAAGTAGAACCCCTTTATTATGAGGCTTTGGGAACTTATCGTACTGGTGTGAAGTATGTTGTCGATGATCCTGAGTTCGTACACGAATTAATAACAGGCACTACAACACACAAATATGCACCAACAACCTACACTTGGGAACACACAAACACGGTTAATAGCACGGCTTCTGCTATTGACAAGACCAATCATATACTATACACTCAGGAAAATCTGGAGAAATCCAACCTCGGTTCGGTGGCAGGCAACGTCAGCCTTACCATTAAAGGTAATAGTAAGATTGGGACTGATGGTGACACCACAGGAACCAAAGGCAATGTCTTCGGCGGTGGTGAGTCGAGTTATGTCACCGGCGCAACCAATAAAGTCACTGTCAACTTGCAGGGTAATACCGAGGTGCTTGGTAATGTATTCGGTGGTGGTGACAATGGCGAGGTACAAGGCAGCACGGAGGTAAATATAATGCAGCCGACAACCACTCCCTGATCGGCTAAGATACAATAGAGAAACGATTTTAGAATAATAAAGATGCGAAAAGAAAATATGATAAATCCCACTATGACTCTGGAGGCAGGTCACCTTTGCCTCATTGGGACTATCTTTATGGGTCATTCGGATAATCCGAACGACTCATTGGGATTATTCCTTACAGGGTATAGGGATTATTCGAACGACCCGTTAAGACCATTCGAACGGAGCAAAGGGATTATCCGGATCCCGGGGCCTCGCGCGCGGGTTAGTGGTTAAATTAATTAATAATTAATTAAGCCCCCTATAAGGGGGGCTATAAATTAAATTTAAAAGAAAAATAATAAAAAAGAAAAAGCGAAACGGTAATGGGAACATATATAAACATAGGCAATGCAGGATTCCAGTCTGCCCGTAATGGGGAGTACGTGGATAAGTCCGGACTGATAGCAGTGGTGAATGGTACACTTTTCACTGAGCGTCGGTTTGGTTGCGTCACCCGTTGCCGCCGTTTCGGAAAGTCGATGGCAGCGAAAATGCTCTATGCCTATTATGACCACTCTTGCGATTCCCGCAACCTGTTCGCTGATTTGGAGATTGTCCGTGACCCTTCATTTGAGAAGCACCTGAACAAGTATGCTGCCATCTATCTTGATATGACGAATTTTGTTTCACAATACAAGAGTGATGATATTGTAGACAAAATAGATGCTGCTCTTTTAGAAGATGTAAGCAAGGCATATCCTGACGTGGCAATAGCCCAGGATGACAAACTGATGGATTATCTCCTGCGTGTCAGCATAGCCAAGGAAGAGCATTTCGTCTTTATCATCGATGAGTGGGATGCTATTTGCCGCGAGTTTGCTCCTGGCACGAAGGCCATGGATGCATACGTCAGTTGGCTACGGCGTTTGTTTAAGAGCCAGGATGCTATGCGGGTGTTTGCCTGTGCCTATATGACCGGTATCCTGCCCGTGAAGAAATATAAGACCGAGTCGGCTTTGAATAATTTTATAGAGTATTCGATGGTTGTCCCTCGCAGCATGGCTCGCTTCTTTGGCTTCACAAAGGATGAGGTGCGAACCCTGGCTGAAAAGAATGGCATTGACTTCGAAGACCTTGTGAAGTGGTATGACGGCTACCAGATTGGCAACGAACCATCGATGTTCAACCCAAACTCTGTTATGCAGGCTATTGACAATGGTTATTGTACCAGTTTTTGGGCCTCTACGGGTGCCTATGATGCCGTGGCGCACTATATCCAGATGAACTATGAGGGATTGAAGGATGATATCATCCAGATGCTGGCAGGCGGGCGCTGTAAGGTGAACCCCACAAAGTTCCAAAACGATATGTCTATCGTCCGAAGCAAGGATGACGTGCTGACGGTGCTTATCCATCTGGGTTACCTCAGTTATAGTTGGCAGAAGAGCGAATGCTACATGCCCAACAAAGAGGTGGCAGGCGAGATGGTGAACGCAATCGAGGATAACAACTGGACAGAGGTGGCGAAGGCTCTTGAAGCCTCGGAGCAACTGCTTGAGGCGACGCTTCGTGGTGATGAGGAGGCTGTGGCCCGTGGTGTGGATGCTGCACACGATGAACATACGAGCATATTGAGTTATAATAATGAGAATTCGCTGGCCTGTGTGCTGAGCCTGGCCTATTATTATGCCCGTAACAACTACATTGTACACAGAGAATTTGCAACGGGCAAGGGCTTTGCCGACTTGGTGATGATACCCCGCAAAAAAGTCAGCAGTCCGGCCATTATACTGGAATTGAAATACAACAAGGACGCTGATACGGCCATCAGTCAGATACTCAGGAAGCAATATCCTGCGAAAGTGGCTGATTATTCAGGTGAGATGCTGCTCGTGGGCATCAACTATGATAAGGAACAGAAGACACATCAGTGCCATATAGAAAGAATCAATAAATCGTAATGATATGACATACAGGAATAGATACATACTGAGACTTACCATATTACTGTCAGTTCTACTGGCAGGGAGCAGTGCCATGGCGCAGGAATCTAGTTCTAGCACAGGTTCTGGTGTTGTAGTTCATGGCAGCGTCTACGGCGGCGGCAATCTGGCCGACGTGAAGACTAATACCGAAGTGAACATCTGTGCCAAGAAACAAACGAGCGGTGAGACGGTTACGTATGTAGCGGTCTCTGCAGGTAATGGTGTCACTATCGAAGGCAATGTCTATGGCGGTGGCAAGGGTGTTGCAAAAATGGTACCAGGTGAAATAGGCGCTGGCGACGCATTCGAGTGTAAGAAAGCCATGGTAGGAATTGATAACGATGGCCTAGATACAGATGGCAAACCGAAAACTGGCGGTACGACTGTCAGAATCTTTAATGGCACGGTGGGAACCCTTGAAGGAACAGCGGGGAACCAAACACTAAAGGAGGGTACTGGTAATGTCTATGGCGGTGGTCAGGTAGGCCGTGTGGAAAGGAATACAATTGTGACGATAGGAGCACAAGGAGATGAGGATAATAGTGAACCCATTATTTTAGGAAACGTATTTGGTGCTGGCAGGGGCGAGAAAACACATGGCTACTCGGCTCTGGTACGTGGCAACAGTGATGTCACCGTTCAGGGTAGTGCCACTGTGGGGAAGAGTGTCTATGGCGGTGGTCAGATTGCTACGGTGGGAAGATATACTGTTGTTGACGGGCTGCCAACAGAAACGACAAGCGGTGGCATCTGTACTGTCACTATCCGAGACAATGCCACAATCAAAGAGAACGTCTTTGGTGCCGGTAAGGGAACCCTGCCATACGAAGATTGTGTAACAGGTGACAAACCCCAACACATGAATGGTGCAAAACATCTGGTAGATGGCGTATGGGACGGTACTTGGGATGATGTTTTAGTAGAATATCCTGAGTATGATCCTGAGGATTATGACCAGAATAAACCAGAATACGCAAATTACATCAAGTTTATTAAGTCGTTGGCCTTAGTCAGCGATACAGAAGTGACTATCGACGGAGAATCTAAAGTCAATGGCTCTGTCTATGGTGGTAGCGAAAGTGGTTTTGTGCAGCAGGATACTCAAGTGAAGATTCTGGGAAGTTGTACGATTGGTACGACAAGCGCGAATTCAAATATCTTTGGCGGTGGACTTGGTAGTGACGACTTTGCCGAGGCAGGAGTAGTGAGAAGAAACACTGAGGTCTATATCAATGGCGGCACTACAAATGGCACTGTCTATGGCGGTGGTAGTCTGGGTAACGTAAAAGGAACTACGGAGGTGAATATCTATGCCAATAAAGTAAATGATGAGTATGTGGTTGTGGCAAAAGAAGATGATGATGTTACTATTACAGGTAATGTGTACGGAGGCGGCAAGGGCCATGAAGACACATTCACCTGTGAGAAAGCAATGGTGGGAGTTGATGGTGACGGCATAGAGCATTCAGATGGCGGTACGACTGTCAGAATCTTTAACGGTAAAGTGAATGGTTCTGTCTATGGAGGCGGCCAGGTAGGCCGAGTGGAAAAGAACACGGTAGTGACAATAGGATCCGGAGACGGCGGCAATGATGCAAGTAAACCCTATATTGGGGGTGATGTCTTCGGTGCCGGTGCAGGCGTCAAGACACATGGCTTCTCTGCGCTGGTGCGTGGCAACAGTACAGTCACTGTTGAGGGTGATGCCCAGATTGGAGAAAGTGTCTATGGCGGTGGCCAGATTGCCACGGTGGGTAGATATATAGTCATTAATTCATTACCAACTAAACCGGCAGGCGGTGGTTTATGTACGGTCCACATTCAAGGCCATGCCATCATCGGACAAGAGTCTGAAGGTGACGTTTTTGGTGCCGGTAAGGGAATAATGCCATACGAGGGAGTTTCTTCTGGCAATCCATGGAGTATGCAATCCGGTAATACTATCAAAACATATTCTCAGGCGGAAAAAGACCTTTATTTTTCGTTTATCCAGACGTTGGGATTGGCTGGCGATACTGAGGTGACTATTGGCGCAAATGCCTCTGTCAAGGGGTCCGTATATGGTGGTAGCGAGAGTGGTTTCGTACAGCGCTACACTCAGGTGACGATTCAGGGCAGTTGTGAGATAGGTACGACAGTTGGTACAGGAGATGACGCAAAGGATCAGCATGGTGACATCTATGGCGGAGGACGTGGTGATGATAGTGTTGAAGGTTATGCACATGCAGGAAAAGTGAAAGGAAACACCACGGTTAACATCAATGGCGGTACTATGCATGGATCCGTCTATGGCGGTGGCGAGATGGGTTATACTGTAGGACGTGCTGATGTGAATATGGCTGGCGGCACTGTGAACCACGATGTTTATGGTGGAGGTGCACTGGCCGATACGAACGTAGGCAACGGGGATGATGAGAATGGTTATGTAGAGGTTCCCGAATTAACCGCGGGTTCATCTTCAGTAGTTGGTTATTATGAAAACACCTACGTCGATACAGATGATAATACCGCTGTTGCAAACAAAACATATTTTTACGGGGATGATCACGCACCAGTAACCGTTCTGGCTGTAGGCACTTCTTTAGAAGATTTAGAAACTGACCTTTACAATGAGTCAGGAACCGAAACAGAAGAAGAGACTGCTCTTGAAAACAAAGTTTATTATACTCAAAGTGGTGTACCGACTATCATAACCGTTGGTACGAGTACAACTATAGGCGGAACCATACTGTCAGAATGGTCAGAAAGCGATTATGTAACATCCAGCGGAACGGCTGTTGATGGCAAAAAGTATTATACGATAACACACCCCACCACCGTCAACCTTACCGCTGGAACCATCAAGGGTGATGCCTACGGCGGAGGACTGGGACAACTTGGTACTGAAGTGGTAGGCGTAAAATATACTCAAAGCGAAGCAGATGCTTATAATGAGGCTAATAATCTTAATGAAGGTGATGACGGTTATAAGACAACTGAGGATTGGAAGACACAACCAGTTGCAGCCGCTGATGGCACTGGATCTGTGAAGGCTACGGTTTATGGTGACATCAATGTGAATCTTGGTAGTGCAAGCGGTTCTACAGCAACGGCCTTCTATATCACGAATTACGATGGAGACCATTCTGGCGTGGTAAAGAGTGGTCGGGTGTTCGGCTGTAACAACCTAAATGGCTCGCCGCAGGGTAACGTGACGGTGGATGTCTTTAAGACGGTAAAAGGCAACAGTGAAAGGACAGATGAGGACGCATACAAAAAGAAGGTCGGAGAAACTGGCTATGTGGCTCCAACTTATGAGGTTGCCGCAGTCTATGGTGGCGGTAATTTGGCCGACTTCACCACTTCCGGCAAGAAGGCAAGTGTCATCATCGAGACCTGCGACGTCAGTGTGCAAAGTGTCTACGGTGGCGGTAATGCTGCAGCGGTTCCCGAGACAGATGTTCTTGTGAAGGCTGCTTACGAGATAGGTGAGGTGTTCGGTGGCGGTAATGGTAAGGACTCATATACCACAAATGGTGGAACCAGTTGGACGCCTAACCCCGGTGCCAATGTCAATGGCCCTGCTACCACTCTGCTGAAGGGTGGCTATATCCATGAAGCATACGGCGGTAGTAACAGTAAAGGAACCATTTCTGGTAAAACTACCATCAATAAGGGCTCTGGAGGTAGCGAAGCCACAGACTGTGCTTTGCAAGTGGATGAACTTTACGGTGCTGGTAAGGATGCCGACATCGAAGGTGACCTGATTGTCATTTTGGGATGTAGTGAAACCAGAACTGAAGCCGTCTATGGCTGTTCCATGAATGCCAACGTCAAAGGAAACGTGGAGTTGACCATCACCAGCGGTGAATACGGCAAGGTGTTTGGTGGTAACAACCTGAGCGGTTCCATCTTCGGTCATATCATCGTGAATATCGAGGAAATAGGTTGTTCTCCTATCATAATTGATGAACTCTATCTTGGCGGTAATGATGCTGCCTACTCGGTATATGGGTATTATCAGGCCAAGAGATATGAAAAAACGGAATCAGGAGTAACAAAATTGTTCTTGGATGCTGGAATGACCATACCTCTTTACAAAGATGATGAAACGGGCTTTTTATACAGAGATGCTGGAAAGACCAAACGTATTTATGAAGATGACAGTACCCCTAACCATTTGTTATACGTAAATGAGGAAAAGACGAAGCCGCTTTATATGCCGAGGACTTCTGCAGACGATCAAAATGCGGCCGTTACATTCGCTGAACATCCTCATACTGTTTTAGATGAAAATAAGACTCATTATGATAATCCTGAACTTAACATCATCTCTTGTACCAGCATTGGTCAGGTGTTTGGCGGTGGATTGGGAACAGGGGCTACCATCTATGGCAACCCGAAGGTGAACATCAACATGATTCAGGGTGCGTTTCACGGACAGTCACCCGCAAAAGACAACCCGAATGAGTTGGGTGCCATAGGCACAGTCTATGGTGGCGGTAATGCAGCCGATATAGTTGGCAGCACCACGGTGAATATCGGTACTGAACCATCGGTCGATAAGATTGTTTGGAGTAGTACGAATGACGAGCCCGTATATGAGTCGGATGGTATAACGCCAAGCACGACATCAGTGACTGTTCTTGGCGCCTACATCAGTGGTAATGTCTTCGGCGGCGGCAAAGGTAAGGATGACTCATTCTTCTGTGAGAAAGCCATGGTGGGTACAGATGGTGCTGGCGTAAACGCTGACTTTACTGATAATACTAATTATACGGATGGCAATACGAATGTCACCATCGCCAAAGGTACGGTGGGAACTCTCGATGCACAAGGAAAACTCGTAGAGGGAACAGGTAACGTCTATGGCGGCGGTGAGATTGGCCGAGTGGAAAAGAACACGAACGTAACGATCGGTGTTGGGGATGCAAATGCAGCAGCACCCACAAGTGCGCCAATTATCAGGGGCGACGTGTTTGGTGGCGGCAAGGGTAAAAAGACACATGGCTACGCAGCACTGGTACGTGGCAATCCCACTGTTATCATTCAGGCCGATGCCAAGGTGGGACACAGCGTCTATGGTGCTGGCGAGATTGCCTCGGTGGCAAGATATAGGGTTCCCAGGACTCCGGCTGAAGTAGCGCAAGCTATAGCAGACGGATATACCGACGCAAAAGCAGGCATGCCAATTGCATTGGTTAACAACACCTGTGGCTATTGTACTGTCACAGTCAAAGGCAATGCTGAGATTGGCCCTGACAATATGAAGATGTATCATGCTACAAATAATGTCATACCTGACGATGACAAACCCGATGACGCTGGTCACGTCTTTGCCGCCGGAAAGGGCTTCCTGCCTGAGAATTACACTTATGCAGACAAAGCACACAAGCCCAAACGTATGATGCTTTATAATGCGGATTATTATGATGATGATAACGAAGACGACTGGGATTTTATTAAGGAATATACTACAGCGGAAATAAATGATAATTCTATCAATAAATATGTTTGGGAATATTTCCCCGACAGGGAAGCATATATTACGTTCATCCAGACTCAGGCCTTGGCCAGCAATACCGAGGTGAGTATCGAGGGCAACGCTTTCGTCAAGGGCTCTGTCTATGGCGGCAGCGAGAATGGTCTTGTGCAGTACAATACCAAAGTATATATCAAGGGTGGACAGATTGGCTGTGGTAAGAATACGACTAATCGCCACGATCCAGAGGTGTGGGATGATGATTTTGAATTACCTGCCAATGTAAACTTGGAATGCGCCAGTTGGGACTATGGAAGGGACACGGATAATGATGGAATAAAAGATCAGTTTGCCCCCTACGACCCATACGCTATATATGAGAATACAGCAGACCATAAGTATTATTATAATAATAGCCATACAGAATCTGCTGAGGGCGGCGCCAAGATTGCTACCGACGGTCACACCTATTATGGTAACGTGTTCGGTGGCGGCTCAGGTAGTGTGCCTTACTTCGATACGGATTTGGGTAGAAGTGTGTACCTCCATAGCGCAGGAACGGTCAAGGGTAACACCGAAGTGGTAATCAGCGGCGGCCACATCCTGACCAATGTCTACGGCGGTTGCGAGGCTACTAATGTGAATGGCAAGGCCACCATCACGATGACGGGTGGCACCATCGGCGTTCCGCGCACATTGCAGCAGATTGTTGACCACCCCGTTACCTGTTACCTGTTCGGTGCCGGTAAGGGCGACCAGCGTATTTTCTTCAACAAAGACACGAACGTTGAAGATGTGGAGATTACGATCTCCGGTGGTACCATCTACGGCTCCGTATATGGTGGCGGTGAGGACGGTCATGTGATGCACGACGTCCAGATGACCATCGAAGACAAGACGACTACTACAGGTGAAGGCGAAGGTGCCACTACTACCACAACCTCCCCGAAAATTGGTACCTTTGGCACGTCCTATTTCGATGGTAACGTATTCGGTGGCGGTCGTGGCTTCGGCGGTGATGCCTACACAGCAGGAAACATAGCCGGTAGTATCAAGATGGAAATCAAGGGCGGTACCATGCTCGGCTCCGTCTATGGCGGCGGACGATTAGGCTCCGTGGGCTATGGACTGTATGAGTCAACTGAGACTGAAACTGCAACCACTCATAAGATGTACGGTGAGATGCAAGATGACGGCTATGGTGATTGGTACAAGAATACAAGCAATGTATATGTTCGCGATGAAAAATCTAGTTTCAAGCGCGGCCACGTGGAAATCGAAATCAGCGGCGGCACCATCGGTAACGATGCGGAGTTCAAGTATTACACATCTTCTCTTGATCCCAGTGACTATGCGACGCAAGAGGCTTTGAATACCGCCAGGGCTACAGAACTGGAAGGACTGAAGGCTGCGGACGGAATTGACTATACCGAGTTTGAATATAATGAAAGCAAAGGCTACTATATACTGACGCACACCAAGGGCGGCAACGTCTTTGCTGGCGGTATGGGACGTTTCAAACAACAGGACGGCACATCATATATCAAGGATATTGACTGGTGGAAATTAGGCTGCGTCAAGAGTACCAAACTGACCATCAAGGGTGGCACCATCAAGAGCAACGTCTATGGCGGTGGCGAATTGGGACAGGTGGTAGGACACCATGACATCAAAGACAGTGAAGGCCATACTGTTTACACTGATGAAGAGCAAACTACCGCCAAAGTGACAAGCACTGAAATCACTATTCAGGGGAGCAGTACTACAATCGGTACTGAGGTGAAAGACGATAGCAATAATACACAGTACACCTTCGGCAGTGTCTTTGGCGGTGGCTATGGTAGCCTTTTGGAAGTAATTCCTGGTAAAAATCAAGGAGATGAGCCGTCGTATCCCAAGTTTATTGCCGGTCTTGTCGAGGAGGACACAAAGATTGACATGCAGAATGGTGCGGTGAAGGCCAGTATCTACGGCGGTGGCGAGATGGCCAGCGTCAATGGAAGCACCGATGTGGCGGTTAGCAACGGTACTATTGGCATAGCGCCAATCACTGTTTCCAACAACAAGCGCTACTTTGGCGGCGCCAAGATGGGTAATGTCTATGGCGGTGGCAGCGGTCATTACAATACTGTGCGTAGCGGACGTATCCTTAAGAACACCAATGTTACTATCAGCGACGGAACTATATACCATAATGTATATGGTGGCGGTGCCTACGGTACGGTGGGTGATTTCAGTTATACAACGGGCAATGATGGTAAGGTCAATGGAGTTAATGGCCTTACTACAACTGGCACCGGCACCGGCGTTGCTACGGTCACCATCACCGGTGGCACTATCGGCTACGATGGCAAGGAGAACGGTATGGTGTTCGGCTCTTCAAGAGGTGACATCAATGCGCCGGGTCAGCGAGACGACCACACGGCCTGGGTCTACGACACTCAAGTCTCTATAGGCACGGCTGCAACGCCTGCTACCGGAACAGAAGGTGAAGAAGGATATGTCGCCGCTACCTCAGAGAGCGGCCCCGAAATCAAAGGCACAGTCTATGGTAGTGGTGAGAACGGACACGTCTTCAACGATGCCGTGGTCACCATCAATGGCGGTACTATCGGTATTGCTGAGGGTTCTCCGATTACAACTGATGATAATGGTACTCCTAATGACATTTCGGATGATACTATACTCTCTGGCGCTGCCTACCCCTACCGTGGCAATGTCTATGGTGGTGGCTGCGGTACAGATAAGTATTATTCTGGCACTGTCCCTGCGGGTCATACAGCCAATGATGGCGAAGGTAACAGTTTCAATCCTTTAGCCGGTATCGTGTATGGAACAACCACAGTCAACATCAACGGTGGTACAGTGGTGCGCAACGTCTATGGCGCCGGTGCCATGGGCTCGGTGGGTAGAACTGTTATAACAACAAACACCGACAATACTACGACAACGACATATAGTGGTGGTTCGACAACGATTAACGTCAGTGGTGGTACTATAGGCGTTAGCGGTACGGTTGGTGACGGCAATGTCTTTGGCGCAGCCCGTGGTGACCTCAGTGCTACAGGTGACTACATCTCACAGGTCAGACAAACCAGTGTTACTGTGTCGGGTGGTACGGTCAAGGGTAATGTCTACGGTGGCGGTGAGTTAGGCGACGTGGGTACCATTGATAAGTCAGACCAAACAAACTACAATTACAATTGGAAAGACAAAAACGGCAATGCCAATAATCATGGTAATAACACTATCCTTGGCACCAACAATAACACGGGCATTTGCACTGTTACAGTCTCTGGCGGAACGATAGGTACCGATGCTACTGCAATGAATGCTGATGGTACATTCGATAATGGAAATGTGTTCGGAGGTGGCAAGGGTTCTTCAACCACATGGTGGTGTGAGAAAGCCATAGCGTACGCAACAAATGTCACCATCACAGCCGGCACGGTAAGAGGTTCTGTCTATGGCGGCGGTGAGGTAGGCCGCGTGGAAGATGATGCAAAGGTGACGATAGGTCTTGCAGAAAATGATGCACCCACTATCAACGGTAGTGTCTTCGGTGCAGGCAAGGGCTTGATGACACATGGCTACTCGGCTCTGGTGCGTGGCAATGCTACAGTTACTGTTCAAGGCAAATCTGAGGTTGTAGGTTGCGTCTATGGCGGTGGTGAGATAGCCTCGGTGGGCAAATTTCATGTCGATAATGGATTACCGGTAAAACCCATGAACGGTGGAACATGTACAGTCATCATCCAAGATGAAGCCAAGATTGGATCAAATGGCACAGGACATAACGTGTTTGGTGCCTGCAAGGGTGTCAAGTCGGCATATAATCTCACCAATTATAAGAACTTCAAGAGTATGCAACTCTTTGCCAATCGTGGAACTGGTGCCGAAAAAGACACATGGGATTATTATGAAACTTATCCCAATGGTTATACAGGACATATATTTGTCTGGAAGTATTACAAGACCGAGGAAGACTATCTTGCGTTCCTGAAGACGTTGGCCCTGACCAGCAATACCCATGTGACCATCGACGAAGATGCCACCATCTATGGCTCTGTCTTTGGCGGCGGCGAGAGAGGTGTGACCTTAGGTGGTGTGGATGTAAACATCACTGGCGGTACCGTGAACCAAGATGTCTATGGTGGTGGTTCATTGGCAGATACTAACACCGCCATGTGGGATGCCGAGAATAATCAACGGATGACTTACGTTGAACTTCCCGAACTAATAGCAGGGACATCTGCAACAGGGTATTACACTTCAGAGTCGGCTGATGCGCTCATCACTGATGCTAATGCTACGGTACAAGCAGATAAAACCTATTATGCCATTTACAAGACCAACGTCAACTTGAAGGGCGGCACCGTCAAGGGCAGTGCCTACGGCGGTGGATTGGGACAGTTGGCAAAGGCCGCTGTGGCTGAACAAGCAGCAGTTCTTTATGCTGATGTTGATGAATATAATACTGCTAAAGGAACAGAATTATCAGCAGCAGAGTTTGCAGCATTAACTGAAGCAGAAAAAACAAAGACTCCTGCTATTGAGGCTCAGGATGCTATGTCAGCCGTCGAGGCCAAGGTCTATGGTGACGTGCTGGTGACGCTGAACGGCATCAAGAGTACTGAGACTACCGGCACGGGAGAAAGTGCAACCACCACCAATACCTATTACGACTGCGAGGTGCAGGACAAGATATTCGGCTGTAACAACCTGAACGGCAGTCCGCAGAGTGCCGTCACCGTGCATGTGTACAACACAGTTAAGAAGAACGATAGCGGGACTGTGACTGCCAAACCTGCCAAAGAAAGCGGTACCTACGAGTTGGAAGCCGTCTATGGCGGTGGCAACCTGGCAGCCTATAAGCCCGACTTCGAGGCCGTGGCCGACACTGCCAAGGCATACGTTATCATCGACGGTTGCGACCTGACGAGCATCAAACAGGTATATGGCGGCGGTAATGCTGCCTCTTCACCGGCCGCGAATGTCACCGTCAACGGCACGTATGAGATTAGAGAGGTGTTCGGCGGTGGTAACGGTGCGGATGCTTATCAAATTGATGGCAAGACTTACGAGAACCCTGGTGCTAATGTGGGCTACGATAGTTATGCCTATCACACATGGAATGCGTCACAGAATAAGTACTTAGTCTCAGAGTATGGTCCAGGTGACGGCGACGACAAGGATGCCTCGACGAAGGAAAAACGTCTGGCCAACTATCAGTATGGCTCTGGCGAAACGCATGTGAGTATCTACGGTGGTACGGTTCATGCTGTCTACGGCGGTTCGAACTCCAAGGGTAACGTGCGTGTGGCCTCTGTGGCACTGCTCGACGACGAGATGCTCCAGACGTGTGAATTCGATGTTGATGAGGCCTACGGTGGTGGTAAGAATGCAGATATGGACGGTACGGCTACACTGATCATGTCGTGTATTCAGGGCATGAAGGAGGTCTATGGCGGCGCTGAGAATGCCGATGTGCTTAACAACGTGACGCTGAATATTACCAACGGCACCTTTGATCAGGTGTTCGGCGGCAACAATGTCGGCGGACGTATCACCGGCTCCATCACCGTGAACATCGAGGAGACAGGCTGTAAGCCGGTCATCATCGGAGAACTCTATGGCGGCGGCAACATGGCAGGCTACTCTATCTATGGCTACAAAGAGGTGAACGGCAAGTGGGTACCACGCACGTCGAATACCGATGAGGGTACCGGACCTGCATCGCCCTACAGCGACCCGCAGATCAACGTGAAGTCGTTCACCGGCATAGGTAACATCTTCGGTGGCGGCTTTGGTGAAACGGCCGTGATGGTGGCCAGTCCGACTGTGAATATCGACGTGGTGAAGGGCAGGTTCAGCAACCAGACATCGCATGAGCGCTTTACAAACAAACAATGGACGCTCGACTCTGCCAACAAACGTTATTCCAAGACGATAGGCGGTGCTACAGTATATGTTCCTGCCCACGAAGTGAACACCATAGGAGGTATTTACAACGTCTTCGGTGGTGGCAATGCTGCCAAGGTTATCGGTACGCCGCACGTGAAGGTAGGTACGCAGGATTACGTGGAGATCACCACAAATTTGTCTGATGTGAGGGGCTACTGCACTCGCACAGGTGGTGCTGGCACTCAAGCAAATCCTTACACATATAGCGAGCCTATTACTGGTGAAAATGCTGTCACACCAACCGCTAATACATCGTACTACAAGAAGGTCGAGGGTGTCGACATCCGTGGTAACATCTACGGCGGCGGCAACAATGCCGAGGTTCAAGGTGATACAGACGTCATCATCGGTAAAGCAGCACCCACAACACCATGATAGTGGCAGTGAATGACATTCTAAAACAGTTTGCGGTGGAGGTTTTCCACCGCAAACTGTTTGTGCTATCTTTTGTATCGTGAAAAGCGAGCGTATGTATTTTGTGAATATTTCTCGGGAAAATTTGGAGAATTAGTAAAAAACATGTATCTTTGCAGCGGTTTAATCAAAATCAAAGTATTATGGAGAATAACAGTGACAAACAAAAGAAAGGAGAAATGATGATTAACGAAAAGTACATACGATTTGACTGGGCCGCGAAACGGATGCTTCGTGACAAGGCCAACTTTGATGTGCTCGAAGGTCTGATTACTGTGTTGCTAGGCGAAAAAATCACGATTGACGAGATTCTTGAGAGCGAGAGCAATCAGGAAAATCAGGATGACAAGTACAATCGCGTGGACATCAAAGCCAAGGATTCTAAAGGTAATATCATCATCGTGGAAGTACAGTTGACGACTCAGATCTACTATCTGGAGCGCATCCTCTATGGTGTGGCGAAGGCCATCACTGAGCACATCTCTCTTGGTCAGATGTATAACAACGTGAAGAAGGTGTACTCCATCAATATCCTCTATTTCGATCTGGGCAAGGGTGCGGACTACCTCTACCATGGCATCAATACCTTTAGGGGCGTGCATACGGGCGATACACTCAGTGTCAACGTGAAGGAGAATGACGTCATTAAGATGAAGACACCAGAGGAGGTGTTCCCAGAATATTTCCTGATTCGAGTCAATGAGTTCAATGATGTCGCCACTACCCCTATCGAGGAATGGCTGGACTATCTGAAGAACGGGCGTATCAAGGACAATACCACAACTCCCGGACTGGCTGAGGCTCGGGAGAAACTGCTTTATATGCAGATGAGCCGGTCGGATCAGATTGCCTATGAACGTCATCTGGATGCGATGGCTGTACAAAGCGAAGCCTTCCTGAGTGCGAGATTGGAGGGATTTGCAGAAGGCCGTGCTGAAGGGCAGAAAAAAGGAAGAGCCGAGGGAAGAGCCGAGGGTAGAGCTGAGGGAAGAGCCGAGGGAAGAGCCGAAGGAAGGGCTGAAGGACGAGCCGAGGGAAGAGCCGAGGGCATCAAGGAAACTGCTCGTAATCTGAAATCAATGGGTGTGCGCAGTGAGGATATCGCCAAAGCGACAGGTCTCACTATAGAAGAGATAAGTGGATTATAATTATAAACAGGAAGCCCTGCCAGGGCTTCCTTGTTTTATTTGTCGCGTCGCTTGTCAAACTTCTTTAGGATAATCCTGAAGGCTTCGAGGCCGACGAGGACGAGGAAGGTGGAAGCGGCGGCAAGGATATACATACCGCCTCCGCAGGCCAGACCGATGGCGGCGGTGACCCAGAGACCGGCGGCGGTGGTCAGACCGCGGACGGCATTCTCATTCTTCTGGAAGATGATGGTGCCTGCACCGATGAAACCGATACCAGATACCACCTGAGAGGCCACACGCGACACGTCCCAGCGGTGCTCCGGGGTGCCGAGGGCTCCTTCGAAGCCGTAGGCAGAGACAATCATAAACAGGGCCGAACCCAGCGCCACAAGGAAGTGGGTGCGGAAACCGGCCTCCTTGGCACGGTATTCACGTTCAAGACCGATGGCACCGCCCAACAGTGCCGCCACGAATATTCGCAAGATAAATTCCCAAGTCATTTCCATGATTTTAATGAGTAATTAGTATTACTAATTATTAATCCCTTCTTATAGCACCTGTGCCGGCGGTAGGGGGTTGATTCCAAATACTGCCACTGCGAGAGAACCCCCCCGTTGGTCTCCATCTGCGGACCCGTGATGGCCCATTCGAAACCATAGCGCTGGAACTGGCGGATGAGGTCGTCGAAGATCAGGGCATTGGCTCCCTTGCTACGATACTCCGGCAGCACACCGATCAGTAACAGATCGACGGTGTTCGTCTTGTGCCACTTCAGAATCTTCAGCAGATGCCACCAGCCGAAAGGCAGGAACCGTCCGTCGCGGGTCTTTTGCAAGGCACGGGAGAACGAGGGGAAGGTGATGCCGAAGCCCACCATCTTCTCACCGTCCATGACGGCGGTGACAAGGTTCAGGTCGGCTATCTTGATGTAGTCGTTGACGAGTTTGTCGATCTGCTTCTGCGAGAGTTCGGAGAACCCGTAGAGATCCTTGTAGGTGGCGTTGAGCAGATGGAACACCTCGCGCCCGAAGCCCTCGTCGATGAGTTCATGGCGGGTGAACTTATGCACGCTCAGTCCGTAGCGCTTCTGCACCAGTTGGGTGGTCTTGGCAAACTTGTCGGGTACCACCTCCGGCACCTTTACCTTGTATTCCAGATAGTCGTTATCCTTTACAAACCCCAGGCGTTCAAGATGCTGGGCATAGTAGGGATAGTTGTAGTTGACGTACATGGTGGAAAGTTGGTCGAAACCGTCGACGAGCAAGCCTTCGCGGTCGGTGTCGATGAAGCCCATCGGCCCTACAATCTCAGTCATGCCTTTTTCGCGGCCCCAGTCCTCGACGGCTTTCAGCAGGGCTGTGGATACCTCGATGTCGTCGATGAAGTCGAACCATCCGAAGCGCACCGCCTGGCGGTTCCACCGTTCGTTGGCTCGGTGGTTGATGATTGCCGCCGCACGACCCACTATCTTGTTGCCTTTGAGAGCCAGGAAGTATTCTGCCTCACAGCACTCAAACGAGGGATTCTTGTCGCGCTGCAGCGTTGCCATCTCGTCGGAATAAAGGTAAGGCACGGCAAATTCGTTGTCGTGATAGAGGTCGTAGTAGAATTGCACGAACTGCTTCAGTTCCTGTTTTGTTTTGACACGTTTTATTGTGGTCATCTTTCCTGGCAATATTATAAGTGGGTGCAAAATTACAAAAAAAGTTGCTTTGTTGCTTCGTTTCGTGACAAAAATTTGGCTATATGCGTGAATTTATTTAATTTTGCACCCAAAATAATATGATACGTATGCAGACAAACAGTCATTTATCTCGGTTGATACTCGACCAGGCCAAGAAGTACGGTGATCGCGAGGTGCTGATCTATAAGGATTTCGGCGGTAAGGAATGGAAGTCGATATCCTGGAACCAGTTTTCCGACAAGGTCAAGCAGGTGTCAAACGCCTTGCTCAACCTCGGTGTGAAGGTGCAGGAGAATATGGGTGTGTTCTCGCAGAACTCCGTCCAGTACCTGTTTACTGACTTTGGCGCCTGGGGCATCCGGGCAGTGACCATCCCCTTCTATGCCACTTCGTCGGAGCAGCAGATACAGTTCATGGTCAGCGACGCGAAGATACGATTCCTCTTCGTCGGTGAACAGGAACAGTACGACAAGGCCCGCCGTGTGGTGTCGATGTGCCAGACCTTGGAGCGGATCATCATCTTCGACAAGAACGTACGTATCTCGACCCATGACCCCAACGCGATGTACTTCGATGACTTCCTGAAACTGGGTGAGAACCTGCCCCGACAGTCGGAGGTGGAGTCGTTGCAGGCACAGGCCTCGATGGACGACATCGCGAACATCTTATATACTTCTGGTACAACAGGCGACTCGAAGGGGGTCATCCTGACCTGCGGACAGTATCATGCGGCTTTCGTGGCGAATGACAAGTGTGTGCCCGTGGGCGAGAAGGACCGTGTGCTCAACTTCCTGCCGTTTACCCATATCTTCGAGAAGGGCTGGAAGATCCTTTGTCTGACGGAGGGAGCCAAACTGATCGTGAACACCTATCCCTTGGAGGTGCAGCAGTCGATGAAGGAGACACATCCCACCTGTATGTCGTCGGTACCCCGTTTCTGGGAGAAGGTGTATATGGGGGTGCAGGAACAGATCGAGAAGGCAAGTGCCCCGAAACGGAAACTCTTCCAGTTTGCACTGAGCATCGGCAAGAAGCATAACATCGACTATCTGTCGAAGGGAAAGCGTCCGCCGCTGGCCCTGCATCTGCAATACGAGATGTTCAACAAGACGGTCTTCTCTCTGGTCCGTAAGGAGTTGGGACTGGAGAATGCCCACTTCTTCCCCACGGCAGGGGCCACGGTGAATCCCCAGGTGGAGGAGTTCGTGCATGCCATCGGCATCAATATGATTGTGGGCTATGGACTCACAGAGAGTCTTGCCACCGTGAGTTGCAACCATTTGGGTGAGCCCTGGACGGTGGGCGGTGTCGGTATTCCCATCGAGGGCATCGACATCCGTATCAGCGACGAGGGTGAGGTGCTGTTGAAAGGCCCGACGATTACTATCGGCTACTACAACCGCGACGACCTGACGCGGGAGGCGTTTACGGAGGATGGCTACTTCAAGACAGGCGACTCAGGCTACCTGAAAGACGGCGAACTGTTTCTGAAGGAGCGCATCAAGGATCTCTATAAGACCTCGAACGGCAAGTATATCGCCCCGCAGATGATTGAGTCGAAACTGCTGGTGGATAAGTTCATCGACCAGATAGCCATCATCGCCGACCAGCGGAAGTTCGTGTCGGCACTGATCATACCGGTCTATCCGTTGTTGGAGGAATATGCCCGTGAGCATCATATCCCGTTTGAGAACCGTGAGCAACTCTGTGCCGACCCGAAGATCAACGAGATGATGAAGGAGCGTATCGACACGCTCCAGCAGCAGTTGGCACACTATGAGCAGATCAAGCGTTTTACCCTGTTGCCCCACCACTTCTCGATGGAGAAGGGTGAACTGACGAACACGCTGAAGATCAAGCGCCGCGTGCTCAATGAGAACTACAAGCGCGAGATAGATGCGATGTATGTAGAATAAAAAAAGTATGATAACAACCGACCAATTAAAAGATGTATTAGAGCGGGCCGATGCGCTGCATCGGTATCTGGAAATAGATAAGAAACAGATGGAGTACGAGGAGGAGGATCTTCGTACGCAGGCGCCTGACTTCTGGGAAGACCGAAAGCGCGCCGAGGAGCAGATGAAGAAGGTGAAGGGTATCAAGAAATGGCTCGACGGCTATAAGGAGGTGCGTACCTTGGCCGACGAACTGCAACTGGCCTTCGACTTCTACAAGGATGAGATGGTGACTGAGGAAGAGGTGGACGACACCTACGCCAAGGCGATACAGGCCATCGAGGACCTGGAACTGAAGAATATGCTCCGCCAGAAGGAGGACCCGATGGAGGCGGTGCTGAAGATCAACTCGGGTGCCGGCGGTACGGAGGCACAGGACTGGGCCTCGATGCTGATGCGTATGTATATGCGCTGGGCAGAGGCACATGGTTATAAGGTGACGATCTCCAACCTGCTCGACGGTGATGAGGCGGGAATCAAGAGTGTCACGATGCAGATAGAGGGGGGCGACTATGCCTATGGCTATCTGAAATCGGAGAACGGGGTGCATCGTCTGGTGCGCGTGTCGCCGTTTAATGCGCAGGGCAAGCGTATGACATCCTTTGCCTCGGTGTTCGTCTCGCCGTTGGTGGATGATACCATCGAGGTGTATGTGGATCCTGCCAAATTGTCGTGGGATACGTTCCGCAGTTCCGGTGCCGGTGGACAGAACGTGAACAAGGTGGAGTCGGGTGTGCGTCTGCGCTATTGGTATACCGACCCCGATACCGGCGAGGAAGAGGAAATTCTCATTGAGAACACGGAGACGCGTGACCAGCCGAAGAACAAGGAGCGCGCCATGACCTTGCTGAAATCACAACTCTATGACCGGGCGATGAAGAAGCGCCTGGAGGCTCAGGCGAAGATCGAGGCGGGTAAGAAGAAGATCGAGTGGGGCAGTCAGATACGCTCTTACGTCTTCGATGACCGCCGTGTGAAAGACCACCGCACGAACTACCAGACCACCGATGTCGATGCCGTCATGAACGGCAAGATCGATGACTTCATCAAGGCCTACCTCATGGAATTCCCTTCTGTTAATGAGTAATTAGTAAAGTAATGAGGAATGAGAAATGAGGAATGAGAAATGATGATTACCTTATTATGCTGGAAAGACGGGAGAATATAATTGTCAAGAAGACTGAAGATTTTGGCGATAGAATTATTAAGTTGCATAAATATCTTTTAAGGAAGAGGGAAGGTAACGTTGATATTCTGAAGCAAGTACTTAGGAGTGGAACTAGTATAGGTGCAAATGTTTCTGAAGGACAATATGCCCAGACGAAAGCAGACTTTCTGACAAAAATGAGCATTGCTTTGAAAGAGGCGAATGAAACAAAGTATTGGCTGAATCGTCTTATGACAGGTGGATATTTAAATGATGTAGAGTATAACTCAATAATCAGTGACAATGTAGAGATCATTAATATATTAGTAAAAATCACGGGAACGACTAAGGAGAGTTTGAAGAAATAGATGGTTTAACTCGGTAATCATCATTTCTCATTCCTCATTTCTCATTCCTCATTTAAATTTTAATTTATGGCACAGATTGCAAAAGCATCAAAGGCAACCGGCAAGAAGGTGGCTTATCAGAAGAAAGTGGAAGACAAGGGTAAGAAAGTGGTGAACTGGATCTTCGCTGCACTCATCGCACTCGCACTCTTGTTCGTGGTCTATTCCGTCTTCATCGTTTCTTAATGAGCGGACTGGAGATAGAACGCAAATTCCTGGTGAAAGGTGACGACTATAAGCAACAGGCCTATAGTCACAGTCACATCCAACAAGGTTATATCTGCAGTAGTCACGGACGTACCGTCAGGGTACGTATCCGTGACGAACGCGGATACCTGACCATCAAAGGCCCGTCGGAGAACGGGGGACTGAGCCGCTATGAGTTTGAAAAGGAGATCACGCTTGATGAGGCGGAACACCTGATGCGACTCTGTGAACCGGGTATCATCGATAAGACGCGCTGGCTCGTGAAGAGCGGTCGGCACACCTTCGAGGTGGATGAGTTCTTTGGCGACAATGAGGGACTGGTAATGGCCGAGGTGGAACTCGGCGCAGAGGATGAATCTTATGAGAAACCAGATTTCATCGGTCAGGAAGTGACCGGCGACCGAAGATACTATAACTCACATCTGAGGAAGAATCCCTTTAGCGCCTGGGGAAAAGCAGTAGAAGGCACAGACCGATAAGTGCTGCAACGGTGACACCTGTGGCATTGGCAGCCAGGTCGAGAAGGTCGCCATTGCGACGACCACCGGTGCAATACTCCTGTAGCAGTTCCAAAAGACCGCTCATCAGGATGGGAGTGAGCCAACCCCACCAGAACAGTTTCTCCCAGTCATACTTCTTGTGCTTGAAATAATATTCCAGCCAGACGACGGTAAAGGTGCCGCCATACATCAGGATATGCACCCATTTGTCGATGAAACGCACATTGTCGAGTGGCGTCTCAGGGAAGAAGGGGGTGAGCGACAGGATCCATATCAGGGCGATACAGACACAGGAGAAGGGATATTTCCTGACAAAGTGGCGAATTAAACTCATCATTCTTACTATTTCGCTGCAAAATTACATAAAAAATCCATAAAATCCATATAATCCTTGTTTAATAAAAAAGAATTTGCGGTAATATTTGTACTTTTGCATTTAAAATAGAAGAAAAAGGCAGATGGCTAAGTTAGAAAGGGCTAATTTCGGAAGTAAACTCGGAGTTATCCTGGCCACAGCCGGTTCGGCGGTGGGGTTAGGTAATGTGTGGCGCTTCCCTTATATGACAGGACAGAACGGCGGGGCCGTGTTTATCCTCATCTATGTGGGCTGTGTCTTGCTTTTGGGCATCCCCTGTATGATCAGTGAGTTCATCATCGGGCGTCATGCGCAGGCCAATACGGCTCGTGCCTATCTAAAGGTGGGTGGCAGAAACCCACTGTCACTTATCGGTTATATGAGTGTGCTCACGGGTTTCCTTATCACGGGCTATTATGCTGTGGTGTCGGGCTGGTGCCTGCAGTATATCTGGGCTTCTCTCGTCGGACACTTGGACGGTGGCAACCCAGACTTCTTCAAGACGTATTTCGTGCAGTTCTCCGAGGATCCTGTCAAGCCGATCTTCTGGACGCTCCTGATGCTCCTTGCTACCTACCTGATCATCGAGCATGGGGTGCGCGACGGTATTGAACGAGCCTCGAAACTGATGATGCCCACCTTATTTATATTATTATTGGTCATTGTCGTGGCAGCGTGTATGTTGCCCAATGCCTCCAAGGGCATCGAGTTCTTGTTCAAGCCAGACTGGGACATGGTCAACGGCGACGTGTTCCTCGGGGCGCTCGGACAGTCGTTCTACTCGATGAGCATTGCGATGGGCTGTATCTGTACTTATGCGAGTTATTTCTCGAAATCCACCAACCTGACGGGCTCCGCCGTTCAGATTGGCATCATCGACTCCGTGGTGGCTATCCTCGCAGGACTGATGATCTTCCCTGCAGCCTTCTCTGTGGGCGTGAATCCCGACAGCGGTCCTTCACTGATCTTCATCACCCTGCCGAATGTGTTCCAACAGGCCTTCGGCAATGTACCGGTAGTGGGGTATGTCATCTCATTGCTGTTTTATCTGCTCCTGTCGTTGGCGGCACTGACATCGCTGATGTCGCTCCATGAGGTGAGCACCTCTTTCTTCCAGGAGGAGTTCCGTATCACGCGTAAGATGGCAGCCCTCATCGTCACCGTGTCATGCTGTGTCATCGGTGCCTTCTGTTCACTGTCGTTAGGACCTTCGGGACAGTTCATGCACCTGTTGGGCAAAACCCTCTTCGACCTCTTCGACTTTGTGACGGGACAGATCTTCCTACCTATTGTCGGTTTCCTGACATGCATCCTCATTGGCTGGTTCGTACCGCACAAACTGGTGCGCGACGAGTTTACCAACTATGGAACCCTACGGGTGACACGTTTCTTCCATGTTTATCTCTTCCTGGTGAAATACGTCTGCCCGATCTGTATCCTGTTTATCTTCCTGCATCAGTTGGGACTTCTTTGATAATTACTCATTACTAATTAAAAAAGTATGTCTGATAGAGGTAATTTCGGAAGTAGGATAGGTATTATCCTGGCGACGGCGGGATCGGCTGTCGGACTGGGAAATGTGTGGCGTTTCCCGTATATGACGGGACACAACGGTGGGGCAGCCTTTATCCTCATCTATTTAGGATGTATCCTGATGCTGGGCATCCCTGGGATGGTCAGCGAGTTCATCGTGGGACGTCACTCGCAGGCAAATGCTTATCGTGCCTATGCCAGTTTCTCCAAAGGCAAGGGCTGGGGACTCGTAGGCATCCTCGGTATCATCACCTCGACGATTATCCTCGGCTTCTACGCCGTGGTCGCTGGCTGGTGTCTGCAATACTTAGGGACTTCCATCGTAGGAGGCCTGAAGGGAGACACGGGGTATGTGCAACAGTATTTCCAGGAGTTCTCGGGCGATCCCATCAAACCAGCTGTCTTAGGCATCGCCTTTATCCTCATCACGCATTTCATTATCGTACGAGGTGTACAGAATGGCATCGAACGGGCTTCGAAACTGCTGATGCCCCTGCTTTTTGTTCTGTTGCTGGTCCTCGTCATCGCCTCGTGCTCGCTCCCGAACGCATCGAAAGGTATAGAGTTCTTATTAAAGCCCGACTTCTCGAAGGTCACCAGCAGCGTGTTCCTCGAAGCCTTGGGACAAGCGTTCTTCTCGCTGAGTCTTGGCACGGCCTGTCTCTGCACCTATGCCAGTTATTTCACGAAGCATACGCGTCTGTTGGCTTCTGCCACACAGATAGCATTGTTAGATTTCCTCATCGCCCTGTTGGCGGGTCTGATGATCTTCCCTGCAGCCTTCTCCGTAGGGGTGCAGCCCGACAGCGGACCTTCGCTCATTTTCATTACCCTGCCAAATGTTTTCCAACAGGCGTTTGCGTTTATGCCTGCATTGGGCTATGTCATATCGATTATGTTCTACGCCCTGTTGGTGTTCGCTGCCCTCACTTCCACCATCTCCATGCATGAGATTGGCACGGCGTTTTTCCACGAGGAACTGAAGATGAAACGGTCAAGTGCGGCTTGGATCCTGACGGTGGTATGCAGTGTGCTTGCCATCTTTTGCTCCTTGTCAGTGGGGAGGCCCAACATTCAAGTGTTTGGCAAACCGCTCATGGACTTCTGCGACTACCTGACGGCACAGATTATGTTGCCTATGGGTGCCCTGTTGACGAGTATCCTCGTGGGTTGGTTTGCCTCTAAGGCTATCGTGCGCGAGGAGTTCACGAACTGGGAGACAAATAGGGCCAAGTCATTTTTCAATATCTATATGATCTGCGTCCGCTATGTCGTACCCGTCTGTATCTTCCTGATCCTGATGCATCAGTTTGGTGTTATTTAAATGAAGAATGCTGAAAGAATTTTTTTACTTGCGGAAGTCGGACAGGAAGGTGATTCTCACCTTGCTCTGCGTGATTGCCATAGCCTTGGGTGTCATCTTCCTGACGGGTGGCGAGAACGATACATCCAATGAACTGTTGGCTGCTGACAGCGTCCCTGAAAAACATAACACCCGCGACTCCTTCCGTCGCCAGTCCTATCGCGACAAGACAGTCTATGTCCGTACGAAGGTGGTCTATCGTGACACGGCTTTCAGTCGGGGAAAGACTCTTGACCATGGGGAGCGCGACTCGGTGGTGGCGCATTATCAGGTGAAACTCAAGGCAGGGGAGCATATCGTACTCAATACGGCTGACACCACACAACTGAAGACCGTGCCAGGCATCGGATCTTATTTCGCACGGAAGGTGGTGCAGTACGGAGAGCGACTGGGAGGCTATGTCAGTGTCGATCAACTCGATGAAATCGAGAATTTTCCTCTTGATGCCAAGGATTATCTGGTCATCGAGAACGCCAAGCCTCATCTGTTGAATGTCAACACGCTCTCGCTCAACGACCTGAAGAAACATCCTTATATCAACTTCTATCAGGCTCGTGCGATAACAGATTACCGTCGTCTGCACGGTCCCCTCAAAAGCCTTCAGGATCTCCGTCTCTCGAAGGACTTTCCCCCAGAAGTCATCGAACGCCTCACGCCATACGTGGAGTATTAACAACATCCCGCTCTGGCTGCAATGGAGTTCTACGATAGCCCAGACGAAATGGAATGAAACAGATAGAAGTAGTAGCAGCGATTATACACGATGACGAGGGGCGCATCTTCGCCACTCAGCGGGGATGTGGCGATATGAAAGACGGCTGGGAGTTCCCTGGGGGCAAGATGGAGCCTGGGGAGTCGCCAGAAGAGGCTTTGAAGCGTGAGATCTGGGAGGAACTGGAAACGAGAATTGTCATAGAGCAGTTGGTGCAGACGGTGGAATATGACTATCCGAAGTTTCACTTGAAGATGCACTGCTTCTGGTGCCACATCGAGAGTGGCCGTCTGACTCTGAAGGAGCACGAGGCTTCACGATGGCTCAGCAAAAATCAGTTCGACTGTGTGGATTGGCTGCCTGCTGACAGAATCGTAGTAGAAAAGATAAAAGAGCAGGCTCGGCGGCACAAGAATATGGCGGCAATCCATTCGAAGGATACGAAGCCTGAGATGATTGTGCGCCGAGGACTGTGGAAGAGAGGATTCCGATATAGACTGAACTCTCCCAAGTTGCCTGGGCATCCAGACTTGGTGCTGAGGAAATACAGGACGTGTGTCTTTGTGAATGGGTGCTTCTGGCATGGGCACCATGTGGAAGTGAAAAGTGAAAAGGGAGAAGTGAAAAGTGAAAGGGGAGAAGTGAAAAGTTCTGAGTGCTGTAAGATTCCGAGGACGAATCGGGAGTTCTGGGTGGCGAAGATTCGCAGGAATCAGGAGAGGGATACCGAGGAGCAGAAACGGTTGGCAGAGATGGGATGGCACTGCATCACAGTGTGGGAGTGTGAATTGAAACCGTCGAAACGAGAGGACACGTTGACGTCGTTGGCCTATACACTGAACAGGATTTGGCTGAAGGATCATGCCGTCGTTGGACAACCTTATCCAGATTTTGAGGAAGAGGGCGCGAATTACCTGAAGGCAGCAGAGGAATGAAACGGATAGTGCCTGTAGGCGCAACAATCAGCCTCATGTGAAAATGAAATGAAGAAAAATTTGGTGGTTTGCCAAATAATGCTTATCTTTGCAGCGACAGATAAAACTAAATAATAAAAAGATATGTTTGAATCATTATTGCTGTTTGGACTTGGCATGCAAGAGATACTGGTTATCGCATTGATTGTCCTACTGCTTTTCGGCGGCAAGAAGATTCCCGAACTGATGAAGGGCCTTGGCAAGGGCGTCAAGAGTTTCAAGGAGGGAATGAATGAGGTGACGGATATCACGAAGGACGAAGAGAAAAAGGATGAGTGAGCAGGTGATGACCTTTTGGGATCACCTTGATGAACTGCGCTCCGTCATCATTCGCATCCTCGTAATCACCGTGGTGGCTGCTGCGGTGGCTTTCTGCCTGAAAGAGGAACTGTTTGCGGTGGTGCTGGCACCTCGCACGAGTGATTTCATCACGTACAGACTGATGGGCGTGGAGCCGTTCAACATCCACTTGATGAACACAGGACTGACGGAGCAGTTTATGATTCACCTGAAGACGGCAATGTATGCGGGTGTGTTGGTGGCCTCGCCTTATATCATCTGGCAATTCTTCCGCTTTATCTCACCTGCGCTCTATGACAATGAGAGGAAATATGCCACGCTGCTCTGCACAAGCGGTTACCTGATGTTTATGCTGGGTACGGCGCTCAACTACTTCCTGATTTTCCCGTTGACGGTGAAATTCTTAGGAACGTATCAGGTAAGTCCCGATGTGGCGAACATGCTGACACTGCAGTCGTATATGGACACGCTGATTATGATGTGCCTTGTGATGGGTATTGTGTTCGAACTGCCGGTGGTAAGTTGGATATTAGGTCGGATGGGACTGGTCAATAGGCAGATGATGCGCTCGATGCGCCGTCATGCCGTTGTGGTCATACTTGTGGTGGCAGCCATTATCACTCCGACGACGGATGCGTTTACGCTCTTCATCGTGGCTCTGCCGATATGGTTGCTCTATGAGGTGAGCATTCTTATTGTAAAGTGAGAAAGTTGATAAAATAAATAGATCTGTTATGCTAAAGAAAATCAGAACGATCCTTGCAGCGGTGGTCTTTGTGCTGGTCACACTGCTGTTCCTCGACTTCACGGGGACTTTACACCATTGGCTGGGCTGGTTGGCTAAGATTCAGTTCCTGCCCGCAGTGATGGCCCTCAACGTGATTGTCGTTGTGGCGTTAGTGGTACTGACGCTCGTCTTCGGACGTATCTACTGTTCGATAATCTGTCCGCTGGGAGTCTTTCAGGATGTCCTGGCGAGGTTTCGTAGGAAGAAGAATAAATACAGTTACTCCAAGGAGGTGCGCTGGCTGCGCTATCCTGTGTTGGGACTGTTTATCATCGCTCTGGTGACTGGCGTGGGTGCCTTCTTCCAGTTGTTGGCACCATATAGTGCCTATGGCCGTATCGCCACGATGATCTTCCAGCCAGTCTGGAAGTTCGGAAATAATATACTGGCGACGATAGCGGAGCGGGCCGACAGTTATGCCTTTTATAGCGTCGATACGTGGATGCGCTCAATGCCTGTGTTCGTCATCGCTGCCGTGACATTGGTGGTTCTCTTCGTGTTGGCCTGGCGGGGGGGACGTACGTATTGCAATACGATTTGTCCTGTGGGTACCTTCCTCTCGTTCTTCGCCCGCTTCTCATGGCTGAAGATCCATTTCGACGAGGAGAAATGCAAGAACTGTTCGCTCTGCTCGAAAAACTGCAAGGCTGCCTGCATCGACTACAAGACGCATACTGTGGATTATAGTCGTTGCGTGGTCTGCGGCAACTGCATTGCCTCCTGCAAATTCGGAGCACTGAAATATACCAGTTTCTTGCTGGCTTCGGCTCTTGTCACTACCGCTGCCATTGCCCAGAAGAAGGAGAAACTGATGGATGGTGGCTTGGCGGAGATTGAGGACAAGGTGGCTCCTGAGCGTCAGACGCCGCTCACGCCTCCAGGCTCTCTCTCCTTCGACCACTTCGCTCAGCATTGTACGGGCTGTCAACTCTGTGTCTCGGAATGTCCTAACCAGGTGTTGCGTCCTTCTTCTGACCTGATGCACCTGATGCTGCCTGTGATGTCGTACGAGCATGGTTACTGCCGTCCGGAGTGTACCCGTTGTTCGGAGGTCTGTCCTGCAGGTGCCATCAAACTGATTGACCAGGATGTGAAGACATCTGTCCAGATAGGTCACGCGGTATTCATCCAGAAGAATTGTGTGGCAATCACTGATAAGGTGGAGTGCGGCAACTGTGCCCGTCACTGTCCCTCCGGAGCCATCGAGATGGTGATGCTCGATGAGAATGATGAGGAGTCGCCCACGATACCCGCCATCAACGAGAGTGCCTGTATCGGCTGTGGCGCCTGTGAGTATGTCTGTCCGGCCCGGCCCTTCTCGGCCATCTACGTCGAGGGTCACGAAGTACATAAAAATATTTAGGCATTCCTAGAAAAACCTAGGATTACCTAGAATCTCCTAGAAAAAAAAGAAAAGATTATGGAAAAGAAGAATATATCGCGCCGTTCGTTTTTGAAGGTATTTGGAGCAGGGGCTGCGGGAACGGCTGCTGTGATGGCTGGTTGTAAGGATGCCAACAAGGCTGGAGAACAGGCCGCAGAGGAATATAAGAACCAAGTTGAGCCGTCTGTAGGTAAGATGACCTACCGCGAGAATCCCAAGACAAAGGAAAAGGTGTCAATTTTAGGCTATGGCATGATGCGCCTGCCGACAAAGGTGGATAACTCAGATGAGTTTGACCAGGAGATGATCAACAAACAGATTGACTATGCCCTGGAGCATGGTCTGAACTATATCGACACCTCTCCTGTCTATTGTCAGGGTAAGTCGGAGCATTGTACGGGTATTGCCCTCAGCCGTCATAAGCGCAGTGAATACTTCATTGCCACGAAACTCTCTAACTTCAACCGTGACTACTGGTCGTTTGAGAAGTCGAAGGAGATGTACCTCAATTCGATGAAGGAACTGCAAGTCGACTATATCGACTACTATCTGTTGCACGCCATCGGTGGTGGTATGGACGAGTTCAACAGTCGCTATGTGGATAACGGTATCATGGACTTTCTGATGAAGGAGCGTGAGGCGGGCCGTATCCGTAACCTCGGATTCTCGTTCCACGGCTATCAGGCAGTGTTCGACGAGGTACTCGCCATGCAGGATAAGTACCATTGGGACTTCGTGCAGATTGAACTCAACTATCTTGACTGGGACTATGCCAATGAGATCAATGAACGTAACGTGGATGCCTCGTATCTCTATGCCGAACTCCAGAAGCGTGGCATTCCTGCCGTCATCATGGAACCATTGCTCGGAGGTCGTCTGGCCAATCTGCCACAGTACCTGATGACTGAACTGAAAAGTAAGGCTCCGGAGCGCAGCGTCGCTTCATGGGCATTCCGCTATGCGGGTACTCCCGAGGGGGTGCTCACCGTACTCAGCGGCATGACCTATATGGAACACCTGAAGGACAATCTGCTTTCTTATTGTCCGCTCACCCCGCTCACAGATGAGGAAATGCGGTATCTCGATGGGGATATTGCACACAAGATCGTGCGTCTGGAGAATATCCCCTGTAATGATTGTAAGTATTGTATGCCCTGTCCTTATGGCATTGATATCCCCGCTATCTTCGTACATTATAATAAATGTAAGAACGAGGGTTCGCTGCCGATGGGCATTGGCGACAAGGAATATCGTAAGCACCGTCGGCAATATCTCATCTCATTGGATCGTGTCGTGCCGCGTGACCGTCAGCCCGACCACTGTATTCAGTGTGGTCAGTGCGAGCCCCACTGTCCGCAGAACATCCGCATCCCACGCGAACTCCGTAAGATCGACGAGATGATTGAAGAACTCAAGCGCGACCCGGAGGGAAAGGGCGTTGCCGCCAAAGAATAAAAGAAGTGGTTGCCATGCGGCAACCACTTCTTGCAATCACGTCTTTCTGTTGGTCGGGATGAGGCGACTCGAACGCCCGACCCCTACGTCCCGAACGTAGTGCGCTACCAACTGCGCTACATCCCGATTAGCCTGCCTTTGCAGGCACTTTTCTCAGAAATCGCCTGCAAAGGTACTGCTATTTTTCGAAATACGTGCATAAAACGCCGATTTTTTTTAATTTTTATGCTGACGGTAGTACTTACAGAACTGGGCATACTCGTCGCACTTGCGGATATACTCCTCCTCCGGCTGGTCGTTAGTCAGGTCGTATAGTGCTTGGAAGGCACGGTACTGCAGACCGCTTGAGTTGACTTTATCCACATATTCAGACTTGTCAGTGTCCCACACTTTCTCGCGCCATAGTTTACCGTTGCTTTCGCTGTAGGGTAAGACACCGTAGAGTTCCCTGTAACCCATGCCGAAGAGGGCCTTGCGCTTCAGGGCCGGGTCGGACGACATGGCAGCCTTCTGTAACATCTCATAAGCCTTCTGTCCAAAATCCACTTCGTTGACGCGTACCTTGTCATAGGCACCCTTGTAGTCGCGCATCAGCCACCAGCAGTCGCCGTGGACACTAGCCTGGGCATAGTAGACGGCGAGGTTATAGCAGCGTTGGTCGTAGGCTTTGCCCTTCAGGAGGTCGAGTGAGCCTTCCATCATCTGCATCTCCTTACAGAAGTCGAGTTTGAGGTTCTTCCACCACTTCACGTCTTTCTCCCAAGCCTCATCGCTATTGAGCCACTGGCGTTTTATCCACGGCTCTACAGTGTATTTACGAAGGACGGAATAGTAACGGTATTCCCTGCTACGATACTCGTTGTAGAAACCGACAGGGATATCCTTTAACCACTGGATGGCCTTGTCCCACTGGCAGAGACGCATGTACTTCGTACCAATGAGTTCTGAGAGCACGGTGTCGTTCTCGTGGAGATTGGCCTTCAGGTATTTGTCCAACTTGTTGTTGCCTGGAGTGTTGGTGTAGTAGAGAAATTTCTCTGTACTGCTGACGTTGAGGGTGTCGAGGTCAAAGCCACAGCCGGCGCTGTAGAGTGCGAGACAGATGGCGGCAAGACGTACGGGGTTGGATCTGTAGTGCGGCACAAGCACCTTGTTAGTGAGACGGTTTTCGGCACCAGAGAAGAAATAGCCACCTTCTTCTTCTTGTTTCTGCTTCAGCCATTGTAACTCGTCAGTCAGATAGTCGTCGAAGGCTTCACTGGGCTTGGCCTGGGCGGCAGTAATATAGAGAAGCAGTACGCGGGCATTGTCCTTCATGCGGGTTGTACCCTCGAGTTTTGTGGCTTCGAGGATATCGTTGGCTGCCTCCTTCTGGTTGCCGGCAAGGAACTCCAGCCAGGCCTTGGCACTCTTCCACATGATGGGACAGTCGGTCTTGCCCTCGCGGACCACCATCTCACAGAACTGCTGCATCTGCCAAGACTCCTGTTTGTTGATGTCGCGGATGAACTGTTTGCCAACAGAGCCGCCACCGCCGTTGACGGCATCGGCAGCCTCCTGGGCATTGTTTACGAAGTCCTTCAGCAACCAAGGCAGGGCCTTCGAGGTGGGGTTCTGCTTGTAGTGCTGACTGATGGCGAGGTAGGAGCGTTTCTTGTAGAACTGTGTCATCAGACTCTCCTCGTCGTCCATCTCGGCAAAGAGTTCACCGGCCTCAGCCTCCCGACCTGTCTTGTAGAGCGCACCGGCATAGATGTTTTTCATCATGTCCTTATAGACGGTCTCGATGAAGTCCTTGGCAGTCTGTTCCCAGTAGGTGACATTCTCATGGTGTTGCCCTAACATCATGTTACAGCGCATGTAAAGCAGGGCATGCTGGGAGCGCAACTTACTCTTCGTCTTGCCGAGGGCGTATGTGCGCACGGCCTGCAGAGTGCGTTTCTGACCATCGATGTCTTCCTTCGTGGGATAGTTCCACTCATACTGTTTGCGTTGCTCAATGTCGACACAATCGAGATATTTCTGTAGGTTCTGGATATAAGTGACCATCAGGGCGTCGCCCTTCTGCTGGGCTGCCTTGATGACCTCGTCGGCATTGAACCAATAATACTCCTCTGTCGAGCCGAGGTAGGCCTTCCAGTTGTCGTTGCAGATTTTCTCCACACGGCTTTTGAAGTTGTTGCCGACAAAGGGGCTGAACAGGTAATAGTTGTCCGTACCCCCTCCGGCACAGGCAAGCAACGGCAGCGTCATGGCTGTCATCAGACTAATGATGATAAATCTCTTCATAGGTTTCTGGTTTGTATCTGTTAATGTTTTCTTTATCCAAATGATAGGTGATGATGGAACGACTGAGGTTCTTGCGCTCTTTCTCCATCGCTCTTTTTACTTTGAGTATCTCCTCTGCCTCGACGGTATGTTCCACCCGTACGCCATACATATCCCTGATCCAGTGGAAGACAGGATAAGCGGCTGCCAGAGGTAATGGATATTGGTCGAGCCGATCCAGATAGGGATACACGTCGCGATAGTCGAGGATAGGGTTGCGCTCCTCCCATTTGCTGGGGTCGCCAGTATTGTAGATCATCAGTGAACCGTAGTCCACGGGCGGTGCCTCCATGGAGAGTTGGTGCAGGCGGATGGTGGTAGAGATCTTAGGCTGTCCAAGGTCTTTCCTAGGATATCCTAGGTTCCAAGAAACACTAACCGCTTTGAGGAATTCGTAGTAGGTCTTGCGGCTCTTCGAGGTGTAGTCGCAGTCGATCTGAATTTCGCGTACGTTATGGATGTTGTTCGTCTCGTTCATCTGGAGGATACGCTTCACGAGTTTTTCCGCAAAGCCTTCGTGCTTCTGATGCATGCAGTCCTCCGTGATATAGACGGTGGGGATAATCTCGATGCTGTCGGGCAGGGGGTCGGAGAAGGTGATGGTGGCGTTGGGCTTGGGCTCGCCCGACTCGCTCATCACCACGTCGAAATAGCGACAGTACACCTTATTGATATGATACTGTTGGAGAAACGCCCGTTCCGTGGAGTCGAGTTTCAGGTCCGTTCGCCAGTAATAGACGGCATTGCCCTCTTCCAGCGTAGTATTCTCAGGAATCGAGGAGCAGGCAGTAAATAGAGAAACTATGACCAACCCCTGCAAGCCATTCGATATATATTTCCTGCGCCTCATGAAAGCCTTCAGAGATTCTCCGCAAGCCTTCATCCGCAGTTTCAGCACCCTATAGTAATCAACATTTCTCATTTTCTACAACAATTCCGGCAGTTGGAAGAGTTTGTTGCTGTTGCTGCCTTTAATCAGAATATAGTAGCCCTCGGGGCAGTCCTTCTGGATGGCGGCCTTCGCCTCTTCCACGTCATGGAACTTACGGAAAGGACAGTCGATCTCCTTGAAGTTGTCACCCACGAGCCATACTTCATCATAGCCTGCCTGTTCCAGATAGTTCACCATCTTACGGTGCTCTTTATCACTCTCGTCGCCCAGTTCGCCCATCTGTCCGAGAATAGCCATCTTCCGGTCGGCCTGTATCAGACTGAAATTCTCCAAGGCTGCCTGCATAGAGGTAGGGTTGGCATTGTAGGCATCCACAATCAGGTGGTTCTTCTCTGTGACGGTCATCTGACTGCGGTTATTCGATGGTACATAGTTTTCAAGGGCTTCGCAGATTTTCTTGCGTTCCACACCGAAGTTGATACCCACGGAGATGGCAGCCAGGAGGTTGTCGATATTGTAAGCACCGATGAGGTGCGTCTGTACCTTGTGCCACTTAGTGCTGCGCCCCTCCTCCTCTAATGTCATCAGGGGCTCGCGCCAACGGAATTTCAGGAAGGGATTACATTCTATCACCTCACCGCTGATACAGGTATACTGATTGTCAGGACTGGTGGAGTAGGGGGTGATCCAGATATCTTCGTCGTCTCCAATCTGATCCATCAGGTGTTCATTGTCAGCATTGATGAAAATCAGACCGTCCTCACGGGTGCGGAGAAAATCGTAGAGTTCGCACTTGGTCTTGATGACCCCCTCGAACGATCCGAACCCTTGCAGATGTGCACGACCTACGTTGGTGATGAGGCCACAAGTAGGCTCTGCTGTCTCTACCAAGGTCTTGATGTCGCCGGGATGACTGGCACCCATCTCTATCACGGCAATCTCATGTTCCTTGGTCAGACGGAAGAGCGTCTTGGGTACACCCACGTCATTGTTGAAGTTCCCCTGGGTATAGAGTACATTGTATTTCTGCGAGAGTACGGCAGCCACGAGTTCCTTTGTGGTGGTCTTGCCGTTGGTGCCTGTGATGCCAATCACAGGGATATCGAACTGGCGCCGATGCTCGCGCGCCAGGTCTTTGAAGGTCTGCAAGCAGTCATCGACGAGGATGAGGCGATCACCAGATATCCTAGGATCTCCTAGGGTTTCTAGGATAGCCTTGTCATCGATGATGGCATAGGCGCAGCCTTTTTCGAGGGCTTGCAGGGCGAATTTGTTGCCGTCGAACGACTCGCCTTTGAGGGCGAGGAAGATACTCCCCTCAGGACAGTCACGACTGTCTGTCGTGATGCAGGGGTGCTGCTGATAGAGCCTATACAGTTCCTTTATTTCCATAAACTTCGTAAATTTTGCTGCAAAGATACAAAAAAATGAGAAATGAGAAATGAGAAATGAGAAATAATTTGTAACTTTGTGGGCGATTATGGACTATACGTTGAATATACATGGTTTTCTGATGGATCTCAGGGTGCCTCAGGTGATGGGTATCCTGAATGTGACACCCGATTCTTTCTATGCGGGAAGTCGCAAGCAGACGGAAGGAGAAATCGCTGAGCGCTGCCACCAGATTGTCAGCGAGGGAGGTTCCATCATCGACGTAGGAGGTTGCTCTACCCGTCCGGGGGCAGAGGTGGCTTCTGAGTCGGAGGAGATGGAACGGTTGCGCTTCGCTCTGACAGTGGTGCGTCGTGAACAGCCCTCTGCTGTGGTTTCCGTTGACACTTTCCGTCCAGATGTGGCGCGGATGGCAGTGGAGGAGTTTGGTGCCGACATCATCAACGATGTGAGCGAGGGTGGTCCGGAGATATTCCGTATGGTGGCTCGTCTGGGTACACCTTATATATTAATGTCCGTACAACCCACAATGCGCGAGACTCTGTTGGTCTTTGCCCAGAAGGTGCAGCAGTTGCGCGACTTTGGTGCCAAGGACATCATCCTCGATCCTGGCTTTGGCTTTGGTAAGACGTTGGAACAGAACTACCAGATTATGAACGAACTGGAACAGTTGCAGGTCATGGCATTGCCTGTGCTCGTAGGTGTCTCGCGGAAATCGATGATCTACAAGACATTCGGTTGTACGGCCGGCGAGTCGCTCAATGGCACGACAGCACTCCATACCGTCGCCCTGATGAAGGGTGCCAGTATCCTCCGTGTACACGATGTGAGAGAGGCCGTGGAATGCGTCAGTATCGTCCAGCAAATTAAATCGTAGATTGTAAATGGTTAAATTGTAAATAACAAAGTGTTTTTTGAGTTTGGCATAAAAGACGTCATCGACATATTACTGGTCGCTCTGATGTTGTACTATATCTATCGACTGATGCGTGATTCGCGTTCGTTGAACGTGTTCATTGGCATTATGATGTTTGCTGCCCTCTGGCTGTTTGTCTCACAGATCTTAGAGATGCGCCTGTTGGGTACCATTATGGACAAACTGGTTAGCGTTGGTGTGATCGCCATGATCGTCATCTTCCAGGAGGACATCCGGAAGTTCCTCTATAACCTAGGTGCCCATCAGCGTATGAAGGCTGTTGCCAAGTTGTTCAAGTCGAAGAAAGGGTCGCATGAGGCGAAGATGGAGGTGATGACTACCATCATCCCTATCGTTATGGCTTCTCAGAATATGAGTCGTGAGAAGGTGGGTGCGCTGATTATCCTTGAACGGGATATTCCCCTCGATGATATTATTGTGACAGGCGACCAGATTGATGCGAATGTCAACCAGCAGTTGATAGAAAACATCTTCTTCAAGAACGCACCGCTACACGATGGTGCCATGATCATCTCGAACAATCGAATCAAGGCGGCAGGCTGTATCTTGCCTGTCAGCCACGACCTGAGTATTCCGAAAGAACTGGGTCTGCGCCATCGTGCAGCCATGGGTGTCTCGCAGGAGAGTGATGCGGTGGCAGTAGTCGTCAGTGAGGAGACGGGTGGTATCTCTGTAGCCATCAAGGGTGAGTTCCACTTGCGTCTGTCTGCGGAGGATTTGGAGAGTATTCTGAGCAAGGAACTGGCAGAAACAGAGTGAATCAATTTTCAAAACAAATAAAAATAAACAGACAATGGATTTATTAAGTCAAATTGTAGCGCGTGCTAAGTCAAACAAGCAGCGCATCGTGCTCCCCGAGGCAACAGAGGAGCGTACACTTCGTGCAGCCGACAGGGTCATGGCTGATGATATTGCAGACATCATCCTGTTGGGTAATCCCGATGAGATCAAGAAACTCGCCGCCGAGTGGGGACTGCAGAACATCGACAAGGCTACCATCATCGATCCGGAGAACAGTCCGAAGGCTGAGGAGTATGCTGAGAAACTGGCAGAACTCCGTAAGAGTAAAGGTATGACTATCGAAGAGGCTCGTAAGTTGGTGAAGAACCCTCTCTACTATGGTTGTATGATTATCAAGACGGAGGGTGCTGATGGTCAGATCAGTGGTGCCCTCTCTACCACTGGCGATACCTTGCGTCCTGCCTTGCAGATTATCAAGTGTGCTCCTGGCATCACTTGTGTGAGTGGCGGTCTGTTGCTCATTTCAAAGCAGAAGCAGTATGGTGAGGATGGTGTACTGGTTGTGGCCGATGTGGCTGTTACCCCGATGCCCGATGCCAATCAATTGGCTCAGATTGCTGTCTGTACGGCTCAGATGGCAAAGGCGGTGGCTGGATTCGAGGATCCCCGTGTGGCCATGCTGAGTTTCTCAACGAAGGGAAGTGCCAAGCATGAGGTATGCGACAAGGTGATTGAGGCTACCCGCCTGGCCAAGGAGATGGCACCTGACCTGAAGATCGATGGTGAACTCCAGGCTGATGCAGCCTTGGTTCCCAGCGTAGGTGCGAAGAAGGCACCTGGCTCTGACATTGCCGGCAAGGCCAACGTCCTTGTGTTCCCCAACCTCGAGGTGGGCAATATCGGTTATAAGATGGTGCAGCGTTTAGGCGATGCCATCGCCATCGGTCCTGTGCTTCAGGGTATCGCCCGTCCTGTGAACGACCTCTCTCGTGGTTGTTCTGTTGATGACATCTACTACATGGTTGCCATCACCGCCTGCCAGGCCATGGATGCCAAGAAATAATATTAATTGAACAATAGAACATGAAAATATTAGTTTTAAACTGTGGCAGCAGTTCTATTAAATATGCATTGTATAACATGGATGATAAATCCGTGATGACTAGTGGCGGTGCTGAGCGTGTGGGCTTGGACGGTGCCTTTGTCAAGGTGAAACTAGCCAATGGTGAGAAGCGTCAGATTATGCACGACATCCCTGAGCATACCGAGGGTGTGAAGTTTATCTTCTCCCTGCTTACCGACCCTGAGATCGGGGTCATCAAGAGTCTTGACGAGATTGATGCAGTGGGTCACCGTATGGTGCATGGTGGCGAGAAGTTCAACAAGTCCGTCATCCTCACCGACGAGGTGCTGAAGACCTTTGAGGAGTGCTCAGACCTGGCTCCCCTGCATAATCCTGCCAACCTGAAGGGCGTGAATGCCGTGAAGGAACTGATGCCAGGACTGCCTCAGGTGGGCGTGTTTGATACTGCCTTCCACCAGACCATGCCGCCGAAGGCCTTTATGTATGCCATCCCCTACGAACTCTACGAGAAGTACGGCATTCGTCGTTATGGCTTCCACGGTACCTCTCACCGTTATGTGTCAGCCCGTGCCTGTGAGTTCTTGGGCATCCCTGCCGAGGGTACAAAGATGGTGACCTGTCATGTGGGTAATGGCGGTTCGATTGCTGCCATCGTCGATGGCAAGTGTATTGACACGTCTATGGGTCTGACCCCGTTGGAGGGTCTGATGATGGGAACCCGTGCCGGAGATATCGACGGTGGTGCCGTGACCTTCATCGAGAAGAAACTGGGACTGGATGCCGATGGCATGAGCAACCTGCTCAACAAGAAGAGTGGTGTGGCAGGTCTGACTGGTGGCTCCTCTGATATGCGCGATGTGGAGAATGCCGCCAAGAACGGCGACGAGCGTGCTAAACTGGCACAGGACATGTATTTCTACCGTATCAAGAAATATATCGGTGCCTATGCTGCTGCGATGGGTGGTCTTGATGTCGTCGTCTTCACGGCTGGTGTCGGTGAGAACCAGATCGGCATGCGTTCGGAGGTCTGCAAGAACATGGAGTTCCTCGGCATCAAGTTCGACGAGGAGAAGAACAAGGTGCGCGGCGAGGAAGCCATCATCTCTGCTGATGACTCGAAGGTGAAGGTCGTCGTCATTCCTACCGATGAGGAACTGATGATTGCCACCGACACCATGAACCTCTTGAAGTAACCCAAACCTCTATATACATTTAGGGAAATCCCGCTGCACAATTCGGGATTTCCCTTTGTTTCTCTCCCAAAAAAGTCTTACCTTTGCAGCGTGAATTAAAACAAATGTCTAACAAAAGATATAGAAAGGGTACAATTATGAAAAAGATCTACACAATGCTGATGATGGCGATAATGGCACTGGCCTTCACCTCTTGCGAGGATGAAATGATCGCCGATACCTTAGAGGGTACTTGGAGTGGAAACATGTATATCTCCTCTAACTGGGATGGCAGAACCTACGATATCACCCGTACGGAGATTACCTTCGAGATAGATCCGTTCCGTTTTACCAAAGGCTCGGGTATCTGGGTGGACTACTATAGGGGAGCACCTTGGGACTATGTGGCCAACCATATTAACTGGTCTGTCAACAACGGTGTCATCTACGTTTATTTCATCGAGGATAACGACAGAATTGAGATCCGTGACTATCACCTCAACTCCAATCGTTTCTGTGGTACTATCTACGATGGTGACAATATAGTCGATTTCGAACTCTACTGCGTGAGCCGTCCGCGTTACGATAACTATAGGTGGGGCTTCGACAGTTGGTACGACGATTACTACTGGGCACGCACCCGCTCTGGCGATGCTGACAGCACAAAGGTCATGGAGAGACCGAAGCGCTTCGTGAACCCAGAGTTGAAGAATAAATAAAGAGAAAAGAGTCATAAAACAGGGGAACTGCAATGCTGCGGTTCCCCTGTTTCGTCCGTCGAGATCATAGAGAACATGGGGACAGGTATTTGATCCCGCCCTCTCTGCTATTACATCTATACCCTGTGTGCTGCTAGATTGTGATAGTCATTGCCCCAACTACTATACTCATAGTCTTTCGCCGATTTCACCAGGCCGTCCCGTGATCCGTGTCCCCGTGATCCGTGTTCTTATTTAAACAAGTCCTCCAGCGTCACTACCCGCTGTATCCTTCCACTATACATATTCTGTTTCAGGCCGTACGTCGTCACCAGCGCTACCTGTACGTTCCGCTTGTCTTGCGTAATCTCCTGCAGTGCTGTAATCTTATTTCGCAACCGTTCGTCATACTCCTTTGAAATCATATAGTCGCTCTGCGTGAACTTCATCTCGCACAGGTTCATCACCCTGTCAGCCCTGTCAATCAGCATGTCTATCTGAGCCCCAGGACTGGCAGCATCACCCATAGCATGCCAAGGATACACCTCTGCCTGCACACCCTCAATGCCAATACCCCGCTTCACCTGCTGCTGATGCACAAAGCACACATCCTCAAAGGCCCTCCCTCGCCACGAGTTCAGCCGAGGACTGTTCTGGTTGTCGTTCCAAAAAGTCCGGTTACCCGTCGGGTTCTTCTGCACAAAACCCAGATAGAACAGACAGAACATATCTGTCAACTTGAAATACTGTATCTTCTTTGACTCCCCGAAGTTCCAATATGTGCTCACCAAGTCGCTCTGTACCAGTGCCTTCAGCATCCCGCTCAGCGTACCTCCCAGTGCCACTCCCGATTTCTTCGAGATCATTTCACGCGTCAGCCCGAACCGATTTCCACTCAGCACCTCCACAATGCGCTTGTAGCCCACATTGTCAGCAAACAGCGACGTAAATAGCCTATCGTATTCCTTCTGCATAAACCCGTCGGCCGAGAAGAATACCTCGTCCACGTTCTGTGCCAGTGACCGTCCGGGCTTGAAGTACGACAGATAATAAGCCACACCGCCCGTCAGCATATATGCCTGTGTCACGTCATAGCGATCCAGCGTCAGCCCACGCCACTCCAAATACCGCTCTGTATCTTTCAACGTAAACGGGTGGATGTGCATCTCGCACGTCGAGCGACCGTACAGACCGCCCTTGTTGTTTATCAGATTGTCCAGCATCCAACTCGTAGATGATCCACACACAATCAACAGCATATTATGTTTGCCCATCACATAGTCGTTGCAGAAATGCTCAAAGGCCGACAGAAACCCGGCCCTCGGTGTATCCAACCAAGGCAATTCGTCGATAAACACCACCAACTTTCCCTTCTTGCGCTTGCTGTTCAGCAATGCCTCCAACCGATGGAATGCTTCAAACCAGTCACTGATGGGCGTTTCATCCTTGCTGCCATACTTTCGCAGTGAAGCCGCGAACTCATTCAATTGCACGCGGTATATCAGTTCCCCGTCCCCGCGTTCCTTCAGTTCCGTAGGCGACACAGCCGTATGCTTAAACGTAAAGTTATCACCGAAATACTCCCTTATCAGGAACGTTTTTCCCGTTCTTTGCCTTCCATATACAGCCAGTATCTGTGCCGTAGGCTCATTCATAAGCCGCTCAATTTCAGCCTTTTCCTTTTCTCTTGCAACAATCAGATTTTTCATAACCACAAAAAATTATTCAGCCGCAAAGATATAAAAACATCTTCAAACGGCTGAATAATTTTCGTTCTTTTTCGTCTTTACTCCTCTTTTTTATACCAAATTAACACCAGTACTCCCAATCTGTCGTGCCATATTATTAGTGGTCTGCTGATTCTGCGGCAAAGATACGAACTTATTCCCAAACTTCAAAATATTATCCAAGAAAAATGATCAGGAGAACCGTCCCCGCTGACACGACCGCTGCAGGACTCTCCCGCAGCGGCCGCTTTTTTAGAGATGAAAACGATATCCCAGGGTTATGCTGAAATAGCGGTTCTTGGCAGTATCGGGGTTCTCCGTTTTGTCAATCTGGGTCAGTCCGAAATAGTAGCGGGCATCAAGTGAAACATTTTTGAACTCATACGATAATCCCAGAGGAATTCCGAAATCAACAGACTTACAGACATTGTTCTGAGTGACTACTGCAGATGTGAGGTGTGTCGGATTACTATTGAAGTTATCAACATACCAACCAGAGTTAGGTTGTAAAGAGGATAATTTGATTGTTTGTGATGCAGTCAAAACATCCGCCGTCATCCTGTCGTTGACAAGAAATCCCATTTGGATACCAGCATTGATGAAGAGTCCACGAATGGCTGGGATATAGACATGGGCCATCATCGGAATATTCAGATAGTCTGCGTGCAAATAGCCATCCATCTGTGATTCCGAGTAAAGTACCTCATCATTTTCCAACATCTGCACTAAGGCTACACTACCATCCACTTTTGCTCCCTGTTGCGAGTACATCAGTCCCAACGACAGCCCCAGCCAGTTGTTTACGCCATACTCAGTTTCAGCACCAGCCGTAAATCTGACCTTGGTATGATAAAAATCTTCGATAGTTGGTGACCCTAATGACGAGATATTAACACCCACCATAGGTTTGATGGAGAATGTCCCCTTCTGGTTTTGTGCCTCCGCCATTGTTGCGAAGCACGCAAAAATTAATAATAACAGATTCCTAATCATCATATATTTGTTTTATTGTTTTATTTATATCACCAATCGTAAGAAGTCCTATACAAGACACGTCCTGAACAGGCATCTATTACAAGACCATTATAGCCTTTTTTCACCTCGTAGACAAGACGGGGACCATAAGAATCTCCCTCTGGAACACATACGATCTGCAGTTCGCACCTGTCCTCATAGTAGTTTTCGAGTTTCATAAACGACTTGAATATCTCATAGGCGACCCATTTATCGAACTTTGGTGTCACATCAAAATCCTTGATGGGCAGATAGTAACAAACGGCCCATGTTATCGCACCATCATAGTAAGAGAAATGACTCTCATGTATCTTCACGATAACATCCTTATAATACTGCTGATAGTACTCATATACCTGGTTCCCGCTCTCATCATGATGGACGCATCTAAAACAGTCGGCCACACCATCTCCAATGAATCCGTTAAAGAACTCAGTTGCTGTCTTCGGACGTTCTTCGACAGGCGTGTCATAAAATTGTATATTTTTATATACATACACACCATCCCATCCAGGACCCGTAAACTCCGTCGTGGTCTGATTCAATGCACCTTCAGGAATCTCTTCTAGCAAGACCTCATGTTCTTCAATGTCACCCGAGGTGTTAATAAAGGGACAAGAAACCAAGTCTGGTTCAGATACTGCAAAATCTCCACTTTCATGCAGTTCATTCGCGATTTGCAACGGACTTTTTTCACTTTCGGGAGTAACGTGCAGGGTATACCATAAGGGCATATATTGACTGTTCCCATCAATTATAAGTCGATACTTCTCTGCGTACGAAGTCAATAGGTCTATATCCTCTTCCTTTTTGATTTTTACTGTCATATATGGAC
>ONTZ01000007.1 GCA_900320905.1 uncultured Prevotella sp.
CTGCATCTTCTGGAACAGGTCGCGGTACGTCTCATAATGGATGTTCTCAATGTTGTCTTCGTTGTTCAGCAGCGTCATGTCGTCCAGATAGTACGTCGTGCTGCGATGTACCTCCGGCGCAATGTCGGCCACCTTTACATAATACACTTCCGCGATGAGCATTACGAAGGCCACGGCCAGCGCCGTGCCAGCGATATACATTGCTGAGTAGAGTTTTTCCTCGCGCATCAGGGCGAGGGCCTGTCTGAAATATCTCATATCATTTACGATAATTATCTGTCAATATACAATACAATATCCGTGCCAAAACCGTAACTCATTGATAATCAACAAGGGCATAAAACGAAGTGTCCATTTCTGGACACTCATGGTGTCCGGAAATGGACATTAGTACACGATTTCAACATCATCACAGGCGTCTGAGCCAGACAGCGAGGAAGTGATCGTAGATGATATAGCCCGTTTGTGTGCGATAAACCAAATCCTTGTCAAGTAGTACGTCGAGAGCCGTCTTAATACTGCTGGCACTGGGAAGGTTGTATCGCTTGATAAACTCGTCGCCCTGAGGACTGACCACACAGCCTTCCTGGGCAATGGCTTTCATGAGTGACAATTGGTTATCTGTGAGGAGATTTATCAGTTCTTCATATTGCATGGAACTTTGGTTGACAATATGAAGAATGGCCTCGTTGATCTGCGCTTCACTGCATACATTTTTCTCTGTTTCGTACAGCCTGTTCAGCATGAGTTGGATGCTGCGGGTTACTCCGTCAAACCTGTGGTAGACATGATGGAACATTTCTTGGCTGAAACTCCCTTTCTTTGCTTCGAAAAAGCGGCGGGTAAAATCGTAGTAGATTTCCTCGTGCAGAGGCTCCAGCCCCATTGACACCGTACTCTGATAGAAAGGACGCTCTGGCGAATTGAAAATCTGAGTCATCAGACGACGCTTACTACCGGAAAAAACAAAGTGGGCATTAGGAATAAACTGGATATGGGAACGCAGCAGAGCCTCTATGCCTGTCTCTGGGTATTTCGTGATTTGCTGAAACTCGTCAATGGCAATATAAACCTCACGTTTGCTCAGGCTCAGATAGTCGAAAATACTTTTCAAAGACACTGTTGACTGACTAGGTTCAATGCTTATAGATATAGTAGGTGTGCCTGTATATGGGTCTTGACCAAAAACGGGCCGCCAGGAACCGAAGAATTCAAGCAGGTTTTTCATAGCCCTTTGTCCGCGAGAGAGCACATCCTGAGTAATGGCACTACCGAGAACCTGAACAAATTCCTGCTGGTTTTTGGTGGAAAAGATATCTACATAGATGCAGGTAGCATCTTTTTCTATCTCTTTTAGTTTGTGAAATGCGTTTTTTATGAGTCCGGTCTTACCGATTCTTCGCGGTGAAATCAGCATGGTGTTACGCCCATTTTGCAGATTTCCAATCAATTCTTCCGTTTCTACAATACGGTCACAGAAATAGTCTGGACTCACATACCCCTGATAAACAAAGGGGTTTCTTAACTGGGTGTTGGTTTTCTTTGCCATGTTAGTATTCTTTTTAACGTAGTGGTTGAGACGGATTTCCCGTCACGGAATTTCCGTCACGCCAATTCCGCGATGCAAAGATACAAACTATATTTGTAGTTTCCAAACTTTTTCTCGATTATTTGTAAGCAATATAACCTCGTGGAATCTATTCATCTCTCAGCGCATGGGTGATTCTCATTAGGCCCCCAGCCATAGAGGTAGGCTTCTGTGCCGGAGCGTTTCGGACGACGGATGCATTCTGGCAAGTGTTCATCGACACTGATGACAAACTTCTCGAAGTAATGATCGTTGGCTTGCAGGTAGGCAGGATCGTCCCACTGGCCTGTGGCTTCGGCCCGGCTAATTGCTTCCTGGTCTTCAACAGACAAATATTTGATGAGCCCTCTGTAATTCTGTTATGCATGGCGCAAAGATAGGCATTTTTCTGTTAACTTCCAAATTCTGGGGCGAATATTTATAAAGATATAACTAAGGGTGAGGCGCACACATTGTACTTCATTCTTATTTTCTCTGTATCTCGGCGCGTTGCGATTCCGTATCCTTCTTATCGTGCTGGATGCGGCGCACCTTCTTACCGCCAAAGGAGTAGGTGGCGGTCAGGCCGATATAGTGGGCATGATGATTAGTGTGGCTGTACTGAATCATCTGTTTGATTGATGTTATTAATGATGCCAGCCCGTTATAATTAGTTTCATCGGTGATATATTGATGGAAGGGGTCATTGACTACCAGAGAGAGTCTCAGACGATCGTCCATTAGAGAATAGCGCAGGGCGAAATAGGAATAACCATAACTATCGGTCTTGGTCATGCCGGTATAGTCAGCAAACCAATGCTGGTAGCGGGCATGACAAGAAGGGGGGGAAATAGTACTGTCGTAGCAAAATTTACGACTGTCAATAGAAAAATTAGTACTGTCGTAACGATGCAATAGTCGTGTCACAGCAAAAAGAACGTTTTTTCGTGCATGCGCATACGGTAATGGTCTAACCACTTTTTATCCCGCTCATCCCGCCTATCCTGCACCTAAGTAAAAAATTGCGTGTGGGATAGGCGGGATGAGCGGGTTGTTTTTGGCATATAACAACTACCTGTTTTTGTACCTTTGCTTTGACTTGTTAATTTGTCTGAGTTGGCGTGGAAATGGCACAAAAGAATCATCCCTCTGCAACTTATTTTGAAGTTGCCATATTTTGGTTTTGAATCTTCGTGCAGAAGAAAAATCGAACAAAATTTGGAAGTTACGAATAATCTTTTTACCTTTGCAACCGAATATTCATCCTTTAATAATGTCAATATGAAAACAACAAAAAGAAAGAGAACCCGCGAAGAGGTTCGCGCAGCCTTCAAGGAGGCCCTGCGCAGAAAACAAGAATGGATAGAAGAGAGTAATGCTTTTCTTGAGCGAATTCATCAACAAAGGCTGGCCGAGCAAATCTAACGAAAGCCACCAGCCTCTAAATCTAAAAACACTATGAACAAACTCAATTTGAAAAACATTAATCTCAAAGCACCTTATACGGTTCTTGAGCGAGAAGACAAGCAGCATGAGTTCTATTTCTGGAGCGACTTCGGAATTGTTTATGACATCAGTTTCGTACCTAATGATTCTATCATTCCGAGCGGAGCCATCGAGGTTGGCATAAACAATCATTTGGCGGAGACTGGTGACGGGAAGCAGCAATTCCGCAACCGACTTTTCGTTATCTGGTTTAACAACTACGAGAATCGTCACAATTACGTATTAAAGACTGCGGAGGGAAAGATGGAAGGTCAGGATAACTTTATGGCACTTATTGTTCAAGCAAACAACCCTCGCCTTGCCCAGGCTTTAGAAGAGTTTGAGGAAACGGCAGCCATTCTGTTTGATCCTCCAATAAAACGGCACCTAGGTCTGCGAAACAGATTAGGAATCCTTTTTAAATATATGTTAAGACGGTAAGTTTTAAATTGAAGAAGTAACACGGTGACAGGCACGATGTTACATGACCCAATATCAAATACAAAGAGACGGTTCTTCGTGTCGGCTGACACATAGAAGAACCGTCCCTCTGTGATACAGGTCAAACAACTTTGCCATCTCGTCCGAGTCATCGTACTTAAACGTCGTACTCTGGATGATGGGCAACTCTATCGGTTCTCCGTTCTTGGCCTTATAGCCAGCCTGTACGCACAGCGTACCTTGTCTCAGTTTCTTGTCCATTTTGCTTGTCGGTTTATTATTTTGCCTGTAAAGGTACAAATAAAAAGTGAATTATGGAAAGAGAAGAAAGTTTATTTCTTATTTATACCTTATTTGTCTTTACTATAGGTTAAACTTCAGTTACGAAAGATTAATAATTCCTAAATACAGAAGGGCGAAGGTGCGTGTTATATTAATAATTCGTATTTTTGCAAAAATATGATGTCAGAGGGCATAAATCATGGGAAAAGTGTTATTCGCAGCAATAGAGTTCCACGCTTTTTATGTAAGGATGTCCGTCTGTACAGTTTTTCTGGTTATCACGTCTAGGGAGGGACTCAAGGACACAAAACAAAACTTATCTAAAACAAGGTTTATGAAAATTATTATAGTTATGTTATTGGCATTTATGCCGTGTTTGGCAAGTGCCATTGAAGTTAATCAAGTCTTTTACTCTCTTGATTACAGTAACAACACCGCAGAGGTAGTTGGATGTGACGGTGAGTTGGGTAGTGCAACAATCCCTGCAACAGTCACTGACGATGAAGGCTATACATATACGGTGACAAGCATTGCTGACAACGCTTTTTCTGAACATTATTATATTCGTAGTGTTGAACTGCCCAATACCATAATAAGTATTGGCAAATCTGCATTCTACAAGATTGGAAAACTCACGTATATCAATATTCCCAATTCTGTGAAAAGTATTGGAGACGATGCCTTCATGGACTGTGGAAAACTTTCAACGGTGGACGTTGGAAGAAACAGCACCTTGACTAGCATTGGAAGTAATGCTTTTAATGGATGTAGTTCACTTAGTTCTTTCTACATTCCCAACTCGGTAGAAAGCATAGGCGCAGGTGCTTTCCGCTATTGTTCGAAGATAACTTCAATCAACATCCCCACTTCTTTGACAAACATTGAGAGGTATGCGTTTTATGGTACTGGCATCAAGTCGGCAACCATTCCCAACTCAGTGACGAGTATTGGTAACAGTGCTTTCGGAAATTGCACATCCCTCACGACGGTAACCATACCAAACTCTGTGACGAGTATTGGAACCGATGCTTTCTATTATTGCTCCGCCCTGACTTCGATAACGATTCCTAACAGTGTGGCATCCATAGAGTATAATACTTTCTATGGCTGCTCCGCCCTTACTTCGGTAACGATTCCTAACAGTGTGGCATCCATCGGAAAATCTGCTTTCGAAAATTGCACCAGCCTTGCTTCGTTAACTGTCGGCAGCAGCGTGACTTCTATCGGAGAAAAGGCTTTCTACAAATGTTCCAGCCTTACTTCGTTAACGATTCCCAACAGCGTAACATCTTTTGGAGAGAATGCTTTCTATGATTGCACAGGTGAACTTACCGTAAATTGTAATATCCCTTCTACATATGCATCAAATTATGGTGTATTCTATGGTTGCAAGTTCAGTTCCGTGAATATAGGGGATGATGTCGAGACTGTCGGGAACAGAGCCTTCTATAACTGCTCTAGCATTACTTCGGTAACCATCGGTAATAGTGTGAAAACGATAGGAAGTAATGCTTTCTACTGGTGCTCCAGCATTACTTCGGTAACAATTCCCAACAGCGTAACGTATATCGGAGAATCTGCTTTCTACGGTTGCTCCAGCCTTACTTCGTTATCAATTGGTAATAGTGTGACATCAATCGGAGATAATGCTTTCAGAGGCTGTTCTGCCCTTACTTCGGTAACGATTCCTCAGAGTGTAACATCTATTGGAAGTAGTGCTTTCTATGGCTGCACCGGTGAACTTACCGTAAATTGCAATATCCCTTCTGCATATAATTCATATTTCTCAGGTTCTAAGTTCACTTCCGTGAAGATAGGGGATGATGTCGAAACAGTCGGGAACTATGCTTTCTACGGGTGCTCCACCCTTACTTCGGTAATAATCGGCAACAGTGTGAAAACGATTGGAGAGAATGCTTTCCGTCAAATCAGCAACATTACTTCGTTAACAATCGGTAACAATGTGACTTCTATTGGGAAGGATGCTTTCTGTGGTTGCGACGGCCTGACATCGGTGACTATCCCTAACAGCGTGATAACTATCGAAGGAAGTGCTTTCTATAGTTGCGACGGGCTTACTTCGTTAACAATAGGCAACAGCGTGACATCGATTGGAGACTATGCTTTTTATAAATGCCCTAAACTTACTTCGGTAACTATCCCCAACAGCGTGAAAAAAATTGGAGACTATGCTTTCAATGATTGCTCTGGGCTGACTTCGGTATCAATAGGCAACAGCGTGACATCGATTGGCAGTGGGGCTTTTAGAGGCTGTACTATGTTGACTGGAATCTACAATTACGCTACTACCCCGCAGGATATTACATCATATGAATTCAGCAATTTTTCCGCAACGCTGCATGTAGTGCCAGGTTATGGCGATGTCTATAGAGCCGCATATGCCTGGAAGGATTTCCAAACAATCGTGGATGATGCCACAGATGGTGAACCAATAGAAAAGCCGAAACTATCACTCTCGGCCAGTCCATCCGGCGGCGATGTGGCTGCGGGAACAAAAGTGTACCTAACGACTAAAGCGGATGATTCTGCGGTGTCTGGAGCAAACATCTACTATACATTGAACGGCACTACGCCATCTAAGAATAGCACTGTCTACACTTCTTCCGGCATCACCATCAATGCTTCATGTACATTAAAAGCTATTGCATACAAAGATGGCTATGAGGATAGTGATGTGCTGACGACTGCATACAATACAGTGACAATTACAGGAATTACCATCAACGAGACGAATTTCCCTGATGCGAACTTCCGTAAGTATCTGTTGGAACAGGACTATGGCTCAGACGGTGTGCTGACAGAAACAGAGATTGCAGAAATAACATATATGGATGTGTCTGAGGCTGGCATTGAAAACCTTAAAGGCATAGGATATTTCAAGGGGTTGGAATATCTGTCCTGTACCGGCAACAAGCTTACTTCGCTCGACGTGTCGGGATGTAGTAATCTGCGAATGCTTTACTGTTCTCTCAATAAACTCACATCGCTCAATGTATCGGGATGTTCAATGTTGAATTGGCTATACTGCAACGACAACCAGCTTACATCACTTGATATGTCTGGATGTCCAGAACTTTACGGGTTGTATGTATCTCAAAACAAGATTAAAGGTGCAGCGATGGATGCATTTATTAAGAGTCTTCCAGCGATAAGCTACGGTTTTATGGCTGTTATCGTCGGCGATAACGAAGGCAATGTGATGACCGTCGCTCAGGTTGCAGCAGCAAAGGCTAAAGGCTGGACGCCGTATTATTCTGATGGGGAATTGGATGATTGGGGCGGTTATTCTTGGCAGGAATACGCCGGCAGTGACGATGGTAATACTCCCCGAGGTACATTAGCCAATCCGTTCACACCCGCTGAGGCCAATGCCTATGGTAAATCTCTCGCCGCTAACGAGCAGTCGGAGGCCGATTATTATATCAGTGGTGTCGTGTCTAATATAAAGGAACAGTTCGGAACCCAATATGGCAATGCGACATTCTACATATCTGCCGACGGATCGGATACAGATCAGTTTTACATTTATCGGGCAAACTATCTGGGTAACACTATGTATGCCGGGCAAGAACTGAATATCCGTGTCGGTGATGAGGTAATAGTTTGTGGTAAGATAACAAATTTCAAAGGAACTCTACCTGAGACAGTTGAGGGCAAGGCTTACGTAGTTTCTATCAATGGTGCTTATGGTGGTCAAGGCCAGCTTGGCGATGCCAACGGTGACGGCACGGTGGACGTGGCCGACGTGGTGGCTATCGTGAACTATATCCTGAACAAGCCAGGAGAGAACTTCAACGAGAAGATGGCCGATGTGAACGGCGACGGCAAGATAGATGCACGGGACGTTGTTGACATGGTCAGTATAATCAAGAAGTAAGGCTTGTCTAAAAATATTATTATTGTGCCATTAATGTTTGTTCTAAATATATTGACAAAGCGGCGGCTGACGTTGGCGATTTGCACAGCAAACGGTCAGACGGTCGCAAATACGCGAGTTATGGACGTTTTTGTAAAAGGTTGGTTTATTGGCAGTTACGTATTTGCCTGAATGAGGGGTCATCTTTGGGTCGTTCAGATAGTCTCTTTCAACCATTGGAAAGGCACTTTCGAGTCGTTCGAACGTCATCTTAGGGGGGAAAGGTGATATTCGGACGACCGTAAAGTGCCTTTGGAACGACTCCAAAGTGCCATTGGAACGACTGTAAAGTACCGCCTCTACAAATCGTAAGCCTTTTTATCATCAAAACCCCACAAAAAAGATCTCTCAGCCGCTCTATTTCGTGCAAACTGAGAGATGCTTTTTCAGGCATATAATCTTTACATTTTGTGTGTGTGTTTAAGAAGGGCGTGCTTATTTACGAATTAGCCACATAGCGAAGAATCTGTCATAGACTTCATACACACCAAATGTCGAGGTGACGAAATTCTTTTCTAAAAGCCCTTTGATGGCAGATTGTACGCTGCTTGTAGATGAGAGGTGGTAACGACGAACAAAATCTGTTGAGGTGATATTCTGTGCTTTTCCCGCCTTGCTGATGGCTACTAATAGTTCTTTTTGCTTCAATGGCAATTGAAACAGCATGGATTGATAGGTGAATTCATTGGCTTGGAGAATGCTGTCAATAACCCCGTCAATCATATCAGTGCTGCATGTGGAACCGGGCAACGTGATGGAATATAGCCCATTCAGTACTCTCTGCATATACCAAGTGATACCCTCAAAACGCTGGTAGATATTGCCGACAACCTCTGGCTGCAACTGACGTCCTGATTCCTCAAACAATCCCACAGCAAAATCAGTATATTTGTCGAGTGGTATAGGATTTAAGTTCATCATCGAGGTACTTTGATAGAAAGGATGTGATGGATCAAGAAAGATTTCCCCCATCATCGTACGCTGAGAACCAGAGAATATAAAGTTTGCATTCCTGCAATGTTGTATATAAGTACGCAGCAACTCTTCTACCTTCTCCTGACGATATTGGGCAATGGTTTGGAATTCGTCTATTGCCACGATACATGGCTTATCTGCCTCGTTAATGTAGCGGAAAATCTCGTCAAGCGTCGTCTGTGGTTGGCGGATATCACCAATCTCGACGTTCCATGAAGGGTTACCCATCGGATCGAAAGAAATGCCTGAACGCAAAGATGAGAGAAACCCTGTAAACCGTTGCATCACCTTAGTTCCAAAAGGTCTTAAGGAAGAGAGCATAGATGTGCCCATCGCCATTACCATCTCTTCGAGACTCTTTGTGGCGTAGATGTCTATTAGGAAGGTATAGTATTTCTTCTGGATCTGTCGCTGATGGAATAGGTTTTCCACCAGCCCCGTCTTACCAATTCGCCGAGGGGCTATCAGGGCTACGTTGTTACCATTTTCTAATAGTTGCTGTAACTCACGGGTCTCCTGCTTTCTGTCGCAGAAATACTTCTCCGACTCGTAGCCATATAAGATAAAAGGATTATTCACCATAACACGATTCTTTTTGTTGTGGTGCAAAGATAATTATTATACTTTAATTATTATACTATAATAATCATATTATAATAATCTTTAACAATTACTTGTACGATGCTTTCTTTCGTACCACTCGCGGAGTACCGAATAAAGACCGTCCCTTTTTAGAGACGGCCTTTCTCGTCGTTACCGGCACCAGTGCCTTTATATTTCGAACTGCTGGCGTTGAAGTTGTAAGTCAGCGTGAGGCCTACTGCCTGTGTATAGGTATAGACATCCTGAGCCGTATGGCCGATAGCATAGTAAGTGGTCACGTCGTTTTTAGCCGTACGGAAGATGTCGTTGGCAAAAAGCGTCGCGTTCAGTCTTCCCTTCAAGAATGCTTTCTGTAGTCGTGCGTTCACCATGAAACTACTGCTGCGATACATGAATCCCCAGTGGTTGCTGCCTGTATAACTGGCTTGTACCAGCGCTTTCGCGGTGGGATCGATGACGAACCAACTCTGTAGGCGGGCGGAGAACTCTGGCTTGTTCAGTTTTTTGGGCGCACCGTATTTCTCAGCGTCAAACATCTGCTGATAGTAGTGCAGTGTGAAGGAGGGTTGCCAGAAGCCCAGTTTTGGCGAGGCGACGAGGGTGGCATAGATACGGTCCTGATGATCGAAGTTGTCTGGTTGGAAGATGGCGATATCCTTCTCCTCGTCATACACATTACCAACGTGAGTAAAGAAATCGTTCTCGCGGGTAAAACCTGTTACGAATGTTAGCCACGAATAGGTCAGGTTCAGGTCGATACTCTGCCTTACCGAGGGGCGCAACAACGGGTTGCCGCCTTCGAGAAGTATCCTGCTATCGTACACGATCATTGAAGTCAGCATCTGATAGGGTGGACGGGTGATGCGCTTGCTGTAACTCAACTGGGCACCCCACTTGCCTTTCTGCCAGGCAGCCGAGAGGTTGGGGAACCAGTCGTTGTAGGTGCGGCTAGGCTCCTCCTGCCAGACGCCGAACGAACTGTAATCTGCTGCTACATGCTCATAGCGCAAGCCGGCATTCAAGTGCCAATCACCCAGTTGCAATTCGTATTCCGCAAACCCGGCGATGTTCTTCTCCTTCATCTCGTTGTCGCTTTCAGGTATGATGTTCTCCAGGTTCACGTTACCACCGCGACTCTTCGTGCTCGTCGCCTCCGATCCTGCACTCAACTCACCCTTCCAGACGGGATAGGTCAGCACTAGTTTGCCTGCCACCATCTTACGGTCTTCATTGGTCAGGGTGGTGATGGTGCGGTTGCCGTATTCTTTACTTATTTCCTGTTGACTGTTATCATCCTCTGATTCACGTCGCAATAGGGTGGCGTTCAGGTCAATGCCCAGTTTTCCTACCTTACCTACATAGTAGGTGTTCAGTTCCCATACGGGCTTGTCTTGTTCGCGGATATCCGTTGTCAGACGGACGTCACCATCGAACGCCCCGTTTTTCAGATAGCGCTGCTGCATGTCCGACTTGAAACGGTTATAGAGGTTCTTTTGCGATGAGAAACTGAGACCGATGGAATGGTCCGTGTTGAAGTCGTAACTCAGACCTGCCTGATACTGAATCTGTGTCCACGAACTCCTGACAGGTAATTCCGCATAACCGTTAAAGAGGTCCTTGCTGATGTGCAGTTCCTGGTCGATGGTCTGGTCATTGCTATAGTGTCCGTTGTCGAGTGCCACGATGGCAAAAGCCTCCAGTCCGCCAGTGCGATATTTCAGTGTCAGGTCGTCGTAGTTGTTCCACTTGTTGTTTTTCCACGTCTGACAGGTAGCCATCAGACTGAATCCGTCGCCTTGGGGTTTCAGCGTCTTGATGCGGATGACGGCATTCACCTCGGCATTGTATTTCGCACCAGGGGCGGTAATCACATCCACATTCTTCACATCCACAGACTTCAGTCGCTTCAAATCGCCCATGTCGCGTACCTTTTTATTATTAATATAGATCTCGGGCTCACCCTTGGCCAGCACTTCGAACTTGCCGTCCTTGACCTGAACCAATGGAATCATCGACAGCAGGTCGTCGGCATTGCCTATATCATGCAGTATCGAGTGCTGCACATCCACCGTCATGCCGCCTGATGTCATCTTGTACTGCGGAATCTCACCTTTAATCTCCACACCATTCACGGCGTATGTCTCTGGCTGCAGGGTGATGGTGCCAATCTCGCCTACACTGACGTTTCTGGTGACGGTCTTATAGCCGATATACGACACCTTCAGTGTGATGCTTTTCTCTTTGCAGGGAATCACAAAGTCGCCATTCTCATTGCTCACGCCACCGTTTAAGTATGTGGAATTCTTGTCGTTGTTTGATGTGTCTGTGGCGCTGTGCAATGAGATGTTGGCAAATTCAATAGGCTCTCCACTTTCATCCACGATGCGACCTATTACTTTGGCATCCTCTTTCTGGGTACACTCTATGAAGATTCTGTCATCGTCGTAAGTCACCTTCATTGGATAAAAGCCGATGACCTCACGAATGGCTTCCTCGATAGGCAGGTCGCTGAAGTGAGTGGTCACGGTGAAGTCCTCCAGTTCGTCGTAGATGAAATAGATGGTCTGTTCGCTGGTGGCGGCATTCAGGTCTTCGAGTACTTTTGAGAGTGACTCGTTCTGATAGTCGCGGGTAACCTTCTGGGCGTTGAGGCACAGGGCCATGCTACATAGCAGGGCTGTAAATATTATCTTTTTCATGTTCGGATGGTCTTTTTACTATTCAACAATCAGTTCCTTGTTGTCGCGGGTGATGTGGATGCGTTCGAACCTGTTGAACGTATCGATGATGCCGTCGATGGTTGCCTTCTTGTCCCATGTGAAGTAGAGGCGGATATGTTTGCTGGCCTCACTCTTATAGACGACCTCATATTGGTAGAAAGTTGCAATTTCGCGGAGTATGGTATTGAGTTCTGCGTCCTCGAAGACAACAGGTTTCATGGCTGTTGAGTCAGTGGGCTGCTCTTCGGTTATTTGTTGGCGTGAATTTGTAATTCGCGCCTTTTGAGTCGGGGATTGCAAATCCTCTCCAACACGTTGGCTGACGATGTGGATGGCGGCATAGGCGATACCCGAGAGCATCAGCACACCGATAAACATAGCGGCAATTTTCAGTAGCATTGGCCTTTCACTTTTCACTTCTCTCTTTTCACTTCTGAACTTCTCCCAAGCCTCGTTGGCGTCAGGTACTTTGATGTCCGTCTCGTCCAGCATCTGGTCGAGTTGCTCGTCTGTATAGTCCTCGGGATGCAGGAGCATCCTGATCTGTTCTTCTTTCTTCATGATTCTTTGTCTTTAAAAGTTGAACGTAGTTTCCTCAACCCCTGCACGATGTGCTTGTTGACGGCGGAAAGGCTGATGCCGAGTTCTTTTGAGATGTCCTTGTACGACTGCTCCTCGTTGTAGTGCATCTTGATGATGCGACCAGTCTGAGGGGTGAGCCTCTCTTCTACGTAGCGGTTGATGTCAGCAATCAACTCTTCATCGTCTCTTTCTGAATCCACAAATGTGTGTAATCCGTGGAATTCGTTGTTTTGTCTTCTCTGTGCAATGATGTTAAGGCAGCGATTACGGACACAAGTCAGGAGAAACGTTCTCTGAGACTCTTCACGCAGTGGGGTGGTACCTCCCCACAGACTGGCGAAGACATCCTGCACGGCATCTTTCGCCTCGTCTTCGTCGCCCAACAGGATGTAGGCTGCCTTGTACATCCTGCCGTACTCCGAAAGGAAGAGTTCCTTGAATTGCTTCTCTCTGTCTTGCATCTTTTCGTCGCTGTTTTTACTCTATATACAGATGAGCAAGGGAAATCATTACCCCTTTGCTACAATTTTTTGCAAAAATAATAAAAAACCCACATGATATGCTTGTTTTCTTAATAAAAATGATTATATTTGCAAACATTAAATTAGTAGTTATCATGAGAAGACAGGTTTTATTTGCATTCCTGCTGGTGGCTGCGTCGATAACGGCGCAATCGACGGACGAGACGATTGTGTTTACCCCCCAGTGGATGGCGCAGGCGCAATTTACAGGTTACTATGTGGCGGAGGTCAAAGGCTTCTATCGCGAGGCGGGCGTGAAGGTGAAGATAGAACATCCCTCGTCCACGCAGCCTGCCATGAGCCGGTTGCGTAATAACCTCTGTCAGGCTACGACGCTGCAACTCTGTCAGGGCATCTGTCATTCTGCAATGCCGGTCATAACCCGCCTGTCATCGGAGGAGGCGAACATCATGGTGACTTCCTTAATATGTTACCGAACTTCCCCATCGGCGTCATGCCTGGATTGCAGTTTCAGGGCGAGGAAATAGATAACATCAAGGGTCGTCCGCTGTTTATCTATACCGACGGACTGAATGAGGCAGAGAACCGTGAGTATGTGCAGTTCGGCGATGATCATCTGCTCGACATCCTGCGCAATACTCACTTCGACACCGCCCGTCAGGTGGTGGAGACCCTTGCCGCCGAGGTGGAACGCCATCGTGATGGTGCAGATCCCAATGATGACCTGACGATGATGTGCCTACGTATCAACTAATGTTTGTGTCTTTCTCCTTGCCGTGCACACTTTTTACTTTCATCCCCAGTTTGTTAGGTAAGATGACATTTAGTGTAACACCTACAAGGGCAGCAAGTGCCAGACCGGAGAAATGGATGGGGCCAATGCTCACATTATCGTCGGCACCATATTTTACGCCGATGGCGATGACCAAGATAGAGGCTGCCACAAAAACGTTACGCGAAGAGTTCAGGTCGACGCTGTCCTCCACCAGATTGCGCACACCGACGGCAGAGATCATACCGTAGAGAATCAGACTCACACCACCGATGGTGGCTTGGGGCATCAAGCCGATGAGACAGGCGAACTTGGGACAGAAAGAAAGCAGAATAGCGAAGATGGCTGCCAGACGGATGACGGCAGGATCGAAGACCTTCGTGAGGTTCAGCACACCGGTATTCTCACCGTATGTAGTGTTGGCCGGCGCACCGAAGAGTGATGCTAATGCCGTAGCCAGTCCGTCGCCCATCAGCGTGCGGTGCAGTCCGGGCTCCTTCAGAAAGTCCTTTCCTACAGTGGAGGAGATGGCACACATATCGCCGATGTGCTCCATGATGGTGGCAATGGCTATCGGCAGGATGGCGATGATGGTGGAGATGAGGAAAGCGCTGTCTATGTCGTCGAAGACTGCCAACACCGTCTGTTCACGACTGAAAGGCAGTCCAATCCATGCGGCCTCGTCCAATGCCGAGAAATCTACTTCGCCCAATATAGCGGCCAGTGTATAACTAACCAGCACGCCCAACAGGATGGGGATGATCCGGATGATGCCCTTACCCCACACACTGGCAGTGATAACAGTCACTATAGCCACAATAGCCAGCAGACCGTTTGTGGTGCTGTTCTGTATTGCATTGCCAGAGAGCACCAGACCGATAGCAATAATCATAGGTCCAGTCACCAGCGGTGGGAAGAACCGCAGGATCTTTTCCAAGCCAAACGACTTGATGAGACCTGCCATCACGAAATAGCATAGTCCGGCACAGAAGACACCAATACAGGCATAGTCAAGGGCAAGTGTCTCGGACATGCCTTGCTCAACGCCCAAGGATTTCACAGACAGATAGCCTCCCAAGAAGGCGAATGAGGAACCTAGGAAGGCAGGCACCCGCAACTTGCTCACGAAGTGGAATACCAGTGTGCCGATGCCCGCAAACAGCAGGGTCGACGATACGGAGAGACCTGTCAGTACGGGTACCAGTACAGTGGCACCGAACATGGCGAATAAATGTTGGACGCCTAAGATAATGTACTTGGGTATGCCCAGTTGTCTGGCATCGGTGATGCCTTCTTTCTCTGTGATGTTCATAATCTGGTCAGTATTTATTAGCGTTTGTCATCAAAGGTGAAGTAGAAGTCTTTGAGCGTGCAGAGGGATTTTTCCTTCGTGTCGGACTTGAAGAGGAAGAAGATGGCGTGCTTGCCCGTTATTCCCGATATGCCAGGCAGGGGAATTGCCAGTTCTATAGGGGTTCCAGGTGTCATGTCAGCCTTCACGTCAACCTTACCCAGCGTTAAGCCTCGCTGTGATGCCCAGGGGCGGTCGGCCATCACCTCGATAGTGCCGTCGATACCTTCAGGAATGATGGTCAGTAGCAGTTGCACGTTCTTCTTTCCCAGTAGTTTCTCGAAGTTGAAGTACTTATAGCCCACGATGGAGCCGTCGGTATTGTTGACCACGTAGTTAGTGTTGTAGCGCAGGTCATAAGGTGCATCGTACTTCTTCATCGAAGCCAGGGCCTCTTGTTTGGTCATGCCATCTTCTCCACCATAACAGGCTTCCACGTACGAACCGTAGAATGTGTTGTTGGGCCATTCATGGGTGGCAGGCTTCGGGCCGGTGTACCAGCAGGCGATACCGGCGGAGTGACGCTCTAAGGGGTCGAGGCCGTTGAGGGCAAAGCCCTCGGAGTTGTATTCGCCCTCGGAAATCTCCACCTTGCCGCCAGGACCTTTCTCTACCTTCACGTCGATGGGAGCCACCATGGCCTGACGGGCATATTCGTCGGTACCCGTCTGACGGTGATAGAACACGTACCATCGGCCGTGGATCTCACAGATTGAGCCGTGTGTGTTGCCGTCGGGTGTGGCCGAGGCGATCACGTTACCCTGCTCGTCCTTCTCACGTCCTCTGCCGTCGATGATGGTACCGCCGTAGGTCCAGGGGCCTAAGGGATTGTCGCTGTAGCAGTAGGCGAGGGTATAGTTGCTAGTTGGCAGACCGAACTCGCCGTCTTCGGTGAATCGGCTGTAGATGAAGACATATTTGTCCTTGATCTTACGTATGGATGAGGCTTCAAAGAACCTGAACTGTCCAGGCTGGTTGCGGCCAGAGATCATGTCCTCCACAATCTTGGTGCCCGGCTTGACGGTAGCCATCGTCTCAGGGTCGAACTCTGCGGCGTAGGAGCGTTCAAAGCCCCAGTAGCCATAGACGCGTCCGTCATCATCGACGAATACGGCGGGGTCGAACTGCAGTACACCGTCCACGGTGTTGGGATCATCCTTGCTCCAGTTGCATACCTCGAAGGGGCCGTCGGGACGGTCGCTCTTGGCAATCAGTCCGTTGCGGAAGCCCGTCTGGTCGTTGGGGAAGAGGTAATATGTCTTTTTGCCATCGGCATCCGTCACCATTGTCACGTCAGGGGCATAGAGCACATCGGCGGTACTGGCAGAGTCGAAGGGCTCGCCATCGCGGTTCTTATCCACCACGAGGATCACACCGTCGTAGCGCCATTGAGTCAGGTCTTCTAAGGGCGCCGACCACACCACCTGATCGCGCCCGCAGTAGGCTGTCACCAGGTCATCGTGCGAACCATAAATATATACGCGTTGTTTCCCGGGATTGTCGGGGTCTTCAAACACATACGGTTCACCATCGGGGATGTGCTCCCAAAGGGGCAAGTAGGGGTTGCCGGGAGTGGTGAGTGGGGTACTGGTGGTTGACTGTTGGGGACTGGACTGGCACGAGAGAACCAGCAGGGTGCAGCAGGCCGCTGCTACAATCACGTTAAGGGTCTTCATTTTCATTTTGTTGTTGATTTTATTGTTATTGGGTGCAAAGGTAATAAAAAATCCGTGAAAGTCATTGCGCTTTCGCAGATTTTTTATTACCTTTGCAGGCAACTATAACGCAAACTTCAAAACGACAACAGAATTATGGACAACAAGCACCTGACTCTTAACGCCAATCTTATTGTGGCGGCTTTGCAGAAACCGTCGGCAGAGTTTACCAAAGCCGACATCATCGACTACATCGTCAAGAATGACATCCGCATGGTGAACTTTATGTATCCTGGCGGCGACGGAAAGTTGAAGACGCTGAACTTTGTCATCAACGATCTGGATTATCTGGAGACCATCCTTACCTGTGGTGAGCGTGTTGATGGCAGTAGTCTATTCTCCTTCATCCAGGCCGGTAGTAGCGACCTCTATGTACTGCCCCGTTTCCGTACAGCCTTTGTCGATCCCTTTGCCGAGATCCCCACGGTGTCGCTCCTCTGCTCCTACTTCGACAAGGACGGTAACCCGTTGGAGTCTTCTCCTGAGTTCACCCTCCACAAGGCTGCTGAGGCTTTCCGTGAAGTGACGGGGATGGAATATCAGGCGATGGGCGAGTTGGAGTATTATGTCATCAGCGACGATGAGGAGGTGTTCCCGGCTCAGGACCAGCGCGGCTACCACGAGTCGGCGCCTTACGCCAAGGCCAACGAGTTCCGCACCCAGTGCATGCAAGATATCGCCCAGGCCGGCGGACAGATTAAATACGGTCATTCAGAGGTGGGCAACTTCACCATCGATGGCAAGAACTACGAGCAGAACGAGATCGAGTTCCTGCCCGTACCTGTGGAGCAGGCTGCCGACCAGTTGATGCTTGCCAAGTGGATTATCCGCAACCTCGGCTACCAGATGGGCTATGATGTGACCTTCGCCCCGAAGATCACCACTGGCAAGGCCGGCTCCGGATTGCATATCCACATGCGGATGGTGAAGGACGGCAAGAACCAGATGCTGGCCAACGGCGTGCTCTCTGAGGCTGCCCGTAAGATGATTGCCGGTATGATGGATCTTGCACCTGCCATCACAGCCTTCGGCAATAAGAATCCGACATCGTACTTCCGTCTCGTACCCCATCAGGAGGCACCGACGAATGTCTGTTGGGGCGACAGGAACCGCAGTGTCCTAGTTCGCGTTCCCCTCGGTTGGGCGGCAGATGTGGATATGAGTCACAAGGCCAATCCCTTGGAGACAGAAACCAGATACGACACCAGTATCAAGCAGACGGTGGAGATGCGTTCGCCAGATGGCAGTGCCGACCTGTATCAGTTGTTGGCTGGACTCTGTGTGGCTTGTCGTCACGGCTTTGAGATGGACAATGCCCTCGAACTGGCAGCCCAGACATACGTCAACGTGAATATTCACGCTGCCGAGAATGCAGACCGTCTGGCTACGCTGGCACAGTTGCCCGACTCCTGTGTCGCCTCTGCTGCCTGTCTCGAAAAACAGCGCAAGGTCTTCGAGGAGCACAACGTCTTCTCACCCGCTATGATCGACGGCATCATAGCCCAACTCCGTGCCTTTGATGATACGACCCTCCGACAGACCATCGAGGGCTATCCCGAAGAAATCCAGAAACTTGTCACCCAGTATTTCCATTGTGGATAATTTTTAATGAAACAGAAGTATTTAGTCTTAGTGCTCTTAGGACTGGTTATGGTCTCTGGAGCAACAAGTTTCGGGAGTTATCAGGCCACGGAGCGGTTGGTTGAGGATGACATGAGCCAAGCCTTGGCATCGGCACTCGCAGAACAACAGAACGATGTAATCAGTGCAGATACCATCCGAGTGTTTAACAGTCATCTGCAACTGGAACAGTTGCGGGGTCATGCAGTATTGGCAGTGGATACCAGACAGAAAGGCTTCCGCTGTGAGGCAAGATGTTCTGCGGCAACTATCTTTCTGATGTCAGACCAACGGCCAGCCTCCATATTATGGATGCTCACTTTGCTATGGGCAGGATTCTGCCTCTATAGCCATCGACGGCAAGTGCCATTGTTGGCTGGCATGTACCAATACGGTGGATTGAATTATGCGGAATCAGAGGGGCGTTTCTATGATGCTGAGGGCAGGCAGATTAAACTAACACCCATGCAGCAGCAGTTGATGGAGATGTTCTTCCGTTCGTCCTCACACTCGCTGACGAAGACAGAGATTTGCGATGCCCTCTGGCCGAAGAAGCCTGATGCCAGCGAAACGCTCTATACCCTCATCCGTCGTGTCAAACCTATCATCGAGGCACATTCCAACCTCAGAATCGAAGTCGATAGGGGGAAAGCCTATGAACTGAGGATTAGATAGTTAGTCTGATGTCAGACAATTGTCAGACAAATGTCAGACAATAATTTTGCCTGATTAGGAATCTCTTCATACCTTTGCAGTAAAAATTAGCAAGTATGAAGAGATTTCTGTTTTTATCAATGTTGGTTTTCATTATTATCATGATATGGGTATCCGTTCATGAGAAGGAGGACGATATGCCCTTACCGCAGAAGTTGGAGCGGGCGATGCGGCTCACGCGGATGATGGAATATAAGGATTGCGACTATGGCTATAGTGTCCGCTATCCGTCGTTCTTCGAGCCCGACGACTCACTGATGGATGGGGGTTGTTGTCGGTTCAGTTTCTGGCAGGACAGCACTGAGATCGTGCAGACGGCATTCGTGGAACATAATTCAGACAGCCTGACACTGGAGCAGTCGATGGCAAAATATGCTTCAGAACTTCATGCTACCCAACAACAGAAGGGCGATGACTTCTTCATCCTTTCAGGTCATATTCTTACTGATGACGGACAAATCACGAGCCGTCGCTATCATGCCAAGTTCGTCATGCACCGCAAAGTCTGGTTTGTGCAGACATTAGCCTATCCCGAGGACTGTGAGCAGGCCGTCCAACGGCTTATCCGTGAGATTGATAACTGGAAGGTATGGTAAGTGAGTTTGTTTTACGGCAAAAATACGAAAAAACCACGAAAGCGCATCGACTTTCGTGGAATTTTAGTATCTTTGCAGCCAGATATGGAAGAAGCAAACAAGATACCACAGGAGTGGAATAAATTCTATCTGAAGGATGTGTCGTTTGTCAATATCATGACGCGGCGCATCTTCAATGTGCTTATCGTGGCGAATCCCTACGATGCCTTTATGCTGGAGGACGATGGGCGCATCGACGAGAAGATTTTCGACGAGTATATGGAATTGGGTATGCGTTATCCGCCTACCTTCACGCAGGTGTCTACCACAGAAGAGGCTAATGAGGTGTTGAAGACGACGGATATCGACCTGGTGATCTGTATGCCGGGTAATGCCGACAACGATGCCTTCACTGTGGCCCGTGAGATCAAGGCGGCGCATCCGAATATCCCCTGCGTGGTGCTGACACCGTTCTCGCACGGTATCACCAAGCGCATCGAGAATGAGGATATGTCGGTGTTCGACTATGTCTTCTGCTGGCTCGGCAATACCAATCTTATCATGTCGATCATCAAGTTGTTGGAAGACAAGATGAACATCGAGCACGACATCCGTGAGGCAGGGGTACAGATGATTCTGCTCGTGGAGGATAACATCCGGTTCTACTCCTCCGTGCTCCCTAACCTATATAATTATATATTGGCGCAGTCGAAGCGTTTCTCTACCGAGGCACTTAACCCCCACGCGGCAGCCCAGCGTAAGCGAGGTCGCCCCAAGGTGGTGCTTGCCACCAACTATGAGGAGGCGATGGAGATTTATGAGAAGTATCATGAGAACACTCTCGGTGTCATCTCCGATACCCGTTTTCCGATGCACAGTGTTCGCGGACGACTCTCGCACGTGGAAGAGGGCGACCCCGAGGCCGGACTGAAACTGCTCCGTGAAATCCGTAAGCGCGACGAATATGTACCCTTGATCCTCGACTCGAAGGAGACTCTCAACCGTGCCAAGGCCGAGGCAGAGGGTTTTCATTTCATCGACAAGAACTCCACGAAGATGAATGTCGATCTGCACCACCTGATGGAAGACCACATGGGCTTTGGCGATTTTATTTTCCGTGACCCGAAGACGAAGGAGGAGATCTTCCGTGTGTCGTCGCTGAAGGAGTTGCAGGACAATATCTTTAAGATTCCTAACGACTCGATGCTCTACCATGTGTCGCGCAACCACATGAGTCGTTGGCTCTGTGCCCGAGCCATCTTCCCCGTGTCGGCCTTCCTGAAGCATGTCACCTGGCATAAGTTGCAGGATGTGGATGCCCACCGTCAGATCATCTTCGATGCCATCGTGCAGTACCGAAGGATGAAGAACATCGGTGTGGTGGCAGTGTTCGACCGTCTGAAGTTCGACCATTATTCCCATTTTGCCCGTATTGGTGAGGGCTCCTTGGGAGGTAAGGGTAGGGGACTCGCCTTCCTCGACCGTATCATCAAGCGTCACCCCGAACTGAACCAGTTTGAGGGGGCTGAGGTATCAATCCCTAAGACGGTGGTACTCTGTACAGACTTCTTCGATGAGTTCATGGAGAAGAACAACCTCTATCCGATAGCCCTCAGCGATGCCCCCGACGAGGAAATCCTGAAACACTTTCTCAGGGCTCAGTTGCCTGACTCGCTGATAGCCGACTTCTTCACCTTCTTCGATGCGGTGAAGTCGCCGATAGCCGTGCGCTCGTCGTCGCTTCTTGAGGACAGTCATTACCAACCATTTGCTGGCATCTACTCCACCTATATGATTCCTTATCTCGATGATAAGTACGAGATGCTGCGCATGCTGGCCTGCGCCATCAAGGGTGTCTATGCCTCCGTATATTACAAGGACTCGAAGGCGTATATGTTGGCGACGCAGAACGTAATCGATCAGGAGAAGATGGCTGTGATTCTACAGGAGGTGGTGGGCAAGCGCTACGGTGACCTCTACTATCCCAACTTCTCTGGTGTGCTCCGTTCGCTGAACTACTATCCCATCGGCGACGAGAAGGCGGAGGAAGGTATAGCCTCCCTGGCCCTCGGACTGGGTAAGTATATCGTGGATGGCGGACAGACACTCCGTGTGTCGCCCTATCACCCCACGCAGGTGCTCCAGACCTCGGAGATGGAGACGGCCCTGTCGGAGACACAGACGCGTTTCTATGCCTTGGACATGTCACATACAGGTGCTGACTTCAAGGTGGATGACGGCTTCAATATCAAGAACCTCCGTGTGAAACAGGCCGATGCCGACGGTTCCCTGAACTATATTGCCTCCACCTATGACCCCGTAGACCAACTCATCCGCGATGGACTCTATGAGGGTGGGCGTAAGATTATCTCTTTCTGTGGGGTGCTCCAACAGGGCATCTTCCCTTTGCCTGAACTGCTCCAGATGGTACAGAAATACGGCTCTGAGGAGATGCGCCGGCCTGTGGAGATCGAACTGGCTGGTAACCTGAATGCCGACAAGACTGGTACCCTCTACCTACTCCAGATCCGTCCCATCGTCGATTCCAAGCAGGTGCTGGACGAGGACTTGCAGAAGATTCCCGACGCCGACTGCTTGTTGCGCTCGCACAACTCCCTAGGGCATGGTATCTCGGAAGATGTCGTCGATGTGGTGTATGTCAAGGCAGGTGAGGACTTCACCGCTGCCAACAACCCCACTATCGCCTCACATATCGAGCAGATCAATCAGAAGTTCCTCGACGGCAAGTATGTCTCTGAGGATGGCACCGTCGGCTCCAACTATGTCTTGGTGGGGCCAGGGCGCTGGGGCTCCAGCGACTACTGGCTGGGCATCCCTGTGAAGTGGCCTCATATCTCTGCTGCCCGCGTCATCGTGGAGACGGGTTTGAAGAACTATCACGTCGATCCCTCGCAAGGTACGCACTTCTTCCAGAACCTCACCAGTTTTGGTGTCGGCTACTTCACAATCAATACCTATACGGGTGACGGCATCTTCCAGAAGGACATCCTTGACGCGATGCCTGCCGTTGAAGAAACCGAATACGTGCGCCACGTCCGCTTTGAGAAGCCCCTCAAGATAATGATGGACGGCAAGAAGCAGACAGGCGTCGTTCTCCTGTAACTCGCATTGCCTGTAACGCGTGGCGTACACCCGTTATCACACGTATTGGCTGAATATGATGTTAAGTGGGGTGAACAACTACTTAAAGAGTTTAACAGAAGCGCATAACTACAAAGAATAGTTGTGCGCTTCAGTTTTTTTAGTTATCTTTGCCGCCAGATACTGAAAACGTCATTGATGTTAAACGAACAAACAGCAACAAAATGAAGAAACTAACGAATAAAGAAAGGGAAGTGATGGAGTTGTTCTGGCAGCATGGCCCCATGTTCGTCAGGGAACTGCTCGAACATTACGAGGAACCGCGTCCACATTTCAACACGCTATCCACCATCGTCCGCCGTCTGGAGCATGAGGGCTATATCGGTCATAAACAGTATGGCTCGACTTACCAATACCATGCCCTCATCTCAGAACAAGACTACGCGAAGAGAAATATCTTCCGATTGGTAGATGACTACATCGAGGACTCCTACAAAGGACTAGTATCTACATTTTTAAAAGAAGAGAAACTCTCCCTTGATGAACTGCGCGAATTGATTTCCCAAGTTGAAGCATACGAAAAGGAAAAGCAATGATGACCCTGTTCCTCACCTACGAACTGAAAGTGGCTGTGCTGATAGCCGTCTTCTATATCTTCTGGCGGCTGTTGGTTGCCAATGAGACCTGGCATCGGTTGAACCGTATCGTGCTACTCTCTACTGCTCTCGCCTCGTTTGTATTGCCGCTCTGCGTAATCACCATTCACCAGACGGTGGAAGTGATGCCCCCTGTGACAGATACGCTTCCTTTGCCGACAGACGAGACGGTTATGCCTATAGAGTCAGCCCCAATAGTGACAAACACCGAGACAGAACAGCCCTTTAATTGGCTGCTACCAGTGACCATTATATATATAATAGGTGTCGTGGTGGTGCTGTCGAAGATGCTTCTGTCGCTATGGCGTCTGTACAGGATGAGAGCCGAAAGCGAGATACATCCTTTGTCGGATGACTATCAGATAGCCGTCTGCGAGAAGGCAAAGACACCTTTCAGTTGGTGGAAGACGGTCTTCATTAATAAAAATGATTACGAGGAAGGTACCACTGCCCTCCTGACTCATGAACTGGGACACCTCCGGCTGCATCACTCAGCCGATGTTCTCCTGGTGGAACTGCTCACCACCCTGCAATGGTTTAACCCCGCGATGTGGATGCTCCGTGCCGACCTGCGCACCATCCACGAGTATGAGGCAGACCAGCAGGTGATCTCTCACGGATTCAATGACATTCAGTATCTACAACTTTTAATCCGTAAGGCTGCTGGTCAGAGCGGGTACTCTCTGGCCAACGGTATTTCTAACAGTGCCCTCAAAAAACGCGTAACAATGATTATGAAACCAAAATCAAATCATAGGCAGTGGCTTCGCTATGCTTATCTGCTTCCCATCGTAGTCGTCTCGCTGGCAATGTCGGCAAGAATCCAAAAGGATGAGGTGCTTAATTTGGGTTCCTCTGTGGAGATAGACGGTATGATGGAATCTCTCACTGATGATAATTGTCTTATTCTACTCATAGATGATTTGGATGACTTGAAGAAAGTCGTTGCTGAGAATGGTAAAACAAGAAAAATAAAAGCAAATCTTGACTTTAATGATCATTTCACCCAAAAGGACATGGATGGCAAGACGATTATTGTCCATCTGCCCAAGGGTTCTGTGTATGTAAACGATAAAGAGTCAAAGAAGATAGATGACGACGTTAATTACGCATTCCCCAAGGGTGGTTTTGAATGGCAACTAAACGGAGTGCCATTTGATGAGAACAATATTCCTATCCTCCACTTCAAAGCGCTTATAAAGGTTGAGAACCACTGGAATGGCAAGAAGAATGTTGCTAATCTCATCACGAGCAATGAATCTGCCATTATTCTCACTCAGAAAGACGGCCGTGAATGTATTGGTGTAAAAGTCCCTGTGGGGGCTTTTTACACCTGGCTTGTTAGTGGTCAACTGGCAGAAAGAGGAGTTGTGAAAGAAGATAAGTGGCTGAACGTGAGAAACTATTTCCCCCTGCAGGAAGACCTTGTAACACTCGATAGTAAAGAGATAGATAAAAACAATGTGCCCTATGTGCCGCTAAGCAGTATAAAGGAAGTGAAACTTATACAGGGCGAAAGGCCGCGGCGCATAGAACTCTATACTCATCATGTAACAGAATTCAACAGAGATGCAGACTTTGATTACCCTACAGAGTATAAAGAGAAAGTCAAGGCATGGATGTTCTTCAAGGCCGAAGATGCTGCCACAGGACGACAAATGCGTGGTGTAGAGGTGACTGTTGTAGAAACGGGACAGAAGGCAAAGACCAACGAAGAAGGGTGGTGCGAGTTAAAAGTCCCTCTGGGCACTACTGTCAAAGCATCCTATCCGGGATATGAAAGCGATACCTATCAGATCAACCTTTTTAATGGCAATGAAGTACAAGGTTGGACATTCTGGATGAGCAAGCCTGGTGATAAGATATACAGAAATGTCTCCAAACAAGCAGAGTTCATCGGTGATAAGGAGCGATGGATTGCCAAGAATACTCGATTGTCGAAGGCTGCTGCTGGCGGAAAAGGCGTTTCTGGTCGTGTCACCGTCTGGTTGGTGGTCAATGAAGATGGCTCAGTCAGTGGCGTCAGACTGAAGCAAGGTTTCAACCATTGGCTGAATAATGAGGCCATCCGATTAGTGAGTTCTATGCCTCGTTGGAAACCAGCCCTCAAAGATGGCAAACCCGTTAAAAGCCTCACCCTTACGAGCGTCTCATTTGAGAATGTTCAGGATAAAGTTTTGATAGGTACATACATTCGCGATGAGAAGTCAATGAAATACCTGAATGATGTAGATGTCTCGATAATGAGTTTGGATAGTGTGGTGTTGGCAAAACCAATGCTGCAAGAGGTATATGTCGGTTCTCAGATGTATCGCTATGTTTGGGATGTGCCCCGCCGTGATCGGTACATCATTAAAGTCTCCAAACAAGGTTACAATACAGAATACAAGACTGTTTCTATCAAAGACAATGAGTCGCAGAATATTGCTGATGATATAATTCTCCGTCCTAAATCGTAATCTATTTGCAATAACTCAGATGCAAACTATTTGCAAACTCCGATAGTGATGAATTATTGGATTTTTTTGTACCTTTGCGCCCAATGAAGAAAATAATACTCATTTGGGGGTGTATAATGACTGTGACGATGATAGTCGGTTGTCAGAACTACGGCAACAAACACTATTATCATGAACTGGAGAAGATAGACCATCGTCAGAACCGTGAACTGGCCAGACATGAGATTATGGCTTTGAAGAACGAAGTGGCTTCTTATCCTGACTACATTAGAATGTATCATCAGTTGCTCGTTGCAGAACTGAACGAAGAGGTGATGCCTTACAGGAATATGGAAGTGGCGAGAGCACTCATTGACTACTACGAAAACAACAATGATCGTGATAAATTGATTCGCAGTTATATCATCGCCGGACATATATTTGCCAACAACAATGATGGTCCCAAGGCGCTTTCATATTATTATAAGGCCGAAGAACTGCTGGATGGTTATAACAATGCAGAACTGCTGAACCGTCTTTATGCCAAGATGGCTTATCTGTTTCTTCACCATAATATGCCAGAACAGGCCAGAGTCTATGCCACTCGTTCACAGAACTATAGTTATCACAAGAAGGATACACTTGGTATGATTAAGGCATTGCGGTGTATCAGTGAGACCTATAAACAGGTGCCAGGAAATGAACTGACTAATCTTGAAGAAGCCTATCAACTGGCCAAGCAATCCAGACGATACGACCAGCAGAAAGAACTGATGATAGACATTGCAAGTTGCTGCAGTCATAATGAGCATTATCATTTGGCACTGAATTATCTTCGTCCTCTGATGAATATAAAAGATCATCGTGCGGATGCACTGTTGGGTAAGGCCTATTATCATATAGGCAAGGAAGACTCCGCATTCTTCTTTGCGCAGCGGGCTTTGGAGAAAGGCAACTCCATCAGCAAGCGCGATGCCCATGAAGTGCTTGCTTATTTGGCTATCCGGCAAGGTCAGCGTGATAGCGCAGAAGAGCACTTTTCAAAATACAAGGAACTGAATGATGCCCTGAATAGAATCCAGAACAGCGAGGCTATCGCACAGATGGATGCCTTCTATCATAATCAGAAGCAGGCTGAAGAAAATGCCAGATTAAGGTTTGACAATAGCCACAAGCAGAACATGATTGTTATCGTGATAGCCTGTCTCATAGTACTGATCATCCTCTTTGGCACATACGTTCAGCGCCATCGACGCAAGCAGGAATTGATGGCATTACGCATCCAGCAGTTGGAAGAGTTCAAGCAGGCTTACGAAAAGACAGATGAGAGCGAACGCAACCAGACGGAACAAAGCATACGCCAGACAGTCATATATCAGCACCTGGTCATGATGCAAGAGCCAGAACATCCTATTGATACCGACTGGCAAGCATTGGCCGATGCCATTAATCAGGTTTACCCTCAGTTTACGCCTCGTCTGCTAAGCCTTTGCAGGATGACAACCCACGAATATCATGTTTGTCTTTTGTTGAAAGCTGGTTTTGAACCTATCCGCATTGCCACTCTTACCCTTCGTAGTAAGGCTGCCGTCTCTACCGTCCGCAGCCGTCTTTATGAGAAAGCCTTCGGCAAGAAAGGTAGTGCCAAAGACTGGGACGAGGTCATCCGAACACTCTAAAAAAGCAAACTATTTGCAAACTCCGATAGTGTCGGGCTATCGGAGTTTTTTCATACCTTTGCACTCTGAACAATAAATCTCTCTTTATGTATAAACTACAAACAATGTTCGTCCTCGCCTTGCTGACAGTTCTGCTGCCAGCGACGGGGACTTCCTGCTCACCGCAGACACAAAGGAAAACGCAACAGAAGGCTTCTGATCATGCATTACTGTCAGTAACTTATGAGACGATTCGCCAGATGACAGAGGAAGACACGAGGAAAACAAAAGATCTGATGCGTCTCGATATCGGCAGCCATGCCTCGCAGTTTCGTAGCGTCATCATCGAGTGGGTGCTGGATAAAGGTTTGGTCTATGGCAGTCCTACCAGTCTCAACCATCCTTTTACGGGTTACAAGTGGCAGCATGAGCAGGTGGTGAAAAATCTACCAAAGGCAGGTTACCTCTATTTTACTCACGACCGTATATCTACACGCGACAAGATAGAGGGGCTGTTTGACTGGAAATTATGTAAAGGCGAGAAAACCATCTGTGGCTATCCTTGTAAAAAGGCAACGGCAACTTTTCGAGGACGGACATGGACAGCATGGTATGCACCATCATTGCCTTATAGTGATGGACCTTGGAAACTGGGCGGACTGCCAGGTGTCATCCTCGAAGCCGCTGAAGCGGAAGGTAAGATTACCTTTCGTTGTAAGAAAGTGGAGCGGGATACAGGCTATGGTATAGTGTTGGTCAAGCATAATAGCACACCTATGCTTCGCATGGAATCTGATGTGCTTGACGTTTATAGCCCACAACGAGCAGCAGAATTGCTGATGTTGGAACAGTGGGACCAGATTGCATTTTCTGATGTAATGATGAATACACATGGAATCAAAGGCGACAAAACAAATTATGTTGTAAAGGATGGCAAGAGAATAAGCATTCCATCTAATCAGACGGCAGTCCTTTACGAGTATTTTTCAGACATTGACATGACAGAACAGTATCCACCAACTATTGTAAAATAGTAAGACAAAGAAATATGAAACGATTGAAGACAATTTTTTTAGGGCTGATACTCACAATGAGCGTCAATGCCCAGGACGGACGGTTTGCTATTACGCTGAGGGTTGACTCGGCCATTGCCAGCGAATCACAGAAGGTCTATCTTTATTCACAGATCGAAAAGCAAATGCACTTACACGACTCACTGAACATTGACTCTGTGCATCGTGTAGGTACCTTGCATGGGTCTGTGCCATACGAATATGCTGTTCACCTGATGTTCGCCCGCAGAGGACCAGGTGTGGTGCCAGTAGTAGTGAAGAATGGTGACAGCATCACTGTACATGTAGGTGATGAAGACGACGGCTTTCGTCTGCGCTATCCTAGAAATACAGATGGGTCGCCAGCCATGCATGAATACGTGAACTACTACTTGATGCAGGATAGCCTTGACCATCAACGTACGAAGGTTTGGTTGCAGATGCAACTGGTAGGATTGCCTGAGACAAAGAAAGATTCGCTCAAAACGCACTATGACGTACTTGTCCGCGAAATAGAACACAGTAAGGAACTTTTCGCCATGAATGCCAGATATCCCTATGCCGCTATGGGTGTAGGAGGCAGCATCTACAGCAACTACAAGTGGAGTCCGACGACTCATACTTATAAGGAAGAGGTCGTAGATTCCATCATGAACTCACTTATTCAGCGTTTCCCTGACTATCCGCCTATCCGTGCCCTCGTTAATGACAGCACCCTCGGAGATTATATGTCGGCAGAAAGTTTCGCAACTAATACATTACTCTGGAAACGCTATAGTAGCCGCTTCTACGATAGCGAATTAGACTCTATAGTCCGTCCGCTAAAGGTGGGCGATTACTTCAACATCCTCGGCCTGAATGAATACCGCGGACAATACGTCTATGTTGATTTTTGGGCCTCATGGTGTCAGCCCTGCCTGATGCAGATGCCCAACATCAAACAGGCTGCCCAGATGTTTTCTAAAGATTTGATGGTTCACCTGATTTCTATCGACAAATCAGGTAAAGAGTGGTGGAGTGCCGTGAAGGAACATGACTTACGAAATCACTTGGAAGGCGAACAACCCTATCAGATTCACAATAGGCGAGCCTACGATGAGAAGGGAAAAATGAATGCAGATGTCCGCTCTCTCGGCATCAAGACCATCCCTCACAACTATCTCATTGACCGCTCAGGACGCATCATTGCCAAGAATATCTCTGGTGCCATGCTCATCGATAAAATGCAACAACTATTAGAAAAGGAGAAACAACAATGAGAATAACGACTCTTTTATTTTTATACCTTATTATTTTTTTACCTTTATCCGCCCAGACGGATAGTCTGCGTACAGAGGCTTATTATTGGGCTGGGCGAGGCTATTTTAATAAAAGTCTGGAGATGCTACGACAATTACCTGATGACAGTTTGGACATCAGCGATATGCGTTTGCGCTATGATAACTTTGCCAATCTGGGAAATCTCGATTCACTTTTCTTTTGGGGAAACCAGATTCTGAAGCGTGACCCCTATAATATCTCGCTTATCCTTGATTACACGCCTCGCCTGAATAAAGGCAAAGTTTCAGACCTTGGAGGAAGGGTGACCTATTCGGAAAAGGTCATTGATATCTGCCAGAAATACCGTGAACGTGATTCTACTCATATCCTTGTGAATCGTCAGTTGGCTGAGGCTTATTATAACATAGGTAATTATGACCTCGCCTTACCCACGCTCAAACAACTGGAGGCAGTGGGCGATACCTGTTTTGGTACACTCTACACCCTTGGCCTGACCTATCAGCGCATGGGTGACAACAGTATGGCATACGATTACCTCTCACGAGCAACAGCGATTAACGACGATGCGAATCCTTATTGTCTTTTTACGCTTGGTATTGTATGTAACCGCATTGGCTTTGGGGCTGAGGCCCTGAGTTATCTCGATATGGCAAAGGAAAAGATGATGCCTGACCGTCAGACACTCTTCCGTCTGCACAAGGAACTGGCAGAGGCTTTCCGTATGAAGGGTGAGCATGACTTCCGGTTGGAAGAACTTCAGGAGTGCATGAGTCTGGCTGGGGAGAAGGACGTGAATGAACTGACCTACGAAATGGGTCAATGCTACTTTGCGTTGAAAAAGCGAGACAAGGCTAAGGAATGTCTTAGGAAATTCCTTGATGCTACACAGAATAAAGAATACAACGATAATATTAAGTACAAGCGTCAGTCAGCCGAGCAGACATTACGTATGATGATGTGGTAATATCCCTTACAAGTAAAGACTTTCACCCTCGTTACCCAGTTTCTGGGTTTTCCAAGGGCTTGGTTAGATTATTCATTATTGTTTAATTATAAAATGTATATTTGCGACAGGTGATATCCTCAGCATGCTTTTTCTTCTTTTTTGTGCGAAGAACTAAAAAAAGTGGTTAAAAGAGTACAAATGTCAGGCAAATGTCAGATAGATATCGTAGAGATTACAAGAGAAACAAATAATTTTGCAGTCGAAGATGTTGCTGTCGCAATGACAGTTTTTAGATTCTTTAACGCATAAACCTGTAATGATTTGCAATTACCCTTGTCTATAAACTAGAATGAGCGAGATCATCAGCATAGATGGACGAACGCAAAGCGAACGTCAGCGCATCGGGCGAATCCTCGATGGCCAGCACGAAGAGTATGCCTGGTTTGTTAACACCTATTCACAATACGTACTCGATTTTACGTTGCGGATGATGCCAAATGCTGAAGATGCCAAAGAGGTGGCACAGGATGCATTCGTGAAGGCCTTCCGTTCGTTGGCATCGTTCGGATTCCAATCGTCGTTCTGTACGTGGCTCTGCCGCATTGCCTATCACGAGTCAATAAACCGCTTGAGGCGCAGGCAGATGCACTATGTAGATATCGTTGACATACCAGCCATTGAAGATGACGAACTGTCAACAGATAATGAAGAACGTATTGCATTGATAGAAGAGGCCATTGACAACCTGCCACCTGATGAGAGCCTGCTGCTTCACCTCTTCTATTACGAGGACCGCCCATTACGGGAAATCGCCTATATCATGGATGTCGAGACAAACACACTGGCCACCCGACTCCATCGCATCAGAAAGAAACTCTTACAGATGATTAAACAGAAAGAAAATGAATGAAATGAAGGACAAAGGCTTACGTGAGGCCCTGAAACAAAAGGAAGCACGACGGATAAGAATCGAAGTGCCTGCCGACTTCTGCGACAGCATCATGCAGGAAATAGGAGTCGGGAGTCAGGAGGTTGCCCCCCTAAAGGATCGTCCCGTACGCTGGCGTTGGATGGCTGCCGCCGCCTCTATTTTATTAATAATAGGTATAGGGGCGATGGTTTGGCTGAAGGAAACAGGAGTTGGGAGTCAGGAAACAGGAGTCGGGAGTGAAGCCAATATCTATGTTGCGCAGAATGTAGAGACTTCACCAAGGTCTGAGAATCCCAGATCTCCTTCAACAGTGGAGCCTGCTCCAAAGCAAAAACCTACAGAGAAAACCTCAGCGGAACCACCAACCAAAAGAATTGTGCAAGATCAGAATACGTCTAAGTCTGAATCAGATGATCCCATTGTCCCTCCTGTAAAGGCTCAGAGTAGTCCTACGGATAAGAATCTGCTTTATGCTGCCTCCAAGACCACGGATGATGCTCTTTATCAGGATCCTGCCCGTGTGGATGAATTCATTGCGAAGTTGGCTGACTATAATCATGTCAAGTCTGTGTCTTTGGATTGTTCCCCTGGCAGCGATGACAATCCTGTGATTTGCAAGGCCTATGTCTTTGAGGACAAGGAGGATGTTGACCTCTTCGGACGTCTGCTGAATGTGGCCTGCTGCTACGATAGCAAGACATCAGGTTATATGCTGAAGATCTCTCACCAACAGTTGTTCTTCACCCTGAAGGATCAGCGCAAAGGTCAGAAATACCTCTGGATGGCCGAGCGCATCAATGGTGGGCGTATCCTGCTGACAAGCACCCGTTCGTCTGTCGATATCGTGCCATCATCGGCATGCTACCAGGAATATCGTAATAAACTGACACAACCATTAAGTATTAACACTAAAACATTAGATATATGAAACGAATCATAACTATTACCTTCTTGGCGTTTATTTGTTTCGCCATCCATGCTCAGTCGATGACAGGAACCTGGCGTATGGAGCCAAAGCCAGGTGAAGAGATCGTGCTGGCAAAAAACTTGGGAAATTTCATGCCTCGTCCTGATGCTGTAGTCGATGAAATAACAAAGAAATCAACCGCAGCCTGGCGGGTCGCCAACTTCGACTGGATCAAAGAACACTGCGGAGTGATAGAACCGCCTGTAGTGCAAGACTATCTGAAGATATTCCCTGAGGTCAGTGAGATGCCACTCGATGAACAACCTTATATGCCGATGAGTTGGAAGTTGAGTCTGGAAAACAACGAGACCGTGTTGCACTGTTACTTGCGAATGCCTGCTGACTTGCTGACGAACTTCTGGTTGGCAGGGGAGGAGACTTGTATCGTGGATATGGAGACAGGGGCTCAGTACCGAATCCGTCGTACGGAGCCTGACACCTACCGCCAGCATTTCGACGTGAAGGCGAAAAAGGGTGATGTCGTCGATCTCAGAGTTTTTTTCGCCCCCCTGCCGGAGACCACGAAGGAAGTGAGCATCTATGGATTGCCTAACTGGAATTTGATGGGATGGAAACAGAAAGTGGAGAACTCTCGGACGGGTACTTTCACGATGACATACGATCAATCCTACGACACCATTCCCCGGTTCCATAAACCACGTCTGCTGAAGGAGCACATGAGTGAGGACAAACCATACGACCTGCAGAACTGGAACACATGGAAGGTACTGACGGATGCCCATCTCATCAAGCCACAGCCTGACAACACAATGGCTTTGTGGCTCACACCAGAGGCTACATATATCGCTGTTGCCTACGAGCAGAACTGGACATCTGAGTATTGGGGATTCGAAAAGGGAACAATGCTCATCGATGAAGCGGGGCGTCAGTACAAACTCCGTGAGGTACAGGGTGTTCCCATGGGTGAGACGTTCTTCATGGAAGGCCATGCCGGTGACTATATCGCCTATCTGGAGGTGTATGAACCGCTGCCTCATGGCATCAGCACCTTCACCATGGTTGTGCCAGAGGGAGAACCTTTCAATGCCTGGGGTGCCAACTGGTCTGGCCAAGTGCTCCACAACCTCAGCGTGAAACAGTTGAGAGAGAATCAGAAACTCTTCAACTACTATCCAAGAATTATCGTGAAATAAGTAATATAAAAATGAAGACAATCATAATTATTGCATTGCTCTCCCTTTTCGGGTTGACTGGACAGGGGCAACCATTGTTGAAAACGCATGTAGAGACAGGAGATGTTGAGGGCACTCCAGAGGGAACAGACCTTGCCGTGTATAAAGCCATTCCCTATGCAGCCCCACCCGTGGGCGACTTGCGATGGAAGGCACCTCAGCCCGCCAAGCCCTGGGAGGGTGTGCTGAAGGCAGACGATGTGGCCAAGTGGCCTCCACAGCCTGAAAAAAGTTATGTGAAGTACGACATGATGAGTGAAGACTGTCTGTATCTCAGTGTGGTGACACCTGCCAGGACCGTCGATGATGCCCTGCCCGTGATGGTGTTCATTCATGGAGGCGGTTTTCAGACGGAACATTATGGTGGAGATTTGTGGCAGAGTCTGGCCCGCAGGGGTGTTGTCGCCATTTCCATTGAGTATCGTGCAGGTGCCCTGGGATTCATGGCACATGCTGATCTGAGCAAGGAATCGCCCGAAGGACACTCTGGCAACTATGGTCTCCTCGACCAGATCTTTGCCCTGCAGTGGGTTCAGCGCAACATCAAGAGTTTCGGTGGCGACCCTAAGAAGGTGACTATCTTTGGCGAGTCGGCAGGAGCCATGAGTTGCCATATCCTCTGTGCCTCGCCTCTGGCCAAGGGTTTATTCCGTGCCTGTATCAGTCAGAGCGGAGCTTTTTTGTCGCCCACGACTGTGATTAACCAGGAACTGGCTCAGATGGTAGGTCAGATGTTTATGAGCCAACTGAAGAAAAACTCTATCGCAGAGATGCGCCAGATGGATGCCAAGGAACTCACGGGTAATGGTGTGAACTTTCCTGCCTGTACGCCTATCATCGATGGTTATGTGATTCCAGAACCTATCTACGACCTCTACCAGAAAGGCAACTACAACGATGTGCCCGTGCTAATTATGTATAACAGCGATGAGGGTGCTGTCGATTTCGATAAGGTGAGTGCCGAGGACTACGATCGTCAGTTCAGCCAGTTGCCTGGCCAATGGGCTGACAGTGCGAAGGCTGTCTATCCTGGCACTACCGACGAGGAACGACTGTTTAGCATGCGCGACTTCGTTCGCGATGTGGGTTTTGGCTGGCCTGCCTATGCTTGGGCAACCCTGCAAAAACAGACAGGCAAAAGCCCTGTCTATATGGCCTATCTGGCTCAGAAGTCAGATACCACTGTCTATGCAAAGGGCAATCGTCGCGGTGCTGCCCATTGTGACGATATGATGTATCTGAAAGGCGCTTTCGACGATCAGGCTGCGAAATATCCGCAAGAGAAAAAGGTGGGCGACTTAATGCAGCAGTACTGGGTGAACTTCGCCAAGACGATGAATCCAAACGGATGGAGCAGCGAGAGCCATCAAGTTAGCTTGGATGGCCAAGTCGTGACAGACAAAGGCGAAGCCAATTCTGACAGATTACCAAACTGGCCTGTTTTCGAGGAAAGCAAACCTTCCGTGATGCAGTTCAACAATGGCGCTTCCCTCATTAATACACCCAATCAGGAGCGCATCAAAGTTATCGACGGATTCATGAAATACGTCCAATCCCTCAGAACCACAACAAACAAATAGAGTTAAAAAGTATGGAAGAGATAAAGATCAATGTATCCATCAAGGTATGGATCTACATTTTTTTGGCTATGGCAGCATTTTGGGCAATTCTTATGGGACTTAGCAGAGTCATTGGTGGCCCAGAGGCTATAGGGGCTAACAAGTACCACATGATAACGATGTTCATCTGCATGGCTACAATCATCTTAGGCCCAGCATACATCAAAAGCAAGACTAAACTTGTTGTCACAGATGTTCAGTTGAGAGTAAACGCTCCAGAGCCATGGGTCGTGCAGTTGTCAGGAGTCGAGTCATTCTACGTCGATAAATTCAAAGGCCGCAAGTTTATTGGCATACGCTATAAGGATGGCATGTGGGAAACTCATAAAGAAAATATAGCCGAAGGACGCAAACAACGTTTCAAGGCATCCCTTCAGGGTTATCCTTATGAGGTCTATGTAGGCGGTCTCACCATGAAGCCCCAAGAAATCTGCGATTTACTAAACTCTCGCATCAACAAATAATAAAAAATGAAGAAACTCTTTTTATCCGTGTTGCTTGCCCTTGTTGCTATGATAGGAAAGGCACAGGAAAATGAATCTATCGCTGACACCTACTGGCGTAATGAAGCAACGGGCGACTGGGTCATTGGCTTTACTCCTAAGCATGTGATATATAATAATAAGGTGTGGGATATTGCTAATCAGACAGAAAAGGAGGAGGCCTATACGTTGACACTCCATAATGGTACCGTCATCAAGGTTGGCAAACTCAATAACGGTTTACGCCTGATAGCCATCGGTAGCGAGAAACCTGTTATTTGCAGCCCTATTACTACACCCTTTTTACCTGACTATCCTACAAAGGATCTGCGAAAGGGTTTTGTCGATAACAACTATCAGATGGGCGATAGTGCCACCCTGATTGGTTGGATGAAGGATATGCCCAGACAAGGTTGGAAATATGGCAGCGAATTTGGCGTTGGCTACGAAAATCTCTTTGCCAGACAACAAGTAAGTAGTTATGCAAAGATGGACTCGCTGGGGCGCTTCTGCCTCAAGATTCCTCTGATAAACTCTTCGCAGGTGTTTATCGACTGGGATCGTAGCAGGCTCAGCAGCGTGATGGAACCGGGAAAGACTTACTTTCTGCTTTGTGACTTCAAGACTGGGCAGAGGCTTTTCATGGGTGATGATGTCAGAGTGCAGAATGAACTCTTAGCCTATCCCCATCAATTTGCCAACGACCGCATCGAAGACGTGGGGTATGGCAAGGCGGATGCCATGCAGTTTAAGGCGCAGACAGATAGTCTCCGCTCGGCACGGATGGCCGAACTGCAAGAGCGTATCTATCAGCATCCCAATCTCTCGCAACGTTATATCGATTATCTGACGGGTTACTATCTGACAGGCCAAGGCGAGTCGATGATGCAAGCCCGTTTCCACATGCCGGGTAGAGAGTTGCCAAAGGAATACATGGACTATGTAGGCCGAGAACTATGGCAGAATGCGGTGAAGCCATATACCCTTTATCGTGACTTCTCTACGTTTATGCGCGACTATATAGACCAGTTGGATGAGAAACGCCAAATAAATCTGGGAGATCAGACAGTAAGAGCAGTGAGACGTCTGGAGCAGCAAGGTGTTATCAAACTGACACCAGAGGAGTCCAAACTGCTGGATGATTATAGTCCCTTGGCGAAAGAGATGGATCGTAAACTGAGTTTTGCCAAGAGTCATGAGGAGAGTCACCAATTGATAGAAGCATTTGAGAAAAATGACACTGTTGCCAAGACCTACAAGTTGTTTGAGCGTTTGGGCGAACCTCTTGAAAGAGAACAGGCTGCCCAGAATATCCGTTCAAACCTCGCAACGATTGATTCTGTCGGCTGTGACCGTAATCTGCGCGATATTTATTTGGCCTGCTACCTTTGGAGATTTATTGATGCAACCCGCAATCCGCTTCCCTCATTAATGATGGAATGTGCAGAGCAGGAAATCAAACTGCCTTTGGCTCTTAAAACGGTAAAGTCATTAAACGACAAATATGCAGCCCTACAGAGTCAAGACTTGGCTGGTGCTGCCAGTCTGCGCCCTTCAACAGATGTGGAGAATATGAGTGATGGTGAGGCCATCTTACGCAAGATCATCAAGCCATACAAGGGCCGTATTGTTTATCTTGACATCTGGGGAACATGGTGTGGGCCTTGTAAGACAGCGTTGCAGGAGTCGTACAAACTGAAAGAGGCACTAAAAGAATACGATATCGTCTATCTTTATCTGGCCAACCGCAGTAGCGAAGAATCGTGGAAAAACGTCATTAAGGAGTACAACCTAACGGGAGAGAACTGTGTACATTATAATCTGCCCGAAGACCAGCAGAGTGCCATTGAACACTATCTCAATGTGAATGCATTCCCTACCTATAAACTGATAGACAAAGAGGGTAATATCCATAATCTCGATTGGCGCCATGCTGACGATATGGACAGTTTTATTGAAACCATTGATAAAATGAACAAGTAAGTTACTATGAAGGAAACTATTATTTCAACATTGCTGATTCTCGTCGCCATGAATATGTCGGCCCAGACAAAGGCCGACTCGCTTCGTGCCGACAGTATCTTCAAATCACTGGAACTACAGGGTGTGGAGATCGTCAAACAGAAGTCACTTGTGAAGTCGGACATCGATAAGATCACCTATGATATTGAGAACGACCCCGATTCGAAGTCGAACACCGTGATAGAGATGTTGCGTAAGGTGCCGATGGTTACGGTAGATGGTGAGGACAACATCCAGGTGAACGGCTCCAGTTCGTTTAAGGTGTATGTGAACAACAAGCCCAACCAGATGATGTCAAACAATCCGAAGGAGGTGCTGAAGAGCATGCCTGCCAGTAGCATCAAGAAAATAGAGGTCATCACCAACCCTGGCCCGAAGTATGATGCCGAAGGGGTAGGGGGTATCCTGAACATTATCACCCACGGACAACGTATCGAAGGCTATACTGCCACCTTCAGCGGGAATGTCAGCAACCGTGGTGCTGGCGGCAGTACCTATGCCACTGTCAAAAGCGGTAAACTGATGATGAGCGGACGCTATAGTTACAACTACAACAACTCTCCCCGCAGTTATTCTGGAAGCAGTCGGAAGACTATCGGCAAGATTACTGATTCGTCGTCGGACCTTGAAAGCGAAAGTTCATCCAAAGGACACGGATACTCACAGTTTGGTTCCTTCGAGGCCAGTTATGAGATTGACACCCTCCGTCTGCTCACAGCCTCATTCGACCTTTATGGTGGTGGTAACAAGAGCAACGGTGGCGGGACAACCATTGCCACCTCGCCCCTGACACAGATGCCGCTTTACAGATATACCACCAACAGCCATTCCAAGAGCAACTATAGTTTTATTGACGGAGGTATCGACTATCAGCGCAGTTTCTCCGTTCCAGAACGTCTGCTGACTCTGTCGTATAAGATTGAGAATGAGCCCGACAAGAGCGAATCCACTATCGACTACGGAGATTTGCAGGCCGCTGAAGGCTGGGAGAATTTCCTCCAGCGCCTGAAGAACCAGTATAACGACGGCAGCGAGCATTCGATGGAGCATACTTTCCAGGTTGACTATACCACCCCATTCGCCAAGATCCACACTTTGGAGACAGGCTTGAAGTATATCCTCCGCGACAACTCGTCGGAGAATGACCGTTATGAGGAAGATGTCTTCGATCAGGATCACTCGTCGCACTATAAGCATCGCAACGATATCTTCGCCGCCTATCTGGGGTATGGCCTGAAACTGGATAAACTGTCAGGACGCTTGGGGCTGCGCTACGAACACACCTTGCAGGATGTGGAATATAAACTGGGACGTGGTGATGACTTCACGAAGCACTTCAACGATTTTGTGCCCTCTGCCAGCATCGGCTATAAACTGACGCAGATGTCGAACCTGCGACTGGGTTACGATATGCGCATCTATCGTCCGGGCATCTGGTATCTTAATCCCTACCTCGACGACTCCACGCCCACCAATATCTATCAGGGTAATTCCCATCTTGAGAGTGAGAAGAGTCATTCGTTCAACCTCAGTTACAGCAATTTTACGCCGAAGTTCAATATCAACCTTGCCCTGCGCTATGGTTTCACCAACAACAGCATCGAGAACGTGGTGAGGATGATGCCCGACACGCAGATCCCAGGTCTGAAGAATCCGACGGGAAAGGATGTACTCTACACCACCTACGAGAACATCGGGCGCAGTCAGGGCATCAACCTGAATACATACATCAACTGGAATGCCACCAAGAACACCCGTGTCTATGTCAACGGACGACTCTCCTATACCGACATGGACAATGGCGGCACCCTTTCCAATCACGGATGGAGCCTTTTTGCCTATGGCGGTGCACAGCAGACGCTTCCCAAGGACTGGCGACTGACCCTTAACTTCTATGGTATAACGCCAAACGTCAACCTGCAAGGCCGCGGCAGCAGTTATAGCAGTTACAGCATGAGCATTCAGAAGTCGTGGTTGAAAAACCGCCTTAACGTGACGCTCTCTGCCTCGAACTTCCTGAAGAAATACAAGCAATATAATTATACGACGGAGGATACCTTCTTCCATGCAGACAGTTGGTCGAAGAACGTCAACCAGTCCTTCTCCCTCAGTATCAGTTACCGCATCGGAGAACTCAAGGCCAGTGTCAGGAAGGCCGAACGCAGCATCAGCAATGATGATGTGAAGGGTGGCGGCAATAGTGGTGAAGGCGGCGGAAGTTCGGAATAATAAGAACTGCCCTGAATCCAGTTCATACTTATGCACAGGGGGATAAATGTTGCCTGAGATTCAGGGCATATTTCTGCCCGGGGTGTATAAACGTGCCCCAGATTCAGGACATACTTCTGCCCGGGGTGCATAAACGTGCCTGAGATTTGGGGCATATTTCTGCCCGGGGTGCATAAACGTGCCTGAGATTTGGGGCATATTTCTGCCCAGGGTGCATAACCTTGCCTGAGATTCAGGGCATATTTCTGCCCGGGGTGCATAACCTTGCCTGAGATTCAGGGCTGATTTCTGCACGGTGGGGGATGACTTGCCCGAAATTTTAGGCAAAAAAAACAAAATTTTTCTTTTTGACTTATTATTTGGCTTGTTCTTACGTATTATATATGTATGACACAGTCAGAATTCGAACATATTGCCCAACAGTTAAGGTCGCATGTGCTGAAAGTAGCACTGGACTTCTTCGGATCGCAGGATGATGCCGAGGATGTGACCCAGGATGCGATGGTTCAACTATGGCGCTACTGTGAACAGATAGACAGCGGACGCAATATCTCAGGACTGGCCGTACGTGTGGCGAAGAACTGCTGTGTCAATCTCTATCGAAAGCGACAGGCTGCCCGGCAGCGAAGTTATACTGATATCGGCCCTCGGGTTCTGCGTCGTCCAGACACGTCAGACTCTCCGCAGGAACTCTTGGAGGCCGAGGATACACGGCGGATGATGACTGAGGTGGTGGCACTGTTGAAGCCACGAGAACGCCAACTCTTTGAGATGCGGCAGACGGAAGGTCTCTCTACGGAACAGATATCTGAACAGACGGGTATTCCCAAAGCCTCGGTAACAGCGATGGTCTCGGCAGCGAGAAAGAAAGTATTGACAGAACTAACAAGGAGGATGAAACAATGACGAACAAGGATATACAAAAACTGATTGACAAGTATCTTGCAGGCGAGACTTCGCCAGCGGAAGAGCAGAGATTGGCTCTCGCTCTGTCCCAGCATCAGGATCTGCCTGAGGAGTGGGAGAGCGTCCGTCTGATGCTGGGTGAACTGACTCTTGGTGAGGCGGAATACGATGCCGTCATGGCGCAGCGCAACACAAGACCGTCTGCCCTTCTGATCGCCCTGCGTGTCATCTCGTCTGTCGCCGCCATCTATCTGATAGGACTGTTCTTCTATCTGCAACAGGAACCAGTAGCCAAGGTCGAAACAGCATATAATAATAAGGTGGAGGAAAAACAGCCTGCGCCACAGCTAGCATACTGCACAGAAGGTACACCCCGGGAAATCCTGATGTGCTATATGGAAAGGCGAGAGGCTCAACCTCATATTTATCAACAATTAAAACAGAAGAGTTATGAAAACCAATAGATTCCTGGTCATCGTGGCAGCCGCAGCACTGCTGATGACTTCATGTAGCAATAAAGACGATCGTATGCTCACCATCATCAACAAAGATGGCACTTGCAGTCGTGAGATGACATATCACCCAGACCAAGAGGACGTGATGGCGCCACTCAGTGAGACCATCAACGTCAATGGTATGATCTTCAGTTCTGGTTGGGAGCGCAGTTGGTCAGTCGTAGGTGACTCTGTCCGTCACGCTTGTCCAATGACACAGCAGCAATGGGACAGTCTGAAGAGTGTATTCCCTGACCAGAGTGTCATCGATAATATTCTGATGCACACCAAGCAGGAATACCCATTAATCAGCGAGATGTGCGACTCACTGAATCGTGTGGCCCAAGAGTTGTTTAAGGATACAGCATCGCTCGAAAAGCAGTTCAAGTGGTTCTATACCGACTATGTCTACAAGGAAACGCTTTCCATTGCTGTTGTTGAAAAGGCTTTCTCCATTCCTCTCGACCGTTTTGTCAGTGCTGATACTGCATCGTATTGGTTTACAGGCCAGCCCAACCTTGCTGCTGATCTTACAGGCGCTGAACAGAAAGAGTTGCTCGACGGGATTGAAGGGAAAATCAGCCAGTGGTTCATTGCCTGTACAATGGCACATGTCTGTGAAATCATTGCCAACGAGCGCTATGACGAGGTGAAGAACCCACCTGTCAGCAAAGAGCAGTTTATCGCCTTAAAGGATTCCATCGTCATGTCGCCCGCTATGGGCAGATTAAACTTATTTGACGAGCCTGCGCAAGCCAGCAAGATTCTTGAGGAATACTTCCACTCAGATGCCTACACGCCATTATTCAGTGACAGCAAGATATGGGATAACCGTCTCGATGAAAAGTATAAGTACTACAGTTTTCTTGTAATGATGAAACCTACGCTGGACTATGTCATGCCTGGCAAGGTGATCGATGCTGGTGCAGGAGTGATTGATGGCGACGTGATTCACTACAAATTCTCAGGCGAGCAACTGATTCCGCATCCTTACGTTGTTACCATCACCTCGCGAGTCACCAATGTCTGGGCATTCATCGTGACGATTCTCGTCATCCTCCTCGCCATAGGCAGTTTCTTCTCGAAACGCTTCATACGTCAATAAAGGTAGGTAGGGCGCATTGCATCATCCTCTGAACTTTAATCCCCGAAACATTTGGCTGTTTCGGGGATTTTTCGTATCTTTGCCCCATCAAAACCTATACGATATGAATCTCAACCTCACATCTACCATCAAGATGCCTGACCACGCACTGCGGCGGCAGGTCATCGAACTCTGCCAGAAGGTAGGGAAACCACTATTGAAACTCTCCAAGAAAGACTATATGGACAATGGCCTCGGACACCTCATTGAGCAGTTCGACGGACAGGCGGGACTCGTGAATATCGAGGTGTTCAACGAGTTGCAGCACACCATCACGGGATGGCCTGGCGGCAAGCCGAATGCCGACGACTCTACCCGTCCGGAACGGGCCTTGCCCTATCCCAAGCGGGTCATCGTATTCTCTCCTCATCCCGACGATGATGTCATCTCGATGGGGGGCACCATCCGCCGACTGATCCAGCAGGGGCACGATGTGCATATCGCCTACGAGACCAGTGGCAATATCGCCGTTGCCGACGAAGAGGTGCGCCTCTATATGCACTTCATCAACGGCTTCAACCAACTCTTTGGCAACGGCTCCGACGAGGTGATCAAGATCCGCTATCGCGAGATTATGAACTACATCAAGCAGAAGGAGGAGGGCGACCTTGACAACCAGACCATCCTCACCGTGAAGGGATTGATCCGTCGTGGTGAGGCGCGAAATGCCTGTGGCTACAACGGTATCCACAAGGATCATATCCATTTCCTCGACCTGCCTTTCTACGAGAGTGGGAAGATAGAGAAGTTGCCCGTGTCGGAGCGGGATGTCCGCATCGTGCAGGAACTCATCGCCGAGGTCCAGCCGCATCAGATCTACGTGGCTGCCGACCTGGCCGATCCTCACGGCACGCACCGCAAGTGTACAGATGTGGTGCTGGCTGCGATTGAGGAGGAGAAACAGGCGGGGGCTGAGTGGCTTGATGACTGTCGTGTGTGGATGTACCGCGGTGCCTGGGCAGAGTGGGATGTGGCCGATATCGAGATGTGCGTGCCGATGTCGCCTGAGGAACTCACGGAGAAACGTAACGCCATCCTGCGCCATCAGAGTCAGATGGAGGGCGCACCGTTTATGGGCAACGACGAACGCCTGTTCTGGCAGCGTGCCCAAGACCGTAACCGTGCCACGGCGAAGCACTACGACGAACTGGGTCTCGCCTGCTACGAGGCGATGGAGGCGTTTGTGGAATATAAATTATAAACAAGGAGTATGATTAATAAACATGGATTATAAAGATTATAAGGAATGGCTGCATAACGCAGCCGAACAATCCATAAAATCCATATAATCCGTGTAAAAAGAGAAAAGATATGAAGCAGAAATCTCTGATAGGTATATTATTTATAATTTGCTGTTTATCTGTGAGCCCGGCAAGGGCACAGTACGACGTGTTGCCTCTGCCGCAGAGCATTGAGATTCAAAAGGGTGAGCCGTTTGCGCTTTGGGATGGCTTGGTGCAGATAGTAACACCAGAGAATTTGCAAGGAGAGGCTGAGTTTCTGCAGGCCTATCTCAAGGATATAACAGATTCGACATTCCCCATCGCCCAGAAACGTGAGAAGGGAATGAGATACATCGAACTCTCCCTATCTCCGAAGGTCACTGCCCCCGAGGGCTACGTACTCACTATCAATAAGAAAGGTATCACCATTGCAGGTGGCAGTGCTGCTGGTGTTTTCTATGGTGTCCAGACGCTCCGAAAGACCGTTGTTAACGCACGACAGTTACAACACGTCACGGAACTCACGAATCAGCTTTCTGCTTCCTCTGCGACGCCTCCCTTTACCCTTCTCTATCCCGTCGTGATCACCGATGCACCACGCTTCTCTTGGCGTGGCATGCACCTCGACTGCTCGCGTCACTTCTGGTCAGTGGATTTCGTCAAGAAGTTCATCGACCTGTTGGCGCTCCACAATATGAATGTCTTCCATTGGCACCTCACCGACGATCAGGGCTGGCGCATCGAGATCAAGAAGTGGCCCCGTCTCACTACCATCGGCTCGCAGCGCAGTGGCACCATCATTGGTACCAATTCCGACCTCGACGACGGCATCCCCTACGGCGGTTATTACACCCAGGCTGAACTCCGCGAGGTCGTCGCCTACGCCGCAGCAAGACATATCACCATCGTGCCCGAGATCGATATGCCCGGTCACATGCTCGCAGCCCTCGCCGCCTATCCCGAACTGGGTTGTACGGGCGGTCCCTATCAGGTGGGTCACTACTGGGGCGTGTATAAGGATGTGCTCTGCGTGGGCAATCCCCGCGTCTATGAGTTTGTACAGGATGTGCTCACGGAGGTGATGGATATCTTCCCCTCCGAGGTTATTCATATCGGTGGTGACGAGACTCCTTCCGAGAAATGGCAGCATTGCAAGAAATGTGATGAAATCTATGTCAAAAAGACCCTTGAAGGACGTGTATCTGGCCAAGTTGAAGGAGGCTCTGGTGGTCCGCGGACGATGCCCGAGTATCCTTATGAGGAAATGGTACGGTCAGTGTTGCAACCTTACTTTACTAACAAGGTCTTCAATATCTTGGCTTCCAAAGGTCGTCGCGCCTTGGGCTGGGACGAGATCCTCGACGGTGCGCCACAGGATGCGATGATCATGTCGTGGCGCGGTTCTGCCCCCGGCGCGAAGGCCGCTGAGGCTGGTCACGATGTGGTGATGGCGCCTACCACGCATTGTTACTTCGACTACCAACAGGTGGAGGATACCCGGTTTGAACCCAGTCGTTGCGGCGGTTTTATTCCCATCGAACGGGTCTATAGCCTCGATCCTGCTCCCGACAGCCTCTCTGTTGAGGCCCGCCGTCATATCCTCGGCACGCAGGCTAACCTTTGGGCGGAGTACATGACCAACGAGCAGATGGTGGAGTATCAGGCGCTGCCCCGTATGTCGGCCCTCGCCGAGGTGCAGTGGACACAGCCCGAGCGCAAGGATTATCAGGCCTTCCTTCTGCGCCTCACCCGTTTCACCTCCCTTTTCGAACACTATCATTATACATATGCCAAGCATCTCTGGCCCGACCGCCAGATTCCCAACCGCTGGCAGTTCTGAATCTACGACTCTGTTTTTGCCCTCTATTTCTCAATAAGGCACCCTTATTAGGGATTAACCCTGCCTTATTAGAGAATAACCCTGCCTTATTGAAACAACTCGGCCATCTGCCTTGATCGGTGTGAAATGATAAAAAAACGAAAAACCATGCAATAATTCTCCATTTGATGTGTATATATAAGTAGAAGGCATCAAAACGGACGAAGACAAAGTCAAATGGAACAAGAGACCGTAACTCTGATTAACGACCTGAGGGAGCATAGACCAGCAGCCTGTCAACGGCTGTTTACGGAGTATGGGCCGATGGTGTTCCGTATGGTGCAGCGCATCGTGACGCGCCGTGAGGATGCCGAAGAGGTCTATCAGGATGTGTTCTTCAAGGCGCTGCGCGGCATAGATGGCTACGATTCCCGTCAGGCGACGCTTGCCACATGGCTGGGTCGCATTGCCTATCACGAGTCGCTCAACTTTGTCAGAGGCAAAAAGCCCACCTTATTATATATAGAGGACAGCGACCAAGGTCCAGACATATTGGAGGCTCCCGACGATGCACCTCAGGACGAAGAGACCATCCGACAGTTGGAACAGGCGCTGGCGATGCTCCCGCCCCATGAGCAGACCATCGTGAGCATGTTCTACTACGACAATATGAGTCTCGCTGACATCGCCTTTGTCACAGGCTCCATCCCCTCTACCGTCGGCTCCCAGTTGAGCCGTATCCGCAAGAAACTCTATCGAATCATCAAAACGCTCTGAATTATGAACGAACTCAAAAGCGATAACAACCTACGCCAAGCCGTCAATCGACGTGAACAGCAGTTGCCGCCGATGCCTGCCGACCTGAACGAGCGGCTGATGCAGCGTATCGCGGAATCTGAGCCGGCTCGATCCGAGACCAAGCCTCACCGATTGTGGCTCTATGCCGCCATAGCCGTCGCTGCCAGCATCGCCCTGCTCATCGTCTTCAACTTCGGAAAGCAGCAAACTCCGCAGGAGCCCCTCGTGGCTAAGCAGATTATCGAGAAGCCCGTGGTTTCGGAACCTGAGCCTGTCGAAGAGCAGGTTCCTGAGCAAGTCGAAGGAGAACCTGTTGCAGAGAAGCCGAAGTCTGTGAAGAAACAGCGTAAGGTGGTCATGCAACTCGTGGAACTGATACCCACCAGCGAGGCGAAGTCTGACAATGTGAAATCCCTGCCCGAGTCGCTGATTGCCAATGTGAAAGCCTACGACAAGCAGAGCGACCTGTCGAGGACGACGGGTATGGATGATGGTACCGATGCCATCGTGACGACGACGATGGGTATGGAGAACACAGACCCCCTCGTGGCGATGGCGGCACAGATGGAGAACATCCGGCAGCGCGGTCAGCGGCTGCAACAGGAAATCGAAGCACGAATGAAGAATTAATGGAATATGGATAGACGAATTATACTAAGTTTGTTGGTTGCGCTGGCAACGACGGCGTTCGGGCAAAGGCTACGGGTAGGCGACGCGGAAGCGTCGGGAATGAATGCGAATCCGCGCCTCCGTCAGTTGGAGGATTACTTACGCGAGCATTCCCATGGCATTAAGTTTACTCAGAAGAGTGACGGCGACGGAGACGTCTGGTATAGTTGGCGTGCCGAGATCGATGCTATCGGGAAGAAAGAGAATAAGCCTAGTGTTACACCAGAGATGAACAAGGAGGCAATGCTACAGACCATACATATCCGAGACAGCATCAACGCCCTGGTCAGAAGACAGTATGAGGATGCCGTCGACAGCATACGCATCGCCTTCTCCAGCGTGAGAAAGGATGCTGCTGAGAGTTATATGTATGAATACCACAGGGGCAGTGCTGATACCATCAGTTATTCCGTTGTCTTCAGAAATGATGCCTATGAGGACGCCAAGTTCAGAGCTGAAAAGCAACGTTCAGAAGAAGGGAATAACGAAAGTAGCGACTGGTGGTTTCATGCTGACTCTTTAGACTTCTACTTTTATCAGGGACCTTTTGGCCACTATAGTCATTACCGTAATGAGCCCAACGGCCTTACTAAGGAGGATAGGAAACCCTTCGACATCGCAGCCTTCGAAGCCCATATCCATCCCGCCTTGGAACCGCTGATGAAACTGCAGGGCGCCAAATCCTATCCCATCTATTGGCAGCACGATAAGGGATACGAAGATGAGGTTGGCTCTCGTGGTAATCTCCTATATGGGTTTAGTTTATATAATATCTGGCCTGCCGGGCAGACCACTGGCACCTACTACTTCATCCCTGCTCAATACAAGGCAGAACCCATCTTTGACCGACTCGACTCATTGGCCTACGACTATGTTAATCATCATCCCGAACAACCCTATACCTATCACCACATCCCTATCATCCTGCGCATTGATAATCGCTATGGTTCTATTTTCTGTGATGTATTCCACCACGTGAATGACATGGTGGAGAGCGATGACGATGAAATAGACAGCAACAACGGCACCAAATACAACCTGCGCTGTTACCAGGACGAAGACGGTCTGCACATTCTCTCCCTCACCACGAAGGGCATACTCTGGATTCCCAAAAATTTTCAGAAGATGAAACGTTGGGTGAACGGCAAGGCAACATATAGAAAGAATTGATAATTGATAATGGGTAATTGATAATTATGAATAGGCGGTTTATATTATTATTTATTATTGCGCTGGCGACGACTGCATTCGGTCAGAACCAGCGCCTCAGACAGTTGGAAGACTATCTGCAGGAGCAGGGCCTGATAAAGATGGTCGATCGCAAACCGAGCGTCAGTAAAACGAAGAAAAGGCACAACAAGGGCGGGCTGCTCACAACACCCCCCAAACAGGCTGTCATTGACTCCATCCGTACCGCCTTCACCGATCTGAGCAAGGAGGCGATGGAGAGTCATCAGTACGAAAAACATGACGACGGTACCGATACCATCGAGTATGCCCTGGTGTTCAGCGACACAGAAGCCGTCAACTTCACCTATAAGAAGAACGCCGCCAACCAGGCCAAAGGCCTCTATACACATACGTATGAGAGAGAGGAAGTGAAGACATCCGACGCCATCGCTGCCAAAAAGTGGCGCATCGACATCCGTTCGATGAACACCATGCGTTACGGATCGAGAATGGTGACGCCCGACTTCTATCTGGAACTGCGAGGCGACACGCTGCACAGTTATCTGCCCTATCTGGGTCAGGCCCGCGTATCGCCCATGCTCTCACCCGCGATAGGCCTGAACTTCGAGAAACCTGTGCTGAGTTATATGGAGAGTAAACCCAAGTCGAATAAATACACGCAGATTGATATCGACGTCAGGACGCGTGAGGACTCTTACCACTATATGATTGAAATCTATGACTCTGGCGAGGCCATGATCCGCGTGCGCTCGATGAACAGAGACCCAATCAGTTTCGATGGTACAATGACAACATCTCATTAAAACCAACAACCTTATGAAGAAAAGTTTTACCATCATCGTATTGGCTCTCATCGCCAGCATGGCTATAGCACAGACGGGTGTCAGCTTTGAAGTTGACAAAGACCTGCCAGCCCCCAAAACGAAACTCCAGAAATACGACGATAAGGAGATTGCCAAACATATTGTCAACATCTCAGGCGTACCCCAAAAACTCCACCGTGTGAAGAAAACCAGTTTTGAAGGCGAGCGCCTGTGCTACCTGGGCGACGACAACTTCTTCAAGTGTATGGTGCAGGCCTATGCCGACCATCGCCCGCTGATGCTGTCGCCGGATATGGTGTGGCTCATCATCAGCCAGGGGTTCTCCCGCTATGTGAATGCGCATACTGAGGAGATGCGCGACCTGTTGGTGTTTCATGAGGGGAAGATGGAACTCGTGACCATCTCCAATAATAATATTCTCTTGCCTAATGGCGACTGGGAACTTCTGCTGAACGACTTCTCTGCCTGTATTGCCAAGAATACCAAGGGCGAGTTGGCCGACCTGATGACTGCCAATTTCTCCACCACGGGCATCACCGAACGTATCGCCTCACAGGTCTCGCTGATGGATGTCGTCAAGAAATATTTTATCTATACCAGAATCTCAGCCACCTGTGGCATCCCCTCCATCACGCTCAAAGGCTCACCTGAAGACTGGCAGAAGGTGCTTGATAAGGTGTGCAGCCTGAAGAAATACAATCTGGAAAAATGGGTATCCGAACTGGAGCCCATCCTGAAGGAGTTTGTCAAAGCCTCCAAGGGGAATCACAACACCTCATTCTGGCAGAGTATCGTCAAGAAGAGACGTATCGACCAGATAATGGCCGGTAATGGGTGTCTTATCGATCCGAAGAAGATTACCTATCTGGATGGCTGGTTTCTGAAGTTCTTCCCCAATGCGCTGGGTGAAACTCCCGACAGTGTGGTGTGGAACCATGATATGCCTCAGGAGATGGTGCGCGTGAGTTTCCGCCAAGTACTCACCGACCCCGATAGCGGCGTGCCGCTCGACACCATCCCCATGCAGTTGTGGGCAGGTTTCGTGGGCGTCGAGGAAGACGCCAAGACGCATGCCCTCTCGCCCAAGATAGGTTGGCTGGCCCGCATTGCCGATGAGGAATCGGATGAAGTCGCTCGTCTGAAGGAAGAAGACAAACATATGGAACTTTATATCCACATAGGTAAAGACCAGGAAGTGCCCCATGCACTCTCTAAGATGGATCACATCCGTTCGCTGCGTCTCGAATTCGGGAACAATCCCGTCGTCATCCCCGAATGGCTGGACAAGATCCAGATAGACAAACTCCGCATTATGGGTCAATTCACCGAAGAGGAAGAAACGCAGTTGCGCCAGCGGTTCCCCAAAGCTGAGATCCAACGATTTGAGGACATTTTCAAAAGGTCAAAGTTGGTGCTAATAAAAGAATCGAAGGAAACGGAACCTGTGAAGGCTGGCGATAAAATCAGTGGCCTGGTGGGGGACGTGGATGGTCCGTTGATGGGTGCTACCGTCTGCGAGATTGATGCAAATGGGCGTATCTTTGAGTCAACCATCACCGATATAAATGGTGCCTTTTCCATGAAGGTAAAAAATCCCAAAGACCACATCCGTTTCAGTTATGTGGGAATGAGAACCGTCACTGTCCCCATCGCCGTGAAGAAATACGAGATTATAATGGAGCTAGTAGAAAACAGAAACCAATACAGATATATACCTGCCGATGGCAAAAAACAGACTGGCCTGCCTATTCCGGTACGAGAGGTGGACAACGCCACAAAGCCTATCGATATGTCGGAATTTGAATACGAAGGATTGGTATTTGTAGCAGACTCCCTCGTCGGTCATGCACCGCCTCGCGACTTCCCGTTCGCAGAGGTTAATGATGAAGGGGTGACGAATGAGAACAACCCACGTGTTCAGGTCAGTCTGACGGACGAGGAACAGGCTTTGGTGACATCTGTTAATAATCTTGGTTTCAATATGTTCCGCAAAGTCGGTGCAGAGGAGAGCATCCTTCTGTCGCCCTTGGGCATGACCTATGCCCTCGGACTGATCAACAACGGGGCAGCCGGCAAGACGAGGGCTCAAATCAAGAAGGTGTTGGGCTTCGATGGTAAGGAAGACAAAGTCAATGCATTCTGTCGTAAGATGCTCACGGAGGCGCCCCGACTCGACAGGCTGACCAACATGGAAATCACGAACGAGTTCTTCTCGCCCAAGAGTTCCAAGCCCAAGCCAGATTTCACGAAGGTGGCCAAGGACCTTTATGACACGCAGTTCCATGAGTCGGAGTCAGACCTGTTGAATTTTACCCTGGTGAACACAATCTACTTCAAGGGTATTTGGGCGGATAAGTTCCGTAAAGCCGAAACCAAAGACGAGGTGTTCAAAGGTGAGGACGGCAAGGAGATGATAGTGCCGATGATGAACCAGAGAAACATGTTCTTCTATACCGAGAACGACTTCTGTCAGACGCTCTGCCTGCCTTATAGCAATGGTGCCTATCAGATGATTGTTCTGTTGCCGAAAGAGGGTAAGACCGTCTGTGAGGTGGCTCAGTCGCTGACGGCAGACAGTTGGGAGAAAATGTATGATCAGATGAAAAGCGTCCGTGTCGATGTGAAGTTGCCGCGCTTTGAGTCGGAGTCAGAGGTGAATCTCACTGGTATGATGTCGGCACTCATGCCCAATGCTTTCAGTATGAAGAAAGCGGATTTCTCCAATCTCTTCGATTGGGAATCCTACATCGCCATGGTCAAGCAGAAAGGCCACATCAAGGTCGACGAGACAGGCACCGAGGCAACTGTCACCGAAGCTTTGCAAGGACGTATTATGGGACTGGATCTGGCACCGCCTGAAGCAATTCCCTTCCACGCTACACATCCGTTCCTCTATTTCATTAGGGAGTGGTCGACAGGCGCCATCTTCTTCGTCGGACAGTATATGGGGTCATAGTGCGCGTTATTATACCAGAAACTGGGGGTAAAGAAAAATGAGAGTATGCCAATCGGCATACCCTCATTAAGGCTTACTCGTCAGGTTCCTCTAGGTTAGGTCGAAAATAGTAATATATAAAACCCTGACTTAACCCTGACTTAACCCTGAGGTAGTCCTGAGGTAGTCCTGTGTCGCTTCTACCGTTCATTGATGCCGCATAGATAATCAAAAATTTTCAAACTGCCGTTATTTTTTTTGTCTGATTTCTTGGTAGTCTCATATTTTTTTTTTATCTTTGCGCCATCATATTGATGGAACAGACGAATCCTTATATCAAGCAGTTTCCCGAATTGTTCAAAGGGAAGAAAGTAATGTATGTCCACGGCTTTGCGTCGTCGGGACAGAGTGGAACGGTGACTCGTATCCGCGAGGTACTGCCCAACGCCACGGTGATAGCCCCCGACCTGCCCGTCCGTCCGGAGGAGGCGATGGCACTGTTGTGTGAGACCTGTAGCAGGGAAAAGCCCGACCTGATCATCGGCACGTCGATGGGCGGCATGTATGCCGAGATGCTCTATGGCTATGACCGCATCTTAGTGAACCCTGCCTTGCAGATGGGCGACACGATGAAGGATCACGGGATGATGGGGGCCCAGCACTTCCAGAACCCGCGACAGGATGGCGTGCAGGACTTCATCGTGACCAAGGCATTGGTGAAAGAATACAAGGAGATGACGGAGCACTGTTTCGAGGGTGTCAGCGACGAGGAGCGGGGACGTGTGTGGGGACTCTTCGGCGACGAGGATACGACGGTAAATACCTACGACCTTTTCCGCAGCAATTATCCGAAAGCCATTCGCTTCCACGGGGAGCATCGCATGAACGATAAATCCTTCATGCACTCCGTGGTGCCTGTCATCCGTTGGATCGACGACAGACAGGAGGGACGTGAGCGCCCCATCGTCTATATTGGCGTGGAAACACTTTCCGATATCTACGAGGCACCGAGGAGTTCGATGCAGAAGACGGTCAGGAAACTGATAGAGAACTATCAGGTGTTCTTCGTGGCAGCGGCTCCGCCCGATGCCGCCTATTATGCCGACGTGAACCTATGGCTCTATGACTATGTCAACGTTCCGGCGTGGAATCATACCGTATTTACGGTGCGTCGTGACCTGCTCTATGGCGACTATTTCATTGGCATGGAAGAAGATTGGTCGGGGATGGCAACACACCTACAGTTTGGCAGCGATACCTTCAAGACATGGGACGACATTGCGACGTTTTTTGAGCGTCTGGATGGACAATAAGGAACTAATATAGTAATTTATAATATGTCTAACTCTTTAAAAAAACAAATGACAATGAAAAAGTATTTTGCTGAAATGGTGGGCACTATGGTGCTTGTGTTGATGGGCTGCGGTGTGGCCGTGAGTCTGGGTTGTGATCCTGTAAACAACATTCCCGCTGTGGTTGGTACGGCTTTTGCCTTCGGACTGGCAGTGGTGGCAATGGCTTATACCATCGGTGGTATCAGCGGCTGTCATATCAATCCCGCCATCACACTGGGTTGCTTCCTCAGCGGTCGTATGAGCAGTAAGGATTGTGGTATGTATATGCTCTTCCAGGTGATTGGCGCTTTCATTGGCTCACTGTTGTTATACATCCTCACCGAGAATGTTCCGGGTCTCGATGGTACTGGTGCCAATGATTTGCAGGCCAATGTGAGTATGCTGGGCGGACTCCTGGCAGAGATTATATTCACCTGTGTGTTTGTGCTCGTGGTATTAGGTGCTACCGCCAAGACTAACGGGGCTACTAATAATTTCGCAGGTCTCGCCATCGGGCTGTCGCTTATCCTGGTTCATCTGGTCTGCATCCGTTACACTGGTACATCAGTTAACCCTGCCCGTTCCATCGCTCCCGCTATCTTCGAGGGCGGCACAGCACTGACTAACCTATGGATATTCATCATCGGTCCGTTTGTGGGCGGTGCACTGGCTGCTGGTATCTGGAAAGTCATCGATACGGAAAAGTAGTAGTTGGAAAACAAAAAATCCCCGAAAGTTGATTGGCTTTCGGGGATTTTTTAGTAACTTTGCAGCGCAAAAAGATATCATCGAAATAGGAATAATGAAGAAATTTTTTTTATTGACAGGAATGATGCTGGTGGTGGGCACAGCCTTCGCACAGAAACAGTGGTCGTTGCAGGACTGCATTGACTATGCACTGGCCAATAACATCACCCTGAAAAAGTCCCAACTCCAAAAGGAGAGTGCAACGGAGGATCTGAAAGGTGCTAAGGCGGCATTGCTGCCCTCAGTGAGTGCCTCGACCAACCAGAGTCTGGGCTACCAGCCGTGGAAGGACACAGGCTTGATGACCGTGACTAACGGCGTAGTGAACTCGAATATCAAGAAGACTTCGTACAACGGCAATTATTCTGTGAACGGACAGTGGACTGTCTGGAACGGAGGCCGAAATACCAAGACGGTAACGCTCGACCAACTGGCAGAGCAACAGGCTGACCTGCAGATGCAGGAAACGGCAAACAGCATTCAGGAACGCATTGCCCAGATATTCTCACAGATACTCTATTTGGATGAGAATGTGAAGGTGAGCGAGCAGATGTTGGAAACCAGTAAGAAGAATGAGGAACGCGGACAGGAAATGCTGAACGTAGGTAAGATGTCGAAGGCTGATGTGGCCCAACTCACCTCACAGCGCGCCAACGACGAATTCAGCATTGTGGAGGCGCAGAGTCAACTGTTGAACTACAAACTCCAATTGAAGCAACTCTTGGAGATTACCGATGAACAAGACTTCGATGTGAAGATCCCTGAGATTAGCGAGGCCCAGATACTCTCGGAGATTCCAGCCTTGCAGGCCGTCTATGAGCAGGCACTGTTGAGCCGTCCGGAGTTGGAGCGCTCGCGTTTGGCTATCAAGAGCAGCGGCGTGAGTCTCGATATCGCCAAAGCCGGCTGGATGCCCAGCGTGAGCCTGACGGGCGGTGTGACCACCTCGACTAACTCGTTGAGTGACAATGGGTGGGGCTCGCAGATGAAGACCAACGTGAACACCAACGTGGGTGTGGGTGTGAGTGTGCCCATCTACGATGCCCGTTCGACGAAGACCGCCGTGAACAAGGCGAAGATACAGCAGTTGCAGGCACAACTCGACTTACAGGATCAGCAGAAGACACTCTACAGTGATATCCAGCAGTATTGGCTCAACGCTACGACGAACCAGATGAAGTACAAGGCATCGATGAGCAGCGTAGAGAGTGCGCAAATGAGTTACGACCTGTTGTCGGAACAGTTCCGTCTGGGACTAAAGAACATCGTAGAACTGTTGGCGGGAAAGGACAACCTGTTACAGGCACAACAGAACCAGTTGCAATCGAAGTACCAGACCATCTACAACAAGCAGATGCTGGATTTTTACAAAACCGGAGAAATCAAGTAAAGGTGAAAAGATAAAACAGTTATAATAAGATATGAAGAAGATTGGACAGAAAGGATGGATTGCCATCGCCGTGATCGTCGTGGTCATCATCGCATTATGGAAATGCTCTGGCGGTAAGAAGGAAGAAAAGGTGACGTTTGAGACAGCCAAGGTGGAGAAGGGGAATATCCAGACCTCCATCACTGCCACAGGTACCATCGAACCCGTAACCAGTGTTACCGTGGGTACACAGGTGTCAGGTATTGTGAGTCGTCTCTATGTGGACTACAACTCTGTGGTGAAGCGCGGACAGGTGATAGCCGAACTGGATCGTACCAACCTGATTAGTGAGTTGAATGCCCAGAAGGCCAGTCTGGCCTCGGCACAGAGTTCGCTGAACTACCAGCAGAGTAATTATGAGCGCTATAAGACCCTTTTCGACAAAGGACTGGTGAGTGCCGACGAATATGAGAGTGCCCGTCTGCAGTATGAGCAAGCCAAGCAGCAGGTTGCACAGTCACGTGAGAGTGTGCAGCGTGCCCAGACGAACCTCGGCTACGCCACCATTACCTCACCCATCGACGGTGTGGTATTGTCGAAAGCCGTAGAAGAAGGTCAGACGGTGGCAGCCTCATTCAATACCCCAGAACTCTTCACCATCGCCCAGGATCTGACGAATATGCGTGTGATTGCTGACATCGACGAGGCTGATATTGGCGGTGTGAAAGAAGGTCAGCGTGTGACGTTCACTGTCGACGCCTTCCCCGAAGATACCTTTGAGGGCTCCGTGACGCAAGTGCGCCAGCAGCCTACCACTGAGAGTAATGTGGTGACTTATGAGGTGGTGATTAGTGCGCCCAATGTGGACTTGAAACTGAAGCCAGGACTGACGGCTAACGTCACTATCTTCACTTTGGAGAAAAACGACGTGCTCACCGTGCCAGCCAAGGCGCTGCGCTTCCAACCCAACGAGGCTCTTCTGAAGGAAGGCCAGACCATCGAGGACTGCGAGGGCATGCGTAAGGTATGGACCTTGGAGAACAATGTATTCAAGGCTCATAAAGTGGAAACAGGCACAACCAATGGTGTGATGACGGAGATTACTGGTGGCATCGCCGAGGGTACGGAGGTGCTGACAGAATTCAATATCTCTGGCGGTGAGATGGCTATGCCACAGGGTGCACAGGGAGGAAATCCCTTTATGCCACGTCCGAGGGGCGCCGCCAACAGAGGCGGTCAGGCAGGTCAGGGAGGACAGAATGCAAACGGTGGCGCACAAGCCCCAAGAAGAGCACAATAAGGTATGGCTGAAGACAATAGAAAAGTAGTCATCGAACTGCAGAATGTGAAGCGTTACTTCCAGGTGGGTTCAGAGACAGTGAAGGCTCTGCGCGGTGTCTCGTTCAAGATTTACGAGGGCGAGTTCGTTACCATTCAGGGTACCTCCGGCTCGGGAAAGTCAACGCTACTGAACCAGTTGGGCTGTCTTGACACTCCCACGAGTGGAGAGTACTTCCTCGATGGCATCAGCGTGCGTACGATGTCGAAGACCAAACGTGCCCGTCTGCGCAACCGTAAGATTGGCTTCGTGTTTCAGAGTTATAATTTGTTACCGAAGACAACAGCCTTGGAGAATGTGGAGTTGCCGCTGATGTATAATTCTGAAATATCCGCTACCGAGCGTCGGGAGAGAGCCATCAAGGCCTTGGAGGCTGTAGGGCTGGGTGACCGTATGTATCATAAGTCGAACCAGATGTCAGGTGGACAGATGCAGCGCGTCGCTATCGCCCGTGCCTTGGTGAATGACCCCGCCGTGCTTTTGGCTGACGAAGCCACAGGTAACCTCGACACCCGTACCTCATTCGAGATGCTTGTGCTCTTCCAGGAACTCTATAAGCAGGGCAACACAATCATCTTCGTGACCCACAACCCAGAGATTGCGGAATATGCCAGCAGGAATATCAACCTGCGCGACGGTAAGATCCGTGAGGATACCATCAATACGAATATCAAGTCGGCTGCCGAGGCTTTAGCCTTGCTGCCGGCACCAAATGACGATTAATAATGAATATACTCAATTTAATAAAGGTAAGCCTGAAGGCGGTGGCGAACAATAAAATGCGTTCGTTCCTCTCTATGTTGGGTATCATCATCGGTGTGGCAGCCGTCATCATTATGATGGCTATTGGACAGGGATCGAAAGAGAGTATCCGCACAGAACTATCCACGATGGGTACCAACCTGTTGACTATCCGTCCCGGTGCTGATATGCGTGGCGGTGTGCGTCAGGATCCCTCCTCTATGCAGACCTTGAAGATGGCCGACTATGAGCGTATCGTGCAGGAGAAGAAATTCGTGACGAAGGTGTCGCCGGAGGTCACTGCCTCAGGACAGGCCATCTATGGTAACAACAATACCAATGCCTCGATGTATGGTGAGTCGATTGACTACCTTGAAATCCGTCAATGGATCATCGAAGAGGGTGAGTGCTTTACCGAGGAGGATATCAAAAAGGCCTCCAAGGTGTGTGTGATCGGTGCGACTGTCGTCAAGGAACTTTTTGGCGAGCATACCGACCCGATCGGCAAGACCATCCGTTTTAAGTCGATTCCCATGCGTGTGGTGGGTGTGCTGAAATCGAAAGGCTACAACTCGTGGGGTATGGATCAGGACAATGTAATCATCTCCCCCTATACTACGGTGATGAAGCGTATTGCCGCTCAGACTTATTTTTCGAGCATTGTTTGTTCTGCCGTAACGGAAGAACTTTCCGATGCGGCTATTGAGGAGTTGACGCAGATTTTGCGCGACAACCACAAACTGAAGGAGGATGCAGATGATGACTTCACCATCCGCTCGCAGGCGGAGATGATGGAGACGATGTCGAGTACGATGGACACGGTGACCGTGATCCTCGTGGTGGCTGCCGCCTTCTCGCTGTTGGTGGCCGGTATCGGTATTATGAATATTATGCTGGTGAGTGTGACGGAGCGCACCAAGGAGATCGGCCTGCGTATGGCCGTCGGTGCCACGGGCCCTGTCATCTCGTTGCAGTTCCTCATTGAATCGGTATTGATATCAGTGACGGGAGGACTGATAGGTGTCCTTGTAGGTGTGGCGGTGAGTTCGTTCATCTCGTCGTTCGGCATGCCGTCGAGCGTGCCGGCATGGAGCATCTATGTGTCGTTCCTCGTCTGTGTGTTCATCGGTGTGCTCTTCGGCTATATTCCGGCTCAGAAGGCTGCCAATATGGATCCTATTGAAGCCATCAGACACGAGTAATGAATAAAAAGTTGTACATATTCCTTCACGTGGGTATCTGGGCATTTATGTTCCTGTCGCCCTTGACTTATCTGCGAGGGAATGGTATGTCTGCGCTCCACTATCTGATGACATGTGTGTCGCCGTTCCTGATGATGGTGGTGTTCTATGTCAACTACCTGTGGCTGACACCCAAGTGCTTCGTCATCGGCAAGCGCCGTTACTATCTGCTCTTCAACACGATTATGATTGTGACTTTTGGTGTCATCCTTCACCCATGGGTGAATTTTACCAATGACTTGTTCAGTACTTATCTACCCCGCTATAAGGAAACTTCCATCGACAAGTTCTTCTTCACCTTGCGTGATATCGTCAGTCTGGCCATGTCTGCGGCGGTGGCAACGGCCATCGTGCTTGCCTCCCGTTGGCAGCGTAATGAAGATGCTCGCTTGGAGGCGGAGGCAGCCCGTTCGGAGTCGGAGTTGAGGAACCTCCGTTCGCAGATCAATCCCCACTTCCTGCTCAATACCCTCAACAACATCTATGCGTTGACGGCTTTCGACCAGAAGCGTGCCCAGGATGCAATTAAGCAACTTTCAGAGATGTTGCGCCATATGCTCTATGACAACCAGTTTAATCAGGTACCCCTACAAGATGAACTGAACTTCCTTGACAGTTATGTGAACCTGATGAAGATCCGACTACCGCAGAATGTAGAAGTGACGTTCACCAAGGACTTGCAGGTTCCCGATTTGAAGATCAGACCCCTGATGTTTATTCCGCTGGTGGAGAATGCCTTCAAGCATGGTGTCAGTCCTACGGAACCGAGTTTTGTGAATATCTGTATCAAGACAGGGACGGAACCAGTGGAAGATGGTAAGATGTGTGATACGATTACATGTGAGATTAAGAATTCGAACTATCCCAAGACGAATCAGGATCGAAGCGGACATGGTATAGGTCTTATGCAGACCCAACGCCGCCTCGAACTTGCATATCCCAACCGCTTTGAATGGTGGAAGGGTGTGAGAGATAATGGGAGTACATATCAATCAATTATCAAAATAAGGTTATGACAATAAAATGTGCTATTATTGATGATGAGCCATTGGCATCGGGGCTGTTAGAGAGTTATGCAATAAAGACACCCTATCTGGAACTGACAGGTATCTACAACAGTGCTCTGACTGCAATGAAGAGGCTGCGTGATTATCCTGTACAATTGCTCTTCCTTGATATTCAGATGCCGGAACTCAGCGGTATTGAGTTTGCCAAGATACTGCCTGAGGATACCCGTGTCGTATTCACAACGGCCTTCCCCCAGTATGCCATTGAGGGCTTTAAAGTCAATGCAATAGACTACTTGCTGAAACCCATATCCTATGAGGATTTTCTTCGTTCCACCAAGAAGGCTCTCAATTGGTTTGGTATCCGAACGAAGGAGGATCCTCTCTTCAGCGATCGTGTCATATTCATCAAGAGTGACTATAAACTACACCGTGTCCTTCTCGACGAAATCCTGTATATTGAGGGCGTGAAGGATTATCTATGCTTCCATTTGAAGAGTGGCGAGACAATAAACTCGCTGATGAGTATGAGAAAGGTAGAGGAGTTGCTGCCCCATCCGGAGTTCCTGCGCTGTAACCGCTCCTTTATGGTCAGGATGCCTGAGGTGCGTACCATTGACCGACTACGGATTGTGTTTGGCGATGTCTTCGTGCCTATTACGGAAAACTATCGGGAGCGTGTGATGGGTTATTTGGATAGTCATACGATAGCATAGTGCCAAAAATAGTTAAACTCTCCGTTCTCCATTCTCAATTCTCGATTATTAATTGTACCTTTGCATCCGAAAATTACAGAACGTAAATATTGAATATTTAAATTTCAAATTATTATGGTAAACTACAAGGATTTAGGTCTCGTAAATACTCGCGAGATGTTTAAGAGAGCAGTAGCCGGTGGCTATGCTATCCCCGCTTTCAACTTCAATACAATGGAGCAGATGCAGGCCATCGTGATGGCTGCTGTTGAGACAAAGTCTCCTGTTATCATGCAGGTTTCAAAGGGTGCTCGTAACTATGCCAACGCTACCATTCTGCGCTACATGGCTGAGGGTGCTGTAGCTTATGCTAAGGAGTTGGGCTGCGCTCATCCTGAGATCGTGCTGCACCTCGACCACGGTGACAGCTTCGAGCTCTGTAAGGATTGCATTGACATGGGCTTCTCTTCAGTGATGATCGATGGATCTTCACTGCCATATGAGGAGAACATCGCTTTGGCTAAGAAGGTTGTTGACTATGCTCATCAGTTTGATGTAACAGTTGAGGCTGAGCTCGGTGTGCTCGCTGGTGTTGAGGATGAGGTTGCTGCTGCAGAGTCTCATTATACCAAGCCTGAGGAGGTGATTGACTTCTCTACCCGCACAGGTTGCGATTCACTGGCTATCTCTATCGGTACCTCTCACGGTGCTCACAAGTTCACTCCAGAGCAGTGCACACTGGTGAACGGCGTGCTCGTTCCACCGCCATTGGCATTCGATATCCTGCATGAGATTGAGAAGAAACTTCCTGGTTTCCCCATCGTGCTCCACGGTTCTTCTTCAGTTCCAATGGAAGAGGTTAACACCATCAACCAGTATGGTGGTCACCTCGAGGCCGCTATCGGTATCCCCGAGGAGCAACTGCGTGAGGCTTCAAAGAGCGCTGTCTGCAAGATCAACATCGACTCAGACTCTCGTCTGGCTATGACTGCTGCTATCCGCAAGCACCTCGCTGAGCATCCTGGAGACTTCGATCCTCGTCAGTATCTGAAGCCCGCTCGTGAGAACATGAAGAAGATGTACATCCACAAGATTGTGAATGTGCTCGGTTCTGACGGCAAACTCGCTCAGTGCTAAGTGCATTTGGTTGAAATAGATCAATCCAACCGCCGAGACATTATTACGATGTTCTCGGCGGTTTACGTTTATGCGTACACGATTCCGGTCTTCATGAACAGCCGTTTGGACGAAAAAATGAAAACATATACAATTTTTTTTGGCAGAATGGAAAGAAATTAGTATCTTTGCAGCGTGAAACAGTTATTGACTTCATTTTCGGATATAAAGAAAGCACTTTCCGTATATGGCCTAGCATATTTTGTCTTGCTTGTGTTTGTATTCGGATTACAATATTTATATCCGAAACCAGAACTTCATCTGTTGCTGAATTCATATCATACAGGGATAGAAGATACCTTCTTTAAGTATTATTCCATGTTGGCAGAGGGACCGTTATATGCTTTTGCACTGCTTCCATTATTCTGGAGGAAAATAGGAATGACAGTGTTCTTTGCCCTGAGTGAACTGTCGGGAGGTGCAGTGTTACAGATATTGAAACACCTTTTCGATTTCGAGCGTCCTGTCAGTGTGTTCGAGCATTACCCTGACATGATGTTACCTTTAGTGCAGGGCGTCGATATGCATCACAGTAATTCTTTCCCTTCCGGACACGCATCTACATTCTTCGTGTTCTTTACTTGCTGTGCTCTGATTCTGGCATACCATTATCTTATAAAAGCAAAGCAAGCCAACTATAAAACACGGTTTGTGATAAATCTGTCGATGTTGGTGATGTTGGTATTGGCTGCACTTGGAGCCTACTCACGTGTCTACCTTTCGCAACACTTCTTGTCGGATGTATGCATGGGTAGCATCATCGGCTTTGTTTCTCCGTGCCTGATCTTCTACTTTGGCAAGGCCAAGATTATGAAACTCAATAAAGAATGAGAAAGAACAAATGATGATATTATTACGCAAACCCATTTCACTCTTTGCTTTTTCATGTATCATCAGCATAGGGACTTTGTTGTTGTACAATGTACCATTCTTTAATTTTGTTGCTAACAATACCAATGAAAGCGTTGGTGGACGGATATTCCTTTTGGCATCATTGGTCGTTATCATGTTGGTGCTCAACTTCATGATGACCTATCTTGTGATGTTCTTAATGAGGATTGTGGGGCGTATCCTGCTTGCAATCCTTTCAATCATCAATGCTACGGCTGTTTATTTCATCTTCACCTATAACGTGATGATTGATGCAACAACCATTGAGAACGTTTTCAACACCAGATACTCTGAGGCGTCTGGGTTCTTCAGTTGGTCGCTCTGGCTATTCATGATTGTCTTTGGTGTCCTTCCTGCCTTGTGGTGCCTGCTGCAGCCGGTAGTTATCGGTAAAGCGAAAAAAATGACTGTCTATTGCGGAAGTTCTTTGGCTGTCGGCCTTGTAATAGCCTTGATGAATTTCAACCAGACGCTATGGATCAGTGAGCATGATACAGAATTAGGCGGATTGCTACAGCCTTGGTCGTATCTGATTAATACTTGTCGCATTATAAGTTTTAGTCAAGACGAACAAGCAGAGGAGATAAAACTTCCTGACGCCACAATTGCAGACAATGAGAAGGCTGTTGTGGTGCTCGTTATCGGCGAGTCGGCAAGAAAAGCCAATTTCCAACTCTACGGCTATGAGCGTGACACCAATCCGCTGCTGTCTAAGCAAGAAGGACTGATGGTGTATCAGGCCACATCATGTGCTACTTATACCACTGCCGGCAGCAAAGCCATCCTTGAACCTAAAAACAGCGATGACCTATATGAGTTGTTGCCCAACTATGCCTTCCGGACAGGTGTCGACGTGTCATGGCGTACATCTAATTGGGGAGAGCCGCCTATACATATAGATGAGTATCTTACCGACGAAGAACTCGCTGATAAGTACCCCGACGCGAATAAAAAGTATGACGGAATACTCTTTGCTGGACTCCGTGAACGGATAGAATCAAGCAAGAAAAACAAAGTGCTGATAGTTCTGCATACCAGTACGAGTCACGGACCGAACTATGCCGACAAATATCCTAAGGAGTTCGAGGTATACAAGCCGGTGGCAAGAAATGTAGAAGAAGGACAGAAGAATGTCGGTATGCTGGTTAATGCGTATGACAACACCATACGTTACACCGATTTCCTTTTGGATAGTCTTATCAATACATTGCGCACCATGACGGATTGGCACAGTGCCATGATCTTCATATCAGACCACGGTGAATCGCTTGGCGAGAACAAGATGTTCATGCACGGCCTACCGATGAAACTGGCACCTAAGGTTCAGTACGAAATACCATTCCTGGTATGGACTTCAGAGAATTTTAGGGAATACAAAAAAGAAGGTGAACTGCCGACAGTGCTCGAACAGCATTATATCTTCCATTCCGTGCTCAACCTGCTGTCTGTCGATTCGCCGGCATACAACAAAGACTTTGATTTATTTCGGTTGTTCGGCTTCCAGACGGTCGATGGCTCCTGAGACTGGGTTGAGCCAGAGGTGCGTGGTGTAGCGCTTGTTGAAAAGGGCTCCACTCAGGAGTTCTACATTGCCGAACTGGGCAGCAGGGAACTCATTGGTGACAATCACCCCTTCGGTATTATAGATTGAGGCCTTCATCTTGCCAGGTACGTTCACATAGATACCATCCTCCTGTTTCTGCTTTTTCTTATCCTCAGGGGCGGCTATGGGGACAGCGTGTAGGTCGGCTATCATAATATAATAAGGTACGCCCGCGAGGTCGTCATCATCGACGAGGCCCAGTTTCTTTGAGAAACGGAACAGCAGCGACTGCTTGCTTTCCTTATTGGGAACGATGGTCATCGACTTTTCAAGCGTGTCTTTTTGTGTAGTGCCGGCAAAGAGACTGGTAAGGCTGCGATCCTGCATGTCAAGTTGGTTGAGCATCAGTTGCAATTGCGCACCGTCCTTTGGCATATAGTCGGCCTGTCCGCGTGTGAGCAGGTTGCGGCTTTCACGGATTTCATAAATGTCCTGTGCCGTGAGTTCCGCCATCTTGGCGGTGCTGCCAGCGGCAAGAATCTCCTCACTCATATACTGGCGTGGGTTAACGGGCTCAGGGCATGGGGCAGGCTTGAAGGGTTGCTGTAGCACAGTGGGTTTGGGAGTGGCATTGATGGCCATCAGCACACCATCGTCAGAGAGGGCGATATTGGCTGCCACCGATTTCGGGTCGAATTTGACGGCAAAGCGCTTGTTCGTATCGGCAACGGAAGTGGCCTCCTGACGGATGCTGGTGATGCGATAAGTGACAGATGGCTCAGTGGGCACGTCTCTCAGGCGTAAGTAGCGGTCGGCATACTTGCAGAAATCTCCAGGGGTATAGGTGGTCTTCTCTATCTGCACAGTGATGCGGATGGCTGTCTTGGGAAGGAAGTAGACGGCTCCCTCGCTGGTGATGCCCGGCTGGTAAGGGACTGTCACTGTCTGGGCAGCAAGATGTGAAAAATAAAAAGTGAAAAATGCTATCAGTAACCGTTTCATATATCTTAGTCTCTTAACTTTTTGAATGCATAAGGTAGGTAATGGATGATGTCGCCGGCCATCAGACTCTCCTGTCCCAGTTCGCGGGCGGCGATGTCGCCCGCGAGACCGTGCAGGTACATGCCGATGAGGCAGGCATCCTGTCGTTTGTAACCTCTGGCCAGCAGTCCGGTGATGATACCAGTGAGCACGTCGCCACTGCCCGCCGTCGCCATACCGGCATTGCCGGTAGAGTTGAAGATGATGTGACCGTCGGGGAGACAGAGGGCAGAGTGATGACCTTTGAGAATCACATAGCCCTGAACCCGCTCGGCGAGGCTGCGGGCTTTGGAAAGCACTTCGTAACTGTCGTTACTGTGACCCTCTAGACGTTCCAGTTCCTTGGGGTGGGGAGTGAAGATGATACCTTTTGGCATCTGCTGTAGCCAGGCACGGTGGTTGGCCAGGATATTGATGGCATCGGCATCGGCTACGACAGGACACTGGGTGCCGCGTATCTGGGTGATCAGGGCAATGGCAGTCTGTTCGCTGGTTCCAAGTCCGGGGCCGATGCCCAGTGCGTCGAAGTCCTCCGTGTCGACGGCCTCAGAAAAGATGGTCTCGTCGCGGTCGAACTGAATGATGGCCTCGGGGACGCTGATTTGCAGGATGACACTGTTTTGCTTGGGGGTATGTGTGGTCACTTTTCCTGCACCGGAACGGAAACAGGCTTTGGTGGCTAGCACGGAGGCGCCCGCCATACCGTATGAGCCTGCAATGATCAGGGCGTTGCCCATATTACCCTTGTGGGCATAGGGGTTGCGCTTGAGCAGCAATGGACGGATGTCATTTTCCTCCGCAATCGCATAGTTGGCATCGATCATGCCGATACCTTCTTGGCTCAGTCGGATATCAAGAACTTTCACTTGTCCGATGAGTTGCTGGTTCTCTGAGAAGAGAAAGGACAGTTTCTTCTGTCCGAGGGTCAGCGTGAGGTCAGCACGGATGATGTTAGCACGCACGTTGGTGGAGTTGTCTTCTGTCATCAGGCCTGAGGGCACGTCGATACTGACCACCTTTGCAGGGGAGGAGTTGATGTATTTGACCAGTGAAGCAAAGCCTCCGGCAAGCGGTTTGTTGAGTCCAGAACCGAAGAGACCATCGATGACAACCATATCTTCTTCAAGACAGGGCGGGTCGAACTCCAGGGTGACTTCCACAAACGACTTTACCTTCTTGTCGACGAGACGCGCCCTGTTGGCGGCACAGTCTTCGGAGAGATGACCGGAGATGTTGAAAAGATAGGTTTGCACATCGTATCCTTGATCAAGCAGCATACGAGCCACGGCCAGTGCATCACCACCGTTGTTGCCCGGACCAGCGAAGACAACCATCGTGGTAGTCCTGCTCCATATGGAGGTGATGGCCTGGGTGATGGCCTTTGCCGCCCGCTCCATCAGATCGACGGATTTGATGGGCTCGTGGTTGATGGTATATTTGTCTAACTCACGTATCTGAGCACTCGTGAATATTTTCATAGGTGCAAAAATACGAAAAATATGCTAATGAATGGCAGAGTTTAGCAGATTTTTCGTAATTTTGCAGAAAATTTTATCATTTTGCGCTATGAGCAGTATTAAAATCAACGGCAAACGGTTCAGAGTCTCAATTCCTGAGGCAGAAATAAAAAGGCGTGTCAAAGAGTTGGCCGGACAGATCAGTAAGGATCTGGAAAGGAAGAATCCGCTGTTTCTCGGCGTCCTGAACGGTTCTTTTATTTTTGCCGCCGACCTGATGCGCGAAATGACTATCCCGTGTGAGATATCCTTCGTGAAACTCGCCTCCTATCAGGGAACCACCTCGACAGGAAAGGTCACGGAGGTCATCGGCATCAATGAAGACCTGACGGGGCGTACCGTTGTCATCGTGGAGGATATAGTGGAGAGCGGGGCAACCATGCAACGGATGATAGAGCAGTTGGGTACGAGAAATCCTGAATCGGTGCGGATATGTACGCTGTTCTTTAAGCCCGATAAGTTGAAGGAAGACCTGAACCTGGACTATGTTGCGTTCCGCATCCCCGACGACTTTATCTTGGGCTACGGTCTTGACTATGACCAGGCCGGGCGAGGACTGAGAGATGTATATACCATTATAGAAGATAAGAATATGAAGAATATCGTGATTTTTGGTGCACCGGGCTCAGGCAAGGGCACCCAGAGTGATAAAATGATTGAGAAGTATGGCCTGAACCATATCTCGACAGGCGATGTGCTACGTGCAGAGATCAAGAACGGCACGGAACTCGGTAAGACGGCCAAGGGTTATATCGACAATGGTCAGTTGATTCCCGACGACCTGATGGTGAGTATCCTTGCTTCGGTCTATGATTCGTTTGGACGGGACCATAAGGGGGTGATCTTTGACGGTTTTCCCCGTACCATCCCGCAGGCCGAGGCATTGAAGCAGATGCTTGACGAGCGCGGTGACAAAGTGGCTGCGATGATTGAACTTGACGTGCCGGAGGAGGAACTGATGAATCGTCTGATCCTGCGCGGACAGCAGAGTGGACGTGCCGACGACAATGAGGAGACCATCAAGAAGCGCCTCGTGGTGTATCACTCGCAGACGCAGCCGCTTATTGAGTGGTACAAGAAAGAGGGTATCCATTATCATATTAATGGCTTAGGAGAACTTGATCGTATCTTTGCTGATATTTGCGAGGTGATAGATAGTATCTAGGCAATCCTAGGCATTCCTAGGATAGCCTAGATAATCTTAGAAAGATGGAGAGCAATTTCGTAGATTATGTCAAGATCATGTGCCGCTCGGGAAAGGGCGGTAAAGGCTCGATGCACCTGAAACATGTGAAGTACAACCCCAATGGCGGACCTGACGGTGGCGACGGTGGCAAGGGTGGTAGCATCTACCTGCGCGGCAACCATAACTACTGGACGTTGCTCCACCTAAAATACGAGCGACATATCTTTGCGGAGCATGGAGGCAACGGCGGTAAGGACAAGTGTCATGGCACTGACGGTAAGAATGTGTATATTGACGTGCCCTGTGGAACGGTGGTGTATAATGCTGAGACAGGTAAGTATGTCTGCGATGTGACCTACGATGGACAGGAAGTGTTGCTGCTGAAAGGAGGGCGCGGCGGACTAGGTAATTTCCAGTTCCGTTCGGCTACGAATCAGGCACCGCGTTATGCGCAGCCCGGTGAGCCGATGCAGGAGATGACCATCATCCTCGAACTGAAACTCCTGGCTGATGTGGGTCTCGTGGGCTTCCCTAATGCAGGTAAGTCCACATTGGTGTCAGCACTTTCCAATGCCCGTCCGAAGATTGCCAACTATCCGTTTACCACGATGGAACCCTCTTTGGGTATTGTGGGGTATCGCGACAACAAGTCGTTTGTGATGGCCGATATTCCTGGCATTATTGAGGGTGCCTCAGAGGGTAAGGGCCTTGGATTGCGTTTTCTGCGACATATCGAGCGCAACTCACTACTGCTCTTCATGGTGCCGGGTGATACGGATGATATCAAACGGGAATATGAGATTTTACTCAATGAGTTGAAGCAATTTAATCCCGAGTTGCTTGGCAAGCACCGTGTGTTGGCGGTGACGAAATGTGACCTACTCGACGAGGAACTCATGGAGATGCTAAAGGATACTTTGCCAGAGGATTTGCCCGTAGTGTTTATCTCCGCTGTGACAGGGTTTGGCCTCGATGAACTGAAAGATGTGCTGTGGGAGGAACTGAATGCCGAGAGTAACAAACTGGCTGTCCTGACGGCTGAGGATACGCTGGTTCATCGTGACAAGGATATGAGTCACTTTGCAGAGGAAATGGCCGATGAGGGAGAGAACGAAGACATCGAGTATATCGACGAGGATGAAATCGAAGACCTTGAAGACTTCGAGTATGAAGAGGATCTTGAAGAAACCTGAACCCCAGTTAACATACTATGATTTGTCAGACCGTGTGACGGCTTTTAGTAGCACGCGCCATGGTGGTGTGAGTGAGGGATGTTATGGCACGTTCAATGTGAACGGCTATTGTGGAGACCATCCGGACCATATTGTCCAAAACCGAAGGGCTCTCTGCAAATTACTTCATATTAAGACAGATTGCCTCATAATGCCCCATCAGGTGCATGGTACTGGCATCACCCAGATTAGCAAGACTTATTTCCTCTTGTCGGAAGACATCCGTCGCAGTGTGACTGAGGGTGTCGATGCCCTGATCACGAATGTGCCGGGTGTTTGTATCGGGGTCTCGACGGCCGATTGTATACCTATTATTATATATGACCCGGAGCATCATGCCGCTGGGGTGGTACACAGTGGTTGGCGCGGGACGGTGGCAAACATCGCTGAAGCCGCAGTTGCTTCGATGATAAGGTCTTATCATTCAAAGCCAGAAAGTCTGCTGGCTGTGATAGGACCAGGCATCTCATGCCGTAATTTCGAGGTGGGCGACGAGGTGTATAATGCCTTTGCTTCTGCTGGTTATCCGATGGATGCCATCGCGGTGCGGGAGGAGAAGTGGCACATAAACCTGCCAAAGTGCTGTCGGCTGCAATTAGAGGCCGTAGGTATCCCATCCGAGAATATCCGTATGACGAATATCTGTACCTATGTTCAGACCGACGATTATTTCTCGGCCCGACGCTTAGGAATTGATTCTGGACGAATCTTTACGGGTGTCGTTTTGCGTTGATTTCATATAGAAAAAAGCATTTATTCTTGATAAATGTTTAGAGTTTTCACTTTAACTCTTTTTTTTGAGAAATAATTTAGATAAAATTGTATTATATCGGAAAAAAGAGTTAATTTTGCAGCGGAAAAAGAAGGGTTAGTCCCGAAAATATTAATTATTTAATAGCAGTTTTTATATTATGCAAAAAAAATTGTTTTTCTTTGTGGCCTTGTTGCTGATGCTTTCTTCGGCAGTGATGGCGCAAATCACGACTTCTAGTATGGCAGGTAAAGTGACCTTCGACGATGCTAACGGCGAAGAGGTCATCGGTGCTACAATCGTCGCTGTACACGAGCCCTCTGGTACTCGTTACACTGCAGTAACGAATGTTTCTGGTCGATTCAGCATCCAAGGTATGCGTACAGGTGGCCCTTATGAGGTGACTGTTTCTTATATCGGTTACCAGCCGAGAGTTGTCAAAGGAGTGACCCTCCAGTTGGCGGAGACTTATAATCTGTCTGTCTCGATTACAGAGGATGCTACAGAACTTGCAGAAGTGGTTGTCAGTGGTAGGGCTTCGAAGTTTGCTGCTGAGAAGACCGGTGCCTCAACTAACATCACAAGCGCTCAGATTACCAATATGCCGACTGTTTCTCGTAGTATTACGGACTTCACCCGCTTGTCTCCTTATGGCGGTAACGGCATGAGTTTTGCCGGTGCTGATGGACGTACCGCAAACTTCACGGTTGATGGTGCCAATTTTAATAATAACTTTGGCCTGTCAGCAGGCCTGCCCGGTGGCGGTAACCCGATTTCCATCGATGCCATCGAGGAAATGCAGGTGGTGGTCTCGCCGTTTGATGTCCGCCAGACAAACTTCATCGGTGGTGGTGTGAACGCTATCACGAAGTCTGGTACGAACACTTTCAAGGGTACGGCCTACATCTATCACCAGAATGAGAATATGCAGGGCGACGCCGTGGATCGCGTACAGATCAATGGCGCACGTGAGAAGAACAGTACGACGACCTATGGTTTTACCTTCGGTGGTCCGATTATCAAGGATAAACTCTTCTTCTTCGCCAATGCTGAAATGGTGAAAATCCCTAGTGTGGTGAATCGTTGGCAGGGTGCTGATGATGATAATCCTGCTGATCCTGAGAATTATTTCTCCCGTACGACGAAGGCCGATTTGCAGGCTGTGTCTGACTATGTGGCCAGCAAGTATGGTTATGATACAGGTTCTTATACCAGTTTTCCAGCAGACAAGAGCAACTACAAGATTCTGGCTCGTATAGACTGGAATATCACAGATCGTCATCATCTGGCTCTGCGCTACAACTATACGAAGAACCGTAACTGGAGTTCTCCGAATGCTTCTTCGATGGACGGTGGTGCCCGTATGGCGGATGCCCGTATGTCGAAGTCTTCGATGTCGTTCGCTAACACTATGTACTCACAGGATAACATCGTGCACTCGTTTACTTTCGACCTGAATAGCCGTTTTACTGACAAACTGTCAAACCAGTTGCTGGCTACCTATTCGAAACTCGATGATATCCGTGATTCTAAGTCTTCTCCATTCCCCCATATCGATATTACGAAGGACGGCAACAACTACATGGCTCTCGGTTATGAGTTGTTCACATGGAATAATGCTGTTCATAATACCATCTGGAACATTAAGGATGATGTGACTTACTACATGGAGAACCATAAGATCACTGCCGGTGTCAGTTATGAGTATCAGATGGCAGACAACATGTATATGCGTAACGGTACAGGTTACTATCGCTTCAATGCCACTGATGCCATGTGGGAGAACGGTGTGCTGAATCCAGCACTGCTCTTCAACAGCGATCCTGAGATCGTGGCCCTCACTTACGGTTATGACGGTGAGACGGAGCCTGCTGCCCGTGTGCAGTTCAATAAACTCGGTGTCTATTTACAGGACGACTGGAATATCATTAATAACTTTAAGTTGACCTATGGTCTGCGTGTCGATGGTTTGTTCTTCAATAATAGTGACTTGATGACCAACCAAGCCATTTATGACCTTGATTACAATGGCCAGCATATTGATACTGGTAAGTGGCCTAGTTCTACGCTGACCCTTTCACCGCGTCTCGGTTTCACTTGGGACGTGTTCGGTGACAAGTCACTGAAGGTACGTGGTGGTACAGGTCTTTTCTCAGGTCGTCTACCTCTTGTGTTCTTTACCAACATGCCCACAAACTCCAACATGGTGCAGTACAAGGGTATCTGGAATGCTACGGGTAAGAATAGCGGTAAGCAGACTGATATGTCGCAGTTTGCAGGCAATATCATGACTGGTAACACTCTTCGCGATTATGTGATTGCTCACGGACTCGGTCCCCAGACGATCAAGCCTAAGGATGGTGAAGCCGGTTCTGCCATCAATGCTGTGAACCCCGACTTCAAGATGCCACAGGTTTGGAAGACCTCTATTGCTGTCGATTATCAGATTCCGACATCGTTCCCGTTCACCGCTACGCTTGAGGCTATTTTCAATAAGACCATCAACGCCGTCTGTATCTCTGACTGGAGCATCAAGGACGTAGGTGGCTTCACCCGTCTGAACGGTGCTGACAACCGCGCCCTCTATCAGGATTTCAAGTATATGTACACGAATGCTGCAGGCAAGACGGTACAGATGCCTAATGCCTTTGTACTCGACAATACCTCTAAGGGTTATGGTTGGACATTCAATGCCACCCTCAATGCACAGCCTGCCGAGTGGATTAGCCTGATGGCTGCCTATACCCATACGGTCAGCAAGGAGAAGACTGGTATGCCGGGTAGTGATGCTTCATCGGCATTCACCTACATCCCCTGCGCACAGGGTCCGAACAATGTGGGTCTGCATAACTCTCAGTATGTGACACCTGACCGTTTCGTGGCCAGTGCTACTATTCACGACAAGAGCGGCAACCATTATAGCCTGATCTATGAGACTTGGCGTGGTGGTTTCAACACCTCTTACCTCGTGAGCAACGATATGAACGGTGATGGTTACCAGTATGACGTGGTTTATGTACCTACGGATCAGGAGGTGGCCAACCGTGAGTTCCGCTTCGTCAGCGATGATGACCGTGACCGCTTTATGGCCTTCGTCCACAGTGACGACTATTTAAGCGACCGTCAGGGTAAATATACTGAGGCATACAGTGTGTATTCTCCATGGGTTCATCGTGTAGATTTCAGTTACAAGCACGACTTCAATGTGAACTTCGGCAAGACCAAGCACACCCTGCAGTTGAGTCTCGATGTGAAGAATGTGCTTAACCTCTTTGATAGCAGTTGGGGTGTATCCAAGATTGCCAACCTTGATTACAGCACCGCTCCGAGCAGCAGCGTTCAGTACTCTCGCATCTTGAAATTTGAGGGTGTCGATGCCGATGGCTATGCTACCTTCTCAACACCGAAGGCTATCAACGGCAACACATCGAAGTGGAATCCCTATCATTCACTTGGCCAGTGCTGGTATGCCTCAGTAGGTATCAAGTACTTCTTTAACTAATAATAATAAGGTAAGAAAGTAAAAAGGTAAAGAATATGAAACTGAGATATTTTATTCCATTATTTGCAGCAGTAATAACCCTGCTGACAGGATGTAAGACAGACGAGGATCCCATCTATCTGGATGGTCTCCGCGTATCGACCTCGTATGTGGCTCTTGATAAGAATGGTGGATCCACCACAATAAAACTGACCGCTGCGTCCGACTGGCAGTTTGAAAAGGCTATTGCTGTAGAGACCAAGGATGCTGAAGGCAAAAAGGTAACCGTCTATAAGGAGACACCCGAATGGTTGACCGTTAGCCCACTCAGTGGGGCTGCTGGACAGGATATAACCATCACCTTCTCCGCTGAAGCATACGCTGGTCGTACGGCTACGCTGAAAGTCAAGTGTGGCAGCAGCACGCAGGAGATCAATGTCATCCAGGGCCTTTCTGAGGTTTCCAACGCAACTTGTGCGCAGGTTATCGCTGGTCCTGATGCCAAGACCTACCGTGTGACAGGTACTGTGACAGGCATTGCCAATACTACCTATGGTAACTGGTACATGAACGACGGTACAGGCGAACTCTATATCTATGGTACGCTCGACAAGAGCGGTCGTGACGGACAAAACAACTCCATCGCTGCATGGGGCATCGAGGTCGGTGACGAACTGACTGTCGAGGGTCCAAAGACCACCTACAATGGTACTGTTGAGTTGGTGAACGTCACGGTTGTGAAGATCAATAAGTCGCTTATCAAGGTTGACTCTCTGACCATTGGCGGTGAGAAGGTTGATGCTGCCACACTGCCTCTGGAAGGCGGTGATGTTACGGCCCATATCAGTTGTAAGGGCGATGGTATCAACGTTGATATCCCGCAGGATGCCAAAGACTGGCTCGTCATTTCTTCCGTGACTACTAATAGTGTCACTTTCCGTGCTCTACCCAATCTCGCAGGCGACCGTAGCACGACAGTGACCTTGAAGACCTACAATGGCGGTAAGGAATATACCTCACAGTTCTCTATTGCCCAGGCTGGTGCCATCATCGACGCTACTGTGGCTGAGTTCCTTGCTGCTGAGGTAGGTGAGACTACGTACCGTATGCAGGGCATCATCACCGCTCTCTACGACGGCGACAAGCAGGGCAAGAGCTTTTATATCAAGGACTTCTCCGGTGAGGCGCTCGTTTATCGTGCTGAGGGTTTCCTCGACAGTGGTATCAAGGTGGGCGACGTGGTGACCGTTCTCGGTAAGCGCGGTGCCTATAAAGATAGTCCGCAGATGGTCAATGGCTCATGTGAGTTGCTCTATGCTGTGACACCTGTTACTATCGCTGAGTTCCTCACTATGCCCGATGACAAGAACGTCTATTACATGGTGACAGGTACGATCAGTTCGCTGTTGGATGACAAGGGTGCTGAGAACGACTATGGTAATATGTTTATTACCGACGGTACCAACGAACTCTATGTCTATGGCTGCTATCCGGGTTGGGGCGCTACGGGCGATGATCGTAAGTTCTTGGTTGCTGACAATGGCTTGGAGGTAGGTGACGAGATTACCATGATTGGTTATAAGGACACCTACAAGGGCGTTGTAGAACTCTGTAAGACCGCCTGCTTCTCCTTCAAGAAGGCAGAGTAGCAGATGAAACGACTGGCAATACTTATCATGGTCCCTGTGTTCGTGCTTGCTGCATGGGCACAGGGACCTTACGATACAGGCACCTACTATCAGGCGGCTGACGGCAAGAAGGGTGTCGAGTTGAAGACTGCCCTTTTCCAGATCATCAGCCCCCATGAGGTGCAGTCGTATACTCCTGGTGTGTGGGACGCCATCAACTCCTATGATATCCGTCCCGATGGAAAGATCTGGGATATCTATTCCGGGGTATCTAATTTTACGCCGAAGGACGATCAACATCAGGGTGAAAAGATCCAAGACGAGGGCAAGGCTTACAATCGTGAGCACGCCATGCCGAAGAGTTGGTTCAATGAGGGTTCGAATGCGACGGACTACCCGATGTATACCGACCTCCATCATCTCTTTCCCACCGATTACATCGTCAACGAGATGCGTAGTAACTATCCCTATGGTGAGGTGGATAAGAGCATGAAACCCACGAAACAGTCGGAAGGAGGCTTCTCGAAGTTCGGCATTTGTGACCCCTCCATTGGTTATACGGTTGTGAACGGGAAACCCCGTGTCTTCGAACCTAACGATGAGTACAAGGGTGATCTGGCGCGTGTCTATTTCTATATGGCCACTTGCTATGAGGCTTATAAGACCAATGCCGGTAAAGAACGCAGTCCCTTGGATTGGGACAAGAGCGATAAGACCATGCTTGACGGCACCATCTATCCTTTCTTTAAGGAGTGGGCTATCAAGATGCTTCTCCGCTGGGCTATTGAGGATCCTGTCAGTGAGAAGGAGATCAACCGCAACGCGGCTATTTTCGGCAGGCAGAAGAACCGTAATCCCTTTGTTGATTATCCTGGACTTGAACAGTACATCTGGGGTTCCAGTACCGATGTGGCTTTCAGTTACGACAATTATATCATGCCTGATATGTCGGGCGGAAACGCTCAGGGCGACGTGAACGGTGACGGGAAGATAGACATTGCTGATGTCGTTGCACTCTCAATAGCCATACTGACAGGCTCGACAGACCTGAAATACGACATTAACAATGACGAAAAGGTGAATTCAGAGGATATCATCGCCTTAGTGAATATCATCGTTGGATAACAAAAGAAGAGGGTGTGTCAAAATTGAAGTGCCCCCGAGAAGTTGGACGTTAAACACGTTAATTATTCCCTAAGGTATTGAGCTCGGTATTGCACCGGGCTCATTCCTTTTAACTTCATTTT
>ONTZ01000014.1 GCA_900320905.1 uncultured Prevotella sp.
TCGAAATTGGTTCTGCACTTAACTTCTGAGCCATTGCATTGCCTGCAAACATTACCATTGCGACAAGCATCAAATTCTTAATCGTTTTCATAATTCTTATTGTTTTTTTATTATTTGTTACTTTAATTTATATGCCTATATAGCACCAATATTATTAACCTTTAATTCTCTCAATGATATAGTCGATATCGGCAACATCGATTTGACCATCACCATTCACGTCAGCAGCCTTGTTTGCATCGGTAACTTCTTCGTTAACGTGCTCAATAACAGTGTCAATATCACTAACGTCAACTTTGTCATCACCATTGGCATCACCTTCAACTTTAATGGTAAATTGTGTGGTGACAGTTCCCTGATAGTTACCCTTACCTGTGATAGTTATTGTAGCAGTGCCGGGCTCCGTGTTGGCACTATATGTTAAGGTATAGTCCGTTCCTTCCACGAGGGTCTTCTTGCCATCCATTATCTCAGGCTTCGGCTCAATGGCAGAACCAGTATAGACCATATCCTCGACGTCTCCCACCATCTTCTCCGTCAGAGCCTTTGCAGCAATGGTGAAGTCGGCGGTAGCCTCACCACCCAGGTAATTGTTAGTCTCCGCAACAACCACCTTAACCGTATAATCGCCGGCATCGGTAGGCACTGTTGCTGAATAGGTATCATCGGCAGCACCCTTCACCTTATAGGTATAGGTCTCCTTACCTTTACCCAGGTTGTCCTTGACCACCGGGGTCTTAGCCTTTTCAGAGTATGTCCAACCCTCAAGTGTTACAACTGGCTTGATGGAGGCTTTCTCAATCTCAACATCATATGTCACGTCAGCAGGGGCGAGGCAGTAGTTGGTCTCTGTACCACTGATGGTAATCACGGCCTTACCAGCACCCACGACAGTCAACTTACCGTCGGCAGCCACCTTGACCACATTCGCATCACTCGAATTATAGGAAATCTTGCCGTCGTAACCTTCTCTGACTGTCACTGCCGGAGCAACCAACTCCTCACCGAATGTAGCCTTCAGGCTGACATTCTCTTCCATTTCGATAATGGTCTCACTCTTCACAATATCATTGATTGTCAAGGCTATCTCCAGATCCCATCCATCTTTGCTGGTCTTATAGTAATAGGAGATGGGCTTCTCCTTCAGGTCTGTGGCCTTGGAGGCATCATTGTAGACAACGAAATAGCGTTTGCCATAGACAGTAACATACTTTGGCTCAATTTCTGAATAGTCAACGTAAAGAGATGATACGTTCTCGGAATCGAAGGTATCATCTACCATAAAACCAACCTCGTTGGATGACAGCGTGACGAGGTCAATGGTGCGTTGCTGGCGATTACTCCACCAACCTAATTCGGTGTTATTACTGAGATCAAGAGATGTCAGTTGGTTGTTTTCGCAGTCGAGATTATTTAAATGAATGTTTTTGCTGACATCCAATGTTGTTAACTGATTATCGCTGCAGTTCAGCCAGGTGAGACCTGTGCTATTGGATACGTCCAGTGCTGTCAACAGATTTTTCTCGCAATTCAGTGTCTCCAAAACGGGATTGTTCAGTGTCAAAGTTGCTAATTGGTTGTTATTGACATCTATGTACGTCAACTTTTTGTTGTTTGAAAGATCGAGCGCAGCCAGCTTGTTTTCGTAGGCGTACAGTTGTGTCAAGGCTGCCAGACTACTCACATCCAATGATGTGAGGCTCTCATTCTGGTAGCAAGACAAATATTCCACTTTGGACAAACCTGTCAGGTCAACCGTGGTCAGTGTAGCACATCTATATAAACTGACAGAAGTTAATGCAGAACAACCGTTCAGATTAACAGAAGTCAGTGTTGCACAATCATATACATCAAAACTGGTCATAGCCGTACAACCACTCACGTCGAGCGATGTGAGTTTTTCCTTGCCGCTGATATTCACACTTGTCAGGGCTGTGCAGCCACTCAGGTCAATACTTTCAATATCTTCTGAAGCAATCCAGAAAGAAGATATCCCCGTACCGCTCAAATTGATTTTCTTCAATGCCTTAAAACTATCATAAGAATTCAAATTGGACACATCTGTCAAAGCCGTACAGCCGCTGGCATCGATTTCCTCCAGGTATTCACATTCACTCACATTCAACCTTACCAATTTGGTGAGTCCACTGACATCAATGCTTGTCAGGGCAGTCTTGTAAGCCTCAAGAGTTGTAAGAGTTGCTAAATCCTTCAGGCCCTTGATTTCTGATAACGTTTCATTCTCATATACATACAGAGTTTCCAGTTTGGTGAGTCCACTGACATCAATACTACTCAGATTGTTCTGATTTGCGAGAAGTTCTGTGAGTGCCGTCAAACCGGTGACATCAATTGAAGTCAGGTTGTTTTCGTATACACGAAGGGTAGTGAGTGCCGTCAGACCTGAAACATCAATGGCTGTGAGGCTCTCGTTGCTGTAGACAGACAGGCTCGTAAGTTTTGTACAACCACTCACATCTAAGTTGGTCAGGGCAGGATTAGAATAAACGTTCAAATCGGTCAGCCCTGTGATGCCTTTCAGATTCAAAGTCGTCAACTCAGACATATATCCATAATATGAATTGGTGAGTTTCACGCAACCCTCAAAAATGAGTGACTTCACAGACTCTGTACTATAGGAAACATATGTCAGATTCTTACATCCGGTGGCATTGATTTCTTCCAGGTCATTGTTATCATTAACACTCAAAGATTCCAGACTCTCAAGTCCACTGACATCAACCTTTGTCAAAGGACAACCATACGCACTAATGCTCTTGAGTTTGGTCAAACCTGTTACGTTTATTGATGTCAAATCACGATTTTCATTACAATCGATAGATTCAAGTTTTTCAAGTCCGGTAAAGTCGAGTGCCTCTAACTGGTTATTATTTAAATTGATTGTCTTCAACTTTGTCAATCCGGCGATATTTATCTCTGTCAAGGCACAATTGCTTGCATCAAGAGAGGTCAGTCTTGTCAGTGCCGACACGTCGAGTTTTTCCAAACCTCCATTGCCACTTACATACAATTCCGTCAGGTATGTGAAGTTTTCAATACCAGTGAAATCTTCAATACCTTGACTGCCTAACCAGGCAGCGGTAACACTGCTAATCTCCGTTTTTGAAAGAGTTCCGTCCTGTGGATTTGTATCCCAGTTATTGGTCACATAATCACGGAAGACGTCGTCAGGGAAGTTTGTGTCGTTGATTTCTACTTGCGCCATCATCAACTGGGGACAAGCGAGGGCTACAGCAATGGCCAGCGGCTTTAGATGCCTTCCCAAGAATGAGTACTTTTTCTTCATATCATTTTCATTCTATGCCTTGCAAACTCCCTGACGCGGCGGTTAATAATTATTATTTAGGTACACGTACATATATGAAAAAGCGTGAGAGTCTGTACTTCGCTACTCGTCCCGCTACTCAAGGCCTTCGCATTGCCCAATCCTGCCAAGAACGAGCAACACGCAGAAACCCACGCAGATATGTATAGATGACTCTATTACATACCACGTGACATCTACCGTTGCTTTGTCTTATAGGCAGGCTTAGAGGTTGCGAAGTTCTGAGTAGCCAAAGACCAAGCGTCAAGTAAACGCCTATCCATAATGTATCCCGCCCTCCACTACACCCCCTGGGGGATGAGGCTTCTGCGCAGGAATAATGCAAAGGTACATATTTTTTTTAAAACCAAAAAGAAATGACAGAATTTTATGCCCGCTTTTATGTTAAAAATAATTAATATACTGTTTCTTTGCGCATATTGGAGAACTCCAGTTCGTTCCTAATCGCACTCGAGTGCGCTTTAGGGCGTACTGTGGTGCGCCAGTGCCTGCACTTTCTCAACTTGTAGTCTTTTTCATTGGAAATATTTGGTAGGATAATTTCTTTTTTGTATTTTTGCAAACTAAAAAACGAAAGTATGTATAATATAAATAAGGTACGCGAGGATTTTCCGATTCTGGGGCGCGAGGTATATGGCAAGCCACTGGTGTATCTCGACAATGCTGCAACGACACAGAAGCCATTGTGCGTACTCGATGCGATGAGGGACGAGTACCTCAATGTGAATGCCAATGTGCATCGTGGGGTGCATTACCTGAGTCAGCAGGCAACGGATCTGCATGAGGCAGCACGAGAGAAAGTACGTCAGTTTATCAATGCCAGGAAAACGGAGGAAATCGTCTTTACCCGTGGTACGACGGAAGCAATTAATCTGGTGGCGAGTTCATTCTGTGAATCCCAGATGAAAGAAGGTGATGAGGTGATTGTCACGGAGATGGAGCATCACTCGAACATCGTCAGTTGGCAACTTCAGGCGATGAAACGGGGGATTATAGTGAAGCATGTACCTATTACAGATGACGGAATCCTTTGTATAGATCAGTTAGAAGCACTGATTTCTGACCACACCAAGATCATCAGCGTGGCGCATGTCAGCAATGTACTTGGAACCATCAATCCTGTGGAGAATATTATCTGTATGGCCCACAAGCATGGCATCCCCGTGTTGGTGGATGGTGCCCAAAGCGCACCTCATTTCAAGGTGGATGTGCTGGCGATGGACTGTGATTTCTTCGCTTTCAGCGGACATAAGATGTACGGGCCTACGGGCATCGGTGTGCTCTATGGCAAGGAGGAATGGCTCGACAAACTGCCGCCATATCAGGGTGGGGGTGAGATGATTGACAAGGTGACGTGGGAGAAAACCACCTTTGAGCGTCTGCCGTTTAAGTTCGAGGCTGGTACCCCTGACTATGTAGCCACCCACGGCCTTGCCAAAGCCATCGAGTATATCGATTCCATTGGCTTCGACACCATCCAACAGCATGAACAAGAACTGACCCGTTACTGTATGGAACAGTTGCAGACCATTCCCAATATGCATATCTATGGTCCTGCTGAGGGACGAGACGCTGTTGTTTCGTTCAACGTGGGTGATATCCACCACTTAGATATGGGAACCCTCTTGGATCGCTTAGGCATAGCCGTACGTACAGGCCACCACTGCGCCCAGCCCCTGATGGACAGACTTGGTATCTCTGGTACTGTCCGTGCCTCGTTTGCGCTCTATAATACAAAGGAGGAAATTGATACGCTCGTCGCAGGCATCCGCCGCGTCTCGCAGATGTTCTAAGCCACAGATTGACACAGATTACACGGATTTTATGCTCAAGGGTCATTATTACGAAGGCAAAATCGAGGCAGGCTGCGACGAGGCTGGTCGTGGCTGCTTAGCGGGCAGCGTGTATGCAGCGGCTGTCATCCTGCCACCAGACTATCAGAACGAACTCCTCAACGACTCGAAGCAACTGACGGAGAAGCGCCGCTACGAACTCCGTGAGGTCATCGAGCGCGACGCCGTGGCCTGGGCAGTGGGTATCGTAACACCTGAGGAGATTGACAAGATCAATATCCTCAATGCCTCTATTTTGGCAATGCACAGGGCTCTGGACCAACTCAAAGTGCGCCCAGAGGCCATCATCGTCGACGGCAATCGCTTCAAGCCTTACCAAAACCTCCCCTACACCACTATTGTCAAGGGCGACGGGAAGTATCTCTCCATCGCTGCCGCCAGCATCCTCGCCAAGACCTATCGTGATGACTATATGAACGAACTCGCGGAGGAACACCCCCAGTACGACTGGCTCTCCAACAAGGGTTATCCCACGAAAAAGCACCGTGAGGCCATCAAGCAATATGGTATCACCCCCTATCATCGTAAGAGTTACAATCTCTTGGGCGACGGACAGTTGAGTCTTGATTTCGGTGAATAATTACACAAAAAGAACTGTCCCTTTTGTGTAATTCAAAAAATAATTAGTACCTTTGCACGCGAATTAGAAAAAACGTTTTAATAAGTAATAAGATTATGGCAAAGAAAGCACTTTTGATGATTCTCGACGGATGGGGAATCGGTAAGCATGGTAAGGGTGACGTGATTTTTAATACCCCCACACCTTATCTCGATCTGTTAACAGCCACGTCGGCTCACTCTCAACTCCAGGCCTCTGGTGAGGACGTAGGTCTGCCCGATGGTCAGATGGGTAACTCTGAGGTGGGCCACCTCAATATCGGTGCAGGGCGCATCGTGTATCAGGATCTGGTGAAGATTAACCGTGCCTGCAAGGACGGTTCTATTATGGAGAATCCACAGGTGAAGGCTGCTTATACTTACGCCAAAGAGAACAATAAGAAACTGCACCTGATGGGTCTGACCTCAGACGGTGGTGTGCATTCCAGCCTCGACCATTTGTTCAAACTCATCGAGATCGGTAAGGCTTACGGCTTGAAGAATCAGGTGTTTGTACATTGCTATATGGACGGTCGTGATACTGACCCGAGGAGTGGTAAGGGCTTTATCCAGCAGGTCAGTGATGTCTGTGCTGCCAATGATGCTGCTATCGCCTCTATCGTGGGCCGTTTCTACGCGATGGATCGTGACAAGCGCTGGGAGCGTGTGAAGGAGGGTTACGACCTGATTGTAAACGGTGTTGGTAAGCAGGCAACGGATATGGTTCAGGCCATGCAGGAAAGTTATGACGAGGGCGTGACCGATGAGTTCATTAAGCCAATCCACAATGCTTCTGTCAATGGTTGCATTGAGGAAGGTGACGTCGTCATCTTCATCAACTTCCGCAACGACCGTGCCAAGGAGATGACCATCGCTCTGACACAGGAGGATATGCCTGAGCAGAGTATGAAGACCATCCCTGGTCTGCAGTACTACTGCATGACTCCATACGACGCTAACTTCAAGGGCGTGCACATCCTCTTCCCTAAAGAGAATGTAGAGGACACCTTGGGCGAGTATCTGAGCAAGCAGGGCAAGAAGCAACTTCATACCGCTGAGACGGAGAAGTACGCACACGTGACCTTCTTCTTCAATGGTGGTCGTGAGGCTCCCTATGAGGGTGAGGACCGTATCCTGGTGCCCTCTCCGAAGGTGGCCACCTATGACCTGAAACCAGAGATGAGTGCCTACGAGGTGAAAGATAAACTCGTTGCTGCCATCAATGAGGCTAAGTACGACTTCATCGTTGTGAACTTCGCCAATGGTGATATGGTGGGTCATACAGGTATCTACAATGCCATCGCCAAGGCTGTCTGGGCTGTGGATAACTGTGTGCGTGAGGTCATTGAGGCTGCCAAGGCCAACGACTACGAGGCCATCATCATTGCCGACCATGGTAATGCTGACAACGCCATCAACCCCGACGGTACGCCCAACACTGCACACTCACTCAACCCTGTGCCGTTTATCTATGTGACGAACAACAACTCGGCTACTGTGAAGGACGGTCGTCTGGCAGACGTGGCACCCTCTATCCTGCATATTATGGGATTGGAGCAGCCTGCTGACATGACTGGTGAAAACTTGATTACGGATTGACCACTTCGCGCTCAAAGAAGTCCAGGAAGAAGGGCCAGTTGGGGCCTGCTTCATGACCTCCGTGGTGCTGACGATAGGTAAGACGACCCTCCATCAGGCCTTTGTCCATACCAGGGAAGAGGTCTGTGCCTACACCTTTATAGCCAAGCAGTTCATAGACTGGTGATGCCTTTGAGGCCGAGATGAACGAGCCAACCACATCCTGCCACTTATCGCCGTTCCAACTGCCAGTAGAGATAAAACAGGCACGAGGAGCACAGAGGGCTATCAGTTCATGCTGATCGACTGGCAGGTCGTCTTCTGTCATCGGGTCGGTACCGTATTTGATAAGGTTGCCACATACCCAGTGGTACTCCTCATGTGAGACGATGTTACCGATGCTCTCACCGCAGTCACGACGCCATCCTGCTGCGCCAGCCTTGCCTGATGAGGCAATGAATCCTGCTGCGATGCGCTCCTCGAATGCCATTGCCACAAGTGAGGCCTTGCCATAACGGGAAACGCCCTCAATGGCGCACTTGGTGGCATCAAAGGTCTTGTCGGTCTCAAGGTAGTCTATCAGGCGTGACAGTCCCCAACCCCAGGCACGAAGTGAACCCCAGTCTGTGGGTTGACGATGCTCTCCCTTGTTGCAGAGGCCGATGATGCCGTTGGTCAGGCCTGACCCTGAGTCAGCCTGGATGGAAGAGGGGTTGATGGTGGCGGCAGCCCATCCACGTTCTATCACCATCTGTTTCCACGACACGCCTCCGCCAAAGGTACGAAGTGGGTCACCGCCTCCAAATCCGAACTCTATGATGACAGGCAGGTTCTGCTTGCCGTCGGGATAGACGATGTTGGCCTGAATCTCAACTTTGATAGATGGACAAATGCTGTTGTCCACCACACCTTTCAGATAGCGGATGACCACAGGTTTACCTGCAAAGTCTTTCTTCTCCTCATTGGTGACCTCCCACTTCACGCTGGGGACATGATTGGGAATATGACCATACACATTATCCTCGAACAGGCGAACAATCTCAGGACGGCGCACCTTGTACCACATCTTGGCACTGGTGACTTTCTTGCCGCTTTCAGTAACGAGTGGGTCGGGATAGAAGGGATAAGGATTGGCAATCAGTTCGTCGTAATTAGGGTGCTTACTCTCGTCCTGACTGTTGGGCTGACGGCCCTCACGAGGCTGCCCTACTCCTACTTTTGCTAACATATCGGTATAATCGGCAGCCGCAATTTTGCGAAGGCTGTCTTGATTTGCGCGATTCCCGCCTCCGAACATGAATTGTGCATTTGCTGTAAATGGGATGCAAGCCATCAGCATTGTCCCAAAGATATACTTCAAAGTTTCCATACCTATATTATATTATTGTTGGCTGCAAATTTACAAAAAAACGGGGAATAATAAGTGATGTTGTCAAAGGATAATTGGTGCGTGAGGTTTATTTTTCGGAAAATGTGACGTTATTTGGGATAAATTGAGTAACTTCGCAGCCAAAATATATATGAAGATGAATGTAAAGATTGAAGACTCGTGGAAGATCCATCTCACAGATGAGTTTGAGAAACCCTATTTTGTACAGTTGACTGAGGCTGTGCGGAAGGAGTATACACAGACCGTCTGCTATCCTCCGGGTAAGTTGATTTTCAATGCCTTCAACCTGTGCCCGTTTGACAAGGTAAAGGTGGTGATCATCGGACAAGACCCCTACCACGAACCAGGTCAGGCTCACGGGCTGAGTTTCTCTGTGCAGGATGGAGTGATGTTTCCGCCCTCGTTGCAGAATATCTTCAAGGAGATACAGGATGACCTCGGTACGCCTATTCCGACATCAGGTAATCTGACACGCTGGGCAGAACAGGGCGTGCTGTTGCTGAATGCCTCGCTGACGGTGAGGGCTCATCAGGCCAACAGTCATTCTGCCTTGGGCTGGCAGAAGTTTACCGATGCCGCCATTCAGGCACTGGCAGCCCATCGCGAACACATCGTCTATATGCTCTGGGGAGGCTATGCCCGTTCGAAGGCATATATGATTGACAAGTCTCGCAACTTAGTCCTCGAATCAGTCCACCCTTCGCCCCTGAGTGCGAATCGAGGCGGTTGGTTTGGTCAGCATCAGTTCTCGCGTTGCAATGTCTATCTCGAACAGAATGGCCAGACTCCGATTACATGGTGATAATAAAACATGAAAATACCTCCTATCATACAAATTGGCGATGTGCTGCTCTCGTCTGAGATTCTGACGGAGATGTTCTGTTGTGACCTGAGTGCCTGCAAGGGCCAGTGCTGTGTGGAAGGAGATGCTGGCGCCCCTGTCACCCTCGATGAAATAGCAGAGATAGAGGAATGTGTTGATACGGTGTGGGGTGATCTCTCAGCCTCGGCGCAGAGCGTGATTGACAAGCAAGGCGTGGCCTATACCGATCAGGAGGGTGACCTCGTGACAAGCATCGTCAGGGGGAAAGACTGTGTATTTACTTATTATGGTGAACTTGGTGGGATTCCCGATTGTTGTCTTTGTGCTTTGGAGAAGGCTTTCAGGGCAGGAAGGACGACGTTCTGCAAGCCTGTTAGTTGTGCGCTGTATCCCATCCGTGAAAAACGTCTCGGCGAGGGTCTTGTTGGCCTGAACTACAACCGTTGGGCTGTCTGCAAGGCAGCCATTGTCAAAGGTAACGCGGAGAATGTCTATCTCTATCAGTTCCTGAAGGATCCGCTCATCCGACGCTTTGGCGAGGAATGGTATCAGGAGTTACTCGATACAGTAAAAGAATTGAAGGCGCAAGGGTATCTGTAATCCCTGCCCCTCTTGGAGGGGAGGGCAGGAATCACCATGTTTTGACATTCTGCGTCTGGCCTGCTTTCAGTTTTATGGTCTTCTGCTGACCATTATATACTAAGGTAACAGTGCTGTTGGTCTTGGACTTGATGCTGCAGTTGCGCACATAACCGCCCTTCCATTCGAAGTTGACCTCATAGCCACCACGGGCACAGAGTCCACTGACCTTTCCATCCTTCCATGTCTCAGGACAAGCAGGCAACAATTCAATTGTACATTGTAATTTGTCAGATTGTAAATTGCAGTGGCTCTGCATCAGCATCTCACAGACGCCTGCCACACCACCGAAATTACCATCAATCTGGAAGGGAGGATGAGCATCGAAGAGGTTGGGATATGTACCACCGCCCTTACTGTAATTGGGCATTCCGGCTTTCTCTGGAGCGACGGCAGTCAGCAGTTTGCGGTATATATGATAGGCTTGCTCTCCGTTCTTTAATCGTGCCCAGAGATTAATGCGCCAGCCTGTGCTCCAACCAGTAGTCTCGTCGCCCTTAATCTCCAGTGAGCGCTCACAGGCTTTCTGGAGGTCATCGATATTCCCAGAAAGTCCCGTATATCCGGATAACCTAGAAAGATGATTACCAGGATAGAGTCCTATCAGATGACTCTGATGGCGGTGTTTGAAGTCCCTGTCGTCCCAGTCGTAGTACCATTCGTTCAGGTCGCCCATGTGTCCGATGGTGTAAGGGTGCAGACGGGCGAGGGCCTTTTCTATTTCCTTGCTTTTCTCTCCAAGGATCTTTCCTGCGGCCATGGTATTGATAAACAGTTCGCGGATGATGGCAAGATCTGCCGTACCACCATAACAGGTCACGCCGTGATAGCCCTTGTTAGTGATATATTCGTTTTCTGGTGAGGTGCTAGGGGCAGTAATGAGTTCACCAGGTGCCTTGGGATTCTCGATGAGCCAGCGAAGACAGAAGTCGGCTGCTCCCTTCATCAAGGGGTAGGCAACTGTTCTCAGGTAGTTCTTGTCCTGAGTAAACTGGTATCGTTCCCAGAGGGTATTCACCAGCCAGGCACCACCAAGGTTCCAGTTAGCCCACATTGGATTCTCGCGCTTCTCACCTACGGGGTTTGTCATGGCCCAGATGTCGGAGTTATGACTGGAACACCAGCCTTCCGAGATGTTGTAATAGTTTTGGGCAGAGTATTGCCCGTTGGCAGCGAGTGCTTTTACAAAGCCGTCAAGGGGTTGTGCCATCTCACCCATATTCGCCACGAAGGCAGGCCAGTAATTTTCTTCAAGGTTGATGTTCACGGTGTAGTTGCCACGCCAGGGCGACCAGAGGTGAGGTGTCCAGAGGCCTTGCAGATTGGCAGGTACGCCAGGTGTACGGGAACAAGATATCAGCAGATAACGCCCGAACTGGAAATAGAGTTCTTCGAGATACCGGCTTTGGCCCCCACCATCGGTATAGTCTTTTAAGAGAGCATCCGTATTTTGGGGGGATTCGGGATTTTCGGATTTTCCGGAGAGTCTGATCTTCACACGGTCGTAGATGGCTTTATAGTCAGCGAGGTGGCGAGCATAGAATTCATCGTAGGTGTAGTTCTGCGTGTGCCAGAGGTCGTTGGCGGCATTCTCTAAATAGGGTGCAGCCTCCTTTACGGGATGTTTGTCGAAGCCGTTGAAACTGGTCTCATTGATGATATAGATGATGGCTTCCTTGGCATGGGTGATGGTCAGGGAAGAGTCTGCTGCTGACACTTCGCCATCGGTCTTTACGCTGAGCATCGTACAGAAGTGGATGCTTTCCTGCGGATCACCTGTGGCGTGGCCCGTCATTGTCAACTGGGTGGGGATGGCTTTCACCTTGTGTGGCACCTGTGCTGTCAGGGCGATGCGGCAGTTGATGTCACCACGCAGACGGATGGCGATGAGTTTGTCAGGATTCGAGGCAAAGTACTCTCTTGTGACGGTTTTTCCATTGCGCACATAACGGTCTTTAATCATGGCGGAGTCAAGGCTCAACGAACGGTGATAGCCACTGACGGTTCCCAGTCCGAGGTCCTTGATGTGCAGGGTGCCTAGAGGCTGGAAAAATTGTGAGTTAGGCCCCTGCACATAATGCTGTAGCGAGTCGGCCCGTGCATAGTCCTCATTGAAGAGAGCCTCGCGGATAGCAGGTATCCACTGGTGGGCATCAGCATCGAGGTTTCTGTCTACAGGCTTGCCTGTCCATAGGGTGATGTCGTTCAGATAGATGATATCGTCATCTGTACCCCCATAGACGAGGGCCCCCATTTTTCCATTGCCGATGGGCAACGATTCTTCGAAGTAGGTGGCGGGCTTGTCATATTGTAGTACCATCGGCGCCTGCTCATACGGGGTCTGGCATTCCTGTGCGTAGCCTGCGGAGCACAGCGTGCCTGTCCCCTGAGTGAGTAGTGCCACAAAAAGATAAATTTTCCTCATGATCATCATTTTTAGTTGCTTTCGCTTGCAAAGATACGAAAAAAAATGTATCTTTGCAGCATAAAACCAAAAATTATAAAGATATGCAGTCTATCAGGACGTTGAACGACATGATTGTGTTCCTCCAGCAGCGGGGAGACAAGAAGCGTGTGGCAGTGGTGTGTGCCAATGATGCCAGTACCCGTTATGCCGTGGAGAAAGGCAAGGAGATGGGATTCATCGAACCCATCTATGTGGACGGAGACGACAAGGATGATTGTGCTCGTCGGGCGGTAGCGCTCTGTAAGAATGGCGAGGCAGATATCCTGATGAAGGGACTCATCAATACCGATGTAATCCTGCGTGCAATATTGGATAAGGAGAACGGCATCCTTCGTCCGGGCCATGTGCTGACCCATGTGGCGATGGCAGAGATTCCCAAATACGAGAAACTGCTCTTCTTCACTGATGCGGCAGTGATACCCGTACCCACAGAAGGTCAGCGCCGCCAGCAGATCCACTATATGAATTATGTGTGTCATGCACTTGGTATAGAGGAACCTCGTATCTCACTGATCCACTGTGCCGAGAAGGTGAGTGCCAAGACCTTCCCTTACACCGTCGACTATCTCGAAATCATTGCCGAGGCACAGACAGGCAAGTTCGGACGCTGCATCATCGACGGACCGTTGGACCTGAAGACTTCGTTAGACTCTGTGAGTCTGCGAGAGAAGGGCATCCACAGCGTCATCGACGGTCAGGCTGATGCGCTAATCTTCCCTGATATCGTGGCGGGCAATGTCTTTTATAAGACCATCACCCTCTTTGGCTATGCCAAGACGGCTGGCGTGTTGCAAGGCACCCAGTGCTGCTGTGTGCTGCCCTCCCGTGCCGACAGTCCGGAATCCAAGTACTACTCTCTCGCCCTCGCTGCGATATGAAAATCCTTGTCATTAATCCTGGCTCTACGTCGACGAAGATGGCCGTCTTCGAGGATGAGACTCCCGTGCTGGTGCGTAATATTGTGCATACCCCAGAGGAACTGGCAGGTTTCGACGATGTCATCGAACAGCAGGACTTCCGCAAGCAACTGGTCATTGATGAATTACGTCAGGCCGATATCCCCATGGAGTTTGATGCCGTCATCGGGCGTGGTGGACTGGTAAAGCCACTCGAAGGCGGTGTCTATGAGATCAACGACCTGATGATTCAGGATACCCATAGCGGTATCGCACTCCATAATCATGCCTGTAACCTCGGATGTCTCATCGCCCATGAGATTGCTGCCTCCATCCCCCATTGCCGTTCGTTTATCGCTGACCCAGGGGTGGTGGATGAACTCAACGACTATGCCCGTATCTCCGGTTCTCCCTTGATGAACCGCATCTGCATCTGGCATGCCCTAAACCAACGTGCCATCGCCCGTCGCTATGCGGCTGAGATAGGCAAGGAATATGAAGACCTGAACCTGATTATCTGTCACATGGGTGGTGGCATTTCCGTTGCTGCCCATCAGAAGGGGAGGGCGGTAGATGCCAATAATGCACTGGATGGCGAGGGTCCCTTCTCGCCTGAGCGGGCGGGCTCACTACCTGCCTCCGACCTGATCCGTCTCTGTTTCAGTGGGAAGTACAACGAGAAACAGTTGCTGAAACGTATTGCGGGCAAGGCAGGTCTGAATGCCCATCTGGGTACCAACGATGTGAAGGAGGTGATTCGCCGTATCGAGGACTTTGGCGACGAGCATGCCCGTCTGATTCTTGATGCGATGATCTATCATGTGGCGAAGCATATCGCTGCCCAGTCGGCTGTGCTCTGTGGCAGCATCGATGCCATCCTGCTCACGGGTGGACTGGCCCGGTCAGAGTATGTCGTCAGTCGTCTGCGCAAGCGTATCGGATTCCTCGCGCCCGTCCGCTGCTTCCCCGGTGAGGATGAGATGGAGGCCTTGGCCCTCAATGCCCTTGCCGTCCTTCGTGGCAAGCGTCAGGCCAAGGTCTATATGTAGGGTTCCTACTTCGTCAGTCTATGCACATATTTGACAGTCTCGGCAGCCCCTTTAAGGATGTCAGCAAAGGTCTGTGGCTTGATGGTGACGGGGCCGTGCATGAATTCTGGAATGTTATAGCACCGCATGAACTCACGGTGATAGTTCGGGTCGGCACTTGGCAGTTCAAAGGGTTTGGTGCCGTGTCCGTCCTTGTCGATGTGGGCAAAGAATGGACGGGTATAGGTGCCATCGTCACGGCGACTGCTGAAGACTACCCACTTGCCGTTGCTCGACCAGGAGTGATAACTCTCCGTGTCAGGTGAGTTTATTTCGGTTGCAGGCCGTGTCTCACCTGTCTGTAAGTCAAGCAGCCAGAGGTCGGCATCATGGTGCCAGATATGGAACACACCGAACTCTGCCAGCGCAAACATCAGATAGCGTCCGTCGGGTGAGATACGGGGCAGGGTGGCACTCTTGTTGAGGCTGTCGGCAGCAAAGACCAATTCACGCTGGCCAAAAGCCATCGTCTCGGGGTCGAAACTTTTCTTGTAGATATTGTACTTAATTTCTTGTGAACGGGCGACGATTTCAGAGACTTTAGACAGAGTCGTGTCTTTCCATTCGAAGTGGGCACTGCAATAATAGAGTGTCTTGCCGTCTGGAGTCCAGGCAGGGAACACCTCCAGTTCGTTGGGGTCGTTCTCCAGATTGGTCACCTCTCCCTTGTCAATGTCGTAGGCGATGAGATCGCTCTGTGAGTCATACACCTCAATCTTATTGGGATGGGTGGTGTGGAAACTCTGGCTAGTCTTATTAGTGGAGTAGACAATCAGTTTCAGCCAGGGGTGCCAGGCGGGATAGACACCGGCCGAGAGGATGGAGTCGTTACGCATGTTCAATTTCTTAATTTTACCATCGTAGGCAATAACGGTACCCCCGTTGTACTGACGGGCGTGGAACTGCATACGCTCAGGATTGAACTGCTGGTAGTTGTGACAGTTGATACACTGTCCGTCTTTCTCGAAACTGTTAAGGATATTATCATAGATGACGCTCTCGTCATAGTTCTCCAAGCAGCGCTGGTTGATGGTCAGCGCCTCGTAACTGATGAAGGAGGGATAGATGAGACGATAACTCAGGTAACTGTCGATGCTGTCGGGCGACACGAAGATGCTGAAGGGCTTGTAGTGCGTCCATTGGTCAGCCTTGCAGGCATAGACATCCACCGTGATGGCACCACCCTTCGCCTTTTCCGCCAGTGTACGCCATTCGTCCATTTCCGGCTGGGCCTTACCCTCACAGACAATCTCCTCATCGCCAACGGCATAGCGGGCTATCATATTGTCTGCGACTTCGTCCAATTCAAAGGTGAGCGGAGCCATATTGATGGGGATGGTCACATTGGTATAGTCGGGATAAATTTTGGGCAGTTCTTTGGAATCGGTGAACACCTCTGGCACAGAAGGCCCACCACATCCTACCACAGCCAGACAAAAAACGATATATGCTAATTTCCTAATCATAACTTTTCACTTCTCTTTTTTCACTTCTTTAATACTCTGGTAAGTTTTTCATCATATAGTAGTCGTAATAGTAAGTCTCACCATAGAAGGGGGATAGTCCCTCACGGCATGTTTCTACATCCTTATTGTTGTATTTGGCTGCCGAGGTCATAAAGCGCTCGAAAGTGTCTTTGATACCTGCATCGAACGGCATCCTGTCCAAGTCCTTTCTGTCCTCTAATTTACCGTAGAGGTAGGCAGCCTCTTGTATGTAGCGTGGAATAGGGCCGTTGGGATGCAGTCTGATATAATCGTTGAAATGATACCAGAACTGCTTGATGTCCTTAGTCCACAGAGTAGCCAACAGAGTCTGTTCCTGAAAAAAAGGATCATCGGTATTGATGCTACTCACCAATCGCCTCATAAGGAATCTTTCCGTATAACCTTCATCGCCACCGAGATGGTTGTTATAATGGAGCATATGGGTGATAGGCTCGCGCTCTGCGTCCTTGGCAATCAAGTCGGGATGACCTAAGAGGGCTTCTGCTTGCTCGGCCCAGTCGCTGTAGAAGATAGTCTGTTTCAGAATATTGATATACTTACGGGCCAGGGGTCTGTCGTCCTCGAGGAGGGCACAGTTCACCAGCAACTGATAGTCCTCTGTGCGGAAGCCGAACTCCACGCCCATCTCCATACACAGACGGTTGCAGTAGTTCAGCATACCGTATTGATAGTAGATCATCTGCCCAGCCAACATCATCAGGCGCATGACGAAAGGTGCGGCATAGGCCTTGGAGCCGTTTTTGTAGAGGAACATCGTGTCACCCTGTTTGCCGAGTCGCGAGAGGGCGAGGTTGCGCATCATCACGATGGCCCGTGTCGGCTCGTCCTGCTGGGTGACAGCCTCTTCCAACACACCCATCCAGTCGAGGTTGGCGATACGGTGCTGCATGGTCAGTTCGTGGTGGAAGTTCTTGTCCTTCATCCAGAAATGGTAGACACAGCCCACCAAGAGGATAGCCACTACTGCCTGACAGAGCATGTAATAGAGTTTCTTCATGGGCTTGGTAGCCTGTCTGTCGGCATGGTAGGTCACAGCCAGGATTACAAAGAAGAGGGCCAGCAGATAGTATGGTATATAATAAGTGTGGTATTCCTCCGTGAGATAGAAGAGCGGCAACTCTGCCCAAAGGACATTGGATAGATTGACCTGATAGTAGACATATCGGTAGCAGAAAAGGGGTACGGCAGCGACACTCAGAATGGCCACCACACTATTGACAACAGCCCCCGTCCGACTGGCAGACAACCGCCACGACCAGATGCCCATAATCAGGGCGGCTGCGAGTCCGTAGATACCCATCAGTGGATAGCCCAGGGCACAGGTGAGGAAAATATACACCACACCTACCCACATTCGTTTTCGTGGATTTGCAATCTCTGACTGCATACAGCGGAAGCCCCACAACAGAGCCGCTACGGCTGTCGTACCGATGGTGGTTACGAAGAAGTGACCCCTGAGTTTCAGAATATATATCCAGTAGCCCATATCCATGTTAGTCAGCAACAGGATGGCAACGGGTATCAGCATCAGGATGGCCCATCGGTCTGAAATCCGGAAAGCCCGTTTGATGATGACCATCAGTAGTAGCCACCAGGCGCAGAGCAACAACACACCCAACCACGGATAGTACAGGAACTGCGTGAACCATGTGCCCAACCAGGTGAGCAGGCCTCCAGGCACGACAATCTGCTCTTTCAGGTAGAGCATCGAGCAGAGGAAGAGGTTCTTTTCCTGCACCTTCCAGAGTTGGTCACTCTCAAATATCAGCATGGCTCCGGCTATCGCCGCCAGTGCCACCAGCCATATTGCTAACGCAAGATACTTTTGTTTTAATTTCATATTTGTTATTCAGATTTTGGTGCAAAGGTACAAATAAACGACCAAGCCACCAAATTTATAGAAGTATTTTTGTAGAGAGACATACAGTATGTCTGGAACTCGGAAGTCTTTCCTTACTTCCTTATTGGTTGAGAATCTATTGAATTAACACTATGATTCAGAAACATTGCATTTTGTATCGTTGTCGAAAAAAAGTAAGTTTTTATTTGCATTTTTCGTTTGATTTGTCTATTTTTGCGCCCGATGATTGTAATTGAAGAATATGAGGAAACTTTTCTATGCCCTTTGGCCCCTTGTCCTGTTTGCCGCTTGTGATGACGGAAAACAGCAACTACTCCAGTTGGAGGAACTGGAACGTATGAACCGTGCTGACAGCCTGATGACAAATGACTCGCTGGCTCTTGTCCTTGCCGATTATTTCGACCGTCACGGTACCAACAACGAAAAACTTCGTGCCTACTATATCCTCGGAAGGACATACGCTGACCAGGGAGAAGCATCGAAGGCATTGGAGGCTTATCATGCCGCAGTTGCTTGTGACACGATGAGTGAGGATTGCGACTACCACACATTGTGCCTTGCACATATCCAGATGGCTGAGATATTCCACCGTCATTATCAGCCCCGAACAGCCATTGCGGAACTGTCGACGGCTCAGCGGATGGCCTATAAGGATAAAGATACACTGTTGGCCACAGAGTGCTATTTCGACCAGTCGAACGAGTATGAACGCCTTGGGGAAAAAGACTCGGCGTTTGCCATTGCCACAGAATCTGCAAGACGCTTTACCATGATGGGACAGCATGACCGGGCTGCTGCCGCTAAAAGTGCTAACACACTGATCCTCTTGGACAAGCATCGCACTGACGAGGCCAAAGCCGCTATTGAGGCCTATCTGGCATCAGCATATACCGACAGTCTGGGCAATGTGAGTCCTGGTCGCGAGATATTCTACTATAAACGAGGGCTATACTATCTGCAAGCAAATAAAACCGACTCTGCTGAGTATTTCTTCCGCAAGGAACTGCGCGACGGCCTCGATATCAACAACCAGATTGCCGGTCGGAAGGGGCTACAACTGCTCTATGAGAAATTAGACAAAGCAGACTCTGTGGCCAAGTATGCCGCCGAAGGTTATGCCATAAGCGACTCTGTCTATATGGTTTCAGAGTCGCAGAATCTGCAATCGTTGCAAGCCATGTTCGACTACACCCACAAACAGTTGATGGTTGAACAGAAAACCAGCGAACTCAGAAATACAAGACTTTACTTGGCCATTGCAGTGATATCGCTGTTGCTGGTCATTTTCATTGTGTTGTATATTATCCAGAGGCGGGATAAGTTACATGCCGCAGCAACGGCCAACTATCAGTCCATTATCAGAGAACTGTCGATTGAAGACAGACTTGGCTGTTCGCCCGTAACCACACATTTGCAAGAACTGGCAAACAGCAATCCACCAGAAATTGCCGATGCCGCTGACATCAAATCACTGAAAACACTCATCAGCGATAATATTCCTACGTTCTTCGATACCGTCAATCCACCACAGCAGATGCTGAGTGAACAGGAGTATGTCGTGTGCCTGCTGACGCGCCTCGCATTTCCATCGGTAAGCATCGATCGCTTGACAGGGGTTTCCGAAGGTTATACGTCAAAACTGAAAAGCAGGTTGTATAAGAAACTCACGGGAAAAGACGGAAGTGCAAAAAATTTCGAGCATTGGATAATGGCCGTCAAATAGGTCATTTCCCCGATGAAATCGGTAATGTTTTAACCTGTCAAGGTAGTTGACTATGATTTGTCCACCATCTTGACAACGTTTTTTTTGGAAGATGTCGAGAAAATTTATAACTTTGCAAAAAATATAATGTGGATAACTATGGTTAAGAGATTTTTTTTCCTTGTTGCGACCATTCTGATGGGAAATATGACAGTCGTCAATGCAAAGATCAACTATGTGCCACTCTATATCGTTGACACCTCCGCTGACGTGAAAGGGGTAAAACATGCGCCCATCCAGCCTTTAATCATCACACAGGATGATCATAGGTTAACACTGCCCGAGATTGATGACAGCCTGATGTTCCAGGTATTCAAAGGTGATGATTGTGTCTATGAAGAGGCCTACGACAGAAACCAGCCAATAGTGGATCTACCCACTTTGCTTTATGGCGACTATGAAGTACGCCTCATTGCAGATGACTATTATTGTTATGGATATCTGACGCTGGAATTACTCAATAATCCAGATATTCCAACTGAATACGGCAATTGGGAGAATATTACGCTTTTCGGAAGCGACACCTCACAAGAGTCTATATTGAATAGTATCATGGGATTGAATGTCGTCGAATACAACAGGAAGGATAAGGATGACGGACAACGGTATATCGGGATGTTTTTCGACGAAATCAAAGCCACATTTCCTCAAGTAACAGATTATTATGGGATTATCCTTAATAACGTAAACGTTTGGAGTTTATTCTCAGTTCTGGTAGGTTGCATTCAGGAGTTAAAGACTGAACTTGACAGCCGCACAGAGACAATCGTCGATGTGATGATGTCGCGTGGCGTAAGCCCCTCTGCCGTCAGTGAAGTACGTGCCTCCATTGGCAACACCCTTCTCTCTGCTGCACCCACGTCAGTCTATGAGTCAGCCCAGGTGCGATACCTTCTTACCGACAACGTCACCAATGCCTATATCGCGGTCACCGACATGGAGGGGCGTCAGATAACGAGAGTGCCGGTTTCTCCATCCGAAACAAGTGTCTCTATCGACAGCAGCACTCTGGGGCAGGGCATTTTCCTGTGTACCTTATTTGTCAATGGTGAGAAAATCGAAACCAAACGACTGGTAAAAACAAGATAGTATTATGAAAAAGAGTTTGTTTTTTATTATTGCGGTGGTCTGCTGTATGGCTGCCAGTGCTGCGGCTCCTGAGCGGAAGATGCTGGAGCAGGGCAAGATGTGGGTTTATGTCTATCACCATTTCGAGGAGAATGAGACTGGCTACGACGAGTCAGAGTGGGAGTCTTACTATCAACTGGACGGTGACATCGTCATCGACGAACGACAGTATATGAAGATGTATAGGTGGGACGACCGTGACAGTAATAAGAAATACTATGGTGCCTTCCGTGAGGATGAAGAAGGTCGGGTGTATATGTACAACGACAGTGAAAAGAAAGATGTCATGGTGCTTGACTTCAGTCTGCATTATGATGAAGGGTATTTCCCAAATGTCGTCCGCATTTCAGAGACCATTAAAGAATATGGAAAACTGTTCCACCGATACCGCTATAAGGATAAAGTCGGTACCGATGAAAAACTCTACGATTTAGGTTACGTCGCTGTGGAAGGTATTGGTTTCCAAGGTAAAGGTTTGATCTTCATTCCTTATGCGGAAGAACCCGATTGTATTTGCGACTACGAAGAACTGGCCTATGTCATTGGCAGTGACTTCTGGTTTAATGCTTCTGCTTTCAATGCCCCGAAAGAAATCGAACTGACGGATGGCGAGAGGCAACTGATAGCCAGCAACAACGACTTTGCTTTCAACCTGTTCCGCAAAGCCCGTGGCGAGGAAAGCAAGGTGCTCTCACCGCTGAGCATCACATACGCCCTGGGTATGCTGAACAACGGAGCAGCAGGACAGACCCAGCAAGAGATAAACCAGACACTCGGCTTTGGCGAGGCAGGTGCCGATGCCATCAACGCCTTTTGTCAGAAGATGCTCAGAGAGGCAGAGACACTCGATGAAAAGACCAAGTCGCTTATTGCCAATACCATCTTTGTCAACGAAGGCTTGGGTTATTCCCTGCAAGACGACTTTATCCAAAAAGCCAACGACTATTACAATGCCCAGCCCCAGAACCGTGACTTTAATGATGGAGAAACAGTGGATGTCATCAACCAATGGGCCAGTGACCATACGGAAGGAATGATTCCAACCGTGCTCAACAAACAAATGTTTGACCCCTTTGCTGCGAGTTACCTGCTGAATGCGCTCTACTTCAAGGGCATGTGGAGCGAGCCTTTCGATGTCACAGAGACAAAGGACGAGCTTTTCGGAAGGAACGAGACTGTGCCAATGATGCACAAACCTTATTCAGAAACGTTTGAATATGCCGATAACGATCTCTATCAGGCCGTCAACTTGCCTTACGGCAATGGTGCCTATCAGATGAGCATTTTCCTGCCTCGTGAAGGCAAGACCATCGGCGACGTGCTTGATGCCCTCAACGGCAATAATTGGCAGGTTAAAGGGGCTATGTATAAAGTAGATCTGAAACTGCCCCGCTTTGAGACAGATACCAATCAGGATTTGGTTAAGATTATGTCTGACTTGGGTATGTCTACCGCCTTTACGTATGATGCAGACTTCCCTTATTTCTGCAACGTGCCTGTATTCATCAGTCAAATGTTCCAGGTAGCCAAGATCAATCTCGACGAGCAAGGTACAGAGGCTGCTGCCGTCACAGTTATTAGTGGGGATACAAGCATTACTCCAAGCGCAAAATTCTACGCTAATCGTCCCTTCCTCTATATCATCAGCGAACAATCCACGGGTGCCATCTTCTTCATCGGCCAGTATATGGGAAAGATTACTATGGGTATAGCCTCGCCTCGCATACAGGAGTTAACTGAGGATGATGCCATCTACAACCTCTCCGGCCAGAAGGTGAATGGTTCCTATAAAGGCCTCGTCATCCAAAATGGCAAGAAGATGATGGCCAAATAACATAATATATTTTGCAAAGGATTATATAATTAAATAAAACGAATGAATATGAAAAGGTTAATGATTGCAGCAACAACTCTGTTGCTTAGTGTATGTACAAACGCCCAAAATGATGTTGGCGGATGGAGCCTTCAGCCAAAGGCTGGTATTAATCTGGCTACGATGACGAACGACGATGAGGCCAAGACTCGAATTGCGTTCGTGGCTGGAGCCGAGTTGGAATATCAGGCAACACCCATGCTCTCTGTCTCGGCAGGTGCTCTCTATTCTCAGCAGGGATCCGACGCAGATGGCCAAGGCATGAATGGAACTGTTAAGATGGACTATGTAAATATTCCGATTCTGGCCAATTACTATGTGACCAAGGGATTGGCCGTCAAAGTTGGAATACAGCCGGGATTCCTCGTCAACGACAAAGTGAAGGTGTCGGCAAATGGTGTTTCCGCTGAGGTCGGGTTAAAAGATGCCTATAAGGCGGCTGGAATCGACGCGGATATATCCTCCTTTGATCTTGCAATCCCTCTTGGCATATCTTATGAGTTTAACCATGTTGTGTTGGATGCGCGTTATAACCTAAGCCTGACGAAGGCTATTTCCGCCTACGGGGAGTCAACCAAGCACAGTGTGTTTCAGATAACACTCGGGTATAAGTTTGGATTATAGGATTAAAATGAAACGATGATGTTTAGAAAACAATTATTCAGCACAGTAACTGTTTTTTTGATAGCGTTCTGTAGTATGTTTATTTCTGTGGGATGCGAGAACAAGGATGAGGAGAATAACAACTACCGTATCGTAACTGCCGCTACAGAGGGAATGTATATACTATGTCAGGGCGATTTGGCGACAAATAATGATGGCAGCATAACCCGAATCAATCCTAAGGACTGGTCGGTAAGTCAAATAAAGACGAATTTAGGGGGATATCCCCGAGATGTTGTAATCAACGATAATTATCTCGTCGTCAACGCTCCCGATGTCAATCAGATTGAGTTTATTGACAGGAAATCTCTGCAATCCGTGAGGGTAATTAATACAAAATCACTCTGGGATGAAAAGGGGGCAGGACCACGCCGATTACTCCTCAATGGGCAGAGTCTATACGTTTCGTTTGATGCAGGCTATGTGGGTGAACTCAATATGGGTTCATTCTCCGCTGAGGGCATTGAAAAGGTCGGATCATATCCTGAGGGCATGCTCTATAACCGTGGGGTGATGGTGGCTAACTCTGACAGAGGCATGGGTAATGCATCCATTGAAAATGTCAGTATGAAATATACCCCCTGGAAAAGCGCGACAAGCGACCTGTTGATTTGCCCCATCGACATATTCTATGCTGGAGGAAAACTATGTTGTCTCGACAAAGGAACGTTTGATGAGAACGGCAACCAGGTTCATGCTGGGATCAGGAAAATCAGCATGGATGAAATCGTGAATATGATTGACGCGACACTGTATGCAAGAGGTAATGGCAATTATTTCTATGTGGTTAATGCTCCGTTGACGAATCCTGCAACACCTGTCACCTTTGGTATTTATAATATTGATACAGGCACATCGGAGATGTTTGGTGCAGATGGTTTGGAAAATCCTTCTGCAATGGGAGTTGATTATCTGAATGGGTATGTCTATGTTGCCTGTAAAGGGAAGGACGGCAATAGCGGATATGTAATAATATACACCTTGGATGGACAATTTGTGAAGAAACTAGGAACAGGAAAGAATCCCATAGCCATCGTTGTGGGGTGGGGTGAAGAATGACTGAATGATCAGTGATCATGGGGATTAACAGCGGACAACAATAATTTAAATAAACTTATGAAAAAAGTATTTGTGATGCTATTCCTTGCATTAGGTGCAAGTGCTGTTACGGCCCAAAGCCAGAAATTGTTTAATGGCAGGACTCATTTCAGAGCCACTTTGCCAGAGTTCTCATACGACGGAAAGGCTCAGATGTTCATTGATGACATGGATGAAAACGGCATACAGAAATATACCTTTTATAGCGACAACTTTACGAAAGAAGGTGAACTGGCAATTAATCCCGTAGAATACGAATTCTATCAAAAGCGTGAGGAGCGTGCCTTGGTTGATGGTAAATATACAGGCGCTTGGGAAGTTAAAGAGGAGATAAATGCTAAAGGTTTTTCAGGAGTTTTTAATCTGCATCTGAATGATTTCGACCAAAGTTGCGATGACTTCAGGAACATCTTTCTCACGCAGACCTTATTTAATACAGATGACAAATACGAATATCTACTGCCCATCATATCCCCAAATAATGGAGGTCAAGAGGAGGACAGGGATAGAGATGGACAGGTTGATTTAAAGTTTACTTGGACAGATGCCGTGGTGACTGGCTTCAAGGTTGTTTCAGAAACAGGAAACGTACTACAAACCATAAACTTTGAGAATGGTTTCCACACTACTGATACTTATTCAATAACGGATGTGGATTTGCTGAGGATAAATGGGAAATTATATCTGTGCTTTGACGGGTATATTGACGACTCCGATGCCGTTCTGCTCTATTCGATTGACTCTACAACAAATGGCGTCCACATGATGACGATGGAGAAAGTTTCCTCAACCAGAAGATATAACCTCAGCGGACGTCCAACAAATGGAGAAAAGGGCATCAACATCATCCGCATGAGCGATGGAACGACGAAGAAAGTTCTAGTAAAGTAATTAAAACCCAAAGATCAAGAGACCCCATTGTCAAGAAGGTGAATGGTCCCTCTGTGTCACATGTCTGAAATCTGGAACACGGCATTCTTGAAACGGCATGATATGTCTGGTTTTTCGGACAATTCATTTTTGTTTTCCGTTGGTATGAGTGGATTTTGCAACATCGTATTCCAGAAGTGGAGAGGTCTGTCTGAAATCTCACACATATCGCTTAACATGTGCAACAGTCTGTCCCAAATCTGGGACACGATCATGCCCGGTGTGCAAAAGTCTGCCCTGAATCTGGGGCAAGACGTTGCCCGGTATGCAATGACATTGGAAAATTCGGAGACAATATTGCCTGGTGTACAATATGAGCGCCTGAAATCTGGGACACGAAAATGCCCGGTATGCATAAGTTTGTCCGAAATCTGAGGCATCACATTGCATAGGTGGCAATGACAGTGTCAAAACTGGGACAGATTATTGCACGGTGTGTAATGTCTTGTCCGGAATTCAGGGCATATAAATGTAACTCCAAAATGGTCTGTCCTGAATCTGGGGCAACATATTGCACGGTGACGTCCCATAATGTTTCCGTATGCCATAATGCCTCTATTTTGGGTACAAAATTACGAAAAAAATTTTATATAGAGATAAAAAACTCAGCCATTTTCGACTTTTTTTTAGAAAACGGCTGATTTTTTTTGGGTCACTAGGACAGGTTCTTGATTCCTCCAGAGGCTCTGAGGCAAGACACCTAACGACTTCACAAAGGAGGCAAAGCAACTGGTTATAGTCAATGTCTGAGCCTGCACGATTGTTGCCCTTTGACTTGTGTTTTACTCGTCGAACTGGGCAACGGTTTGGAGGATGTTGGGGATATCGATGCCCAGTTTATCAAGAATGGTGGTAAGGGGAATGGCCTCATCGTCAGAGGGCAGGTTCACCATGACGGTGGGATAACTGCGGCCAGTGGCTGAATCACGGACAATCCCCATGAAGAGATCACCAAATGACGTAGTCTGAACCAGAAGCGACAATTTCAGATTGTCGTTGAAATCGGCTACCAACTGCTGACACTCCTCCTCAGTAGTACCCTCCTGCATGCACTTGGCAATCTTGACACCATTGACCACAAGGTAGTTGACGTTGCTGGAATGACCGCTGAACACAAAGAGTCCGTCCATAGCAGAAACGGTGAAGTCGGCCTCGACGGTGACATCGTGCTTGATGAGTTTGAGAATATCGGCATCATCCGTCAGCGTGGTGTTCATCACCAGAAGCGGCGACTCATCAGCGCTCTTGCCGTAAGTGAGCACCACACTCCGCTCATGGGTATGCAGTTGTCTGTAATCGAGGGTGACTACATAGTCACGATAGAGCAGTTCGCCCGTAAAACTGTTACCACGAATAAGTAGAGGCAACCAGACAGGACGGTTTCTCTCGGTATTGGAGATCAGGCGCAGCACCAACTCGTCGCCCTTATAGATATAGAACTGGCTGGCACCAGTGACATAGAAGTTCCAACGATAGATGGAGATGTCTTTTTCCATCTCTGCCGAAATATGATACTGCTGGCCGTTGCGGGCGGTATAGGTGATTTCTCCCCTACCATCTGCTTTGAGACCAAACCACGATGAACTGCTCTCGCCGTTATCTTTGAGGATGACCGACAGATCGTAGGCCAGTTCAAGGGCAGTGTTAAAGGCATCGTACGAGAAGCGGCGGCCTAGCGTGACACCTTTGCCCTCATCGCCTTTAAGCAGACTGAGAAGCGTGGAGAGTTTCACGTCGAACTCAGAGCCTTCGCCATCGGCCCGCGTGCCACTGGTGATGGCCTCTGCCAACGGATCCAGTTCCCTGAAATCAAGTCCTTCCAGATTCTGATTCAACTCATTAGCGGCTACGTCCAATGGACGAAGAACCGCCATCTTCTCACTCTCAGCGTTCTGACTGTCATCGGAACTACATGCACTAAGCATCAGCAAAGCGAATGCGACCATCATGGTCAAAAGGTGTTTCTGTTTCATAAGCCCCAAAGGTTATAATTGACATCGTAACCAGCCAACAGGAACCAGTTGGCCAGTTGCTGTTCGTAATAGCGTAGCAGGTAGAGAGGAGCCTCGACGGTTTCTTCAAGTGTAGTCCCAGACTCATGTTCACGCGCTCCGATTCCCGCTTTCAGATAGAGAAAGGCCGAGATGAGGTCAGCCTGAGTGATACCCGAGTCTTCACACATCTCTTCCAAGTCATTGGTGGTCAGGTCCACCTTCGACAGAATCTCATTGATATTGGGAATTAAGTCGAAAGCATTTATCCTGCGTCTGGCAAAGCCGCCGTCGTTGACAGCCTTCTTCAAGTCGATACCCCAACTTTCAAGCGTCTTGATGACCTTCAAGAGGTTCAAGTCGCCCACAATGTCGTGGTAGTAGCGGTTCTGCTCACCCTCATAATAGAGCACGGGCCAGAACTGGATGGCTGCCACCGTCTGTATCAACCACACGATGGCCGAGAGGGAATGGTCGAGTTTGAACACCAACGTATTGGTCTGCAAGTTGGTCTTGCCAGGCACGATGCTCGGTGTGAAGCCTTTCTCCCTCATCCAGGGAATGATGGCACGTACAGACTGTATAGGCACATAGTTGTCATGGCGGCTGTGTTCGATAAAGTATTTCTGCGTCGAGTCGGGCTCCCAGCCGTTCATCAGGTTAATCTTTTCCAACTGAGCCATCATGGCCTTGGCCTGTGGCGTCTCGACATCCATATAAGCAGGCTGCAACAGGTTGTGGAGCGAGTCTTGCATACTGACGCCGTATTCCGTCAGCGTACTCTTTTCCTTGGTCTTAATAAACTCTTCTACACCCGAGGCCAAAGGCTCCTTGAAGAGGTCTTTCCATGCTATGTCCATGTGGCAGTTCTTCACCGTCGAGATGAGCATCATGATGACATCCTTGCAGTCCTCGCACCAGTCCTTCTTCACATATTCCCGATAGGCCACGACATAGTCGGTAGGGCCACCGCCGGCAAAGGTCTTGGTGAAGGTGACACCCTTGTCCTTATACTCCATGTCGCGCAGTTTGGCCACGTAGAGAGACTCTGAGCCACCCTGTGAGAAACCGAGATTAAAGAGGTACTTGCCTTGCGGCAGATTTTCATCGGTGAGTATCTGACGGGCCGCCAACAGACCGTCGAGCGAATTGCGGGCATTCACGTCGCCACTATGGTAGAACATCGGATATTGGCTCGAAGAACCATAGCCGATGAAATCGCTCATTACCAGGATATAGTTGGGTTGCAGCGGGTTGACAATCAGACCGTTGATGAGTTCTTGATTACCCGCTGAGGGACAGTCCTCGGGTGAGCCCAAGGTGGCGCGGTTGAAGAGCATAATACCGTCGCAGGGGGTGCCGTCGATAATGTTCGAGGGAATCATTATCACACCGCTGATGGTGGCGGGCTTGCCGTCGGCATCCTTCGAGGGGTACTCGTAGATGATGCGGCGTACGGAGCGTGAACTCAACGAGAAGTCTCCCACTCGGGCCTTGACGACCGTGTCACGGTCATAGATAATTTTATAGTTAATATTCTGCGCAGCACTGGTGAGCACTGAGGCTATAAGTGCCAAGAGTATGATGGTTGTCTTTTTCATTGTCATGTCTCCTTTCATCCTTATTTTATCACGCGTTTGCCTGCCTTTCCGCCTTGTTGTTCAATATAGATACCATTCTTAGGTCGGTTCACTCTCTGGCCATTGAGGTCGTAGACACGACTGCCTTCTGCCTGGTCTATTCTTACATCATCAATGCCGGTGTCTCTTGAAACCACCTTGAATGTGGCTGCCACAGGATAGTGGTCGCCCAAAGGCTTGCCCTCATTCAGATAACCTTCCTTGTCGAGCAAGAAAGTGACGGGCTGTATCTTCGTACCTATGACGGGATTGATGTAGAGGATCTTGTCGTATGTCTCCTCTCCCTGCTTGTTCAGTTCCATCCACACATCGGCTACCGTTCCACGGCCTGTCCCATTGATGACATCGATAAACACGCCTTTCACGTCGTCACGGGTATAGAGGCTGTTCATATCGCCAACGATAATGATGGGACGCGAGTCGAGATGTTGCAGCACATCTTCCCTCAACTGGGTCCACTGGGCCACTCGCGCATCTTTGTCTTTTGCATCTCTCTCATCAGCCACATCCCTGCTGTCGCTGGCATCCATGTGCATATTGTAAACCACAATACGGGCTCCACTCCTCAGCGTCACTTCGTAACGGCGGAAGCCCTTGGTCACCATCTCGTCTAAGGCGTGACTGAACTTACCGAAGTTCTGTTGCCAAGGCGTACGGGCTGTGGGTGTCACCGTGAGGTCGTTTTTCCAACAGCCCATCAGGCCGTCACACTCAAAACGGTGGTTCTGCAAATGCAGGTAGTCGATGGTATGGTCCACCACATCCACGTCACCCGTCCACTCGTCCAACCTATAATCGTCTTCAAGCATCACTGAGAGCACATCGTGGTAATTGAAATCCTCCTGCAGCATCAGCAGATCGTAACCTTTCTTCAACAGGTATTTGCCGATACGAGCCGTGCCGCCGTCTCCCGGACCGTCGGTATTCACTTTAACCATTAATATCTTCTGGGGCAGTCCATCCACGTTGAGCGTGGCGATGGAAAACTGTTCTCCAACCTCCTGTCCTGTTGCCGTCAGATTACCCCATAAGGTAAAGAGGACGGCTAATGCTATCATTACTTTTTTCATCATACAATATCTATTTGGGGGCAAAGATACAAAAAATAAGCAAAAAAACAAATCTTTAGGTATTTTTTTGCACAAAAAAAGCGGCCGCTGCGGGAGATTCCTGCAACGGTCGTTTCTTGTTACCCTTAATCTTTTTACTTTTTGCGATTTACTTCATTCTCTGATTCTGAATGGTAGCACCGAAGAGCATCATATAAGTGCTGTATTGCTCGTCGTTCAGCACGCGGCGCATGTTACGTACATCCTTCCTGATGGCTTTCTCATACTGAATCATTCTGTCAAATCCTTTCGCTTGCGCTGCTGTTGCCAACTCAGTGTTCAGGCTGTTGCTGATAGCCTCTACGGCTTCCATCTGCTCGGCGGTCAACTGCAGTTTGTCTGCCAGTCTGCGTACGTCGAAACTCATGTCGTAACGCTCTGCGTTGTTTACTACTGCCTGATTTTCCTCAGTCTCTGCGAACCCGAAGGTCATTGTCATTGCGGCTACTACCGTTAAAATAATCTTTTTCATTGTTCTTTTATTTTTTATTGTTATCCTGTTTTCTGTTTGTTATCCTGACTTTTTTGTTGTCGTGATTTTTGTTTCTTTGTCTCTTTGACGCAACAAAAAGGAAAAGGTTTAAAAAACAATGAAAAAAAATTTTTTTTGCCCAGAAAATGGGATTCTCAGATAAATGTATTACCTTTGCAACAAAAATCAGTGAGAGACATGAAAAGAATGATTTTGAGCCTCATTAGTCTGCTGTTCGCCACAGGGTTGGCAATGGCACAGGAGGTCAGTACTGCGGTGGTCAGCACCAAGAGTGGAAAAGTGAGTGGGATCATCCAGGAGGGTACAATGGCCTATCTCGGTATTCCGTATGCCAAGGTGGAGCGTTTCATGCCACCCCAGCCCGTCAAGAAATGGAGCGGTATACGCAAATGTGACCACTGGGGTCCGATGACGATGCAACAGCAGAACCGTCCGATGACGGAAGACCAGATGTCGGAGCAGTGTTGTGTGCTGAATGTATGGACTACGGATGTAAAGGCCAAGAAGCCTGTCATGTTCTGGTTGCACGGTGGCGGTTTCGACTCTGGCACCTCTGAATGGGATCCCGGTATGTGCCTGGCAAAGAAGGATGTGGTGGTGGTGAGCATCAACCACCGTCTGAACATCCTCGGTTTCCTCGACCTCTCCACTTGCGGCAAGAAATATAAGTATTCTGGTAATGTGGGTATGCTAGATGCCGTACAGGCTCTGGAGTGGGTGCGCGACAATATTGCCAACTTCGGCGGCGACCCCAACAACGTGACTATCTTTGGCGAGTCGGGTGGTGGCGGCAAGGTGGGTACGCTGATGTGTATGCCCAAAGCCAAGGGACTCTTCCACAAGGCTATCATCATGAGCGGCACCATCCTCAACGTGAATACGAAAGCGATGACTGAGGAATTGGGCGAGGCCGTATTAAAAGAATTAGGTATTGACAAGAAGCATGTTGATAAAATAAATAAGGTGTCTTATCAGGATCTTTACGCCGCTGGCCAGCGGGCGATGGCTGCCAGCATCGGAACACGAAGGCCTGGTACACCGATGATGTGGGGCTTCGGACCTACACCTGATGGGGAGGTGCTGCTGAAACAACCCTTCCAGCCAGACTTCGCGGACTTCAGCGACGACATCCCCCTCATGATTGGCACCACGTTCAACGAACTGCAGCGGGCCCGATACAATCAGAATATCACTTTAGAGCAGGCACGTACCGAACTGCTACGTACCTTCGACGCCGAGACCGATGCTTATATCAGTGCCTTCTGCGAGACCTATCCTGACAAGTCACTGCGTGATTTGCCTGCCGACCTGCTCTGCATCGACTGGCTGTTCCGCCCGAAGACCATCATCACCGCTGATGCCATCGGTGGCCAGCGCAAGGCCGACACCTATGTTTATATGTACACGGTTGGCGAAAGCGATAACCGAGGCTATAAAGGCTCTGCGCTTGGTTCAGAATTAAAATACTGCTTCGACGTGCTGCATCATTATAGCAACCAACTGTCGCAGTCGTGCATCGACACAAACAAGAAATGGGCGACAATGATGAGCGATGTCTGGGCTAAATTCGCCCATGACGGCAACCCCAACTATGCTGGACTGCCCGACTGGCATCCTTACACCAAGGAGAACGGTGAGTTGGTTGAGTTTGGTGGCAACAAGCCCACCCTACGCCACAACCACGACCGTAAACTCGAAGAAATCATCAACCGCCACTGCTTCAAGCAACTGGACGAGTTTTACAAACGACAGAAATGAGTAGCGAGACCATCAGACTGAGTAACCTGAGTATCGGGTACCATAGTAAGAACGGTACACGGGTGGTAGCGGCTGGTATCAATGCAGCCATCAGAAGTGGGGAACTGACCTGTCTGTTGGGTGCCAACGGCGTGGGTAAGTCCACGCTGCTCCGCACACTCGCCACCTTCCAGCCGAAACTCGACGGCGAGGTGCTGATTGAGGGACAGGAGGTTACTACCTTCAATGACAAGGAACTGAGTCGGATGATTGGCGTGGTGCTGACAGAGAAACCTGATATCAGGAATATGTCTGTACGCGAACTCGTGGCCTTGGGACGTTCACCTTATACAGGTTTCTGGGGAACACTGCACGACGATGACTGGCAGGTGGTGGACGAGGCCATCCATGCCGTCAGGATAGAACCGCTCCGAGAGCGTATGATCCATACCCTATCCGACGGAGAACGGCAGAAGGTGATGATTGCCAAGGCACTGGCGCAGCAGACACCAGTCATCTACCTTGACGAGCCGACGGCCTTCCTCGACTTCCCCAGTAAGGTGGAGATGATGCAACTGCTTCGCCGACTGGCTCAGGAACAGCAGAAGACCATCTTCCTCTCAACCCACGACTTCGAACTGGCTCTGCAGGTGGCCGATACACTATGGATTATGAGGAATGAGGATTACCAGACAAGCGTAGTTATCGGCACTCCAGAGGAACTGGCACAGAGTGGAGAACTCGCCCATTATGTGGAGCGGCCAGGTATCAGTTTCGACCCCACCACCCTTTCTGTAAAGGTGAAAAAGTGAATAGTGAATAATGAATAGCGAATAGTTATGACTTACGGACACGGAGATGATAAATATCGCTACGGCGATCGGATAAAAATGAACTTCAGTTCTAATATCTACCAACGGGCAGACCTGACAGAACTGAAGGACTATCTGGCTACCCGACTTGACGCCATTGGCAATTATCCGGAGCCGGAGCCGAAGGCATTGGAGGCTCTGATTGCAGAAAAACTGGAGATCTCTGCCGATATGGTGATGGTGACCAACGGAGCCAACGAGGCCATCTACCTCATCGCACAACTCTATCGTCATTGGGCTTCTGTCATTCCACAGCCCACCTACAACGAGTATGCCGATGCCTGTCGGATGTTCGGGCATACCATCTCCTACGATCGTAATGATGAACTCAATATACTGCCCGAAGACCGCATTTACTGGTTGTGTAATCCTGACAACCCGACGGGTAATGTGCTGTTGAAATCGCTCATCACCCATATCATCCGTAAGCATCCGCGCTATCTCTACGTTATCGATCAGAGTTACGCTGACTACACCCTCCAGCCGATGCTCGAAATGAAGGAGATGCTTGACTGCTACAATGTGATGATCCTCCAGTCGCTCTCAAAGAAATACTGTGTCCCAGGTCTGCGACTTGGTTATCTGACGGCTTCACCTATTATTATAGATCGTCTGCGCGATATCCGTCAGCCTTGGACGGTGAATGCCCTTGCCATCGAGGCCGGAAAATGGCTGGTGGAGCACGACCCGAAGGTGTTGCCCGACCTGAAGGAATACCTTGACGAAGCTCAGCGCCTCAAGCAGCAACTGGCCGACATCGAGGGACTGATGGTGATGGACACACAGACGCACTATATGCTGGTGAACATCGACTGGGCCACCAGCCTGGAACTAAAGAACTGGCTCATCGAACACCACGGCATCCTGATTCGTGACGCCTCTAACTTCCACAGTCTCGATGACCACTGTTTCCGTGTAGCCGCCCAGACACCAGAGGAGAACGATGCCCTGATCAGTGCCATCAAGGCATACCGCGAAGAAAAGCAATAGGACTTTATTTCCTGCCTTTGGCAATGACGTAGATGATGACAGGTGCACCCATGATGGGTGTGACGGCATTCAGCGGTATGACACCGTTCTCGCCTGGCAGGAAACAGATGATATTACAGACGAGAGCCACGACGGCACCACAGAGGATGGTGGCAGGCAGGAGCACACGGTGGTTGTCTGTCGTCAACAGCAGACGGGCGATATGGGGTACTGCCAGTCCGATGAAGGCCACTGGTCCGCAGAAGGCCGTGGTGATGGCAGTCAGGATGCCCGTCACGATGAGGAGCCAGTTGCGGGTGCGCAGGATGTTGATACCAAGGTTTTCTGCATAACGGTCACCCAGCATCAGGGCATTCAGGGGTTTGATGAGTAGCAGCGCTCCAACCAGTGCGAGGATGGTAATGGAAGCAAAGACTGGCATCGTCTTCATCGACACCCCGCCGAAGGATCCCATTCCCCACACCATGTACGACTTTACGCCTTCATCTGTTGCAAAGAAATTCAGCAACGAGATGGCGGAGTTGGAGATATAGCCAATCATGATGCCGATAATGAGCAGCATCACATTGTTCCTAACGATGCTGGAAAAGAAGAAGATGACTGCCATCACCGCCATCGCTCCGATAAAGGCTGCTATCAGTATGGCTACAAAACCGGAGATGCTGACGGAACCTGCTGAGATACTCCCCCCGAGAAGCAGCATCACAAGAGCAACACCCAAACCAGCACCACTGTTGATACCAAAAATACTCGGGCCAGCCAACGGGTTGCGGAAAGCCGTCTGTAACATCAGTCCGCTGACGGCTAATGCCCCTCCGCAAAGCATGGCGGTGATGGCCTGTGGCAGTCTGGACTCGAGGATGATAAAGCGCCAGGAGGGTTTTGCCGTCTCGTCGCCCATCAGGATACTAAACACGTCGGAAGCAGGAATCTTGATGGATCCCATCACCAGATTGAGCACGAAGAGAACAATAATCAAAAGTCCCAATCCGACACAATATAATGTACCTTTATTCATTTAGACGTGACAAAATTACTAAATCTTGCACCAAAAAGCAAAATAATTGCCGAAAAAGTTTTGAATGCCCCATTTATTTTGTATTTTTGTAGCGGAAAGTAATAGTGAAACCTATGACAATAAAACAATTCCATGCTGTCATGATAGGATTACTACTCCTGACAGCCACCCCTGTAGCGGCCACGAAAGTTATCGGGCTCAAAGTGATAGACAAGGATTACCTCATGGTACATTTCCGTGATGGTGAAGTGCATTACAGAGACAACGGTACAGGAACAAGTGCCTACCTCGGCCACTCTTTTGCCGAGGGTGATGACACGCTCCTCGTATTCGGCGAACGCCTGAAGGTGGGCGAGGCTCAGAAGGCTGGTCTGTGGAAGATCAGTTCCACAGACGATAAAACCTTCTCCGCCACCAAGCCCCTGAACGTCTGGCGGAAATCGAAGCCGATGAATACAGACAACACGCTGAAGAGTGAACTCGACCACTGGCTCTTCCTCCAGTTGCCGCAGTCGATGAAACAGGGGCGCACCTATACCGTTACCATTCCCAAGGGCATCGGTGCCGATAAGGAGTCCGTTACAGTCTGCTTCGACATCTGGAATGCACAGTCGGAAGCCGTTCACGTCAACATCATGGGCTATTCGCCCGCTGAGGCCCTTCACGCTGCAGACCTCTACCAGTGGCTGGGCGACGGCGGACAGCGTGACTATAAGACTTGGGAGGGTAGGAAGGTGTGGCTCTACCAGGTCAACACGAAAAAGAAGCAGAGCGTGGGAACGGTCAAGTTCTGGAAACAGGCTACCGCTGCCGACAAAGAGGCTGGTGGTAAGAACCTGATAGGCACCGATGTGTGGAACATCGACTTCAAGGGTGCAACGCCTGGCTGCTACCGTCTGGTGGTAGAGGATGTGGGCTGTAGCATGGACTTTGAGATTGGCAGTGAGGTGTATTACGAGCCCTACCGCTATTCTGTCAGGGGCTACTACTATATGCGTCTGGGTGAACCGATCGACCCGAAACATGTGTGGCCTGTTCCCCGTCAGCCGCAGTTTATCCCCGAGACCGACCCCAAGGGATTTACCGTCTATAAGACCAACTTCCATCCATGGAGTCCGGGGTGGCGTGAGTTGCGCACGGATGTGTGGGATGAGCCTCACTTTAAACCGTTGAAGGCCTCTGTCTTCTGGCAGCACCGTCTGCCGGGCAATCCCGTGAATACAGAGGTAAAGGGTGGTCACTCCGATGCCTTCGACTGGGACCGTCACCTGGCTCATGTCAGCAATATCTATGACATGCTGCTTCCCTATATCCTCACGAATGGTCGTCTTACGGAAGATGCCCTGGGTATCCGCGAGAGTGGCAATGGCATCCCTGACCTCATCGATGAGGCCCGTAACGAAGTGGACTTCTTCCTCTCCATCCGCGATGGTGAGGCTTATTCGCAGGGCGTCACCAACCCCTGCGCCGACTGGAGCGTGATGTTCCAGGCTGGTTGTACTACGATGGCTGCCTGGGCCAATGCCGCCAACTGCGCCGTACTGGGCGAAGCATTCCGGTTAATGAGAAATGATGATTTCTCTGCTGCGGACTCGCTGCGACAATACTATACCGATGAGGCTATCAAGGCCTTCCGTTTTGCCTCCAGACAACAGAACCAACAACTCGACGACCTGCAGGACATCGGCAGTATGCAGATGCGGGGGCGTGATTTCCGTCAGTTGGCTGCCGCCTTCCTCTATAACCTCACAGGCGATGAACAGTGGGAGAAGATCATGGCGGAAGAGAGTATGATCAAGAATGGGCAGTCGCTGCTCTTCAACAAAGGCCGACAGGGATTCTTTGGTATTGGCGTGACCAACCAGTTTAACGACAGAGATATCCCCTTCTGCCAACTCTGGGCTGCCGCCGCCTACTTGACCTGTCCACATCCACGCCATTATGCCGACCTCTATCAGAATCTGAAGGCCAGCATCAATGCACAGGCTGAGGACTATAATATCTGTCACGTTGCTGAGCGACCTTCACGCCGTGCAGCCAACGACAGTCGTTGGCAGGTGTCGCAGAACCTGCAACTGGTGATGTTGGCACATTACATTGCTGATAAATCACATAAGAAGCAGTTGGAACAGGTGATGTATACCGAGGCTGGTTGGGCCTTAGGGCGTAACCCGGGAAATATCGTGGAGATGACAGGCTTAGGTGAGCGTCATATCACCGATGTCTATACCACAGGCCGTAATGACGGAGAACCAGGGACCCACCCCGGACAGACCCCCTTCAACGGTACCGAGACCTGGTCGCCAAACAATGGTGGTGATGCCCGCATCCTGCTCAATCGTTGCTACCCTGCCTGGAACGACGGTGGATGGCCCCGTCAGGAGTCGTACTTCAACCAGCGGTACATGTGGGTAAACGGCGAGTTTACGCCCCGTGAGACCATGCGTGGCAAGATGGCACTGTTGGGCTATCTCTATGCCATAAGATAATAACTTAAAAAGATAATAGAATGAAAAAGTATTTTTTGACAATGATGATGGTCTGTACTACTGTAGCAGTACAGGCTCAGCAGAAACCTGCCATTCCCCGCGATGCAGCGCTGGAGGCAAAGATTGAGAAAACCCTCGCCAAGATGACCCTCGACGAGAAGATCGGACAGATGCTCGAACTGAATCTCGACGTGATGGGAAATATGAAGGTTGAGAATGCCAAGATTGACCGTGAGAAAGTACGTTCTGTGATGCAACAGTATGGTGCCTCAGATTCTGACATAAAGAAAATGCTGAAGATGACTGATGCAGAGATCCTCGACAAGATGGGCAACCATCCCATAGACATCTATCAGGGAAGCACCAAACGCGCATGGCAACTAAACGAAACGATGCTCGACACACTAATCTCAAAGTGGAAGGTGGGTTCGATACTGAACGCCCCAGGCACCCGTGCTCCCAGTGTAGAACAATGGCAGAAGTGGATCCGTCTGATTCAGGAGAAGTCGATGAAGTATCTGGGAATCCCTGATATCTATGGTCTTGACCACAACCACGGTGTCACCTATACCCAGGGCGGCACACTCTTCCCACAGCCCATCAATATAGGTGCTTCGTTTAATACTGATCTGGCCTTCAGAGGTGCAGAGATAACTGCCTATGAGAGTCGCGCAGCCAACTGTCCCTGGGTTTACAACCCCGTAGTAGACCTCAGCCGCGACCCTCGCTGGCCTCGTGTCTACGAGAGTTTTGGTGAGGATGCCATTGTCAACTCAAAGATGGTAACGGCAGAGATCAAAGGTTATCAGGGTGAGGATAACAACCACATCGACCGTTTCCACGTTGGTACCAGTACCAAGCACTATTTCGCATACGGTGCCCCCTGGTCAGGAAAAGACCGTACGCCTGCCTATCTCTCACCTCAGATGATTCGCGAAAAGTATTTCGAGCCTTTCAAGGCCGCAGCCCTTGCTGGTACACTGACTATGATGGTCAACTCGGCTTCTATCAACGGCGTACCCGTTCATGCCAGTTACGAATATCTCACCAAGTGGCTGAAAGAGGATTTGCAATGGGATGGTTTTCTGGTTACCGACTGGGCCGACATCAACAACCTGTTCTCTCGTGAGAAAGTGGCTAAGGACAAGAAGGATGCCATTCGTATCGCCATCAATGCCGGTATCGATATGTCGATGGATCCATACAGCGTGGAGTTCTGTATCTTATTGAAGGAACTGGTGAATGAAGGTAAGGTTTCAATGACCCGTATCGATGATGCCGTGCGCCGTATCTTACGTGCGAAATACCGCCTTGGTCTCTTTGATGAACCAAATACCGGTGGTAAGGGCTTTGAGAAGTTCGGCTCTGACGAACATGCCGCTGCAGCCCTCCTGGCTGCTGAGGAAAGTGAGGTGCTGTTGAAGAACGAGGGGAACATCCTGCCTTTGGCAAAAGGCAAGAAGATTCTCTTGACAGGTCCCAATGCTAACCAGATGCGCTGTCTGCACGGTGGATGGAGTTACACCTGGCAGGGTTCGAAGGCTGAAGACCTCTCAGAGAAATACAACACGATTTATGAGGCCCTCTGCAATAAGTATGGTAAGGAGAACATCATCCTTGAGCAGGGTGTGACCTATAATGAGGACAAGGCCTACTATGATGAGAATGCCCCTGAGATCGACAAGGCCGTTGCCGCTGCCGCTCAGGCAGATGTCATCATCGCCTGCATAGGTGAGAACTCCTATACCGAGACCCCAGGCAACCTTACCGACCTCTGGCTCTCCGAAAACCAGCGCAATCTTGTGAAGGCACTTGCCAAGACAGGTAAGCCAGTGATTCTGATATTGAATGAAGGCCGTCCACGCCTCATCGCCGATATCGAGCCGTTGGCAAAGGCGGTGGTGGATATTCTGATTCCTGGCAACTATGGTGGTGATGCCCTTGCGAACCTTCTCGCTGGTGATGCGAACTTCTCTGCGAAGATGCCTTACACCTATCCCCGTGAGATCAATTCGTTGAACACCTATGACTATAAGGTCAGCGAGGAGGTCGGTACGATGGCAGGTGCCTACAACTACGATGCGAAGGTATCGCTGCAGTGGCCCTTCGGCTATGGCCTCAGTTATACCACCTACGAGTACAGCAACCTGAAAGTCGATAAGGCCTCATTTACGGCAGATGACATTCTCACCGTCACCGTTGATGTGAAGAATACAGGCTCTCGTGCTGGCAAGGAAGCCGTCCTGCTCTACAGCAGCGACCTTATCGCCAGCATCGTGCCAGACAATAAACGTTTGCGCGACTTCACGAAGATCTCGCTGCAACCTGGTGAGACGAAGACCGTCACCTTCCGTCTGCCTGCCAAGAGCCTTGCCTTCGTAGGTGCTGATGGTCGCTGGATTCTCGAAGAGGGTGACTTCATCCTGAAAGTCGGCAGTCAGACTGTTCCCACCGCCTGCTCCCAGACGAAGATCTGGGACACCCCGAACATCTGATGTTAAAAAGAAGAACCACCCGCAGCGCTGAGGCTGCGTGGTGGTTCTGAAAGGCTGACTATTAGTTTTTTAATATTCTTTGATTAATCTTATTTGTTGTTCTTGTGGCGAGCCTCGATCTCGTTGTTGATCTCGTCAAGTCTCTCATCGGTAAGAGGATACTTGTAGATCAGATAGCCCACGACAAGAAGAAGGATGGCAGGAATGACGGTGGTGAACATCAGAATGGCATTCTGCGCAATTTCAGAGTAATTGGCCAACTTGACATAATAGGCATTTACTGGGGCGCTGATAAAGGAGGCCAGGAATACCACGACAAAGATGCTTAGCACCAGTTGCAGGCACTTGTTGGCCTTGAACTCTTGCCACATCTCACCGTAAGTAACAGGCTTTTCCGGAGTCGTGGTGATATTTTCCTTGCTGCCCATGAAGCAAAGCATCAGGAGCACGAAACCGACGAGGGCAAACACGGCCGTAACCGTAAACCAGGCCATGGGGTCAGTGGGCAGGGCAGACTCTTCGCTGACGAAGTTAAAGCCGATCCAGCCCATTACCAATGGCGTAATCCAACCGGCAATAGAGAATCCAGCCTTAAAGGCAACACCAGCAAGGGCGTTGACCGTGGCAGCAGGTCTGTTTCCTGTACGGTACTCAGCCTCTGTGATGACCTCAGGTACAAGGGCCCACATCAGAGAACCAACCAGCAGACCGACACCTGTCATGACCTTTGCTGTCTGGACAAGGGCATTGGCGGATGCCACATCAAAGAACTTGCCGATAGTGAAAAGGATGGCAAATCCGATCAAGCCGATAGCGAGAAGGGTATAATACAGACCCTTTTTGCCCAGCCATTTCTTCAATACTGGCATAGACGGCAGGATGATGAAGGCAGGAATGGTGCCAATGGCCATGAAGGTAGCCTGATTCCAGTCAATGGCAGAATGAATACACATGGCCAGACCGATGGGGAAACCGGCCTGAACCACGATCTGACCGATGTTGGCACAGACCATACGTGTAGAAGTCAGGATAAGTACCTCATCGTTATCGCGAGTCATACTGGCCATGATCGAGCCATAAGGTATGTTCACGACTGAATAGATCATGCTTAGCACGGTATAACTGACAGCAGCATAGACCATCTTCATCGGCATAGACCATTCAGCAGCCTGGGGAAGCATCAGCAGGCAGGCGGCAACTGTAAGGGGAATACCGCCATAGAGGAGGTAAGCCCGGTATTTGCCTAACTTAGGATTACGATTGTCGATATAGCGCCCTACTACAGGACTCCAAAAACAGTCGATGAGTCGGACGGTGAGAATCAGTCCACTGACAAAGGCGAGATTGATCTTCAATACCGTAGTAAGGTAAATCATCAGGTAGGTTGCTACCGTTTGGAAGATAAGGTTCTGCGCCAGGTCGCCTGAGCCAAAGCCGATGCGCTGGGCCCATGAGAGTTTGTAAAAACCATTTGTTTCGAATGTTGTTGCCATAATTTGATTTGTTTATGATTTATTTATAATTGTAATTCGAATGATGACATAGGCAGTCCGTCCAGAGAACGAACATTTGCCTTCAATGGGTTGTCCTTCCAGGCATAGCGCACTGAATAGCCAGGACTTGGAACTGAATATTTTGAATTGACAAGCGGCTTTACTTCTATGATATTGCCGCTACCGTTGGCCTCTGCGTTGTGGTAGACTCCGTCAGGACCTGCGATTTCGAACTCAAAGAGTTGTCCTCCTTGTATGGGCTTGTCGAGGGTGAGGATGACTTTACCGTCCTTCGCCTCGGCATTGACAACCTCTGGCGAGAGCCACACCTTATTATTATATACAAGGCGGTCGAAACATAGTCCTATACGTTCGGCTGCCTCCTTCTTGCGGAGGGGATGAATGTCGACGGTCTCACCCAGATCGTTGAGAACGGCGAGTTCTGCGTAGGGGTCTGCCTTTGCCACAAGGCGCTGCGCCTCGCGGAGTTGTGCCCAGTTGCTGTTCATGGGTTGGTTCTGAGGCGTGATGGGGCGTGGAGAACCGGTCTGCTGTCGTCCGTCGTAATTGGCTAATTGTGCTATGACGAATGGCATCTGCTGATCCTGCCAGGTGTCGCGCCAACAGCCAATCAGTTTTTTCAGATAGTCGGCGTAGGGGGCAGGGTTGCCTGTGTTCGATTCACCCTGATACCATACTATACCACTGATGGCGTAGGGAGCCAGGGGATAGAGCACGGCGTTGTAGAGGGTGGTTGGCTGGTTCTGCAAAGAGACATCGCCACCAGGACAGGGAGGCATCTCAGCACCCAGATGGAACTTCCACGTGCTGCCGAGGGGAATGACATCTTTCGGCAGAGGGTTCTGTGAGAAACGATCATCGCCAAAACAGAGCATATAAGGCTTCTCAGGGATGAAATGAACGGCTCCGTTTTTGTTGATGAAACGAATGGCAATCACGTTATCGCCTTCTTGGAGCAGCCCTTCGGGGATGTCATAGCGGCGTGGGGGATATTGGTAGCCTGTACTTCCTATCTGCTTGCCGTTGAGGTAGGTGATGTCCTGATCGTAAAGGGTACCCAGCAATAAACGTGCAGGTCTGCCAGCGTGGGCTTTGTCTATCTGGATATGCTGGCGGAGCCAGATGGAACCCGTCCCGCGCCAAGCCCAGTCGTTTTGGTTGATGGTCTGCCAGTCGGCATCCTGACAGGAGGGTAGTGGATAGGTCTGAACGTTGTCTGCCTTTTCAAGCAGTTCGTTCCACCATCTGCTGGCCTCGCCATTGGCCTGCATCTGTGAATGTATGTAGTTGTCGTTCTCATAGAACGCTGCCCGTTTCACCAACATGGGGTAGTCTCTTTCTAAGGAGTCCTTTGAGATCCACGCCTCGATGGGTGTTCCACCCCAACTGTTGACGATGATGCCCTGTGCCACTCCAGGACGTTTGGTATTCACTACAGTCTTCTCATACATCCGTTTGCCAAGGAAATAACCGATGGCAGAGAAGGGCCAGGCATTCTGCTTATTCAGCGGTTTCCAGTTGATACTCGTAGGACGGATGTCGTCCTTCACGCCGTGGGTGGCCGTCTCATTCTGTACCCGGAAGAGTCGGATATTCGGATTTTCATAACTATCAATCTCCTGCACATACTGCGGATAGACGCGTTCGATATGGACATCGATGTTCGATTGTCCTGACAGGAGCCACACATCACCGATCATAATATTCGTCAACTGTAGATCGTTAACTGCCATCTCATAAGGCCCCCCAGCCTTCATCTTCGGCAGGTCGATGCGCCACTTGCCGTCAGCATTAGCAGTTGTGGTGTATTGTTTTTTATTAAACCGGATGGTCACAGACTCGCCAGCATCAGCCTTACCCCAGATGGGGATGGCCTTGCCTCTTTGAAGAACCATTCCTGACTGGAACAACTGAGGGAGACTGACCTTTGCCTCGGCTAATGTTGCGCATAGGAATGCTGCGACAATAAGAAATGTTTTATTCATACAGTGGTAATCTGTCAGATTTTTGTGCAAATATAGCAAATTCTTGCGTTGAAATGGCGGATTATTTTCTTTTTCTTTCTAAATGAAACATATCGAAAAGCATCTGTAACATTTCAAAACGGCACATAATCCTATTTTTATTAACTTTGCAGCCAAGATTGATTTAATGGCTTTAAAGAACGATATACAGCAGAAAGTCTCATTAGGCGAGAAGGTGGGTTACTCTTTGGGTGACGCCGCCGCTAATCTTGTGTTCCAGATGATGGTCATCTTCCAGTTGAAGTTCTATACCGATGTCTTCGGACTGGATGGTGCTGTGGCAGGCAGTGTTCTGCTGATAGCCAGTCTCTCTGCCATCGTGGTAGATCCCCTCATTGGAATGATGGCTGACAGGACGAACACCCGTTGGGGTAAGTTCCGTCCCTGGATCCTGTGGACAGCCGTCCCTTTCTGCGTATTCTATGTCCTTGCATTCTACAATCCGGGTATCGAAGATAAGAGCATGGTGGCCACTTATGCAACCATCTCCTATCTGTTGCTGATGACGGTCTACTCATTCAACAACATCCCATACACTTCGTTGGGTGGTGTTATTACGAGTGATATCAAGGAACGTACAAACGTGACAACTATCCGTTTCGTGGCTGTGATTATCGCCCAGTTCTTCGTTCAGGGACTCACGTTGCCATTGGTAGACCATTTTGGGAATAACGGGGAGAACCTGCAACACGGTTGGGTTTGTACCATCGGGATTTTTTCCGTGATAGCCTTTATCTTCTTTATGATTACCTTCGGGGTGTCTAAGGAGCGCATCCAACCGCCTCCCGCTCAGAAGATGAATATCAAGGAAGATGTCAGGCAGACAGTATCGAATGTGCCCTGGAACATCATGTTCGTCCTGACTTTCTCACTCTTTATCACATTAGCGATGTGGGGTTCGGCCATGAACTTCTATTTCCAGTATAATATCGACCAGAAATCATTGTATGACTTCCTGCATTTCTTCAATTTATTGGACGACCCGGCTGAGGCTTATTCCGTAGGCTTCTCCGTGTTCAACATGGTTTCGGCCATTGTGCAGTTTGTCGGTGTCATTTTCCTGTCGCAGTATCTGGCCAATAAGTATGGTAAAAGAAAGACCTTTATGGTCTGTCTCTTCTTGACAGCCATTTTCTCGGCTATGTTCTATATTCCCTCCCCAACGGATGTCAGTCTGGTATTCGTGTTGAATATCCTGAAGTCACTGGCATACGCTCCAACCGTTCCATTGTTGTGGGCGATGATTGCTGATGTGGCCGACCATATTGAGTATGAGAATCATCGTCGTGCGACTGGCTTCTGTTTCTCAGGTATCGTGATGGCCTTGAAGGTTGGTCTCGGTACGGGTGGTGCTATTGCGGGTATCATCATTTCCGCCTTTGGCTATGTGCCTGGTAATGTGAGTGTACAGAACGAGAGTGCGATGGTGGGTATCCGTCTGGTATCCAGTATCCTGCCTGCCATCTTGTTTGGTATCGGCGTCCTGGCCCTGTACTTCTATCCCATCACCAAGGAGTATAATGAGGGCATGCAGGCAGAACTGACTTCCAGGCGCCATCAGGCAAATCAAGACGATAAAGATTTCTAAATAATATAATGTATAATTTAAATAATTTGTGAATATGAAACCGCGTTATCTTTTCCCGAGTGATTATATGGCAGACCCTGCTGCCAATGTGTTTAATGGACGATTGTATGTCTATCCTTCCCACGACTGGGAAGCAGGTGCTGCCTTTGACGATGATGGCGGACACTTCCAGATGAAGGACTATCATGTGCTCTCCATGGACGATATTGAGAACGGCGAGGTGACCGATCATGGTAAGATTCTCGACGTGGAGCAAGTGAAGTGGGCTGAGAAGCAGATGTGGGACAATGATGTTGTGGAGAAAGACGGTAAGTACTACCTGATCTTCTCTGCCAAGGACTACAACGGTGTGTTCCATCTCGGTGTCGCTGTGGCTGACAAGCCCGAAGGCCCGTTCATTCCGAACGATGAGCCTATCCGTGGCTCCATGAGTATCGACCCTTGCGTGTTCAAGGACGACGATGGAGAGATCTACATCTACTTCGGTGGTCTTTGGGGCGGACAACTCCAGTGGTATCAGGCTCCTGAGAAACTAGTGAAGGAGGGAATCGATCTTGGTCCTGCCGCTGATAAGAAGACCCAACTCTATGCACCTGCCGACATTCCTGCACTGCCCAGTTTCGTGGTGCGCTTGAATGGTGATGTGATGCAGTTTGCTGAGGCTCCACGTAATGTGATCATCCTCGACAAGGACGGTCAGCCCCTGAAGGCCGGTGATCCGCACCGCTTCTTCGAGGCTTCGTGGATGCATAAGTACAATGGTAAGTACTATTTCAGTTATTCGACAGGTGACAGTCACTTCCTTTGCTATGCCATCGGTGACAACCCCTACGGCCCATTCACCTATCAGGGTGTGATTCTCGACCCCGTTGTCGGTTGGACAACCCACCACAGCATTGTGCAGTACAAGGGTGAGTGGTTCCTATTCTACCACGACTGTGTGCCATCCAATGACATCACCCATCTGCGTTCATTGAAGGTACAGCGTCTGTTCTACAATGAGGACGGAACGATTCAAAAGGTTGTGAATGAGTGAGTAAAATGAAAGTATACTTGCATTTTCGAGCGTGAACAAGCTCGATGCAAAGCATCAAGGTTATCAATGAATAATCTCATTGAGACATATTATACGGATCATCGTGACGAACTGCTGGCATTTGTCAGCAGTCGTCTCGGTGGCTCTGAAGAGTCGGAAGACATCGTCCAGAATGTCTTCCTGCGCCTTCTGACCACCGATAAGATGATTACGGAGATTACTTTGCCAGCCTTAGTCTATACGATAACACGCAACCTGATAACAGATTACTATCGCCGCCGCCATACCTATGAGGCGTTTGAGCATTTTATCAAAGGCTCTTCGGAAGAGGATGACTCGATGGAATCGGTGTTCTCTGCCAGAGAACTGACGGAACTGTTGGAACGTGGGCTTGTCCGTGTTCCAGAAAACTGCCGCGAGATCTACCGCCTGCATATCTATGGCGGGATGAAGGTCAGTGAAATCTCTCAGGCGATAGGCGAGGGCTATAAGTCGGTAGAGCATCGACTGGGTACCGCCAGGAAGGCGGTACGTCAATACTTGCGAAAATACGCATAACGGTATCGCCGGAATCAGTCTTCTATGATTTTGATGCGTCCTTGAGGTTGGGCGTATCTCTGTCCTGTGTTCCCTCCGAGGTCTTTCCTCAGATAGTCTGACAATGCCTCGTAATAGCGGAGTGAACTCTCCTGGAGCACTGGACATTTCTTGAAACACTCGAAGAAACCACCGGCATCGTGGTTGTAGTTAGTCAAGGCTACACTGTAAGTGCGCTGCATATCGATGGGTGCAAAACTGCCATCCTCCCGCTGTATCTCGATGTCGCTGACGGTGTGACTCTTGCTATGGATGGTGAATCGCAGACCGGAAACCTGTGGGAAGTTACCGTCGAGCACAGGCACAAGAGCCGTACAGCGGGTGAGCATTGTCTTGAGTTGCGGACCTGTCACGGCGATGCGGCGCAGGGTGTTGTCATAAGGCAGCATACCGATGATGTCGCCGTAGGTGATGTCGCCAGCCATGATATCATTACGGATGCCGCCACCGTTCTCCATACCGATATCAGCCTTCATGACATAACGGTAGGCGTCAGCCACAAGGTCGCCTGCATTCGTCTCTTGTCCTCGTACAATAAACTGGTCATTCTCATCGCTCACCACCAGTCTGTAATCGCTATGGGCTACAAGTTCGGAGGTAACAGCCTTTACCATCTGGTGGATGCTATCGATGGTAGCGGTGATCTTTGCATTTTCGTAGGGGATGTCCTTGCTCTTGATGAGTTGGGTGATGAATCGTCCGTCTGGGGTGATGAGTAGTTTGCCCACATTGGCGAACTGGGTACCTGTCTGTGTGACGGTGATTTCCTTGCCGTCGAGGTCTGTCGCCTTGTCACATTCGATAATCGAGTGGCTGTGACCGTCGAGTACCACGTCAATGCCTCGGAGGTGATTGACGAGACGGTGCGAACTGAATCCCATCGATTGAACGGTCTCGCCCACATGTGAGAGCAGCACCACATAGTCGGCGCCCTCGGTACGGGCAGCATCCACTGCCTGTTGAATCAGTTCGTAGAAAGTCTTCGGCTTCAGGTCGTAGAGTAGGATGCCATTGGTGTCGTAGAACGAATAGCCCTCGAGGATCATCGTCTCTGGGGTACAGGCTCCGACATAGGCTATTTTTTTGTTGCCATACTGATGGATGACGTATGGGGCATAGACTGGCTGTGGCTCTCCGGCTTCGAAGAAGTTGGCACAAGCGACAGGTGTGCCTACTTGCTCTAGTAATTCCTTCAAGCGAGGTACGCCATAGTCAAACTCATGGTTGCCCAGTGTGAGGGCATGATAATCCATGAGGCGCATTATATCGGCGATGTACTGTCCTTTTGAGATGGCTCCCGTTGTGTTGCCCTGCAGGAAGTCGCCACAGCAGACCACAGCGGCATAGGCTGTATCCGAATTGTTGATGGCATCGCGCAGGCCAGCCATTTTCGTATAGCCGTCAATACCGCAATGCACGTCGTTCTCGTAGAGAATCACGATGCTCTTCTGAGCCATTACAATATGGCAGCCCATCACGAGGGCCGTCAGACTAAGAAAGAATCTTTTCTTCATAATGATAGGTTTATTATTGACATTCATATTCTGTTGGGTCGGAGATACCCGCCTCGGCGAGGGCCTCCTGACGTTCTACGCAAGTGCCGCATTTGCCACAGTGCTTGTCGCCACCCTTGTAGCATGACCAAGTCTCGGCATAGTTGATGCCTAATGCCTTGCCTCGGGCGGCAATCTGCCCTTTCGTCATATTACAATAAGGTGAGAGCAGACGTACCCCATTATAGGTGCCTGCATGGGCAGCAGCATCGAAGGCCTCCACAAACTCCGGACGACAGTCTGGATAGATGGTGTGGTCGCCCCCGTGGTTGGCCATCATGATATATTGCAGGTTGTTGCTTTCTGCCATCCCGGCTGCAATGGCCAGCATGATACCGTTGCGGAAGGGCACCACTGTCGACTGCATGTTCTCTTCGGCATAGTGTCCTTCTGGGATGGCCTCAGAACCCTCGAGCAGCGAACTACGGAAGTACCTTCTCATAAAGTCGAGCGGTATCACGATATGCTTGATACCTAACCGTTCGCAGTGCAGCCGGGCAAAGGGAATCTCTTTCGCATTATGGTTCCCACCGTAGTCGAACGAAATGGCCAAGGCTATCCGTTCCTGATAGTCATATAATAAGGTGGTAGAATCCATCCCTCCACTCAGAATCAATATGCAATCTTTCATTTTTCGTTAAATTTCGGTGCAAAGATAGCATTTTTTTGGGGAATTCTTATGCAGTGTCGAAGTTTTTTTGTAATTTCGCACCAGAAACAGACATTTAAAGTATTTGTTGATTATGATGGAGAAAACTCTTGTATTATTGAAGCCCAGTTGCGTACAGCGGCAACTGATTGGCGAGATTGTGAACCGTTTTGAGCGTCGCGGACTACGCGTGGCAGGTATGAAGATGATGCAACTCTCTGACGAGATTCTGCGCGAACACTATGCCCACCTTGTAGACCGTCCCTTCTTCCCCTCGCTGGCAGCCTCCATGCAGGCCTCACCAGTAGTGGCTCTTGCCCTCGAAGGTGTGGATGCCGTACAGGTAGTGCGTACGATGACAGGCTCCACCAATGGACGTGAGGCTGCGCCTGGAACCATCCGTGGTGACTACTCGATGAGCAACCAGCAGAATATCGTACACGCCAGCGACTCTACGTCGAATGCCGAGATTGAGTTGAAGCGTTTCTTCCGCGATGAGGAGATCTTCGACTACACCAGTGGTGCCATAGGCTTTATCTATGGCGACGGCGAGGCGAAATAAGTTATTGGAAAATTAGTGTGGTCAGTTTTTCTGTGGCGAACAGGTCGTTCGCCACTTTTTGTATATCTTCGATAGACACCTGATCTATACTCTCATAGAGGTGGGTGATGTCCTTCTCCCAGCCGTAGTGCAGGAAACTCTTACCAAAGTCGAGGGCAAACTGCTCGCGATTGTCGCAGGCAATGGCAATCTGTCCCTTCAACTGGCGTTTGGCATTGCGCAGTTGGGTGGCGCTGAGTGGCTTTCGCATCACCTTGTCCAGTTCACGGCGCACCAGACGAAGGCATTTCCTGACATCATGCGGATCGCAGCCAAAATAGATGCTCCAGATGCCTGTGTCCCCATAACTCACCATCGTACTCTCGACGGTATAGACTAGTCCGTGTCGCTCACGGAGGGAGAGGTTCAGACGGGCATTCATGCCAGGACCACCTAATATATTATTTAGTAGGTAGAGGGGAATGCGCAGGGGGTGGTGGATATCATAGGCCCGTGTGCCGAGCATCACATGAGCCTGGTGGGTACCGAGGGAACGGGTGATGACTTTACCTGTAAGGGATTGTGGGAGGTTCGGGCTTTCCGGATCATTTGGGATTTCTGGAATCTCTGGGGTTCCTGAGTTTTCCAGTATCTTGCAAAGTCGCTTGAAGTCAATATCCCCATAGACGAAGAAGATGGTATTGTCAGGACGATAGTTTCGGAGAACGAAGTGCAGGGCATCGTCTGTGGTATAGGTGCGCAGTTGCTCTGCCTTGCCTAAGATATTATGTCCGAGGGGATGTCCTTCAAAGAGGAGATTCTCGAATTCATCGTAGATCAGTTCGGCTGGTGAGTCGTTATAACTCTCGATTTCATCGCAGATCACCTCTACTTCCTTGTCAATCTCATGTTGCGGATAGGTGCTGTGGAAGACGATGTCTGTCAGGATGTCCACAGCCTGTGCAAAATGCTCCTTGGAAATGGCGGCGTAGAAGACGGTGTCTTCCTTATTGGTGAACGCATTGAGTTCACCACCCACACCTTCAAGGGCATTGATGATCTGTAGGGCATTGCGTTTTCTTGTGCCTTTGAAGGTCATGTGTTCGCAGAAATGAGCCATGCCTTCTTCGCCGCCTCGTTCATCACGGGTGCCTGCTGCAATCTGATAACCGCAATACACCACTTGCGAAGCAGACGGCAGATGGATGATCCGCAGTCCGTTTTTAAGCGTATGAGTGATATATTTCGTCATTTTAGACGCAAAGGTACAAAAAAAGCCACAGATTACACAGATTATCACAGATTATTTCGTATCTTTGCATCCGTAAAAGACTAATACGATGCGAAAAGTTATTGGAATCGGCGAGACAGTTCTCGACATTATCTTCAAAAACGACCAGCCTATCGGTGCTGTACCTGGTGGGTCAGTATTCAACGGTATCATCTCTTTGGGACGCTGCGGCATACCTGCCTCATTCATCAGTGAGACGGGCAACGACAGGGTAGGTAAGATAATCATATCCTTCCTGAAGGAGAATAATGTGAATGCGGAGTATCTCTATGTCTATCCAGAATCAAAGTCACCTATCTCCTTAGCGTTCCTGAATGAGAATAACGATGCGGAATATATTTTTTATAAGGATCATCCGCGCGACCAGTTGGAGTTTGTCTATCCTGACATCCAGCCCGACGATATTGTGATGTTCGGCTCCTATTATGCCGTCAATCCTGTGATCCGTCCACAGATGGTGGCTTTCCTCGATCATGCCAAGAACAAGGGGGCTATCATCTATTACGATGTGAACTTCCGCGCTTCGCATCAGCATGAGGTGATGAAACTGACCCCGAATATCTTGGAGAATTTGGAGTATGCTGACATTGTGAGAGGCTCTTCGGAGGACTTTGAAATCCTTTATAAGAAAACGGATGCCGATGCCATCTACCGTTCTCAGATATCCTTCTATACCAAGAACTTCATTCTCACCCAGAGCAAGGAACCTGTGGAACTGAGAGCCGAAGGAGGTCTCAGTAAACAGTATGCCGTAGAACAGAGTGAGGCTGTCAGCACCATCGGAGCAGGCGACAACTTCAATGCAGGCTTTGTCTATGGCCTGATCAAGTATGGTGTGACCCGTGAGATGGTCAGGACGGGATTCAGCGAGGATCTGTGGGATAAGATTATCAGTTGCGCTATCAAGTTCTCAGCGAATGTCTGTCAGAGTATTGACAACAGCGTGGATGTCGCATTCGGAGAAGAGCGACAGCGCGAACTGTGATTCCTCCCAAGAGTAGGGGAGTCTTTTATTTCTTCTTTTTACGGGTTTTGCGGAGGGCCCAGCCATCTTCGGAGAAGTCTGGCTCGGGTCCGCGAAGGTCGCGAGGAACCTTTTTCATCAGACTGCGCCAATCGTCTTTTTTCGAAGAACGGGAAGACGGAACAGAAGTCTTTCTGTTTCCCGTTTCACGTTTCTTGCCTCCAGCCTCCTGTCTCTTACCAGAATCATCCGCATCATTGCAACGAACTTGGCGACCTTTGTGGCGGATGCCGGTCAACTGGATCATCACCTTCTTGGCATCCTTCTCAGGCACCTCGAAATACGAGATGGTATCAAGCAGGTCGATATGCCCCACCTCCTGACGTCCGCCCACGAAACGGTTCAGCATCTGCATCAGTTCCCCTGGATAGAAACCGTCACGCTTGCCGAGATTGATAAACAGACGCTTATACCCTTTCTGCGCCTTGTTCTGTAGTTTCTGCTTGTCCGTCTGAGGCTTCTTTTCCTTGGCCATGTCCACCTTTTCCAATTCTGGGGCATCTGCATAGTAAGCCAAGAACTTGCCAAACTCCAATGATACGATCTTCTTGATGATCTCCTCTTTGTCGATATACTCGAAGTAGCGACTGATATCCTGCATGAACGGAGCAATCTCCTCGTCATCCACATCCGTCTTCACAATCTGATCCATCACCTTATAGAGTTGTTTCTTGCAGATTTCCTCGGCTTTCGGAATCTCTGCCTGGACAAATGCTTTGCCTATCTCTTTCTCGATATTACGGATCTTGAACTTTTCACGGCTATGGATAATAGAGATTGAAGTGCCTTTCTTTCCTGCACGACCTGTACGACCTGAGCGGTGGGTATAGTTCTCTATGTCATCGGGCAGTCCGAAATTGATGACGTGAGTCAGGTCATCCACATCGAGTCCTCGTGCGGCTACATCCGTTGCCACCAACAACTGCGTCAGATGCTGACGGAATTTTTGCATTGTCAAGTCACGCTGAGGCTGCGAGAGGTCACCGTGCAACGACTCAGCATTATAACCGTCGCGAATCAACTTATCGGCAATCTCCTGGGTCTCTACCTTTGTGCGACAGAAGATAATGGCAAAGATCTTAGGATAGTAATCTACGATGCGTTTCAGGGCGAGATACTTGTCTTTGGCGCTTACCAGATAATAGATGTGGTTCACATTCTCTGCACCTTCGTTGCGGCTGCCCACCACAATCTCCTTGTAGTCGTGCAGATAGGTCTTCGCGATACGTTCCACCTCACGACTCATCGTCGCAGAGAACATCAGTGTACTGTGTTCCGTAGGCAATGACTCGAACACCTCATTGATACTCTCCGAGAAACCCATATTCAACATCTCGTCAGCCTCGTCGAGCACGATGGTCTGCACCTGTTCCAGACGGGCATAGCCACGATGCATCAGGTCAACCAGTCGGCCAGGTGTCGCCACGATGATGTTCACGCCTTTCTTCAAGGCACGCATCTGCGGCTCGATAGAGGCACCACCATAGACAGCCTCCACATGCACCCCATCCATATATTTGGCAAAGTCGCGGATATCATCCGTAATCTGCAGACACAACTCACGTGTCGGACTCAGCACCAAGGCCTGTGTCTCCCTGCTTGTCGTATCTATCCGCTCCAACAAAGGGATACCAAACGCTGCCGTCTTACCTGTACCCGTCTGGGCGAGGGCAATCACGTCTCTCCCCTCTGGAGAAATCAGATAGGGAATTACCTCCTCTTGCACAGGCATCGGCTGCACAAAACCTAACTCTTCAATGGCTTTACGAATCCCTTCGCTAACGCCTAATTCTTCAAATGTCTTCATCTTGGGTGCAAAGATACGAAAAAAGCCTCAGATTGCACCGATTCTCGCAGATTATTTTGTAATTTTGCAGCAGATATGAAGATATGTGTGTTTTGTTCTGCGAATCAGCAGATTGACCCGGCATTCCTCACGATGACAGCGGAACTGGGCAGATGGGCTGCTGAGAATAGCCATACCATTGTGTATGGCGGTGTGAATCAGGGACTGATGGAGTGTGTTGCCAAGGCAACGAAAGAGGCTGGTGGCCATACCATAGGTGTTGTGCCGATGATTGTGGAGAAGTCGGGGCGTCTTAGCGACTATGTCGATGTGGATATCCCCTGCGACAACCTCAGCGACAGGAAACAACTGATGATGGACCAGAGCGACGTGTTTATCGCCCTGCCTGGTGGTATCGGCACTATCGACGAGATCTTTACTGTGGCTTCTTCATCAACGATTGGCTATCACCAGAAGAAGGTGATCCTCTATAATATGAAGGGCTTCTGGGATGGGCTTATTGCTGTGCTTGACGATTTGCAAGCGAGAGGCATGATTCGCGGAGAATGGCGGGATTACATCAAAACGGCTGATTCCATCGAAGAAATCAGCCAGATGATTCAATAGGGCGAGATATTATTCAGTTCACCAATCTTACCTTCAACGACATCCGTTGTCATCAGCCGGTGGAAGTCATCGAGGGTGATGTGGGTTCTGGGAGCGAAGTCCTTCGAGGTCATATATTCGAGGACACTCCGATAGAAAGCCCGGCCCTCTGGATAGTCGGAGGCTTTCTCAAGGTCAGCCATGCAGACGAGCAACTTCCCTTTTCCGATGGCAAACTCAAAGACCAGACCGAGTTTGTGGTTTCGTTCTATATTGTCAATCACTTGTACGATGGGTCGGTAGTCGCTGCCTGTATTGTCGAGAATCATCGGGTGGCTGTTTTTGATGACGGGGAACCACTGCCAATTGGTGTGCATCTCTGTTGGGAAACTCCTAAAGATGGGATGCCTGGGATCGGTCAGAATACCCAAGGTACCAGGTGATACGGACTTTTTGTTACCCTCACAGATGGTCTTGAACATACGGTAGTTCCAGTAGTCTGTCTGGAAGAGTCCGCCCACACAGAGTTTCGATGAGTCGGACATCAGGAGCACGTTCTTTCCTTTCTCCAATTGCCCGGCAATATCCTCCGTCAACACATTGGTGACAATGACTTTCTTCTTTAATCTCTTGAGGTTGTCCTTCGTGGGATAGACCCAGAGGTCGTAGGTATTGTGGTATTCTGTGCCGTCGATATTCAATAGCAGTTGCAGTTGGGTGGGCTTGTCATATCGGGAGAGGCTGATAATGAGTGCTCCTGCCTCGATGAGTCCCTCGCCATCGGGGAGGACTATCTCCCCTTTTAAATCAGAAGAGACTTCCCATGAGAGTTTCTTTCCTTTCAGGCTTTCACCACTGTAATTCGCGATTTGAACCTTCGCATGGATGCCTTCTTCGTTGGTAAAACAGAACTTATCGGCTACGAGCAAAGGTACCACAGGGGCGCACCACTCTCGCCACTCACGTACAGTGCAGAGTCCTTTAGGATCCATAAAGGCATCAAGGATACCGACGTATGCGCTACCTTGACCCGGGTAGTCCTGCAAGTCGAGGAGTTGGAAACCTGCCATGTTCGGAGTACGGAGATCCATCTCAATGTCCTGCTTGTAGAGTTGTAGTGACCAGAGGCCACTGGCTTGGTGGAAGGCCTTTGCCTGATCCTGCATACCTGCCTTCTCCAGTCGTGAGCGGAACACTTCCATATTATAAGGATAGAGCACACCCGTGTATTTCTGAATCTCGTCGTAGTCAGGATAGGTCTGGAACTGGGCCGTCTCGTGGGAAATAATCGGTACGTCAGCCAAGGCACAGCCTTCCTCGAAATTCATGGTTGTGTTGGGGTGGAAGTGGTTGATCATGCCACCGTCAGCCGCATCGGCAAACGAGAACGAACCACGGGTATGGGTGTTGTAACTTCCCCATGCCTCGCCACCTACCCGACAAGTCGTGAAGTAGTCCATTCCCTTTTTCACGCCCTGATAACCAAGGTAGTAGTTGCTACCGAATGTATAGACCTTATCAGGGGCAAACCTTCGGAAATCCTCGATGAATTCGGCCATTTTGTCAATGCTGCCCCACAGTTCATTCCCCAGGGCGAACATCCGGAATGAGGGATGATGACCATACCAGCGCAGGATATTCTCTCCTTCTTTATGCAGAAACTGCATCAGCACCGTGTCCTTGTCGTTGAAGTCTCCCCAGAAAGGGAGTTCGGGTTGCAGGATGATACCCAGTTCATCGGCAGCGACAAAGGCGGCCTCTGGCGGGCACCAACTGTGGAAGCGCACATGGTTCAGTCCGTATGCAGCACACTCACCCAGATAGTTCCTCCACGCCTCCACATCCATTGGCACATGACCTGTCAGTGGCCAGACACAGGCATCGTGTTTACCTCTCAGGAAGATGAGGTGTCCATTGGCGTAGAAATGCTGTCCTTCGATATGAAAGTCCTTAAGGTTTGGATGTTCTTCTATCTGCGCTGCAGACGGAAGACCATTCAACAATTCTATCCTCCCGATAATCCCGTTCCAGTTGGTCTGGGTGTCTTCGGTATAGGCATGACTGTTGGCATAGAGTTGTTCAGGTACGCCGTTACCGTTATCCACCATGATGGCAAGGTCGTGCCGACCAGGGGTGAGCCATTTTGAAAGGTCGAACACCTGAGGTGTGGAGATGTCATTCGACGCGCCGACGAACTTTGCATCAACATAGATCTCCGTGGGTTTTGTGCGCTCTAAGAAGAGATAGACAGGCTGGCCTTGCCAGTCGGCGGGAATCGCCACCTGACGCTTGTACCAAGCCCTGCCTTTATAAGAATAGATTCGCGAGAGGTGGGTGGTCTCGTCTTTCTTGATGAGAGGGTCTCCTTTCTTATTCGTATCTGTGGTGCCAGGTAGTTGCACCGTCTCCGTCAGGATATAGTCAGGATGCACCAGTCGCTGGCCGTCCAAAGCAAACTGCCACGTGCCACTAAGATCCATCACCAACGACTGCGCCGTAGAAGTTAAAAGTGATAAGTGAAAAATGAAAAGTATAAGCAAAAGCCTTCTCATTCTATCATGAATGCTTGTGAGATCTGTGGTTTTTATTTCGCGTTGATTTCCTTGATCAGGCGGTCAGCCTTGCCCCACGACTCCATCATATAGAGCACGTAGCGGATATCCACGCCGATGCAGCGGGCCAGTTGGGAGTCGAAGAAGATGTCGGACGAGAGCGAATCCCAGTTGCCGTCGAAGGCCAGGCCGATGAGTTCACCCTTGCCGTTGAACATCGGTGAACCGCTGTTGCCACCCGTGATATCATTGTTCGACAGGAAACAGAGGTGCAACTTACCAGTCCCTTTGTCGGTGTATTTGCCAAAGTCCTTCTTCGAGAGCAGTTCTCTCATGATAGGTTCTGCCTCGTACTCGATGTTCTCGCTGGCCTTGTCCATCTTCTCCACGATGCTCTCGGCAGTGGTGTAGTAGCCTGAGGGTTTGCCGCCCAGCAGGTATTCACCCACCTGACCATACGAGAGGCGCATGGTCATATTGGCGTCTGAGTAGTTGGGCAGATCTTCTTCCATTCGCAGTTTGGCGGCACAGAGGTAGCGCTCCATCACGTCGATGCTGTCGTAGGTAGCCATGAGGTCGGAACGGAGTTCGAGCATTGTCGAATAGACACATTCGCCGTACATCACACCAGGGTCTCGTTTGTAACTGTTTTTGTTGATGTAGATTTTCTTGTCGCTCTTCATCAGTTTCGACTTCTTATAGAGGTGGTCGGCGTATTTCTGGTAGTTGCCTTTGAAGTCGCGGTCTATGATATTGTAGAAGGCTGGCAGATATTTCGGATCCACCTGTTCACGGTAGTTTTTCATCAGGGCAGCGATGACCTCACGGTCCAGGTCGTAGTCCCATTCGTCGCTGTTGTCTTTGAATTCCACATAGTAACTCTTGGGCTTGCCTTCCTTGCCGTTGATGATGGCATTGTTTTGTACGCGCATGGCCCTACGGGTCATCTCGTCACTGCGTCCGAAGGTCTCGCTGAAGAACATCATCGTGCGCATGGCGTCGAAACGCTGTTTGTAGAGACGCTCCAGTTTGTCGAAGTCAAGTTGTCCCTTCAGATAACCTGTGGAGTCCTGCCACTGACGGATCTTTGCCTCGAAGGCGGCTTTTTGCTGAATAAGTCCGATGGAATCGATACATTTGTTCATGCCGATGGAGTTCTTCCAGTAGTTGGAACTGCTGGCATATTTCGAGTCGTACTTGATGCGCACAGCCTCGTCGGCCCGCATATGACGGATCATGATGCCCTGCTTGATCTCGCGAGTCTTGTACATCGGTTCGTTCTGGGCATCCCGTCGCTCCCTGATGCCATAACTGGACAGATAGCGGCTTGTGCTTCCCGGGAAACCGATAGTCATAGAGAACGAACCAGGCTGGTAGCCTTGCAGAGACACCTGTGCCCATTTCTTCGGATGATAGGGCACATTGTCCTTGGAATATTTCGCCGGACCGCCTGTCTTGGGGTCTACGTAGATGCGGAACACAGAGAAGTCACATGTCTGACGGGGCCACATCCAGTTGTCTGTCTCGCCCCCGAACTTACCCATCGACTTAGGCAGAGCAAACACCAGGCGCACATCCTCATAGTCGCGATAGGTAGTGAGATAGTACTTGTTGCCCTCGTAATAGGGTTTCAACTCAGCACGGAGCGTAGAGTCCTGAGCGTGTACTTCTTTCTGGAAGACATTCTCCAGAGAGTCGATGAAACCGCCTCTTTTGCTTTCAGGAAGCGTGTTGAGTCCCAGCGCATCAAGTTGGTCTGTCACATCCTTCTGCTCCACCATAAAACTCACGTAGAGATTCTTGTTGGGCAGTTCCTCCTCGTACGAGTTCGACACGAAGCCGTTGAGCATATAGTCATGTTCCACCGTAGAGTGGCTGCGGATAGACTCAAAGCCGCAGTGGTGATTCGTAAACACGAGTCCGTCAGGCGACACCACCACGCCAGAGCAGTAGCCTCCAAAGAGCACTACACAGTTCTTTATGGCATCATCGCCCTCATAGAGGGCACCGTATGGCAGTTCGTAGTTCTCCTGCTTCATCGTCTCATAGACGGCATTCGGCAGGTTATACAGTGTCCACATGCCCTCGTCGGCCTTTAAAGCACTCGGCATGAGAATCATAAAGAGTAGAATAAAATAGATCTTTTTCCTCATTGTTATTATCATTGTTTATTATTGTTTACTCATTCCCCAGATTCCTTCCATCGGCTCATCCGCCTCCTCCGGGTCATCCGGGCTCTCCGGTTTTTCCGGGTCCTTCCGGTTTTTCCGGGTCTTCTGGCTCATCTGGGTCTTCTGGCTCATCTGGGTCTTCCGGTTCTTCCGGGTCTTCCGGGTCTTCCGGGTCCTTCTGGCTCATCTGGCTCTCCTGGGTCATCCGGGTTCTCCAGCCTCCCTAAGAAGCGCTTTGAGGCGCGCGATCTCCCTTTGAAGCCCCTCAATCTCTTGCGCTTGCCGGGCGATGATTTCCTTTTGCGTTTCCCTTTGTTCAAGTCGGGCGGCAGTCATACGTTCCTTGATACCCCCTTCAGTAGTGAACTCACGGTCTTTCTTCTCAATATACTTCGTCAGCGCAGAATCTATCTGATGGCAAAGACAGATGCCCATATTCGCCAGTTCTTCATCATTCATCTTAGGCAGCAGGGCCTGATAGTCTTCGTATTTGCTATGGCTCTTGCAAAATTGATGCAGGGATTCAAATCGAGGATGCTTACCGAACCACTCTTCGATACCCTTACGTTTCAGATAGTCTTGAAAGTCTTCCAGAAGTTCCAAGTTGCTGCCACGGGAAATGCCTAAAAGTCTGAGTTCAACTTCTGTAGAAGTCTGCCCGTCGCTACTGCCCTCAGCAATATTTTGTTTTGTGCTCCGTGCACTTTGTATCATCTGATCCACCGTGCGGTCACCATATTTCGGCAGATACTTCTGACAGAACACCTGTGTCAATTGGTAGAGCACGTCGCTGCGCTGATAGAATCGCAGGTTAGTATATACTACCGCCTTCCGCAAGACACTGGTAGTGCCGTCGGCATAGTGGTTGATGGAAGGGGCATTCTTCTTATCAGGCATATTTTTGTTTTTTTATCGTTTTTTCGGGTTTTCCGAGTCATCCGGGCTTTCCGGGTTATCCGGGTCGTCCGGGCTCTCCGGCTAATGCCGGAATCTTCGGCCTATGACTGGCAGGCTGCTCAAGGGCAGGTCGCGCTTGATGATCAGGGCGAGGAAGCCCAAGATGAGCAATGTATTTACAGTGAGAGAGAGCCATAACGGCTGACTCTCGCGCAGGTATGTCATCACTCCGAAGGCGACGGCGGCGAAGAAAGTGTAGAGCGCTATCTCCTTCAGCGGATAGTTGAGGGGATAGTACTTCTGTCCGACGAAATACGACGTAACCATCGCCACGCCATAGCCTGCCACACCTCCCCAGGCACAGGCCATATACCCGTATTTAGGCACGAAGAAATAGTTCACTGCCAGCAACACGGCACATCCGATACCCGAGAACCAGGCGCCCCAGATGGTCTTGTCGATGATCTTATACCAGAACGACAGGTTGAAGTAGACACCCATCATGATCTCTGCCACCATCACAATCGGCACCACCTTCAGGCCCACCCAGTAGTCGGGGTTTCTGACGATGAATTTCAGGATGTCGATATATCCCACCACGAGGAGGAATGCCAGCAGCGTGAAGATGATGAAGTACTTCATCGCCTGTTCGTACATCTCGTGCTGCCCTTTTTCCTTCACCCCTGCGAACACAATCGGTTCGTAGGCGAAGCGGAAGGCCTGGGTGATCATCGCCATAATCATCGCAATCTTCGAACAGGCACCATAGATGCCGAGTTGCTCCAGCATCTCCTTATGACTGCCCTCGTAGATATAGGGGAAGATCATCTTGTCGGCCGTCTGGTTCAGGATGCCTGCAATACCCAGCACGAGGATAGGCCACGAGTAACCGAGCATCGTGCGCAGCAGTTTCTTATCGAGTCTCCAGCGGAAGCCAGTATACTCCGGAAAGAGGCATACGGCCAGCATTCCCGTGCAGAAGAGGTTGATGTAGAAGGCATAACCCACGTCCTTACCGCCTACCCAGGCGAAATAGATGAGGTTGAGCAGGATGCTCACCACGATATTCAGCAATTTCAGTAGAGCAAACTCGACCGCTTTCTTCTGCTGCCGCAGGTGGGCGAAGGGGATACAGAGGAAGGCGTCGATAGCCACCGTCAGCGCCATCACCCATATCCAATCCGGGTGATCCTCGTAGCCCATCACCCGACTAATCGGCGTGATGAAGATGACTACCAGTGCTGCGAAGAGAGCCGATACCGTGCCCACACTGATCAAGGTGGTGGAATAGACCACCTGCGAGTCGGTGTGCGTCTTGTTGGTGAAGCGGAAATAGGTGGTCTCCATACCGAAGGTGAGGATCACCAGGATCAGTGCCACATACGCGTACATATTTGTAATGACCCCGTAGCCGCCCGAGGCTGCCGAGAGTTTGGCGGTATAGAGTGGCACGAGCAGGTAGTTCAGGAACCTGCCTATGATACTTGACAGACCATAAATGGCTGTATCCTTTGCGATGGTTTGAAGTTTGCCCATATCTTATCCAAAGAACATATACGCTATTGCTATCGCTGCGATGATGCCTGCGAGGTCTGCCAGCAGGCCGCAGGTCACAGCGTGACGGGTCTTCACGATACCCACGCTGCCGAAGTAGACGGCGAGGATATAGAAGGTGGTGTCTGTCGAGCCCTGGAAGATACAACTCAGACGACCCACGAACGAGTCGGCACCATAGGTTGTCATAGCATCCACCATCATCCCTCGTGCGCCAGAGCCTGAGAGGGGTTTCATCAGGGCTGTCGGCAGGGCCCCCACGAAGTCAGTATTGCCGCCACAGGCCTCTACGCCCCATTTGATGCCGTCGATCAGCATATCCATCGCCCCAGAGGCACGGAACACGCCGATTCCAACGAGGATAGCCACCAGATAGGGGATAATCCTCACTGCCGTCTGGAAACCCTCCTTCGCTCCCTCGATGAAGACGTCGTAGACATTCACCTTCTTGCGGATGCCTGCCAGGATGAAGGCGATGATAATCGTCATCAACAGGATGTTCGCTGCCGACGTACTCACCTTATTCATCAATACAGAGTCGAGTTGTCCGAAGCCCCAGATGATGCCTGCCACCACGAGGGCTGCGCCTCCCAAGGTCAACAGGATCGTGCGGTTCAGCAGGTTGATCTTCTGGAAGAGACTGGTGATGATGATGCCTGCGAGGGTGGAGAAGAATGTCGCCAGCAGGATTGGAATAAAGATGTCCGTAGGCTGGGCGGCTCCCATCTGGGCACGGTACACCATAATAGAAATAGGTATCAGCGTCAGTCCGCTCGTGTTCAGCACGAGAAACATGATCATCGGGTTTGAGGCAGTCACCTTCAACTCTTGATATTGGCTCTCGTTGATTTCACCGGTTTCTCTTTTCACTTTTAACTTTTCATTTTTCACTTCTTCCATCTGCTCCATCGCCTTCAGACCGAGCGGCGTGGCGGCATTATCCAGGCCTAACATATTGGCTGCGATATTCATAAAGATGGAGCCCGTGACGGGGTGGCCCTTCGGAATGTCTGGGAACAACTTGGTGAAGATTGGACTCAGCAGACGGGCCAGCACATTCACCACACCGCCCTTCTCGCCAATCTTCATAATACCGAGCCAGAGCGACAAGACACCTGTCAGGCCCAAGGATATCTCAAATGCGGTCTTCGACGAGGAAAACGTCGAATCCATCATGGCTGGGAACACTTCGAAGTCTCCCAGAAACACCAGTTTCACCAGTGCAATCAAAAACGCGACGATAAAAAACGCCACCCAAATCCAATTCAGTACCATACAGAGTGCAAAATTAATAATAATCGGGCGAAATACCAAAATAAAACCCACAAAAAAAGGAACACCTACATCCCGCAGCCGTTCCTTCTAGATAACTTAGTTTATTTAAAGTATTTGATAAAGTGTCTTTTGTACTTTATTTATTCGAGTGCAAAGGTAGTCATTTTTTTTGAATCATCCAAATGTTTTTGCTTATTTTTTCATCATTATGCATTATGGAATGGTACGGGCGCGTTGCGCGCGTTACCCACCTGCACACTCTGTTCGATTGATGATTATCCATCGCTTCTTATGGTCGGTCAGTTGCCGCCAGATAGTACTGTCGTAGCAGAAATTAGTACTGCCGTAGCAAACAATAGTACTGTCGTAGAAAAAATTAGTAGTGCCCTCGCGTGTACGCATGTATATATATGTCATATTCACTATTTATCCCACTCATCCCGCCTATCCTACACCTAAAGTAAAAATCTTACGTGCGGGATAGGCGGGATAGGCGGGTTGTTTTCCTGTTTACCCTACTACCGCGCGCGAGTAGCACTGCTTCGAAAGTTTTGTAACAAAGATATTACAACCCCTAGAAAGTCTGCCCTGAAACTCAGGCATGATTTTCCGCCCTCAGGATGGTCTGTCTCAAATCTGGTTTGCCTTTTCACCCCCCGGGCATTGAAAAAAGGAGCGATTGCTCGCGCAACCGCTCCCTTCCTTTTATTACTATTTTGAAGTATCTGATGTTCTTATTATCTTCTTTCCAGTGTGGCTGTGAAGCCCTGTACCCACTCAGAGAAAGTATAGACATCGTCAATGGGAGTACGCTCGGGAACCCATTCGTAGTCTGGTAAGCATCCGAACTTACAGCACGCTTCGCCAGTCTTAGCGGTCAACTCGAACCACTCCTTAGCACCTGTCGTAGTATCTGTAACCTTCTCAACCTCTACCTTGATAAGATTCACAGCGGCATTGAACTCGGCTTGTGAGATTTCTCCGTTACCATCGGTGTCAGTAGGATTGAAATATCGAGTAAACGGTTCTGCCGTTAAGCCGTTAGCACCATTTGAACCGCTCCAGCCCGTGTTAACCATTATATTAGTGTCTACACCAAACAGTCCGTGAACCTCCAAAGCGTCCTCTCCGTTGATGCGGAGTGGCAGAGTACCGCCAGCAGCCTGCAGGGTAATAGTTGCAGATGTTGTGCCAACTTCCCATTCTACATCGAATACTACATCGTTGAAGTCGAAGTCAGATTTCTCAGTTGCACTCAGGTCCTCAGCCATCACGCGGAGAGTATAGGTTGTAGGATCAACGATGATTGTTGTCTGCTTCTTTGCTTCTGTCAGCGTTACAATCCAGTCTGAGAAGACGTAGTCGCGACCACCGATGTTCTTCACCCAGTTACCATTGTTTTCTGTGGGATGAGCGCTC
>ONTZ01000034.1 GCA_900320905.1 uncultured Prevotella sp.
AGACCCAGGCCTGTGGCACCTTCCTCGGCATACATATCGGCCACCTCAGGCACCGATAGTAAATCGCGTTGCAATCTGATATATCCTTGCGCAAAATGCGCCGTAAACCTTTCGGAATAGTTTTCTTTCATACCTTTACCAATTAAAAATCAAATTTTCGGCGGCAAAGGTATGAAAACCGCCAAGACCCTGCAAGGTTTTTACCGCTGGGTTAAGACGTGGGTAAAAAAAAGGGCTTTTACAGCCATTTTCTTCTAAAATCTGCTTGAAGCGGGTGGCAATGGACACCATTCGGTCGAATGGTCGGCAATCTTCTCCGCCCGCAACATCCTTAGTTTGACGAGCGTGATGATGCCCGAAGTCCTCAACCAGTTATAGAAGTCTCTCACGGCCTGTTCCTCGTTGTACTGCCCACGCAGGAAACGGTAGTAATTGCCATATAAAGCCACGGGGGCCGTGCGCCTTCATCGGCACGTCGCCCATGGCCTCCATGTCGCTTTTCAGTTTGTCGCATTTCTTCAACCAGTATGCCTGTCCGGACATCTGGCCCTATTGATAGGTTCAGGCGGATGAACTCGCCCGCCGTTGTGCTCTATATAAACAGGTCGTCCGTAGTTACCTCGTTCTGTATCATGTTGTAGTAACTGTTGTGGGCGATGCCGTTCGTTGTCACCATGACAAGGTGAAGCGTGCGCTTGTCCTTCGACAGTTCTTGGTAAGCATCTTGCTTGTTTTGTAGTTCCTTTGCATAATCCTTGTCAATGGTGAAGATGCTTGAAGCATGTTTCATCTCGCAAAGGTCTGTAAAACCGTCTGCACGTTGGATGACCAGGTCTATCTGCGCCCCATGCCGTTCGGTTGTCCCACGGACAAACCAGGAACACACGTTTGTCTGGACGCCGGAGATGCCCAGTGCGGCTTTTATCTGAGGGATGTGTTGGAGGCATACCCGTTCGAAGGCATGCCCTTTCCATGTGTTATGGGATGTTGAGGTGAACGTGTTCGACCAGTAATGCTCGTCGCTGAAAGCATTTTTCTTGATGCAGAGGTAATAAAAGAGCGTGTAATTGTCAATCAACTGGTACATGGCGTTCGTCTCTGCTGTATCGGCAGAAGCGAAGCGACGGATGAAGCCGCACTCTTCCAGTTCTTCCAGGATGGTGGAGAATGTCCCTCCGTCTGTAAGTTTACTTGATGACAGGATGTCCTCTCTTGACATGCCCGATTTCCTGCCGTCGCTCAGACATGTTATAACCTTGAGGTAATTCTCCGGGCGTTTGAACAGGATGGCATATAGTGCTTCAAACTCATCACGCAGTTGGGCTGTCTCCGTGAAGAAGAGTTGGTCAACATTCTGGGCCACGCTTAATCCTTTCTTCAGGAAACTCCAGTAATAGGGTATGCCGCCGAGAATCATGTAGAGTTCGAGCACATCCTTCCTGCCAAGGGCAAGGTTGGCTCCTTTGGCATAGAGTTCGCACTCGCGCAGCGTGAAAGGTACGAGTTTGATGCGGTTGGTCAGTCGGCCGCGAAGACCGCCTTTGTCTTTGAGGAGTTTTTTGCTGATCCATGAGGTGGCACTGCCACACACGATCAGTACGATGTCCTTCTCCCGACGTGCCGTAGCCCATCCGTTCCAGAAGTTTTCCAAGGCACCGATAAGATTCCCCTTGGGCGTATCCATCCATGGGAGTTCGTCGATGAAAAGGACTTTCTTGCCAGCCGGAGCCTGATTGACATGTTGCTTCAATAGTTCAAAGGCATCCATCCAGGTCTTCGGTATGGCGCACTTGGCAAAGCCTGCTGCTACCAATGAGTTACGGAATGCACTCAACTGCTGACGCAGTGTCCCTTTTGCTACACCAGTATGCTGGAAACAGAACTGGTAGTTGAAGGTTTCGCGGACAAGATATGTCTTTCCTACACGTCGCCGGCCATAGACTGCACAAAACTGAGACTCCTCGTTTTCAAGAAGACTCAGCAGTTCCCTTTGTTCTTTTTCACGTCCTACTATCATTGAAACAATATGTTGTTTTATACTTTCCGCTGCAAATATAATAAAAAAATGCTTATAATCAGCGGAAATTTATAATTTTCTTTATATTTCCGCTAAAAATAAGCACTTATTAACACATTGACCTTTTTTCGCCTATCGCTGGGGCCAGGCCCTGGTGATAGGTTTATGCCAACTGCTTCTCGTCATCGGATGACCTCTAAGGCCTTTTGCACAATCTCGCTCTGTTCGTTGAAGACAGAGAAGTATTCGCTCATGTCCCAGATGTCGCGGGCGATGAGCGCCTTCAATTGCAGACGGAGATAGGGTAGTGTCTTTTCCAGTTCGGCCTCGTCCTTCGGTTCTATCTTCTGTTTCTTGCCCTCGGCGATGATCTCGTCGACGAGGCTCTGCGGCACCTCGAAGTGCTGCTTGAAGTCGGCAAAGTTCTCCCAGCGTTTCTTAAGGCTCTTCCTGTTCTTATCGACATAACGGAGGTTCGACTGGATGACAATCGACTTGGCCGCCAGTTCCCGATGGAATCGGGTATAAATAGTGGTGTCGAGGGCGACATAGTAGTCGGGCATGATGCCACCCCCGCCATAGACCGTGCGGTGCTCGCGGAGGGTCTCGAACTTCAAGGAGTCGGCGAAATGGATGCTGTCGGCATTGGTCAGTTCGCCGCTTTTCAGGCGGTTCAACATGTCCATCGCATAGTCCTGCTTGTCGCCCTTGGTATAGGGTTTCTGAATGCAGCGGCCCGAGGGGGTGTAGTAATGGGCGATGGTGAGACGGATCATGGAGCCATCGGGCATGTCGATGGGACGCTGGACAAGTCCCTTGCCGAAGGTACGGCGCCCCACCACAAGACCACGATCCTGATCCTGGATGGCTCCGGTGACAATCTCTGCCGCCGAGGCGGTATAGCCGTCGACGAGTACGACAACCTTTCCTGTCGTAAACTTTCCGCCGTCATGGGCCCTATATTCATTTCGCTGAACCGTACGTCCTTCGGTATAGACGATCATATCTCCCTGCTGCAGGAACTCGTCGGCGATATCGACGGCAGCCTTTAGATAACCACCGCCATTCTCCTGCAAGTCGAGGATCAGGTCTTTCATACCCTCGCCACGTAGTTTCTCAAGACTCTCCACAAACTCATCGTGGGTCTGCGCCCCGAAGTTGCCGATGCGGATAAAGCCGATGCCTGGGCGGATCATATAGGTGGCATCGACTGAACGCATGGGAATCTTGTCACGGACTACGGTGAAGTTGAGGCGGTCCTTGATACCTGAACGGATGACACCGAGGTTCACCTTCGTCCCCTTCGGACCACGCAGGCGCTTCATAATCTCCTCCTTCGACATATTCACACCTGCGATGGCAGTATCGTTGACAGACACGATACGGTCGCCAGCGATGATGCCCACCTTCTCAGAAGGGCCATTAGTAACGGGCTGAATTACCATCAGGGTGTCTTGCAACATATTGAACTGTACGCCGATACCTTCGAAATTGCCGTTGAGCGGCTCGTTAAGTTCCTTCACCTCCTTAGGAGTGGAGTAACTGGAATGGGGGTCGAGTTTGTCGAGCATCCCCCGGATGGCATCCTCAACGAGTTTCTGTTCATCGACGCTGTCGACATAGAGGTTGTTGATGCACATCTCGGCATACTGTAACTTACGCAACGGCGAGTCTTCACGATTGTTTATTCTAAACTGTGCCGCAGCACTGAGGACGAACAGCGACAAAAACGCTGTAAACAAAAAGTTCTTATTCATAAATATCTTCTTCGGGGCGGTCTTCCTCGATGACGAGGTTGTCGATGATGAAGTTCTGACGCTCCATCGTGTTCTTGCCCATATAGTATTCTAATAGTTTCTGTACCTGGTCGTTCTTGTGGAGGGTGACCTGCTCCAAACGGATGTCTGGCCCGATGAAACCGGCAAATTCCTCAGGGGAAATCTCACCCAGACCCTTGAATCGGGTGATCTCAGGATCGGGCCCTAATTCGCTGATGGCTTTCAGGCGCTCCTCCTCACTGTAGCAATAGCGGGTGATGAAATCGCTTTTCTTGTCACCCTTGGCGTCTGCCTGCGCAATGACCTGTTTGTTCTTGATTTTCGTACGACGGTTACGCACTCGGAAGAGAGGTGTCTGCAACACGTAAACATGCCCCTTCTTGATAAGTTCGGGGAAGAACTGGAGGAAGAAGGTGATGATGAGCAGACGGATATGCATGCCGTCGACATCGGCATCCGTCGCCACGATGACCTTATTATATCTTAGTGTGTCGAGACCTTCCTCAATATCAAGGGCGGCCTGCAGGAGGTTGAACTCCTCATTCTCGTAGACCACCTTCTTGGTGAGACCGAAGCAGTTGAGCGGCTTGCCGCGCAAGGAGAAGACGGCCTGCGTGTTCACATCACGGCTCTTGGTGATGCTGCCGCTGGCAGAGTCGCCCTCAGTAATAAAAATGCTCGACTCTTCCTTTCGCTCATCCTTGACATCGGAGAAGTGGATACGACAGTCACGGAGTTTGCGGTTGTGGAGGTTGGCCTTCTTGGCGCGTTCACGAGCCAGTTTGGTGACGCCCGCCATCGCCTTGCGCTCCCGTTCACTCTCCTTGATCTTATTTTCCAAGACCTCTGCCACATCGGCATGGATATGCAGGTAGTTGTCCACTTCCTGTTTGATGAAGTCACCCACATACTTATTAATGCTCACCCCGTCAGGAGCCATCGTCAACGAGCCGAGTTTGATTTTCGTCTGACTCTCGAACATCGGTTCCTCCACATTGATGGCAATGGCCGCCACGATGCCCGTACGGATGTCGCCATACTCATATTTACCGTAGAAGTCCTTGATGGTACGGGCAATATGTTCCTTGAAGGCACTTTGGTGTGTACCACCCTGTGTGGTATGCTGACCATTGACGAAAGAATAGTATTCCTCGCCATACTGGTTGGCGTGGGTAAAGGCTATCTCGATGTCCTCGCCTTTGAGGTGTATGATGGGATAAAGGCCATCATTCGTCATCCGGTCGTTGAGCAAATCCTCCAATCCGTGGCGGGAGAGGATGCGCCGCCCGTTATACATGATGGCAAGTCCTGTGTTCAGGTAGGTGTAGTTGCGGAGCATGTTCTCCACGATGTCATCCTGGAACTTATAGTTCAGGAAGAGCGTGTCGTCCGGCTCGAAGAAGATATAGGTACCGTTCTCGTCCTGCGTCTTCTCCGTCTTGTCGCTGGTCATCTCGCCTTTCTCGAAGGTGGCCCTCCGCATGACGCCGTCGCGGTAACTGCGTACCTCGAAATGACTGCTCAGGGCGTTGACAGCCTTCACACCGACACCATTCAGGCCCACCGACTTCTTAAAAGCCTTCGAGTCGTATTTACCACCGGTATTCAGCACGGAGACGGCTTCTATCATCTTGCCCTGAGGGATGCCTCGTCCATAGTCGCGGACGGAGACACGCAGGTTGTCCTCGATAGTTACCTCGATACGGTCGCCTGCCTTCATCTTGAATTCGTCGATGGAGTTGTCGATGACCTCTTTCAACAGCACATAGATACCGTCTTCTGGTAAGGAACCATCGCCCAAACGTCCGATATACATGCCAGGACGGGTACGCACGTGCTCCATATCACTCAGATGACGGATGTTCTCGTCATCATACTGTACTTGTTCCTGTGGGGTTAGGTTAATTTCTTCGTTCATAGATTCTTTCTGAAACATCTTCTGCGTTTATGTTGTGTGTGTTCAAGGTACTGCCATTGCGACTGCACCTTCTCATTGGTCTCCATTTCTACGTTGGTCTCGCCCCATTTGAAACCATACTTCTGATACCAGGGGATGAGGTCGTAGAACAACAGGGCATTGGCACCCTTCTGTTGATATTCGGGCAGGATGCCCACCAGCATCAGATCGACACACTCTGCCTTATGGAACTTCAGGGCCCTGATACAATGCCACCAACCGAAAGGCCAGAGGCGACCCCGATGGCACTTTTGCAAGGCGCGGGTCATGGAGGTAATCGAGATACCCACACCGATGATATCGTGATTGGGGGTATTCCAGTCTTCGATGAGGCAGAGCAGGTTCATGTCGAGCATGGGGAAATACATCTTCAGATACTCGTCGATCTGTGCTTCCGTCATCTGGGAGTAGCCATAGAGATGCCCAAATGACTTGTTGACCACATCGAGCACCTTACGGCCTATCTGTTCCTTGCCGAACACCTGACTGCGCTTGGGGTGCATTGGATGCAGGTTATAGCGTTTCATCACCAGTTCTGCAATCTTCTTGTATTTCTCAGGCATCTCATCTTTCGGCACGATGAGTTTGAACTCCACGTAGTCGTTGTCCTTCTCCCAGCCACCGAGTTGTTCCAAATGCTTGGGGTAGTAAGGGTAGTTATAGATGGTAGCCATCGTACCCATCTGGTCGAAGCCTTCTACCAGCATACCTTCGGGGTCCATATCCGTAAAGCCTAAGGGACCCACAATCTCCGTCATACCCTTCGAGCGGCCCCATTCTTCGACGGCATCGAACAAGGCCCGACTCACCTCGATATCATCGATAAAATCTACCCATCCGAAGCGGACGCTCTTGCGCTCCCACTTCTCGTTGGCACGGCGGTTGATAATACCGGCAATGCGCCCTGCTACCTTACCATCCTTATAAGCCAGGAAATATTCTGCCTCGCAGAATTCGAAAGCGGCATTCTTATCCTTGCGCAAGGTGTGCATGTCGTCAGTAAACAAGTTGGGCGCGTCGTACTGATTGCCCTCATACAAATCGTAATGAAAGTCGATGAAGGCCGTCAGACCCTTCTTGTCCGTTACCTTCTTAATAACTACAGATGACATACTTTCTGTCTTTTAAGCCTTAATTCGTTGCAAAGATACAAAAAAGGAGCGAAGAAGTGAAAAGTGAAAAGTGAAAAGTGGTTAAAGACGTCATATTTTTCGGCAAATGAACAACTGGTGCCCTCTGTTAGCAACCGTTGTGGCGAAGATAAATACGTCGCCACCGTCTTTCAATTTCAGTTTTTTGCGGAGTTCAGCAACGGAGATGGGGAAGTTGCGCACCGTGATATTGGCTCTGTCGATACCCGCAAGAACCGCCTTCAATTCGTGTTTGTTCATCGAAGTTGTCTTTTCGATGATAAAACGGCGGCCTGGGAAGTCTGGAATATCCGTATCGGAAACAAACAGGTGACTATTGCAATCGAGTTGTCTTACCCCAAACCGCTGTTCCAGCAGTACGAAGCATCCTGCTTTCATGATGGAGGCGTTTGGCTCGAATAAGAAGTGAAAAGTGAGAAGTGAAAAGTGAGAAGTGGGGGTGAAATTAGGGACAAGACTCACAGTGTCAAACGTAAAGCGTTCCGTAGCGCCACCTGACAACAGATTGACACAAACCACCTTGGCCGTGGAAAACTTTTCACTTTTCACTTCTTCGCTTCTCACTTCTACCAGCAGTTCCTTGCACTCATTATCCACTGATACGATATGCACTGCATTGACTTGGGCGAGGCACTTTTCACTTTTCACTTCTCGCTTTTCACTTATATCTGCCACCGCCTTCCGCCAGTCAAGCATCGGCGAGAGTTTCAGCATGATACGATCTGCCTTTTCCAACATTTCATCGAGGATTTCCAGTACATTGGGGGTGCAGTCGGCTATGCCGTAAGTCCTGCTTCCATGGACATCGCGACGGGCTGGGTCGAGATAAATCAAGTCTGCATGATCCAGCCGGTGCAGATAGTCGGTACCGTCGCCACAGACCACCTCGATATGCCGGAGACCCAAACGTTTGTAATTCTCCGATGAAATGGCGCAAAGTTGAACCTGACGCTCCACATGGACGGCCCGTCTGAATCCCTGGGAAAGAAATGCCATATCAACCCCAAAACCTGCCGTTAAATCTACCACAAGTGCTCCTTCTCCTGCGATACGAGCCTTGTATCTGGCCGTCTGTTCACTGGAACACTGCTCCATCGACAGATGTGGGGGATAGATGATGCCCTCGACAGATGCCCAAGAGGGAATCTTCGTCCTGGCCATTTGTCTGCCCGCTATCTGTTCCAAGGCAAACGTCAAGTCCACTTCTGGGTCTTTTGTGCCCCGAAGTGCCAACTGATGGAAATCTGCCTCGGCATGCTCACGGATGAAATCTTTCGTTGCTTGGTTCATTTCGTCTGCAAAATTAGTGGATTTATTTGTAATTTTTACTGGCGGCAGCAAATTATTCACTTTTCACTATTCACTTTTCACTTTTTTTTCGTACCTTTGCACCCAAACAACCATCATAACATTAAAAATGAAAAAGAAAGTCCTGATTCTGGCAGTTATGACGATAGCATTTGCTGCCAACGTCCGTGCAGGCGGACTGATGACCAACACCAACTATCACATTGCTTTCGACCGCATGATGGCCCGAGGCGCTACGTTCGACATCGATGCAGCCTACTCCAACCCCGCAGGCCTCGCCTGGGGACATGAAGGCTGGCAACTCTCACTCAACTTCCAGAAACCCTGGCAATATCGTGACATCAAACTGGGTGATACTAAATACGAAGGTAAGGCCTCTGCCCCCATCGTACCTGCCCTCTTCGCTTCTTACAAAAAAGACAAATGGGCCATTTCATCGATGATTGGCATTGTGGGCAGTGGCGGATTCGTAGAATATAAGCAAGGTGTCCCCATGTTCAACGTATTGTTAGGCAGCACCATCACCTCGCTGACTCAGAGTCTGAATCAGGCTACGCAAGGTTTTGCGCCCGTGGTAACTCCCGACCAGTTTGACTCCGAGATGAAGGGCAAGCAATATATCTATGGCGGACAGTTGAATTTTACCTATAAGATCCTCGATTGCCTCTCGGCGGCGGCAGGTGTTCGTGCCAACTATTATGATGGCTATTACCGTGGCCATGTCAATGCTAATCACTCTACGATGGGAAACCTCGCAAGCCTTTCACTCGATGTCGACCAGAAGGGGTGGGGGTTTACGCCTCTCGTTAGCCTGGCATTCCATCAGGGACCATTCACGCTGACTGCTCGTTATGAGTTCCGCACCAAGATCAGTACTAAGAACGAGACGAACTCCCTGGCGGCTTCGCTCAACTCTGACCAATTGGTTGTGGCTCCATTGACACAGTTGGTTGTTGCTGGTGCTCTGCCCGCAGAGCAGGCGGCTGCAATGGCTGCACAGATTAAGTCTACGGTAGAAAGTGGCTTGACAACCTATACCGCTCCTTATGAGGATGGTGCTCGCACGCGCTACGACATGCCTGCCCTGCTCTCTGTGGCTGCCGGCTACGAGTTCACCCCGAAACTCCGTGCCACCCTCGAGTACCACTTCTTTGACGATAAGAATGCCAAGATGGCCAATGACCGCCAAAAGGAACTGACACATGGCACTCATGAGATATTGGCTGGTATCGAGTATGACATCAACGATAAGTTTACCGTCAGTTGCGGTGGTCAGCGTACCGACTACGGACTCTCCGACGGCTACCAGCAGAACACCTCTTTCGCCTGCGACAGTTATAGCGTCGGTCTGGGCGGTGCCTGGAACATCACTGAGAAAGTACGTCTGAATGCCGGCTACTTCATGTCGATTTACAGCGACTACGACAAGCAGACTTCCTATGGTGTAGAGACCTATTCGCGCACCAACTACGTGGTAGGTTTGGGTGTCGACTATAAGTTCTAATCTCAAATAACATTTTTTAAGCGTCACACAAATACAGATATCATAAATATTGTATATCTTTGCACCCATGAATAATAACTAATAACTTTCGATATGAAGCAATTAATTAAAAAGACACTGGTCTGTTTGTTTGGTGCAGGCCTCATGACCACGCAGGCTTCTGCACAGTTGTCGTCCAACCCCAACAAGTTCCTTGGTAACATCACTACCCGCTACCAGATGGATGCCGGAGGAGGCGTGCCTAAGTACTACGAACTATGGAACCAGGTGACGCCAGAGAACGAGTCCAAATGGGCTTCCGTGGAAAGGACGAAGGGCAGTTATAATTGGGGTAGTGACACACCCTTTAACTATGCCAAACAGCATGGGTTCACCTATAAGTTCCATGCACTGGTATGGGGCGCACAGTATCCGGATTGGCTTTCAAATTTGTCTATCAAAGACCGTTATCAGGCTCTTGTTAAGTGGTTCGATGCTGCCAAGAAACATTATTCTACCCTGCCTATGATTGACGTGGTGAACGAGGCCGTGGGAAATCACCAGGCAGGCAATCCCATGATGAAAGAGACCCTTGGTGGTGGTGGTAAGACCGGTTACGACTGGCTCATCAAGGCTTTCGAACTGGCCTATGAGCGCTGGCCAAATTCCATACTTATCTATAACGATTACAACTCTATCCGTTGGGACGTTGATAACTATATTACTTTGGTGCAGACATTGCGAGATGCTGGTGCACCTATTGACGCCTACGGCAACCAGTCGCACGATGTGAATGACATCAGCGCTGAAGAATTGGGTAGAGTGCTGGAAAGGCAGCAAAATGCACTGAAGATGCCTATGTTCATTACGGAATTGGATATTGACAAAGCAGACGACAATCAGCAAAAGGCACAGTATAAGAAAGTATTGCCATTGATGTGGGAAGCCCCCTATTGTGCTGGTGTCACCCTGTGGGGTTATATCCATGGAGCAACATGGGTTGACAACTCGGGTCTTTATAAGAAAGGCAAAGAACGTCCTGCAATGACATGGATTAAGGAGTATATGGAAACCGATGCTGCCAAGAACGCTACGGGGCCATTCCCTGGTACCAAGAAAGAGGCTTCTGTCTATATACGTCCTCGTGATTTGAAGGTAGCCCGCGGTGACAGGCTCCCTATCAAGGTGCGTGCTTCCCTGGCAACAAAGACCATCGAGAAGATTGACCTCTATGTAGGTGATGACCTGATTGCCACGATGACAGAGGCTCCTTATGTAACAGAATACGCTGTGGCATCCGATGCCAAGACTGGCTGGAAGACCCTGAAGGCTATCGTGACCGCTACCGACGGCTCGACCTATGAGCGCTATTCCCGTTTCAATGTGCTCAGTTCTACAACGGTACGTGCCCCCTATAACGAAAAACCCGTCGCACTGCCTGGCACTATCAAGGCAGAAGAATACGACAATGGTGCATCTGGTGTCTCTTACAGCAAGGCTTCACGCGACATCACAAAGGCTACGCAGAACGACGGTTGGATGGAATATACTGTCGATGTAGAGGAAGAAGGCCTCTACTCTGTCGATGTAGAGGTCGCATCGACAAAGACCGGCGGTTGGTTCCATCTGGCAGAGTACTCACTTGACAACCTGACCTATCTCACCGATTTCATCGAGGTGCCGAAGACGGGCAGCGCCACAGAGTTCAAGACGATGCGCTGCGAGATGAAGGAACCCCTGACAGTTGGCCGTCACACGTTCTGCGTGAACATCGACAAGGGTGGATTCTATCTCAAGAGTCTCACCTTCAAGCGTTATGAACAAGACAAGAACATTAAAGTATCTCTCCCATCCTCTTCATATTTTAATCCAGACACCAAGTCCAATACCGTCGAGTTGGGCGACAAGGCTGTTATCGAGGTGAAGGCAGAAAGTTCCACCAGCGCTATTGCCTACGTAGAGGTATATGCTAACGGTCTGCTGATAGGAACCTTAACCGAGGCTCCTTTCACGATGGAGTTTGAGCCCACCGAGAAAGGTACCTATACCATCACAGCCATTGCCTATGACGCAGAAGGTAAGGAGAACGCCTCGTCGAAGCGGACATTGAAGGTCAATGGCAAGCGTGTGCCATATTCTAACTCTCCTATTGAGATTCCTGGCATCATCCAGGCTGAGAGATTCGACAAGGGTGGTGAGGGTATGACCTTCCATGATTCAGACAGTGAAAGACAGGGTGACACGAATTATCGTTCCGACGGTGAGGGTGTCGACTTTGTAAAGGGCAACGGTGGTACTTGTATTGGCTATACTGCTGCTAATGAGTGGATGGAATATACTGTTGATGTGAAGCAGGCAGGTACTTACACCTATGCGGCAACCGTCTCTTCAGGTGTCACGGGTTCAGGCTTCACCATCGGCCTGAATAAGAGTGGAAGAATCGTTAGCCTGGCAAAGGTAAACGTTCCGCAGACAGCCAACAATGACTGGAGCAAATACACGGTTGTTGAAGGAGAGTTAACTAGAGAACTGGCCGAAGGCGAACAGATTATCCGTATCACCATCAATGGTGCCAACTGTAACATCGACAAGATTGAGTTGAAGTGTACCGACACTGGTATCCACGATATGAGCAATGACATCATTGTCAATCAGGATGCCTATGACCTCTTAGGCCGTAAGGTGAACGGCAACTATAAGGGCATCATTATCAGAAACGGTAAAAAGTACATCAACAAATGAAAAAAACGATAACTATCATCGCTGTGCTGCTGGCATTCGTCCTGAATGCCGGCGCACAGGATAATATTCCAGAGGCTCCCCAGGCAGAGTTCGTCATGCAACTGAAAGTTACTCTCGGTGAGGCCTATTCATGCGGCGAGACGCAACATGGTCGCCGTACTGTCATTCCTATTACAGGCGGTACCTTCGAGGGTCCGAACATCAAGGGAACTATATTGAATGGCGGCGCCGACTACCAGTTGGCTAATGCTGCTGGTCGCACGGAGGTGGAAGCCATTTACAGCATCCAGACTGACGATGGTGTCAACATCCACATCCGTAATCGTGGCATCATCGCCAACACCAGGGATGCACAGGGCAATCCTTCGTTCTATTTCCGCTGCGCACCCCAGTTTGAGGCACCTGCCGACAGCAAATACGCATGGTTGAACAACTCGCTCTTTCTCTGTGCCCCTTCTTTCTCCAGTGGTTTTCAAGGTATCGTCCTGAATGTCTGGCGCGTAAAATAATTTTTTAAAAGACACTTTGATTATGAAAAAGAATATTTTTACCCTGGCTGTCATTATGATGGCCTTGTTTGCAACCACGTCATGTCAGAATAAAAGCAAAAGCGAAAGCGAGAATCAGACAGGACAAGTGAATAACTTCCGCATCAAGCGCGGCACGAACGTGAGTCACTGGCTATCGCAATCGGAGCAGCGTGGCGAGGCCCGGCGCCTGCATATTCAGGAAGATGATTTCGCACGATTAGAAGAGTTGGGCTTCGACTTCGTGCGCATCCCTATCGACGAGGTGCAGTTCTGGGATGAGCAGGGCAACAAGTTGCCTGAGGCATGGGATCTGCTGAACAACGCCCTCGACTGGGCAAAGAAGCACAATCTCCGTGCCATTGTCGACCTGCATATCATCCGATCACACTATTTTAATGCTGTGAATGAGGGCGACAAGGCTGCTAATACACTGTTTACCTCGGAGGAATCGCAGGAGGGACTGATAAATCTGTGGCGCCAACTGTCAGAGTTTCTGAAAGAGCGCAGTTGCGACTGGGTGGCCTATGAGTTTATGAATGAACCTGTGGCACCAGAGCATGAGCAGTGGAACCAGTTGGTAGCAAAGGTGCACAAGGCTTTGCGCGAACTGGAACCTCAGCGCACACTGGTTATTGGCTCGAACATGTGGCAGGGACATGAGACGATGAAGTACCTGAAAGTACCTGAGGGCGATAAGAACATCATCCTCTCCTTCCACTATTACAATCCGATGATCCTGACCCACTACGGGGCATGGTGGACACCGTTAGGCAAATATAAGGGTAAGGTGAACTATCCTGGCGTGCTGGTGTCGAAGGAAGACTACGACGCTGCCCCAGCAGATATCAAGCCCCAGTTGGAACAGTACACCAAGGAAGTCTGGGATATCAACAAGATCCGCGAACAGTTCAAGGATGCCATCGAGGCTGCCAAGAAATACGACCTGCAACTGTTCTGCGGCGAATGGGGTGTCTATGAGCCTGTGGACCGTGAGTTGGCCTATAACTGGACAAAGGATATGCTGACCGTATTCGACGAGTTCAACATCGCCTGGACCACTTGGTGCTATGATGCCGACTTCGGCTTCTGGGATCAGCAACGCCACACATTCAAGGACCGTCCGCTTGTGGAACTCCTGATGTCTGGTAAGAAACTTGAGGAAACCAAATGAGGAAATGTTTGCTTGCTTGTCTGATGCTGATGCCGTTCACGTTGTCAGCACAGAATCAGAATGACCATCACTTCGAGGTGGGTAAGAATCTTGACATCTTCAATCAGATCTATAAGAATCTGGAACTGCTGTATGTCGACACGCTCAACCCGAAGGAAACCATCGGTACAGCCATCAATGCGATGTTGCACAGCCTGGATCCCTATACGGAGTATTATGCCCAAGAGGATACCAAGGACCTGCGGATGATGCTGACGGGTAAGTACGCAGGCATCGGTGCACTCATCCGTAAGCACCAGAAACTGGATCGTGTAGTTGTTGACGAGCCATACGCCAATATGCCTGCTGCCGAGGCTGGTTTGAAGAAGGGAGATATCATCCTGAGTATTGATGACTCGTTGATGACAGACAAGGCTGTGGGGTATGTCAGCAATCATCTGCGTGGCGAGCCCGGGACGAGTTTCCTACTGAAAGTGTTCCGTCCCTCGACGCAGAAAGAGATGAAGTTTAAGATTACCCGAAAGAACATCAAACTGCCAGAGTTGCCCTATTATGGTATGCGCGAAGGGAATATCGGGTATATCAACTACAACTCATTCACTCAGGAGAGCAGCAAGGAGGTGCGTCGTGCCTTTGTCGATCTGAAGAAACAAGGTGCCACCTCACTTATCTTCGACCTGCGCAACAATGGTGGCGGTTCTGAGGCTGAGGCCGTGAATATCGTGAACCTCTGGATTCCGAAAGGAGTCATGGTGGTGGAGAACAAGGGTAAGTTGAAAGAAGCCTCGCGAACCTATAAGACCATGCTCGAGCCAGTAGACACTGTGATGCCTATTGTGGTGCTGGTGAATGGCGAGTCGGCAAGTGCCAGCGAGATCACCAGCGGTGCTTTGCAGGACTTGGATCGTGCTGTAATTCTAGGTGCGCGTACGTATGGTAAAGGACTGGTACAGATACCTATCGACCTGCCCTATAATACCAACCTGAAGGTGACGACCTCGAAATACTATATCCCCAGTGGGCGCTGCATTCAGGCTATCAACTACAAGCATAGTGGCGGTGGTTATCTGGAGCATATCCCAGACTCGCTGACGAAGGTGTTCTATACGGCTCATGGGCGTGAAGTGCGCGATGGTGGAGGTATCAAACCCGACGTGGAGATCAAGGCTGACACCATCCCCAATATCGCCTTCTACCTCTCTGCCACAGGACAGGACTCTACCGAGGTGATGTTCGACTATGTCGTTGACTACATCACCAAGCATCCTACTATTGCCCCTGCCGCTGAGTTCCATCTTACTGATGCCGACTGGGCCGACTTCAAGGCTCGTGTCATCAAGAGCGGATTTACCTATGATCCCGTCAGCAAGAAACAGTTCGACCAGTTGGTGAAGACGGCTCAGTTCGAGGGCTACTACGAGGAGGCCAAGGCTGCCTTCGACAATCTGGAGTCGAAACTCAACCACGATGTCGCCTTCGACCTGGAGAAACACAAGGCTGTGCTCCTGCAGATATTGGAGATGGATATTATTGCGGCCTACTATTATCAGGCTGGGGCCATCGAGGCTGGTCTGAACTATGACCGTCAGTTGAAGGAGGCAGAACGCCTGTTGAAGAACCCAGAAGAATATAAGAAGTTACTGGCTCCCCAAAAGCCCAAGGAAACCTCGTCGCTGATTACAATCGACAAGAAACCGATTGGAAATATCTCGCTGAAACCGAAGAAATTAGAAATATTTAGTGCTTTATCGTAAAAAAACGGCTAATTATTTGGTGGAATGGGGAAAAAGTAGTACCTTTGCACCCGTTCAGTGGAATGAGAGACCCGCAAGGGCCTCTCTTTTTCATTCTAATTATACAATTGTTCGATGATTAATAAGGAAACAGTAAAGACTTTGGTGGAAGAGTGGTTGCAGGGCAACGACTACTTCCTGGTAGACATTATGTTTGGTGCAGATGACCGCATTGTGATTGAAATTGACCATGCCGACGGTGTGTGGATTGAAGACTGTGCAGAATTGAGCCGCTTCCTGCAGGAGCACTTGGGTGACGAACTCGGCGACTTCGAGTTGGAGGTAGGCAGTGCAGGTATCGGTCAGCCGTTCAAGGTGGAGCAGCAGTACATCAACCATGTTGGCGATGAACTGGAGGTGCTTGGTGGCGACGGCAAGAAGGTGCAGGGCATCCTGAAGGAGGTCAACGGACGTGAGTTCGTGCTGACCGTCAAGGAGAAACAGATGGTAGAAGGCAAGAAGCGCCCTGTCTTGATGGATGTTGACAAGACTTATTCCATGGACGGCGTGAAATATGCCAAATATGTGCTGGCATTCAAATAAAGCAGAAAGAAGAAAAAACAAATAATAAATTTAATGGCAACAAGAAAAGATGCGAAAGGCCCCTCAATGATTGAGACCTTTCAGGAATTTAAAGAGACGAAGAACATTGACCGCACAACGTTGGTAAGTGTTTTGGAAGAAAGTTTCCGTAACGTGATTGCAAAGATCTACGGATCGGATGAGAACTTCGATGTGATTGTGAACCCTGACAAGGGTGACTTTGAGATTCACCGTAACCGTGTGGTGGTAGCCGACGGCGAGGTGGAGGATGAGAACAAGGAGATTGCCCTGAGTGAGGCTCAGAAGATTGAACCCGACTATGAGATCGGTGAGGAGGTGTCGGAAGAAGTGAACTTCCAGAAGTTTGGTCGCCGTGCCATCCTGAACCTCCGTCAGACGCTGGCCTCGAAGATCCTTGAGTTGGAGCACGACTCGCTCTATCAGAAATATAAGGATCGCGTGGGACAGGTCGTCAGCGGTGAGGTCTATCAGATCTGGAAGCGTGAGGTACTGCTGATCGACGATGAGGGTAACGAACTCCATCTGCCGAAGGGTGAGCAGATTCCCAACGACAATTACCACAAAGGCGAGACCGTTCGTGCCATCGTGAAGGAGGTACAGAACGAGAACAATAACCCGCGTATCATCCTTTCGCGTACCAGTCCGATGTTCTTAGAGCGTCTGCTGGAGGCTGAGGTGCCTGAGATCAACGACGGCCTGATTACCATCAAGAAGGTGGCTCGTATGCCGGGTGACCGTGCCAAGGTGGCTGTGGAGAGTTACGATGAGCGTATCGACCCAGTAGGAGCCTGCGTAGGTGTGAAGGGTAGTCGTGTGCATGGTATCGTGCGTGAACTCGGCAATGAGAATATCGACGTCATCAACTACTCGTCTAACATCCAGTTGTATATTACCCGTGCGCTGAGCCCTGCCAAGATCTCGAGTATCGTTATTGATCAAGAGAATCACAAGGCTGAGGTCTATCTGGAACCAGAAGAGGTATCGCTGGCCATCGGTCGTGGCGGTATGAATATCAAACTGGCCTCGATGCTGACGGAATACACCATCGATGTCTATCGTGTGGTTAATGAGAGCGAGGCTGACGAGGATATCTATCTGGATGAGTTTGCCGACGAGATCGACCAGTGGGTTATCGACTCCATTAAGGCTATCGGCCTGGATACTGCCAAGGCAGTACTCAATGCACCACGTGAGATGTTGATTGAGAAGGCCGACCTGGAAGAAGAGACTGTGGATCATCTGTTGGAAGTGCTCCGTTCGGAGTTTGAGTAAGAAGTGAAAAGTGAAGTTCGTCGATGTGAAACATCAAAAGTGAAAAGTAAATGGGAGTCAGATTAAATAAAGTATTAACAGAACTGAACATAGGTCTTCAAACGGCAGTTGATTACCTGAAAAACAAGAAGAGTCTGGGTGAGATCAAGGACGATGCCAATGTCAACACCAAGATCACTGACGAACAGTATGAGGCGCTCGTCAAGGAGTTCAAGGGTGACAAGGACGTGAAGACCCAGGCGAACAGGATCTTCCCCAAGAAGGAGAAGAAGGAAAAGCCGAAACCCAAGGAGCCGGTGGTGGAGACTGTGGCTAAGGAAGAGCCTCGCCAGGCATTCACGCCCCTGGGCAAGATAGACCTTGACAGTCTTAATGGCAAGAAGGCTGCACCAGCGGCCAAGCCTGCCAAAGAGGAGAAACCTGCACCAAAAGTGGCTGCTGTCGAGAGCCCGGTGAAGGAAGATGAGAAACAAAAGGCAGGGTCGATAGAGGCTCCGAAGCCCTCCGAGAGTCAAAAGACAGGGTCGATAGAGGCCCCGAAGCCCTCCGAAAGTCAAAAGGCAGAGTCGATAGAGGCTCCGAAGCCCTCCGAAAGTCAAAAGGCAGGGTCAATAGAGGCCCCGGAGCCCTCCGAAAGTCAGAAGACAGGGTCGATAGAGGTTTCCGAGCCCTCCGAAAGCCAAAAGCCTGAGGTTTTCAAGTTGAAGACCGAGCAGAAGGTTGCGCCCAACCTCAATGTCGTCGGAAAAATCGACCTCGACTCGCTCAACCAGAGTACGCGTCCGAAGAAGAAGTCTAAGGAAGAGCGTCGTAAGGAGCGTGAAGAGAAACAGGCTCAGATGCATGGTGGCGCCAACGGTGAGAAGCGTAAGCGCGAGCGTATCAAGGGCGGTAAGGAACGCGTGGATATCGAGGCTGCTGCCAACCAGGACAATAGCAAGAACAATAAGAAGAACAATAAGTCGAAGGGCGGTAACCAGAACTTCCAGGACGGCAATAACCAGCAGCAGGGCGGCGGTAAGAAGAACAAGAAAAACCGTCCCGTAAAGCCACTTGAAGTGGATGATGAGGCTGTAGCCCGTCAGGTCAAGGAGACGCTGGCCCGCCTAACCTCAAAAAACCAGAACAAGAAAGGTGCCAAGTACCGTCGTGAGAAGCGTGATGCCGTGGCTGAGCGCATGAACGAGGAGATGGCAGCAGAGGCAGCAGAGAGCAAGGTGCTGAAACTGACGGAGTTCGTGACGGTGTCAGAACTCGCCACCATGATGAACGTAGGCGTCAACCAGGTCATTGGCACCTGTATGAGCATCGGTATCATGGTGTCTATCAACCAGCGTCTGGATGCTGAGACCATCAACATCGTGGCTGAGGAGTTTGGCTTTACCACTGAGTATGTGAGTGCTGAGGTGCAGAACGCCATCACTGAAGAGGAGGACGACGAGAACGATCTCGTGACACGTGCGCCGATTGTTACGGTGATGGGTCATGTCGACCATGGTAAGACTTCATTGCTCGACCATATCCGTAATACCAACGTGATTGCCGGTGAGGCTGGAGGTATCACCCAGCACATCGGTGCCTATAACGTGAAACTGAAAGATGGTCATAGTATTACCTTCCTCGACACGCCTGGTCATGAGGCCTTCACCGCTATGCGTGCCCGTGGTGCCCAGGTGACGGATATCGCCATCATTATTGTGGCTGCCGACGACTCCGTGATGCCTACCACCAAGGAGGCCATCGCTCATGCCCAGGCTGCCAATGTGCCGATGGTGTTCGCCATCAACAAGATTGATAAGCCGGGTGCCAATCCCGATAAGATCCGTGAGGACCTGGCAAACATGAACCTCTTGGTAGAGGACTGGGGCGGTAAGTACCAGTGCCAGGAAATCAGTGCAAAGAAAGGAATTGGTGTCTACGAACTGTTGGAGAAGGTCTTGCTCGAAGCCGAGATGCTCGACTTGAAGGCTAATCCCAACCGCAAGGCTACCGGTTCCGTCATCGAGAGTTCGCTTGACAAGGGTCGTGGCTATGTGTCTACCCTTCTTGTGTCGAATGGTACCTTGAAAGTCGGTGACGTCGTCATCGCCGGTACTGCCTGGGGTAGGGTAAAGGCTATGTTCAACGAGCGTAACCAGCGCATCGAGAAGGCAGGACCTGCCGAGCCCGCCATCATCTTAGGCCTGAACGGCGCTCCTACCGCTGGCGATTCCTTCCACGTGATGGAGACAGAGCAGGAGGCACGCGAAATTGCCAACAAGCGCATCCAGTTGCAGCGTGAACAGAGTCTGCGTACCACGACTAAACTCGGACTTGACGAGTTGTCACACCGTATTGCCCTGGGTGAGTTCCATGAGTTGAACATCATCGTGAAGGGTGATACCGACGGTTCTATCGAGGCTCTGTCAGACTCATTCATCAAACTCTCTACGGAGAAGGTACAGGTGAATGTGATCTCAAAGGCTGTGGGTCAGATCTCGGAGAACGATGTCATGCTGGCTTCGGCTTCCGAGGCTATCATCATTGGTTTCCAGGTACGTCCTTCTGCCGATGCCCGTCGTGCCGCTGAGCGCGAAGGCGTCGAGATCAATACCTACTCTATCATCTACGACGCTATCGACGATGTGAAACAGACCATGCAGGGTATGCTCGACAAGGTGAAAAAGGAGGTCATCTCTGGTGAGATTGAGGTGAAGCAGGTGTTCAAAATATCGAAGGTGGGTACTGTTGCCGGTGGTCTGGTGATTGACGGTAAGGTACACAACAAGGATAAAGCCCGTGTCATCCGCGACGGAATCGTGATCCATACGGCTCCTATCGATGCCCTGAAGCGCTACAAGGATGATGCCAAGGAAGTGGCAACAGGCTTGGAGTGCGGTATCTCACTGGTCAACTTCAACGACATCCAGGTAGGTGACATCATCGAGACCTTCACTGAGATTGAGGTAGAGCAGAAACTGTAAGAATGTCAAGGAAGCGCAAACTTCGTCCCTTCTACCGACGGCTGACACGATGGATTGGTCTTTCCCAACTCATCGTGATGGCATTGGCATCCTACCTCATCTATTTGTTGGCTGAGGAAGTATTTAAGGAAGAGGAGTTCGATATGTACGAAAAAAGCCTGAAGGTTACCGAGAAGGATGTCAGGCGCGTTCTCTCCGATGTTTACGTAGGAGCCACTAATCATGTGCCGGAAATAGAGGAAAACCTCAACCATCCTGACAAGATGTATGACATCATGCAGCGGGTGGTGGAGTTGAATCCTCATATCCGTAGTTGTGGACTTAGTTTCATTGCTGACTACTATCCGCAGAAGGGACACTGGTTCTGTCCCTATGCGGTGAAAGACGAGGATGGCAAGATTGAGTGCAGCACCATCGGCGATTCGAAGCACGACTACCTGAATGCAGCGTGGTTCACGGAGGTTTTGGAGGCCGACAGCAGTTATTGGTCAGAACCCTTCATGGACTCTCGTGACACCATTACGCCATTGGTGTCCTATATGATTCCTATTCACAACAAACAGGGAAAGACGGTCGCCATTCTCGGAGCCGACATGTCGCTCTACAAGTTCAGCGGCAGACTGATGAGAGGACTGAGTCTTAAAGGAGACACGGTTCATGTCAGTTACAGAAGAGGTCAGGAAGAAGACGAGGATTCTGCAAACCAGAATGGCTATACCTTCAGGACGTTGAAAGAGATACTGGGAAGTTTTAACTTCATTATCGACCATGACGGCACCTATATAGCCCATCCTGACAGCGGTTATGTCATCAGGAAGAACTATTTCGAGTTGGCTAAGGCTACGAACGATACCATCGACGATCATGTGGGCCGTCTGATGGTGGCTGGAAAAGAAGGCATCTTCAAAGACAAAGAAGGTGATGGATGCCATTTCGAATTTTTCGATTTTGAGAGTTCAGAGGTTTACATGTTCTATATGCCTATTGAACATACGAACTGGTCTATTGCAATGGTTGTGGCAAGATACTCGATCGACGCCCTCGCCATCGGATTTGGGGCTGTCTTCCTGATATTGGTAGGTCTCGCTCTATTGGTCGTGCGCTTTGTGGGTAAGTTTGTCGTTAAGCGTGCCACTAGGCCACTGAGACAGTTGGCAGCATCGGCTAATGAGGTGGCAAAGGGAAATTTCAATGCGCCCTTGCCTCAGTTGAAGCATTACGATGAGGTTCGCCTGTTGCGCGACTCCTTTGAGGAGATGCAGCATTCGCTCACCCATTATATCGACCAACTCAAGGATACTACCGCTTCGAAGGCAGCCATCGAAAACGAACTGAAGGTGGCGCATGACATCCAGATGTCGATGCTGCCGAAGACGTTCCCTCCTTATCCGGAGCGTGACGATATCGATATCTACGGCTCTCTGACATCTGCCAAGGATGTGGGTGGTGACCTTTTCGACTTCTTTATCCGCAATGAAAAGTTGTTCTTCTGCGTAGGCGATGTATCAGGAAAGGGTGTGCCAGCCTCATTGGTAATGGCCGTTACACGATCTTTGTTCCGTAATATCGCTGCGCATGTCACTGAGCCTGATGAGATTGTCAGAACACTCAATGATGCAATGGCTGAGAGTAACGATACGAATATGTTCGTCACTGCCTTTGTGGGTGTACTGGATCTTGAAAACGGACATTTAAGTTACTGCAATGCGGGCCACAATTATGCGATGCTCATAGGAAAGTTAGTTAGCATGCTTCCTTGTGATCCGAACCTGCCTGTAGGCGTAATGCCTGACATGACATTCACGAAGCAGGAGTTGACTATCGAGCCGGAGACCACGATCTTCCTCTATACCGATGGACTCAATGAAGCAGAGGATCCAGGCCATGCGCTGTTTGGTGTAGAACGTATCATTCGTATTGCTGAGTTGCTGGTGAAGGAAGACAAGAATGATCCTACCACAATCACCAACCAGATGATTGAGGGTGTTCATCGATTCGTGGACGATGCCGAGCAAAGTGACGACCTGACCATTTTGGCTATCAAATATGGAAAAAGACGATAATAAACTCGTACGTCGTATAGCCGAGCAGAAATATGAGTTCGGCTTTACGACTGACGTACATACAGAAATCATAGAAAAGGGGCTGAACGAGGATGTTGTTCGGCTCATCTCTGCCAAAAAAGGGGAACCCGAGTGGATGCTCGAGTTCCGCCTAAAGGCCTTCCGTTTCTGGAAGGAGCAGACAGAACCCAGATGGGGGCATGTGCATGTGCCAGAGATAGACTATCAGGCTATCAGTTATTATGCAGACCCACTGGCAAAGAAACCAAAGGCTGATGGTAAGATTGATCCTGAACTTGAAAAGACATTCGACAAGTTGGGTATTCCTCTTGAGGAACGTCTGGCACTTTCAGGTAATACGGCTGTCGATGCTATTATGGACTCCGTATCTGTAAAGACGACTTTCAAGGAAAAACTGCGTGAGAAGGGCGTCATCTTTTGTTCGATAGGTGATGCCATCAAAGAGCACCCCGATCTGGTACGCCAGTATTTGGGAACCGTCGTACCCTACAAGGATAATTTCTTTGCAGCCCTCAATTCCGCTGTCTTTTCTGACGGCTCGTTTGTGTATATCCCCAAAGGTGTGCGCTGTCCGATGGAACTCAGCAGTTATTTCCGTATCAATGCAAGAAATACAGGTCAATTCGAACGTACATTGATTATTGCCGATGATGATGCCTATGTCTCATATCTTGAAGGCTGTACGGCTCCGATGCGTGACGAGAACCAACTGCATGCGGCTATCGTGGAGATTATTGTGATGAATAGGGCTGAGGTGAAATACTCCACCGTTCAGAACTGGTACCCTGGTGATGAGAACGGTAAGGGTGGGGTGCTGAATCTGGTGACAAAACGTGGCGATCTGCGCGGTGTCGATTCGAAACTGTCGTGGACACAGGTGGAGACGGGTTCCGCCATTACCTGGAAATACCCTTCGTGTATTTTACGAGGCGACAACTCACAGGCAGAGTTCTATTCCGTCGCTGTGACGAACAACTATCAGGAGGCTGACACAGGTACCAAAATGATTCATATCGGCAAGAACACGAAGAGTACCATTATTTCTAAGGGTATCTCTGCCGGTCATTCGCAGAATAGTTATCGTGGTCTTGTGCGTGCAGCATCAACTGCCGACAATGCCCGTAATTATTCGTCGTGTGACTCGCTGTTGCTGGGTTCAGACTGTGGTGCTCACACCTTTCCCTATATGGATGTCCACAACGACACGGCCATCTTTGAGCATGAGGCCACAACGTCAAAGATTAGTGAAGATCAACTCTTCTATTGCAACCAGCGCGGCATCCCCACAGAACAAGCCGTCGGTCTTATCGTGAATGGGTACGCTAAAGAAGTCCTCCAGAAACTCCCGATGGAGTTCGCCGTCGAGGCACAGAAACTATTATCAGTATCATTAGAAGGAACTGTAGGATAAAGATATGTTAGAAGTCAAAAACTTACATGCCAAGATTGGCGATAAAGAGATATTAAAGGGTATTGACCTCGTGATTAACGATGGCGAGACGCATGCTATCATGGGACCCAATGGCTCTGGTAAATCGACGCTGAGTGCCGTGCTCGTAGGTAATCCGCTTTATGAGGTGACAGAGGGCGAGGCGTACTTTAACGGCAAGAACCTTTTGGAGATGAAGCCTGAGGATCGTGCCCATGAAGGACTCTTCCTATCGTTCCAGTACCCTGTGGAGATTCCTGGTGTCTCAATGACTAATTTCATGAAGGCTGCCATCAACGAGAAGCGCAAGTATCAGGGTCTGGAGCCGATGAATGCGGCTGAGTTTCTGAAACTACAGCGTGAGAAGCGAAAGATTGTCGAACTCGACTCGAAACTTGCCAATCGCTCCGTCAACGAAGGTTTCAGTGGTGGTGAGAAGAAGCGCAATGAGATTTTCCAGATGGCGATGCTGGAACCGAAACTAAGCATCCTCGACGAGACGGACTCTGGTCTGGATGTCGATGCGATGCGTATCGTGGCGGAGGGTGTGAATAAACTCCAGACACCAGAGACCTCCTGTATCGTCATCACCCATTATGATCGTTTGTTGGAGATGATCCGTCCACAGTACGTACACGTATTATATAAAGGTAGGATTGTGAAGACGGGTGGCCCTGAACTCGCCAAGCAGATTCAGGAGCATGGCTACGATTGGATCAAGGAGGAAATCGGAGAGGAGTAATCTTTAATTAGTAATTAGGAATTAGAAATTAGTAATTATGATTACTTCAAGTGAACAACAGTATATAGATCTCTATGTGCAGGCCCGGCAGATGATCTTCGATCATGCACCAGAGGCGATGAATGCCGTGCGTGACCAGGCTTTTGAGGACTTCCGAAAGCAGGGCTTTCCGTCTAAAAAGGTGGAGCGATATAAGTACACGGACATCCAGAAACTCTTCGAACCAGACTATGGTGTCAATCTGAATCGTCTGGAGATACCTGTAGATCCGTATGAGGCTTTCCGCTGTGATGTGCCAAACCTTTCGACTTCACTCTATTTCGTAGTCAACGATGCGTTTTATAAAGGAGTCAGGAGTCAGGAGCCAGGAGTCCTGCACGGACAAGGGCATTTGCCTGAGGGTGTCATCGTTGGCTCATTGCGCGATCATCCTGATTTCATCGAGAAATACTACGCTCGTCTCGCTAAGACCAGCGAGGATGCCGTGACTGCCCTTAACACGATGTTGGCGCAGGATGGTCTCTTCGTCTATGTACCCAAGAACATCAAGGTCGATCGGGCCATTCAGGTCATCAATATCTTGAAGGCTACTCCTCAGAATGCCCAACGCGTGGTATCTGATTTGATGGTAAACCGTCGCGTGCTCATCATCCTCGAAGAAGGCGCTGAAATCAAAATGCTCTTCTGTGACCATGCGGCTGATGATCGTAATTTCCTTGCTACGCAGGTCATCGAGGCCTACGTAGGCGATAATGCCTCGTTGGATCTGTATTGTCTGGAAGAGACTCACGCCAAGAATGTTCGTGTGAGCAATGTCTATATCGACCAACAGCGTCATAGTCGTGTGAACCATAATGTCATCACCCTCCACAACGGCATCACTCGCAACAGACTCGACCTGACTTTCTCTGGCGAGGGAGCCGAATGCCAGTGCTATGGATGTGTGATAGCCGACAAGCAGCAGCATGTCGACAACAATACCCTCATCACTCACAAGGTGCCCCATTGCACCTCGAACGAACTCTATAAATATGTCCTCGACGACAAGGCCACAGGTGCCTTTGCAGGAAAAGTCTTGGTAGAACATGGGGCTCAGAAGACTGCCTCGCAGATGACCAACCAGAACCTGACGGCTACCAAGGAGGCTCGTATGTATACCCAACCGATGCTTGAGATCTATGCCGACGATGTGAAGTGTGCTCATGGCTCTACTGTCGGACAACTCAACGACGCTGCGCTCTTCTACATGCGTCAGCGAGGCATCTCGCTTAAAGAGGCCAAACTCCTGCTGCAGAATGCCTTCATCAACGAAGTTATCGACCACATGAATCTTGAACCCCTCCGCGATCGCCTTCATTACCTTGTAGAGAAACGCTTCCGTGGCGAACTCAACAAATGTGCCGGTTGCAGACTTTGTAAATAGATGAAGGTGCAAATACTGGTTCGATATTTCCGCTGTTCAGTGACCTTGCTGATGTCTGTGCTGTTTTTGACGGCACTTGCCGATATTGTGCCACAGGGTGATAACAACCAGAGGGATTGTCCTATGGTGAAGATCAAGGTCGAACGGTTGCCTGACCTGAATATCCCTCGCAATAGTCATTCTGCCGTCTGCCTGAATGGTGAGTTGACGGTATTCGGAGGACATACGACGAATTTCATACCCACGCAGACGGCAGAATACTATAAGGACGGCCGGTGGCATCTGATGCAGATGGCCTATCCTCATGACAACGGTCTTTGTGTGGTGCTGAAGTCTGGGAAGGTGCTCTTGGGAGGTGGACATGCAGAGTCAATGGGAATCGGACAAACCTATCCTGTGGAAGAATACGACCCAGTGACTCATACCTTTCGCGGCTTCTGCATCCTGAGCAAGAAACGTACCTTTGCTTCTGGCGCTGAGTTGGACAGCGGACGGGTAGTTGTCTCTGGCAACTGGTATGCCGACGATGGTATTGAAATGTTTGATGGTGACAGGACTTTTTCTCCCGTCAAAGATGTCGCCACGCCCCGCTCTGTGCCTTATATGCTTAGAACCTCTGATGGCGACGTGATGATCTTGGGCAATGAGGGTCAGCACGGCAAACCCATATGCAGTGATCTTGTAGAACGTATGAAGGGTGCTCCCTTCCGCGTACCTATATTAAATAAATGGCAACCGATCACTTTCGAGGCACCATTCCCTAACGACCTCGGCTTTATCGGTGACGAGTCAAAGGGTGATTATGCCTATCTCCTGGCGGTGCAGGACTGGAGCGGAAAAGATACCACAGCGTGGAATCTCTTTGGTCGTAAGACGGCTTTCGTTATGGTGTGCGACACCACCTTCTCGATGCTTCCTACGACTTGTGATGTACCGCAGACAGGCTTTTCAACTTCAGACTCTATCTTGTGGTATTCTCCCCTCATTGCCGATCGGAAAGCCCACAAAGGTTATGTGCATGGTTCTGATCTGCAAGGCCGCAGTTATGTGCTCTGTGTGGAATATGACAAGATGCCGGCTCCGTTGACACTCTATTATACGGATCCACTGCCTGATGCAGGTTCACCCATGATTGCACTGACAGACGAAGGTGACCTTGTGATGGTAGGTGGCTATAACTTTAACAAGAAACAAGGCGGTCAATTGGGCAACGATAATTTCTCTCCGCTGTCTACAGTCTATCTCCTGCACGTTGGTACACAGGCTGCTGATGCCTCAGGTTCCTCGACTGTTGACTGGTTCTGGTGGATTGGGCTGGCATTAATATTGGCTGCTATGGCAGTTTTGATCCTTCTGGTCAGGAAACGTAGGTATCATGCTGAGGTGGAAACAGAAATAGAGACACAGGTTACTGATTCAGCCCCTCATGATGAACTGATGCAGCGCATCTGCAAACTGATGGAGGAGCAACAACTCTATCTGAACAGCGATCTTAAACTCGGCGATGTGGCTGATGCCTTGAATACTAACCGTAATGTTATTTCTGCCTGCATCAACAACCAACGTGGCTGTTCCTTCTCTCAGTTTATAAGCGGCTATCGTATAGACTATGCCAAGGATCTGATGCGTCGTCAGCCTGATGTCAAAGTCTCGGAAGTCTGGATGGCATCTGGCTTCTCAACCGAGACTTCTTTCTTCCGGACTTTTAAGAACGTCACAGGTATGACTCCCAGTGAGTTCAAACAGAAATTTAACTGACAAATTATCATTTGTTAGTCGATTGTGTGAATTTGTAAGTCCTTTTTCTCTTGCATATCGTATCTTTGCACCATATTTTTAATCAAGAAAATGATACGATTATGAAAAAGAAAACGCTACTTTTATTTGTGCTCGCCCTTGTGGCGACTGTTTCTTATGCCCAGACCCCCGCTATAGACGAAAGCGAGTTAGCGGACCGAAAAGATGTACTTACAACTGAAGTTGACGGTATGTGGTGGGTGTTTAACGAAGAAAAGGGTGTAGCCTATTTTGCCTACAGATGCACTCGTAGGGATGTCATGGATACGGAATGGCTCCGCGATCAGGATCCATCAGTATATTATGGTGACATCGTGATTCCTGAGACGGTCAACGGCTATACTGTTGAGGGTATTTGGGAATTTGCTTTCGACGGCTGCACCAACCTGAAGTCCGTAACACTACCCTCTACCATCAAGACCATCGGTGCCTATGCTTTTTGGGGTTGTTCGATTACAGAGATTACCATTCCTTCGAGTGTTGAAGTCATTGGTGACTATGGCTTGTCGGGCAATAATCTGAAGAAAGTCATCCTTGAAGACGGTTCAAAAACATTAAAAGTCGGCTATGGTAGAAGTGATGGAAATGGTTATCCATTATTCGGAGGAAATGCTCTTCAGCAATTAGAAGAAGCCTATGTCGGACGTCGAGTCGAGTCGCAATGGCCAGACCTGTTCCATGGGAACGAAACTTTAAAGAAACTGACATTAAGCGATAATGTCTTATCTGTTCCTGATTCGTATTGCGAATCCTGTCCTAATCTGGAAACGGTTGTTTTAGGAAAAAACATCAACAACATTGGGAATGCAGCCTTCTTTGGATGCGAAAAACTGTCATCCATCAACCTGCCCCAAGGGCTGATAAGCATCGGTAATGCTTCTTTCGAACATTGTGGGGCTTTGACAAATGTCACTTTACCCTCTACGCTGAAAACGATAGGAATAGAAGCCTTTTATGACGCGGCATTACAAGAACTAACTATTCCAGCGAGCGTTGATGAGATAGGCGATTATGCTTTGGTTACCCAGAATACTCTGAAAAGAGTGATCATCGAGGACAGTGAGAACGCTTTGTTTATAGGAACCAACAGTTGGGCGCCGATGTTTGGAGAAGGAGGTAACATCATCGAAGAAGCCTATATCGGACGTAATATCGAGTCTGACCTGTTCCACGGTAACCAGACTCTAAAGAAGATTACCTTCGGTGACAAGGTGACTTCAATCTATGCCAGTTATTGCGAAGGCACACCTCTTGAGACACTCATCATAGGTACATCTGTCAAGAGCATCGGCGAGTCAGCATTCTCTGCCTTCTGGGAAGAGAGTGCCAAGTTGAGCACAATCTATAGTTATGCCACCACGCCTCCTGCTTGTGCCGACGACAATGTGTTCAATAACATCAACAAGCAGACTTGTAAACTCTATGTACCACGTGGTACAGTCGACGACTATAAGGCAGCAAAGACATGGAAAGACTTCTTCAACATCATAGAGGAGGAAGAGACCAAGTGTGCAACTCCCACTATTAGTCTGGAGAATGGTCAACTGAAATTCGCCTCAACCACGAAGGGTGTCGTATTCCACTATGACGTGACGCTTTCTGGTTCTAAGAAAGGCACTGGCAGTGAGGTGAATGTTCCTGCAACTTATGTAGTCAGCGTCTATGCCACTAAGGCCGGATTGGAGAATTCCGACGTATCTACGGCACAGATTACAGGTAATGCGGGTGGAAGCAGTTCCGGCTTGGCTGGCGACGCAAACGGTGATGGAGTCATCAATGCCGCAGACATCGTAACTATCGTGAACATCATCATGGGTCGTTAAACAAGGATCTGTATCCTTGGTACAGACGGTTTGTACTGCCAGTACAAAAGCCCTGTACTACCAGTACAAAGCCTTTGTACTGATTGTACAGAGGATATGTACGAACGAAAAAAACACTCTTTTATAAAAAGATCCAGACTTGGAAAAGTCTGGACCTCTTTATCAGATAAGGTTATGCAGTGCTACTTCACGATAGTTTTCTTGCCGTTTTGAATGAGAATACCTTTGGCATTCTTGGCATTCTTGCGGCCTTGGAGGTCGTAATAGTCACCACCAGTGGTTTCGTTCTGCTGGATGCCTAAGATGGCGGTTACCTCGCCCTTGCTGGCAGCATGTTGGATCTTCAGGTCATTGGCGGATGCAGCCTGCTGCACCCAGGTGAATCCACAACGTGTGGGCAGGAAGGTCTTGTCTGCCTCAGTTCTTACGAGCACGCTTTCCAATGGTGTCACGTTCTGCTTGGCGGGAATGCCATAGCGACCCACCTTTTCCATGCTCTCCCAACTGCTACCGAAGGTCACGATGTTACCCTTGTCGTCAGTCACGCGGACGGCCTTGAGTTCCGGGTCGAAATTCAAGACATCTGTGTTCTTTACCTTCAGATACTGTGATGTTGGCGAGTAGATCAGGTAGGGTGTGCCTGCTTGAATGCCCTCGGCAGTACAATCCACAAAGTAGAGGTTCAGTGTCGATCCTTCCTGTTGGATACCAGCCAGACGCTCCACCTTCAGGTCTTTGGCGGCAACTGCTACCTGCTCAGCCGTCAGCGAGAAAGGCAGGCAGAGAGTATTGTAACCTGCATAGAAATAGCGATTCAACTGGATGGTCTGGTCGCTGTTCTGCATCATTTCTATGTCCAGTTTTGAGGAACTGGCATAGATGTTCTTCACTCTGTTTTGTGCGATGGCAGTGGTACTCAGCCCCATTGCCACAATTACTATAAGTACAAGTTGTTTCATACGCAATAAGTTTATAAGTTTGGTCTGGATGCAAAGATAGTACAAATCGAGTAAATAACCAAATAATTTCAGAGTTTTTTCGAGACGTTGCCTATTTTCGATGTTGGCGTCAAAAAGGAGGATGTCCTGTTTTGAAGTGAACCCCAGAAGTTGGACAGAATACTTCTGGGGTTCATTATGTATACACATCACAGTTTAGAAGAAAAGAAAGAAATCATCCGCTTGCATG
>ONTZ01000043.1 GCA_900320905.1 uncultured Prevotella sp.
TGTCGCAAATACAAAATTACAAATCTTTGGGGACTTGCCGAAAGGTTTGTCCCCTTTTCTGTCGGCTCAGTTTAATTTTTTATCGGACACCAATAATAAAATTTAGCGGGTTAAACTTGTTTCTTATCGGCTGCAAAGGTACATTCTCTCCATAATGCTGCAAAGATACAAATAAGTAAGAATAAAACTAAATTTTTACCATCATTGCATCAAAAAATGGCAAAAAACATCAGCCATACCGATTTTTATTTGTACTTTTGCCGACTAATAACAGACGATTATGAGAATAAAACAAGGATTTGTGCTGCGCGAGGTGTGCGGCGAGAACGTGATTGTGGGCGAGGGGCTCAGAGCCGTCAACTTCGGTAAACTGCTCGCCCTGAACGAGAGTGCTGCCTGGCTTTGGAAGCAGGCGCAGGAGATGGGTGACTTCACCGTCGAGGCCCTTGCCGAACGACTTTGTGAGGAATATGATGTGACACCCGACGAGGCCCGAACCGACGTGGCTGCCATCATCGCCGACTGGCAAAACGCCGGAGTCGTATGACGCGGATAGAAGCGTTTTTCTTTGCACTGGTAAGGGCGGCGCTGAAAGGTGGGGAACCGGAGACGGAACCAACCGCGATGACGCTGACCGACGAGGTGTGGCAACGGCTGTACGCGATGGCACGGCAGCAGTCGCTCTTGGGACTGCTCTTCACCGTGACGGGCCGGATGCAGATGCCGCAAAGCGTGGCATTGCCCTGGCTCAGCGATGCGGAACAGATACGTGGCCTGAACCGGTTGCTGAACAGTGAGGCGGCACGGTTGACAAGGGTCTTTGCCGACAAGGGACGACGCTCGGCCATCCTGAAAGGTCAGGCCAACGCACGGCTCTATCCCGACCCGATGAGCCGGCAGCCCGGCGACATCGACATCTGGGTGGAGGGCGGACGCAAGAGCGTGATAGCCCTGCTCAGAGACATGGGACTGGTGGATGAACTGGCTAAGATCTCTGTGGATGACAAAGCCTCGGCATCGTACCACCACGTGCATCTGCCAGCAAACGAGCAGGGCGTGACGGTAGAAGTGCATTTCCGACCGTCGTCGGGCAACTTCAACCCCATCACGAACAGACGACTGCAGCACTGGGTGGAACAGGAGATACAACAGACAACGACGGTGCCGGAGGACTTCTACGTGCCGTCGATGCGCTTCGCAATGGTGATGCAACTGGCACATATCCAGCACCATTTCCTGTCGGGCGGCATCGGACTGCGACAGGTCTGCGACTACTACCTGCTGTTGCGCCACTCCACAGAGGAAGACCGCAAGGCGGTGGCGGAATTGTTGCAGCGCATGGGACTGAGACGGTCGGCGGGGGCACTGATGTGGTTGCTCAGCGAGGTGCTCCACCTCGACAGCGGACTGATGCTCTGTGAGACAGACCGATTCCGCGGAGCGTGGATGCTGCGCAGGATCATGGAAGACGGTAACTTCGGCTTCTTTTCCCCAGGTGAACAATACGGCGTATGGCGGCGGTTCTTCCGGAAAAGATGGCATCAACTGAAGATGATGCGCTTTGACTTCTGGGAGGTGCTGTGGACGGAGGTGAGTTATTGGAAGACCATCTTCAGAACCATCCCGGAGCGCATCAGCCGAGGAAAACTGTCGCTGAGAGACGTGAGAAGATGAGTATGATGACAAGATATTACAGAGTGGCAGGACATGGCTTCTGCGTGACAGCCCCGGAGAGTGACTTCGGGCTGATGACGAATTATGAACCATTTGAAACCAGACTCCATGACCCTGTATTTACACTGACAGTCGGGAAGGACGAAGGCCCGGCATATACAGAGGAGTTCAGGCAGGAGGAAGAGGGACAGGTCATCGTCTGTGGCAAGACGGCTGGACGGGAACCCTTGTTTGAGTTCTTGTGGGACGGTCAGACGGCAGGGTGGCTGGTGTGCTCGGCAGACGGCCATGAGGCGCGGCTCATCGTGACGGGCTATGCCCGTAAGATGGCAATAGACAACGCCCTGATGATGCTCTATGCCCTGGAGACCGCCGACAAGGACACGGCACTGTTTCATGCGGCGGTGGTGGGGCTTGACGGGCGCGGATATATGTTCCTCGGAAAGAGCGGCACGGGCAAAAGCACACACGCCAGCCTGTGGCTGAAGCATATCGATGGCGCAGAACTCATAAACGACGATAATCCTGTGGTGCGCATCACCAACGGCTGTGCCACCGTGTATGGCTCGCCCTGGAGCGGGAAGACACCGTGCTACCGCAACGTGAGTCATCCCCTCGGGGGCATCGTGCTACTGAGTCAGGCACCCTACAACAAGATAGAACGGCTACGGGGCATCGCGGCTTATATAGCCATCGTGGCAAGTGTGAGTGGGATGCGATGGGAGGAGCGGATTGCCGACGGTCTGCACCGTACGGAGAACATGCTGGTCCAGACGGTGCCGACGTGGCATCTGGAGTGCCTGCCTGATGAAGCCGCAGCGGATGTGTGCTTTGCAGCAGTCAGTAAGGCGAAGTCAGAAAAGAATCATGACGATGACTGATGAGAGAATCATAAAGGAGGCGATACGGCTGGTGGGGGAGGGCGTGAGCGTGACACTGCCAGTGAACGGGAACAGTATGTTGCCGTTTATCGTCGGGGGTAAAGAGAGCGTGATCCTTCAGTCCCCCCGTGACCTGTGGGTGGGGGATGTGGTACTAGCATGGGCCGACGGTTGTCGCTATGTGGTGCACCGGATCATCGCCATCGATGGCGATGCGCTGACGCTGATGGGCGACGGGAACCTGAGCGGTACGGAGCACTGTATGCTCAACGATGTCAAGGCGAAGGTGACACACGTCGTCGGTGCTGACGAACGGCCCCACAACCTCTACTGTCGCTGGCGGTGCATGGCAGTCCGCCTCTGGTGGCATCTGCGCCCGGTAAGAAGGTATTTGTTAGAGATATACAGACGGTTATGAAGTATCTGATATGGCTTTGGCGTCACTCACGGGGCATCCGCTGGAACACGGTGGTACGCATCGTGGCGGGCATCGGACAGGTATGGCTCGGTCTGTTGATGGTATGGCTCAGCAAACGGTTCATCGATGAGACCATCCGGACAGGCAGTTCCGGCGACGTGCTGAGGATGATCCTCTGGCTCGTGCTCACCGTGGTGGGGGGCATCCTGCTCCGACAGGCATACTACTACCTGACGGTGGTGGCGAGCACCCGACAGACAAATATGCTGCGACTGAAGATGTTCAGTAGCCTGTTCCGCAGACAACTCTACAGCGGTGATGAACTGCACTCGGGGGATGTCACGTCGCGACTGGCCAAGGATATCGAGGTGGTGTGCAACGCCACGACCGATATGCTGCCGCAGATGTTCATCACAGGCATACAACTCTGCGGAGCCTTCCTCTTGCTGCGCTATCTCGACGAACGACTGGCGTGGGCGCTGTTGCTGTTGACACCTGTCGCCCTTGTGTTCGGCAAACTGGTGGCAAGGAAACTGCGACAGATGACACTCGACATCCGCAATGACGAGAGCCGTATCCAGATGCATGTGCAGGAGGGTATGGAGCACAACGCCGTGCTGCGCTCACTGGGATCGGAACAGTGGGTGACCGAACGCCTTGACTCGATGCAGGAACGGTTGAAGGGAAACGTGATGCGGCGCACACGCTTTACCGTGGTGACACGCCTGGCTCTGGGATGCGCCTTCGGACTGGGCTATCTGCTGGCCTTCGTCTGGGGCGGTCTGCAGTTGCGCACAGGTGCCATCACCTTTGGCGTGATGACATCGTTCCTGCAACTCGTCGGACAGATACAGACGCCAATCATGCAACTGCTGAACATGATTCCTGCACTGATACACGCGACGGCGAGTATCGACAGACTGGAGGAGGTGGTAGCACAGGAAGACAGCCCTCTTGTATCAGCGGCGTCTGACACAAGGAAACCTGCCCCCCGTGCTACGGGCATCCGCTTTGAGAATGTGTCGTTCCGCTATGCCACGGGCGACAGGGAGATACTGAGTCACTTCACACATGAGTTCAAGGCCGGCACAAAGACCGCCATCGTCGGCGAGACGGGCATCGGCAAGACCACACTCTTCCGACTGATCCTCGGCTTCATCGAACCGACGGAAGGACAGGTGGAGGTGGACGGCAACCTCTGCTTTGTGCCGCAGGGAAACACACTGATGAGCGGAACCATCCGCTACAACCTGCAACTGGCAAAGCCAGACGCTACCGACGACGAACTGAGGGAGGTGCTGCATACCGCCTGTGCCGACTTCGTGGATGACCTGCCTCAGGGCATCGATACCGAACTCGGTGAGCGCGGCAGCGGACTCAGTGAGGGACAGGCACAGCGCATCGCCATCGCCAGAGGACTTCTGAGACCAGGCAATATCCTGTTGCTCGACGAGATCAGCAGTGCCCTCGACGAACCCACCGAAAGGGAACTCTACCGCAGACTCTTTGCCGCCTGCCCTGACAAGACCATGCTCTTTATCACACACCGCCTGACTGTCACCGAACAGTGTGATGACGTGGTAAACTTTGTTAAAAACATTTGACCGAGATATATCTCTTAGATATATTTTCGTACCTTTGCACCTTGAAATCGTTTGAAATATCAGTATTAGCAATAGATTTAGTATGAAAAAGAAGATTTTAATGTTTGCTGCTGCCGCGATGTTGATGGCATCGTGCGGCGGTGGAGGTGGTCGTCCGACATTCGGCGACAACGAGTATCCGGTGGTGACGGTCGGTACGTCGAGTACCCAGATGCAGACCACGTATCCTGCAACCATCAAGGGCGTGCAGGATGTGCAGATATCACCGAAGGTGCAGGGATTCATCACCCAGATCAACGTGAAGGAAGGTCAGACGGTGGGTGCCGGACAGGTGCTCTTCGTGGTGGATAACGTGACTTATCAGGCACAGGTGCGCCAGGCTCAGGCTTCGGTAAATACAGCCCAGGCCTCCTGTAATACGGCAAGGCTGTCGTTTGAGAATGCCCAGAAACTGTTTGAGAACAAGGTCATCGGTGACTTCGAACTGCAGTCGGCCACCAACCAGTATGAGCAGGCCAAGGCTGGTCTGTCGCAGGCTGAGGCCTCGCTGGCTTCGGCCAAGGAGATGCTGAGTTTCTGTTATGTGAAGAGCCCTGCTTCTGGTGTCGTCGGCACCCTGCCCTTTAAGAAGGGTGCGCTGGTGAATACGGCTTCGGTGCTGACCACCGTGTCGAACAACTCGTCGATGGAGGTTTATTTCTCACTGACAGAGAAAGACGCGCTGGCTATGGCACAGGCAGAGGGTGGTCAGAAGGCCGCCATGGGTGCCATGCCGGACGTGCAGTTGCAGTTGGCCGACGGAACGATCTACGGCCACGAGGGTAAGGTAACGAAGATGAGCGGTGTGATTGATCCTGCTACGGGGTCGATTCAGGTCATCGCCGTGTTTCCGAATCCTGAGCGTATCTTGAAGAGCGGTGGCTCGGGTGCTATCATCATCCCGAAGAGCAATAGCGACGCCATCGTCATCCCGCAGGGCTGTGTGTCGGAGGTGCAGAACAAGAAGTTCGTCTATACCCTTGGCAAGGACAACAAGGTGAAGTACACCGAGATCAAGGTTGACCCGCAGACCGACGGTAATAACTACGTGGTGACCGACGGCCTGAAGGTGGGCGACAAATATGTGACCAACGGTATCACGAAACTGACGGACGGTATGGAGATCGTTCCCATCACACCGGAGCGCTACCAGCAGAAGATCCAGGAGCAGGCCAAGGCTATGAGTGCCGGCGACATCGTGGATGCCATGAAGTAATCTAATTTAGAAAAAGATATGACTTTTACGAATTTTATCAAACGCCCGGTGCTCTCGACGGTGATCTCCATTGTCATCGTCTTGCTGGGCTTTATCGGACTGGTGTCGCTGCCTATTGAGCAGTATCCAGATATTGCACCGCCAACCGTAGCGGTATGGACCAGTTATCCTGGTGCCGACGCAGAGACGGTGAAGAACTCCGTGATTGTGCCGTTGGAAGAGAGTATCAACGGTGTGGAGGGTATGGACTATATCTCGTCGTCGGCTGGTGCCGGATCGGCACAGATCAGTGTGCTGTTCCGTCAGGGCATGAATGCCGATATGTGTGCCGTCAACGTGCAGAACCGTGTGCAGCAGGCACTGGCGCTGTTGCCTGCCGAGGTGACGCGTATCGGTGTGACGGTGATGAAGCGTCAGACCTCACAGGTGCTGATGTTTACGCTGACCTCCAAGGACGGTCGCTACGACGATGAGTTCCTGACGAACTATAACAATATCAATATCGTGCCTGCCATCAAGCGTATTCAGGGTGTGGGTGACGTGCAGAGCCCGGGTCTGAAGACTTACTCTATGCGTATCTGGCTGAAGCCCGACGTGATGAAGCAGTACAACCTGATGCCGAGTGACATCAGTGGTGTGCTGGCAGAGCAGAACATCGAGGCGGCTCCAGGTATCTTCGGTGAGAATGCCAACGTGGCCTACGAATACTCCATGCGCTATACCGGTCGTCTGAAGACACCTGAGGAGTTTGGTAACATCATCATCCAGAGCAGGGCTGACGGAACGACGCTGAAACTGAAGGATATTGCCAAGATTGAACTGGGCGGACAGCAGTATTCGGTCTCGATGAAGAACAACAACCTGCCCTCAGTGCTGGGTATGGTGCAGCAGATTGCCGGTTCTAATGCCAACGAGATTGCCAAGCAGGTGAAGGCTGAGTTGGAGGAACAGGCCAAACTGTTCCCTCCGGGCATGGAATATAAGATCAACTACGACGTGACGGAGTTCCTGTACGCCTCTATCGAGGAGGTGGTGTTCACGCTGTTCTTCACCCTCTTGCTGGTGTTCATCGTGATCTACGTGTTCCTGCAGGACTGGCGTTCGACACTCATCCCACTGATCGCCGTGCCGGTGTCACTGATTGGTACGTTCTTCTTCCTGAATGTGTTCGGATTCTCCATCAACCTGCTGACGCTGTCGGCTTTGCTTCTGGCCATCGCCATCGTGGTGGATGATGCCATCGTGGTGGTAGAGGCCGTGCATGCGAAGTTGGACCAGGGGTACAAGTCGACGCTGACGGCCTCTATCGATGCCATGAACGAGATCTCGGGTGCCATCATCTCCATCACACTCGTGATGGCCTCGGTGTTTATCCCCGTGTCGTTCATCGGCGGTACATCTGGAACGTTCTACCGTGAGTTCGGTGTGACGATGGCTGTGTCTATCTTCATCTCGGCACTGAACGCCCTGACACTGTCGCCGGCTCTCTGTGCCATCTTCCTGAAACCGCACGACAAGGACGGGCATGAGGTGAAGATGTCGCGTATAGACCGTTTCCATGCTGCCTTTAATACGGCTTACGACAAGGTGCTGGGCAAATACAAGAACCGCGTGGAGAAACTGGTGCGCAAGCCGTTGGCCATCGGCATCGCCGTGATTATCGGTATTGCCGTGCTGGTGACGACGCTCCTCACCACCAAGACGGGTCTGGTGCCTTCGGAGGATACGGGTACGCTCTTCTGTACCATCTCCATGCCGCCAGCCACCTCCGTGGCCCGTACAAAGCAGGTGATCAGCGAGGTGGACAGCATCCTGGCTGCCGACCCCGCCATCCAGAGCCGTGAACAGATACAGGGTTATAACTTCATTGCCGGTTCGGGCTCCGACCAGGCTACGTTCATCCTGAAACTGAAACCGTTCTCTGAGCGTCAGCATGGCTTCTTCTGGAAACTCAGCGGACTGTGGCAGGGCGACGGTATCTACCGTTTCTTCCTCGATCCGTCGGAAGCCACGGGTGTCATCGCACAGATATTCATCAAGACGGCTCATATCAAGGATGCTTCCATCCTGGCCTTCCAGCCGCCAATGATCCCGGGCTTCTCTGCCAACAGTGGTGTGTCGATCGTGATGCAGGACCGTACGGGTGGTAGTCTGGAGAAATTCTTCGGCATCGTGAAGGATTATATCGCCGAACTGAACAAACTGCCGGAGTTCCAGATGGCACAGACATCGTATAACCCCAGTTATCCGCAGTATATGATCCATGTGGATGTGGCGAAGTGTAAGCAGAGCGGTATCTCGCCCTCGACCATCCTCACCACACTGCAGGGCTACTACGGCGGTCTCTATGCCTCAAACTTCAATGCCTATGGTAAACTCTACCGTGTGATGATCCAGGCCTCGCCTGATACCCGTATGACGGTGGAGTCGCTTAATAATATATATGTACGTACGCCTGCGGGAATGGCACCCATCCAGGAGTTCTGTCGTCTGGAGCGTGTCTACGGTCCGTCGAACATCAACCGCTTCAACCTGTTTACGTCTATCAATGTGACGGCGACGGTGGCTGACGGCTATTCTACCGGTGAGGCTATCAAGGCTGCCGAGAAGGTGGCTGCCGATATGCTGCCTGCCGGATATTCCTACGAGTATCAGGGTCTGACGCGTGAGGAGGCCAAGGCATCGAACACCACTGGCATCATCTTCCTGTTGTGCGTCGTCTTCATCTACCTCATCCTGTCGGCACAGTATGAGTCGTACATCCTGCCGTTGTGCGTCATCCTCTCCGTGCCCTTCGGACTGGCTGGCTGTTTCCTCTTCACGATGATCTTCGGTCATGCCAACGATATCTACATGCAGATCTCACTGATCATGCTGATCGGACTGTTGGCGAAGAACGCTATCCTGATTGTGCAGTTCGCCCTGGAGCGCCGTGAGACGGGTATGGCCATCTCGTGGTCGGCTGTCTTAGGTGCCGCTGCTCGTCTGCGTCCTATTCTGATGACCTCACTGGCGATGGTCGTCGGTCTGCTGCCGATGATGTTCGCATCGGGAGTCGGCAAGAACGGTAACCAGACACTGGGTGCTGCTGCCGTAGGTGGTATGCTCATCGGTACGCTATTGCAGATCTTCGTGGTGCCGACGCTCTTCGTCATCTTCCAGTCATTGCAGGAGAAGTTCCGTCCGATGAAGTTCGAGGATGATGAGAATCCGGAGGTGGCTGCCGAACTGGCTCAATATGCACATTCTAAACCACAAGACTATGAACTGGAGAAATAATATGAAGAAAGTAATGGTATATCTGTCCGCAGCCCTGCTGCTGTCGAGTTGCGGACTCTATAATAAGTACGAGCGTCCGGAGGTGAAGGCCGACGGTATCGTGCGCGACCCCGTGTCGCTTACCGATACGCTCGCTGTCAGCGATACCACGTCGTTCGGCAACATGCCGTGGCGCAGTGTCTTCACCGACCCGCAGTTGCAGGCGCTCATCCAGCAGGGACTCGACAATAATCCCGACCTGTTGAATGCCGCCCTCAACGTGGATATGATCAATCAGGCACTGAAGGTTGCTAAACTCGCCTTCCTGCCCTCAGTGGCACTCTCGCCGCAAGGCACCCTGTCGTCGTTCGACGGGGCTACTCCCACGAAGGCCTACTCACTGCCCGTCAGTGCATCGTGGAATGTCGACCTCTTCGGCAACCTGCTCAGCGTGAAGCGCTCGGCACAGATGCAACTCATCGCCACCAAGGACTATCAGACGGTGGTGAAGACCAATGTCATCTCTGCCATCGCCAACCTCTATTACACGCTGCTGATGCTAGACCGACAGGTGGAGATCAGCACCGACATGGAGCAACTCACGAAGGAGACCTGGGAGAAGATGCAGTTCATGCATGAGAACCGTATCGGCTATCGTTCTACCGCTGTGCAGAGTGCTGAGGCTGCCTACTATCAGGTGCAGGCACAGAAGGTGGACTTGCTGCGGCAGATCCGTGAGATGGAGAACTCTCTCTCGCTGTTGCTCGGACAACCCGGACAGACCATCCAGCGCGGCTCGTTCGCCGGGCAGAGCCTGCCTACGGAACTCTCCGCAGGTGTGGGAATCCAGATGCTCAACAACCGTGCCGACGTGCATTCCTATGAGATGGCTCTGGCTCAGTGCTTCTATGATGTGGAAACGGCTCGCAGCCGGTTCTATCCGAGCATCACCATCACGGGTACGGCTGCCTTCACCAACAATAACGGCATGGTGAATCCTGGTAAGATGCTCCTCTCGGCAGTGGGGAGTCTGGTGCAGCCCATCTTCCAGCACGGTCAGATTGTGGCAGGACTGAAAGTGGCGCAGGCTAAGTACGAACAGGCCTTCAACAACTGGCAGAATGCCATCTATAAGGCTGGCAACGAGGTGTCGAATGCCCTTGTGTCGTACAACTCCTATGCTGAGAAGGCTGAACTCGATGCCAAGCGCGTGGCTGTGCTGACGCAGAACGTGGAGGACACCAGGAAGTTGATGGAGTCATCCAGCAACACCACCTACCTCGAGGTCATCTCCGCACAGTCGAACCTCCTCAATGCCCAGATCTCGCAGGTGCAGGATCAGTTCTATAAGATGCAGTCAGTAGTTAACTTGTACCAGGCTTTAGGCGGAGGTGCAAAATAAAACGGATGAATTATGGCAAGTGAAATAAGTTCCAAAGCCGAGATCAGCCCAAAGGCGAAGATCGGCAACAACTGTAAGATATTCCCCTTCGTATATATCGAGGACGATGTGGAGATCGGTGACAACTGTATCATCTTCCCCTTCGTCAGCATCTGCGACGGCTCGCGCATCGGAAAGAACAACAAGATCCACCAGGGCTCTGTCATTGCCGCCCTGCCACAGGACTTCAACTTCCGTGGTGAGAAGTCGTATGTACAGATTGGCGACAACAATGTCATCCGCGAGAATGTGGTCATCAACCGTGGTACCCATCGCGATGGCGTGACGAAGATCGGTAACAACAACTTCCTCTTGGAAGGCGTGCATATCAGTCACGACACGGTGGTGGGCGACTACTGCGTATTCGGTTATGGTGTGAAGGTTGCCGGCGACTGCGAGATCCACAATGGTGTCATCTTCTCCAGTTCGGCCATCCAGAATGCTAATACCCGTGTGGGACGTCTGGCAATGGTTCAGGCCGGCACCTCGTTCTCACAGGACATCCCACCCTTCGTCATTGCTGGCGGCAAGCCTCTCGAATACGGAGGTCCCAACAATACGATGATGCATGAGGCAGGTATCGACGAGAAGGTGCAGAAGCATATTGCCAATGCCTACCGTCTGCTCTTCCACGGAAAGACCAGCGTCTTCGACGTGGTCAACCAGATCAAGGAGCAGGTGCCCGACAGTCCGGAGATCCAGACGATCATCCAGTTCCTCGAGGGTACCAAACGAGGCATCATGTGCAAGTAAACTATTAATCCCCGCTCGGCCGAGCGGGGATTATTGTTAGTAGGAGGCGGTGCAGGGGATGCCGGCGGCGATGACGCGGTCGCGGATGGCATCAAGTTGTTCGTGGGTGGCCTTGAGAAGTCCCTGGGCAGGCGTCTCACGGTCGATGGTGTAGATCATCACCTGCTGGGGCTTGATGGCCTTGACAGCCTCCAGCCACGGAGCCACATATTCCTCACCAGTGTTATCTACGCCATCACCCCTCATAAACATCGTCTGGATGATGAGGTGTCCGTTAAATGCCTTCATCCTTTCGATAATCTTGTTGACATCATAGTTGCCGTTGGGGCGGTCCACCTTATTAATATATATAGGGTCGATGGTGTCGAGTTTCTGAATGTTGTTATCCACCCGCATCAGGGCATCGTGTACGGCCTGACGGTGTATCATCGTGGCATTGCTCAGTACGGAGACCTTCGCCTTCGGACAGTACTTGTCGCGCAGGCGGATGGTGTCACCGATGATCTCCGCGAAATGGGGGTGACAGGTGGGCTCGCCGTTGCCGGCAAAGGTCAGCACGTCGGGCAGTTGGCCGTCGGCGACCATCTGACAGAGTTTCTCTTCGAGTCCGGTGGCTACCTCTTCGCGTGTGGGCATCGGCAGGGAGGGACGGTGGTCTTCGTTGAAGCCGCACTCGCAGTAGATACAGTTGAAGGTGCATACCTTGCCGTCGGACGGCAGCAGGTTGATGCCTAACGAGATGCCCAGACGACGGCTGTGTACGGGGCCGAAGATGGGTGATGGATAGATAATGGTACTCATACAGGGCGCAAAGTTATGAAAAAAACGTGGATTATAAAGATTATATGGAGTATTTTTCAGAAAAAAAACTAAAAATCCATAAAATCCATATAATCCGTGTTTAAATTTAGTACCTTTGCACTCCGAATTACGTACGTGTTTAAATAATTGATGAAAAAACGCAAGAAAAGGTCTGGCAGCCGTCGGGGTATGCAGTTGGTGACGCTGTGCATCAGTACAACGATGGTGCTGGTGTTGCTGGGCTTGGTGGTGCTCTCCGTGCTGACGTCGCATAACCTGTCGGCGTGGGTGAAGGAGAACCTGACTGTTACCGTGATGCTCAGCGATGATGCGAGCGTCAACGATGCCAAGCGTCTCTGCCGGAACCTCTACCACCGTCCGTTCTCCAAGAACATCGACTATGTGAGCAAGGAGCAGGCTTTGAAGGAACAGACGGCGGCGATGGGCTCCGACCCTTCGGAGTTCTTAGGTGCCAACCCCTTTATGGCCACACTGGAACTGCAGTTGAAGTCGGACTATGCCAACCGTGACTCCCTGATCTGGATCACCGAAGAGTTGCGCAGGAACAACTTTGTGACCGATGTGGCCTATCAGGAGGACCTGATGGACAATGTGAACCGTAACCTGACACGTATCAACATCGTGCTGCTGGTGCTGGCAATGTTGCTGACATTCGTGTCGTTCGCCCTGATCAACAATACGGTGCGACTGAGTGTCTATTCCCGCAGGTTCCTGATTCACGTGGAGAAACTGGTGGGAGCCTCGTGGGGCTTTATCCGTAGGCCGTTCCTCAAGCAGTCGGTACTGGTGGGGGTCATTGCAGCCATCCTTGCTATCGTGGTTCTCGGGTTGTGCTTCTATGGTCTCTATTATTATGAGCCCAACATCCTGAGCATCATCAACTGGCGTGAACTGACCATTACGGCAGTGGCTGTGCTGTTGTTCGGTATTGTCATCACGGCGATGTGTTCGTGGATCTCCGTGAACCGTTTCCTGAGAATGACGGCAGGCGATCTGTATAAGATTTAAGTGAGAAGTGAAAAGTGAGAAGTGAAAAGTGAGAAGTGAAAAGTGAATAATAAGAATGGATAAGAGAAATTTTGCATTTGACAAGGTAAATTTCATCCTGCTGGCAGTGGGGATGGCGATTGTCGTCGTCGGTTTCCTGCTGATGACGGGAGCGGGTTCGGATGATTCCGTGTATGAGCCGGATATTTTCAGCGTGCGCCGCATCAAGGTGGCACCTATCGTTTGTCTCTTCGGCTTTGTGTCGATGATCTATGCCGTCGTGCGTAAACCCAAGAACTAAGTTATGGATTGGATTGAGACCGTTATTATAGCCATCGTGGAGGGACTGACAGAGTTTCTGCCAGTATCGTCGACAGGCCATATGATTATTGCGCAGAATCTGTTGGGAGTGCCGCAGGGCGACCCCTTTGTACATGCCTTTACGTTTATCATACAGTTTGGTGCCATCCTGTCGGTGGTATGCCTCTACTGGAAACAATTCTTCCAGTTTGACAACACCCCGGCTCCGGAGGGCAGTTCGCTTTTCCAGCGACTCAAGCATAGGTTCTATTTCTACTGGCTGCTGATCGTGGGTGTCATACCTGCAGTAGTTATTGGCCTGCTTGCCAAGAAGTCGGGTCTGCTCGACTGGCTCCTCGACAGCGTCGAGGTGGTAGCCGTCATGCTGGTGCTCGGAGGTGTGTTTATGCTCTACTGCGACAAACTGTTCAACAAGGGCAGTGAGGAAAACAAGGTCGATGAGCGTCGTGCCTTCAAGATTGGTCTTTACCAGTGTATCTCCGTGATTCCCGGTGTGTCGCGCTCGATGGCTACCATCGTGGGTGGTATGACACAGGGACTGACCCGTAGGCGTGCTGCCAAGTTCTCGTTCTTCCTGGCTGTACCGACGATGGCCGGTGCCACGTTGCTCGACTTGCTCGACCTGATGAAGGAAGATACGATCTGGGCCACCAGCCATAATATCACGATGCTGATACTGGGTTGTGTCATTGCCTTTGTGGTGGCACTGCTGGCCATGAAGTGGTTCGTCAACTATCTTAGCAAATACGGCTTTAAGGCTTTCGGAATCTATCGCATCATCGTTGGTGGCATAATCATCATTCTGCTGCTGACAGGTCACTCACTTGCAATGGTGGATTAAATGAATTTCCAGGAGGGAGCCTTCATCTATATCAACAAACCCTACCGGATGTCGAGTTTCGGGGCGCTGGCGCATATCCGTTATCTCGTCTCCAAGCGGATCCATGTGAAGCGGGTGAAGATGGGACATGCCGGAACCCTCGACCCGTTGGCTACGGGGGTGCTGATCCTCTGTACGGGAAAGGCAACGAAGCAGATAGAGCAGTTGCAACTCCATACCAAGGAGTACACGGCCACCCTGCAACTGGGAGCCACCACACCGAGTTACGACATGGAGCATGAGGTGAATGCCACCTATCCGACAGCGCATATCACACGGGAGTTGATTGAACAGACACTGCCCCAGTTTGTGGGAGATATCATGCAGGTGCCGCCTCTCTTCTCTGCCGTGATGGTAGACGGACACAGGGCCTATAAGATGGCCCGCAAGGGACAGGAGGTGGAACTGGCTGCCAAGCCGGTACGTATCGACGAACTGGAACTGACTGCCTTCGATGCGGAGAAGATGCAGATGAGCATCCGGGTGGTCTGTGGCAAAGGCACCTATATCCGGTCACTGGCGCGTGACATTGGGGAGGCTCTGGGGAGTGGTGCCTATCTGACGGCACTCTGCCGCACCCGTGTGGGCGATGTCCGTATCGAGGACTGTCTGACATTCGATGATTTCCCAGCCTGGCTGGAAGAAAATGTAAAAGACCGAGAAGGTGAATAATATGTTGCTGCCGCCATGTAATTACAAATTTCAAAGATAAAAATTCAAATTTCAAACATAAATGAAACTGTCGCAATTTAAATTCAAACTGCCTGAGAATCTTGTGGCACTCGAACCTACCTATCACCGTGATGAATGTCGTCTGATGGTGGTTCACCGTAAGAGTGAGCGTATCGAGATGTTCAAGAAGGACGAGAACGGTGAGGATATGAAAGACAAGGAAGGCAATCCCGTCTACCTCGACTTCAAGAGTATCCTTAACTATTTCGACGAGGACGATGCTTTTGTGTTCAACGACACACAGGTGTTTCCTGCCCGTCTGTATGGCACGAAGGAGAAGACCGATGCCAAGATTGAGGTTTTCCTGCTTCGTGAACTCAACGAGGAACTCCGTCTGTGGGATGTGCTGGTAGAGCCTGCCCGTAAGATTCGTATCGGCAATAAACTCTTCTTCCAGGAGAATGGTCCGATGGTGGCTGAGGTAATCGACAACACCACAAGTCGTGGACGTACGCTGCGATTCCTCTATGACTGTCCGCATGATGAGTTCAAACGTGAACTGTTTGCCTTGGGAGAGGCACCGCTGCCCCGTTATATCGTCGACAACCGTCCTGCCACAGAGGAGGATATGGATCTCTTCCAGACCATCTATGCCAAGAAAGAAGGTGCTGTCACGGCTCCGTCGACAGGCTTGCATTTCAGTCGTGAACTGATGAAGCGTATGGAGATCAAGGGCATCAACTTCGCCTTTATCACCCTGCACTGCGGACTGGGCAACTTCGACGATATCGAGGTGGAGGATCTGACGAAGCACAAGATGAGTTCTGAACAGATGTTCGTCGACAAGGAAGCCTGTGACGTTGTGAACAAGGCGAAGTCAGAAGGTCATCGTGTCTGTGTGGTAGGGGTCAGTACGGCTCGTGCCACAGAGTCGGCAGTCGGTACCGATGGGATGTTGAAGGAGTTTGATGGTTGGACCAACCGTTTCATCTTCCCTCCCTATGAGTTCGGTCTGGCCAATGCGATGGTGGGTAACTTCTATCATCCTGAGTCGACGATGATGATGACGGAATGTTCCTTCGGCGGCTATGACCTGGTGTATGAGGCCTATAAGAAGGCTGTGAAGAACGGCTATAAGTTCGGTTGCTTCGGTGATGCGATGCTGATACTGGACGACTAAGAAGTGAGAAGTGAGGAGTGAAAAGTGAGGAGTGATGAATTGCATCGGGTTTATTTAGGACTCGGAAGTAATCTCGGTGACAGAGAAGAGCATATCCGAAAGGCAGTTGCGCTGATCGGTGAAAAAGTGGGACTGGTGATTCGCCAGTCCTCTCTCATTGAAACCGAACCTTGGGGATTCGAGTCAGAAAACCGATTCCTCAATGGCGTGATCCTCGTGGAAACCTCTCTGACCCCCCGCCAACTCCTCAGGTCCACCCAGAAAATCGAGCGCTCCCTTGGTCGTAAAAGGAAATCTACCGACTCCAGTCTCCAGTCTCCTGACTTCTCAAAATACTCCGACCGTCCTATCGACATTGATATTCTCCTTTACGATGACCTGACCATCGATGAACCCGACCTGAAGATTCCCCATCCGCTGATGGAGCAGCGCGATTTTGTGATGATCCCCCTAAACGAAATAAAGCCCCGCTGAAAAGCGAGGCTTTAATTTTCCGAAGAAGAAGTCTTCTTACTTACGCAGACCGAGTGCCTTGATGATGGCACGATAACGATTGATGTCGTTCGTGTAGAGGTACTTCAGCAACTTACGGCGCTTACCTACCAGCATGGTCAGTGAGCGGGCTGTTGTGTGATCTTTGCGGTTCTTCTTCAAATGCTCTGTCAGGTGAGAGATACGGTAACTGAAAAGGGCAATCTGTGCCTCAGCAGAACCAGTGTCGGTAGTTCCTTTGCCGTACTTGCCGAAAATCTCTTCCTTCTTTGCTTTGTCTAAATACATAATTTAATGTGATTATTAGTGTTTGCATAAACATCTTTCAGACGCTTTTCCAGCCTAATCACAGACGGGTTTACGTCGTCAGATGCATCGGATTTTCCGAAATGCGGGTGCAAAGGTAGTGATTTTTATCCATTCCAACAAATTTTTAGACACGGATTATATGGATTTTATGGATTTTTTCTCGTTTTTCATGAAAAACCTTCCTTATAATCCTTATAATCCGTGTTTTTTTTGTAATTTTGCACGCGCAAATTAAAATGATTATGCAAGATATCAGAAACATAGCAATTATAGCGCATGTTGACCACGGAAAGACAACGTTGGTCGATAAGATGATGCTCGCTGGCAATCTCTTCCGTGAGGGACAGAATCTCAGCAACCAGGTGCTCGACGCCAATGACCTGGAGCGGGAACGGGGTATCACCATTCTGTCGAAGAATGTATCCATCAACTGGAAGGGTGTCAAGATCAATATCATCGACACCCCGGGGCACTCCGACTTCGGAGGCGAGGTGGAGCGTGTGCTCAATATGGCGGACGGTTGTCTGTTGCTCGTCGATGCCTTCGAGGGTCCGATGCCTCAGACACGTTTCGTGCTGCAGAAGGCTCTCCAGATAGGATTGAAGCCCATCGTGGTGGTCAACAAGGTGGACAAGCCGAACTGTCGCCCTGAGGAGGTCTATGAGATGGTGTTCGACCTGATGTTCTCCCTCAATGCCACTGAGGATCAACTGGACTTCCCTGTGGTCTATGGCTCCGCCAAGAACGGTTGGATGGGAGAGGACTACAACAAGCCGACAGACAACATTACCTATTTATTAGATAAGATCATCGAAGTCATCCCTGCACCCCAGCAGATTGAGGGTACGCCCCAGATGCTGATCACGAGTCTCGACTATTCGAGTTATCAGGGTCGTATCGCCGTGGGGCGTGTGCATCGCGGTCATTTGAAAGACGGTATGCAGGTGACGATAGCCCACCGTGACGGTTCGATGGAGAAGACGAAGATCAAGGAACTCCATACTTTCGAGGGGATGGGTCATGTGCGTACTGACTCTGTGGACTGTGGCGACATCTGTGCCGTCATCGGACTGGAGAAATTCGAGATTGGCGACACCCTCTGCGACTTGGAGAATCCTGAACCCCTCGCCCCCATCGCCATCGATGAGCCCACGATGTCGATGCTCTTCACCATCAACGACTCGCCTTTCTTCGGTAAGGAGGGAAAGTTCGTGACCTCGCGCCATATCAACGACCGTCTGGAGAAGGAACTGGAGAAGAACCTCGCCCTGCACGTGGAGCCTTTCGAGGATTCTACGGATAAGTGGATTGTCTCTGGTCGTGGCGTGCTCCATCTCTCTGTGCTTGTCGAGACGATGCGTCGTGAGGGCTATGAGTTGCAGGTGGGACAGCCGCAGGTTATCTATAAGGAGATCAATGGACAGAAATGCGAGCCCATCGAGGAACTGACCATCAACGTGCCTGAGGAATTTGCTTCGAAGATGATTGATATGGTGACGCGTCGGAAGGGTGAGATGACGTCGATGGAGAATCAGGGTGAGCGGGTGAATATTGAGTTCGATATCCCCTCACGTGGTATCATCGGTCTGCGCACCAATGTGCTGACCGCCTCTCAGGGCGAGGCCATCATGGCCCACCGCTTCAAGGAATACCAGCCCTATAAGGGCGAGATTGAGCGCCGTGTCAACGGTTCGATGATCTCGATGGATACGGGTAATGCCTTCGCCTACGCCATCGATAAGTTGCAGGACAGAGGAAAATTCTTCATCGATCCGGGCGAGGATGTCTATGCCGGACAGGTGGTGGGCGAGCATGTCCACGACAACGACCTTGTGGTGAATGTCTGCAAGGCCAAGCAGTTGACGAATGTCCGTGCCTCGGGTACCGACGAGAAGGCCCGCATCATCCCCAAGACAGTGATGTCGCTGGAGGAATGTCTTGAATATATCAAACAGGACGAACTCGTGGAGGTCACGCCTAAGTCGATGCGTATGCGTAAGACCATTCTCGACCATGACCAGCGAAAGAAGGCTGCGATTAAACGAGAATGAAGCAGAGCATGCTCATGCTTCATCGAGTGTGAGCAGGCTCGACAGCAAGTCAAGGCTGCGATTAAAAACCAATAATCCATAATGATATGACACCTATACAAACCACTAAGATGTCCAATTTCCGTTGGGTCATCTGTGCGTTGCTCTTCTTGGCAACCACCATTAACTACATGGACCGTCAGGTCTTGTCATTGACCTGGAAGGACTTTATCGCCCCCGAGTTCCATTGGACAGACTCAAACTACGGTAAGATCACGGCCTATTTCTCCGTCTTCTATGCCATTGCCAACCTCTTTGCAGGCAAGTTCATCGACTGGATGGGTACCAAGAAGGGCTATCTCATCGCCATCTTCGTGTGGTCGCTGGGTGCCTGTCTCCATGCCGGCTGCGGCTGGGCAGCGATGGAGTGGGAGGGCTACACCTCCGTGGCCCAACTCGGCCAACTGACGGGTGATGCCGCTGTGGCCATCGCCACCGTGTCGATGTATCTGTTCCTGTCGTGCCGTATGGTGCTCGCCCTCGGTGAGGCAGGCAACTTCCCTGCTGCCATCAAGGTGACAGCCGAATATTTCCCCAAGAAAGACCGTGCCTTCGCCACCTCTATCTTCAACAGCGGTGCCTCTGTGGGCGCGCTTGCAGCCCCTGCCACCATCCCCCTGTTGGCACGTGCCTGGGGTTGGGAGATGGCCTTTATCATCATCGGTGTGCTGGGCTTCATCTGGATGGGCTTGTGGATGTGGTTCTACGAGAAGCCCCACCAGAGCAGTCATGTCAATCAGGCTGAGTTGAACTATATCGAACAGGACAGCGACATCGCTGAGGTGCAGGATCGTAAGGAGATAAAGGAAGAGAAGACAATTTCTTTCTGGAAGTGCTTTACCTTCCGTCAGACCTGGTCGTTTATCGTGGGTAAGTTCATGACCGATGGCGTGTGGTGGTTCTTCCTGTTCTGGGCACCCGCCTATTTCAGCGACCAGTACGGTTATACCTCCGACTCCACGATGGGTATCCTGCTCATCTTCACGCTCTACCTCATCGTGACGGTGCTCTCCATCGGTGGCGGCTATCTGCCCACCTATTTCGTCGAGAAGCGTGGCATGAATCCCTACTTAGGTCGTATGCGTGCCATGCTCATCTTCGCCTGCTTCCCCCTCTTAGGACTCCTTGCGCAGCCCCTCGGTGCCTATAGTGCCTGGTGGCCCGCCATCTTGATTGGTCTGCTGGGTGCAGGTCATCAGGCCTGGAGTGCCAACCTCTATTCTACGATTGGTGATATGTTCCCCAAATCTACCATCGGTACGATCACGGGTATCGGCACGATGGCAGGTGGTCTTGCCTCCTATGCCATCAACCTCTCGTCTGGTGAGTTCTTCGACTGGGCAGCCAGTCAGGGCAGTGCCTATACGTTCTTCGGCTTCGAAGGCAAGCCTGCCGCCTATATGGTGGTGTTCTCTGTCTGTGCCGTGGCCTATATCATCGGCTGGTGCATCATGAAGACCCTTGTGCCGAAATACAAGCCCATCGTTGTTTCTTGATTTCAGGATTGAAACATCATAAGAATGCCCCCCGAAAGTCGATGAACCTTCGGGGGGCTTTTCGTCTAGAAAACTGGGCCTCTGCCAATGCAACTGGTCGTTGTGATGGCCGTGAGGAAGGCTGTGAGCGCGGCTACTATCACCTTCACCGCAATCTCAATGAATCCTTTCTTTCTCATCGTTCTTAGTTCTTACCTCTTACCTCTTAGTTCTTAGTTCTAAGTTCGATTCACTGATCCGGCTCGTCGCCGTTGTCGCCGCCGCCGTTGTCACCGCCTTGACTGGTTCCGCCGCCTTGGTTCTCACCGCCGTTGCCGGAGTTGGTGCCGCCGTTCTGCGAGCCTCCGTTGCCGCCCTGGTTCTCACCGCCGTTGCCGGAGTTGTCGCCGCCGTTCTGCGAGCCTCCGTTGCCACCTTGGTTCTCACCGCCGTTGGGCTTGTCACCGCCTTCGCCCTCATTCTCCTTGTCGCCCTTGCCGTACTTCGGAAGCACATACTGGCGATAGTACTTGATGAGTTCGTTCACCTGCGAGATCACCCCCTCGATGCCCTCCGTATTGTCCTCGATGACGGCAGAGGCATTCAACTTCAGGACAAGTTCGCGGTAAGCCTCATCGGCCGCGTTGCGGGCGTTGGCCAGGGCAGCCTTCTCCTTCTGCATCCGCTCGTCGTTGCGCTGAGAGAGTAAGGTACGCACCGCCTCGTTGGAGGTCTTCAACTGGGTGACGAGTGAGGTCAGTCCCAGTGCCGTGATGTGTCCGCCGGCCACGTTGTCATCCTCCATCTCCTGCAGCATCTGCTGGAGTTTCACACTCTCCTCGGAGTAGTTCTCGTTCACGTCCACGTTGTACTTCTTGATGATGTTCCAGAGGTACGTGGCCGCACTCTTCTTCTCCATGTCGAAGGTGAACTTGGTGTACATCTGCACCTGTTTCTTCAGGGCGGTGTAGAGGATGTCACGGCGCGTGTCCTCGTCGGCGATCTGCTGGGTGTACTCACTGGAGTGGCTGATCTTGTACGCCTCGTCCACCTTTGCCACACCAGCCACGAAAGGTGTGTAGGCTGCCTCCACCTTCGCAGGGAGTTGGCTGACGCCAGCCTCGCCGGAGTCGCGGTAGGTCCTGACGATGTTCAACACCTGCTGCACAAACTCGAGGAATCCCGCCATGCGCAGCGCTTTCAACTGAAAAATCACAATTTGC
>ONTZ01000013.1 GCA_900320905.1 uncultured Prevotella sp.
CCTCAATTGGCCTTATGTAGTCTGATGCACGCTCAGAAGAAACAACGCTTCTGCCAAGACGGCGTTCCATCGTCTCGCGTGCTTCGCGTGCTACTTCGCCACCTTCCTTTGCAATACGTTGGCTCTCGGCCATCGACTGCGGATTAGATTGGCGAGAATACTCCGTGGTAGCTACCTCGGCAAGTGTGTTGAGTGCCAGTTCCACATTCGTCATGTTGTCGCGCAGGTTCTGCTTGGTCAGCCCCTTGTAACGCTTGTATTCGCCTGTGGTCATGCCGCTCCACGCCTTTGTCAGCACATTTGTCAGAATGGCGAAGTCCTTAGGCTCATGTATGCCGGAACGATGCCACTCATCGGTCAGCTCTTTGCGCATCTCGATGGAGCGCATGCGCTCGTTTATCCAGCGGTCGCTGTAGCCTTGACGACGATAGTCCTCGACGGCCATCTGAAAGGTCTGTTCCGGGTCAATCATTTGGTCAACGCGCATACTGCCCAACTCGGCAAGCCATTGTTTCACCGGTTCGGCTTTCTTGGAGGGTATGGCCTGGATGATTCTAAAAATGCCTTCAAGATCAGCGGCTTGCGTCTTGCGTCGCTTGCCATCTGGAGCCAACATTTCAACAGGGGGACAAATTGTCCCCCACTTGGATTTCAGTTCTGGGTCACGTCTAAGCATCTTCTTTATGTAATCACGCGGATTCACGGAATCTGTCAAGACCTGCACTATATCCGTTACAGAGAAATAGTACTTCTCCTGTTCTGCATCCCATACGATGCGAACTTTCTTGCCCTCAAAGAGCTGTATAGCGAAACTCTCGTTCATGATGATACAATCCTATGTGAATTTGGTTACAAAGTTACAAAATATTCTTCAAGGAGGTTCTGATATGACAGACTTTAACACGATATAGTGCACATTTCCCTCTAAAATGAATCAAAATGCCATGCATGAGTTCGGCTTGAATTATTAACCGACGCTGTCTAACAGCCAATTATCGCAGTCGTGGTACAACGTCGGTACAAACGTCCCCTTTTTGCCCTCTTTTTATATGTTGCAAGGCAATGTTATGAAGGTGTAAATGCCACCCATTACTGTCATCCTGACTTTGCAAACGGCAAAATTGCCTCAAAATTAAAGGTTAGATAATCTTAATGAAATGTTAAATATTGCACACCTTTGAAGGCTGGTTTTGCTCTGCAAAACTCTTAGATTTCCCATTTTTTGCTATTGCACTTTTTTGTACCGTTCAATTTTGGTGGTATCGCATTTCTGTCTGTGTTTCAGTTACTTGCAAAAGCTCAAAGCAATCCCACATGTAACATGGCGTGTGGTCAAGCGAGTCTTGTGCGTACCTCTCAGGCTTCATCACGTGTCTGACTTTTTTACTTGTCACATGATGGCATCAATGATTCATAAGGGTTGCCTCAGGACTACCTCAGGACTACCTCAGGGTTAAGTCAGGGTTAAGTCAGGGTTTCAAAACTACCAAAAAGGTAAGTTTTGCTGCTGAGTAGGAGGGGACAAGAAGCAGGTTTAAACAGGCACACACGCGAACAGGGTGATGCATTGAAGAAGTCAGAAAGTAAAAAAATTACATGCGGGAAGTGCGGGATAGGTGGATTAAAAAATGGATATATTGATAATGACGAAAGACCGTCCGTTCTGTTGATGAAGGACGGACGGTCTGTAGGGCCACGAATAATCGTGGCTTGTTATGGTTCTCTTAGAATGGCAAGGCGAGCACGAAGCGTGCGCCGGGACCTTCGAACGAGGTGTCGAGGGTGAGGTCGCCGTTCAGTCGGCGGGCAATGCTGCGGGCAGCGGTGAGCCCGACGCCGGCGCCGTCGAAGTAACTGTTGAGTTTGGTGAACGGCTCGAACACCTTCTCTGCATCCTCTGCGGGGATGCCTGAGCCGGTATCTTCGACAATGAACTGTATCTGTGCACCTTCGGGCTTCACCGTGAGTTTCACGCTGCCTTCGGTGGTGAACTTGGCGGCATTGTCGAGCAGAGCACCAAGGGCACGCACTACCTGAGCCTCGTTGGTGAGCAGCATGGAGGTCTTCACATCCTCGCTAGCCTCGGTGGTGAAAGTCAGGTAACTGGCTGCGCCGATGCCCGACTCCAGGACGGCCTTGTCGATGATCTCTCCCACGGTGACGTTGTCGTCAGCCTCGATGGCTGTCTCTAAGGCCACGTCGTTGGCATTGAGGATGCCGTTCAGAAGGCGCAGGGCACTGGCGGGATTGGTTGTAAGCAGTTTCTTGGCCTCAAGGGCTGCCTGCTCGATGAGTTGCTTCTTCTGCAGTTGCGAGCCGCTGAGTGCTTGGTACTGTTCCTGCAGGTCGTGGTTTTGCTGTTGCAGTGTATTCACGGCGTTCTGCATCTTCTGCTTGTCCTCTTCCATCTTGTCGAAGGCCAGCAGGGCCTGCTCATAGCCCTGGCCCACATTGTCGAAGTTCTGTTCCAGTGAACGGTAGTCGGAGAGTAGCCTCTCCTGTTCGTCAACGCGCTTCTGATAGTCCTTCAGCAGTTGCTGCTGGTCTGCAGTATGCTTGTTGGCTGCCTTCATCTGGAAATAGAGTGCTGCACCTAGGATGATCACCAGCAGCACGAGAATGATGATTAAGATGGTCATGCCTGTTCGTCTTTTTTCTTTTCAACCTTCATGAACTTCGTAAAGCCGGTCATTGCCAGCACCTTGTAGATTTCAGGGCTTACGTTGGTCATCTTGAACTGACCTTTCAGCTGCATCACGGTACGCATGGTCTTCTGGATGATGCGGAGGCCGGAACTAGCCATGTAAGTCAGTTCTGAGCAATCCATTTCGAGGTCAACACCTCCGTCTACCAGAGCGGGCTTGATGTCCTCTTCAAACTGGTTGGCATTCATGGTGTCGATACGGGCACCTGTCTGGATGATGGTCTTACCACCTTCTTTAATAATTTTTGTCATAGTCGTATAAAGTTTAATAATTCTTTTATGTTTATTGTTCGATTTAAATTGCTTTTTTCATTGTGAGCAGGTTCTTCCCCTCTAATCGTTGGTAGGTCACCTCGTTCATGATGTTCTTGACGATATAGATCCCCATTCCTCCGAGGTCTCGTTCAGCAGGATTGACATCCATGTCGGTGTCATCGGTCTCGTTCATGGTGGGGTCGAACTCCTTGCCACGGTCGCTGAGCACGAACGTCAGTTCCTTGCCGTCGCTCTCTGCCAGCAGTTCAATGTCAGCCTCCTTGCCTTCGGGGTAGGCATAGGAGATGACGTTGACCACCATCTCTTCCATGACAAGGTTCAGATTCATCTGGAGTTCCATGTCGAGCCCCAGTTCCTCGCCAATCTCTTCAACGAACCGGTTCACCCGCTCCAGTTCGTCCAAATGATTTTTGATTCTGATTTCCTTTTTCATTGATTTCATTATGGTTTATTATTATTGATTGTCTCTTATCACTTTCACGCACAGCATGGTGAGGTCGTCGTTAGGCTCTGCGCCGTCACGATGTTTCTCCACCTCGTCGCGCAGCAGTTCGATGGTTTTCTCACTGCTCTCAAACGGGGTGGTCTGCAGAATTTCCAGGAGTTTCTCATCGCTGAACTGCTCTTGCTCCTTGTTCTCTGCCTCGTTGAGTCCGTCAGTATAGATAAACAGCGGACGGTTTGTGATGTCGGCAATCTCCTCACCCTCAAATTTCATCTCTGGCCAGAGACCGATGGGGGCATTGGGAATCATCTCGATAAATTCCGTGGTGCCGTCGCCGATGAGCACGGGTGGGTTGTGTCCTGCATTGCAGAAGTCGAGATGACCTGTGGTGAGGTCGAGGAGTCCAAGGAACATGGTGACGAACATGCCGCGTTCGTTGTCATCGCCGGAAAGGGCGTCGTTAATGCGTGTGGCTATCTCTGCCGGCATCATGCCTTGGGCGGCGAGAGTGCGGAAGAGTCGGGTAGCCTGCGCCATGAACAATGAGGCAGGAACTCCCTTGCCTGATACATCGCCGAGTGCGAAGTATAGTTTGTCGTCGTTGAGGACATAACCATAGAGGTCACCGCCAACTTCCTTGGCGGGGGTCATGGAGGCATAGAGGTCAAGGTCTGGACGGTCAGGGAAGGTGCTTGGTACCATCGACATCTGGATATCGCGGGCAATACGCAGGTCACTCTCAATACGCTCCTTGGCAATGGTCGTCTCCTCCAACTGGTCGTAAGCGGTGAGCAGTTTTTGGTGGGTCTCCTCCAGTTTGCCATGAGCATCCTCCAACTTTTCATGGGCAATTCTGAGACGTCTGGCGCTGCGGATGCGGAAAAAGAGGAAAATGGCGAGCGAGAACACGATGATGCTGGAGATGAGAATGATACCGAGACGCTGCTGTTCGGCACGCTGGCGTTCCTCCTGCATCTTGATTTCGTCAACGTGGAGAATGGTATTCATCTCTGCTAATGCTTTCCTGGTTTCAAAACCATTGACAGAATCCGTTATCTCATACATACGGCTATAGAGTTCTGACGCTTCACGGAATCTCTTAATGCTTGCCATGATGACGGCACGTTGCTTAAGAGTACTCAGATAGTCGGCAGTCTCGCTGATTCCGTCGTACATCAGCATTTGTTGGTTGCTGAATTCCAATGCCTCATTGTAATGACCTTGCAGGATCAGAAGTTTGGTTCGATAGAAAAGCCATGAACGGAAAGAATAGTCTTCTTCTGAGGAAATAAGTTCCCGGGCTTCGTTAAGGGTCTGTTCTGCCTGGTCAAGACGGTTGAGGCCAAGGTCAGCACGGACACATCCGATTTTATAATAAACAAAGAGGGGGTTTAAGGCTGATAGGTCAATGGCGATATCACTATTATTGCTCAGTCCGAGCCGTTCTTTTTCTCTTTGGGTAGAAATGTCGCGAACCTCATCCAGATAGACCTTCCATTGCTTCGTCATATTGTCGAGTTTCTCAAACTCTTCTGTGCGTTCATAAACTTCCGACAGGGAATAGAACAGTTCTCCAAGTTGTGAAGGGGGCTCTTTTTGTTTTAATAGCAACTGGATGCTTTTTTGATAGCAGTCGGCTGCTTTATCCATCATGCCCATATTGACATAGGCAATACCCATGGCGTAGTAAGCCTGCCCCATTCCGCTCTCGTCCTTTCGCTGCATGGCATCACTCTGCATCTTCTCAGCCTCCTGCAATCCTGTGGTCACATTGCCGTCGTAAACGTATGTCCTTACCAAAAGTCCCCAGATTTCATAATATGAAGTCCATATTTCTGTCTTACTGATAATGTCAAGATCTTGATGGGCATATTTGTAGATGGAGTCGTTCAGGTCATTATTGTAGGCAAACACGGTTCTGATGATGCGTGCATCGACTTCTTCTCTAATGTCATGTTGTATTTGAGCCTCCTCAATAAGGTCATTGGCATACTGCCACTGTTCGGACAGAGGTCGCTGTTCTTCCTGGCTTGCCTGAAAAATCTTGCCACGCATAGCAATACGGTCTTTCCCCTTTTTGGCAGATAGTTCCTTTTTGCACTCCTCGAGACTCTGTGCTGGCAGCAAGAATGCAGTCATCAGGAACAGGATACTGGCTATGGTTCGAAATGGAATCATGTGGCATATAGCGATTTGTTGGGTGCAAATATACACAAAATAAATGGAAAAGAAAACAAAAGAAAGAATTTTTTAAGGAAACGGGCTGTTTTTCTCCTATTTTTATAGGTCGAGCCCATTATTTATGACTACTTGGCGCATGTTTTTCAACAAGTCACTGGCGAAGATGAAGTCTGTCAGGCGTTCGTTGGTGGACTTCATGATCTGGCTGCTCTCGCCCTGCCATTCCTTCTCGCCCTCATAGATGAAGATGATATTCTCACCAATGCCCATGACGGAGTTCATGTCGTGGGTGTTGATAATCGTCGTAATGTTAAATTCTTTGGTGATACCCTGAAGAAGGTCGTCAATAATGAGCGAGGTCTTGGGGTCGAGTCCGGAGTTGGGTTCGTCGCAGAAGAGATACTTGGGGTTAAGGGCAATGGCACGGGCAATAGCGACGCGCTTCTGCATACCACCTGAGATCTCTCCGGGGAATTTCTCTTCGGCACCGTCAAGGTTAACACGATCCAGGCATTCCATGGCGCGTTTTGTGCGCTCTCGAAGATTCATCGTGGAGAACATATCAAGCGGGAACATCACATTCTCAAGGACGGTCAACGAGTCGAAGAGGGCGGCACTCTGGAAGATCATACCCATCTCGCGGCGCATCATCACCTTCTCGTGCTTGGACATCCGTATAAAGTCGCGTCCGTCGTAGAGCACCTGGCCGCTGGTAGGATCAAGCAATCCCACGAGATTCTTCATAAGTACCGTCTTACCACTGCCACTGCGTCCGATGATGAGGTTTGTCTTGCCATTCTCGAACACGGTGCTGATATCCTTCAGCACCTCTTTTCCTTCAAATGACTTGTATAGATTTTTGACTTCAATCATGACAGCAGTTGGGTTAGGAAGACATCACTGAAAAGAATCAGTACACTGGAGGTGACGACGGCATCGGTACTCGCCTTGCCGACATTGACACTGCCCCCCTCGACGGTGTAGCCGCAAAAGGCCGGGACACTGGAGATGATAAAGGCAAAGAACTGGCTCTTGATGATACTCATCCAGAGAAACCACGGTACGAAATCATGCTGAAGTCCCGCCGTTAGGTCGTCGGGCGGCAGGATGTGTCCGATATAGGAGGTGGCATAGGCTCCTAAAATACCTGTGGCAGAAGAGAAAATCACGAGGAACGGCATGATGGTGAGCATGCCCATAATCTTGGGGAGAATCAGGTAACAGGCTGAGTTGACTCCCATGATCTCAAGGGCATCGATCTGCTGCGTAACCCGCATCGTGCCTAACTCAGAGGCGATGTTTGAGCCCACCTTTCCAGCAAGAATGAGGCACATGATACTGCTGGAGAACTCGAGGAGCAGAATCTCGCGAGTGGTGTAGCCCGATACCCACCGGGGCATCCAGGGACTTTGGATGTTGAGTTTCATCTGGATACAGATCACGGCTCCGATGAAGAAGGAGATAATCAGGACGATGCCAATGGAGTTGACACCTAACTGCGCCATCTCCTTGATGTATTGCTTGAGGAACATTCTGAGTCTTTCGGGGCGTGAAAAAGTACGCCCCATGAGCATCAGGTACCGTCCGAATATAGCCAGATATTTGAGTATCATCTTTCTTTTGTTCCCTTATTTGGGTGCAAAGGTACTAAATAATTCTTAATTATAAGTATTTCTTTCTTTTTTTTTGTACCTTTGCAGCCAATTAGCAGCCGATTATGGAAGAAATGACAACTAACAATGAGCGTCTGGTACTCCGGACGGAAGGACTGGTGAAGCGCTATGGAAAGCGTACCGTGGTCAATGATGTGAGTTTTGACGTGAAGCAGGGTGAGATTGTAGGACTGTTGGGGCCGAACGGTGCCGGAAAGACCACCTCTTTCTACATGACTACGGGATTGGTTGTGCCTAATGGTGGTCATATCTATTTAGGCGATGAGGAGGTTACCACTTATCCAGTCTATAAGCGCGCTCGTGCCGGTATTGGCTATCTGGCCCAGGAAGCGTCTGTTTTCCGTAAGATGAGCGTGGAGGACAATATCCTGTCAGTCCTTGAGATGACTGGCAAACCGCGCGACTATCAGTTGCAGAAACTGGAAAGCCTGATTAGTGAGTTTCGTTTGGGCAAGGTGCGCAAGAATAAGGGTGATCAACTTTCCGGTGGTGAGCGTCGTCGAACGGAGATAGCCCGTTGTCTGGCCATTGAGCCGAAGTTCATCATGCTGGATGAGCCCTTTGCCGGTGTGGACCCCATTGCTGTAGAGGATATCCAGCAGATTGTGTGGCATTTGAAGTATCGTAATATCGGCATCCTGATAACTGACCATAACGTAGACGAGACACTGGCCATCACCGACCGTGCCTATTTGCTTTTCGAGGGGCGCATCCTGTTTCAGGGAACCCCAGAGGAACTGGCCGCCAACAAGGTGGTGCGCGAGAAATACCTCACGGAATCATTCGAACTCCGCAAAAAAGCCTTCCAGAGTTAAAATATCTAAATTATGCTTTTTTTCGGCTGAGATTGCGTAATTTTGCACCTCCAAATTGAGATATATAATAAATAAGGTATAGAAAAAGATGAAAATTTCATTTGATTGCGCCGATAAGATCAATGGTCTGTTGACGATGACCGTTGAACCGGCAGACTACCAAGAGAAGGTAGAGAAAACGTTAAAGGATTATCGTAAGAAAGCCCAAGTGCCTGGTTTCCGCCCTGGAAATGTTCCTATGGGACTAATCAAGAAGCAGTATGGTACCGCCGTGAAGGTGGAAGAGGTTAATAAACTGCTGGGTGAGAAACTCTATGAGTATGTGCGTGAGAACAAGATTCAGATGTTGGGCGATCCCCTGCCTAATACCGAGAAGCAGCAGCCTCAGGATTTTGAAAAGGAAGGTGACCTGACCTTTGTGTTTGACATCGCTGTGGCTCCGGCATTTGAGGCCAAGTTGAGCGGACGAGACAAGATTACCTATTATACTATTACTGTTGACGACAAGATGATTGACCAGCAGGTGCAGATGTATGCCTCACAGGCTGGTGAGTTCGTCAAGGCCGAAGTGTTTAGCGGTAATGATACGCTGACAGGCGACCTGCGTGAGTTGGACAAGAAAGGCAATACGCTTGAAGGCGGTATCACAACCGAGGGCGGTATGATCATGCCGGCCTATATCAAGGAAGAGAAGCAGAAAAAACTCTTCGACGGTTGTAAGCCTGGCGACATTATTACCTTTAATCCCAAGAAGGCTTATCCAGACAACGACGCAGAGGTGGCAGCCCTGTTGAAGGTGGACAAGGAAAAGGTGAAGGACCTGACGTCGGATTTTAGTTTCCAGATTACCGAGATCCGTCATTTCCAGCCCGCTGAAGTGAACCAGGCTCTGTTTGACAAAGTCTTTGGTGAAGGTGTCGTCAAGGATGCGAAAGCCTTCCGTGAGAAGATTGCTGAACAGTTGAAGGCCCAGTTTGCCGGTAGCAGTGACTATAAGTTTATGTTGGACGTCCGTGAGCATCTTGAGAAGAAAGTCGGTAACCTGGAATTTCCAGAGGCTCTGTTGAAGCGCATCATGCAGAATAACAACAAGGACAAGGAAGCAGATTTCGTGGAGAAGAACTTTGATGCCAGTATTCAGGAACTGAAGTGGCACCTGATTAAGGAGCAGATTGTGGCAGCCCAGAAGATTGAGGTGAAGGAGGAGGACTTGATGGGAGTGGCCAAGAGTGCCATCCGTGCGCAGTTCGCCCAGTATGGTATGAATAATATTCCTGAGGACGTGGTGGAGAACTATGCCTCTGAGCAGTTGAAGAAGCGTGAGAACGTTGATAACTTTGTGGACCGCGCCGTCGATATGAAGTTGACAGAAGTACTCAAAACAGTGGTCAAACTGGAGGAGAAACCTGTCAGTTTGGAGGAGTTTAACAAGTTAATGGAGAGAAAATAAGTTTTTTTACGAAAAAATAACTCCATTTTTTGAAGGGTTATCGACTTTTTTGTTTATCTTTGTGTCCCAATATGCAAGATAAAAGGTCGATGACCCTTTTTGTAGTAGTAAATAGTAAAGAAGATAAGGAGTTAAGAAGATGAAGAATGATTTTAGGAAATACGCCGTAGGGCATTTAGGAATGGACGGTCTGACGCTTGACGAGGTAATGAAGGCTCAGGCACAGTATCTGAATCCGTATATCCTTGAGGAGCGTCAGTTAAATGTGACTCAAATGGATGTCTTTTCCAGGCTGATGATGGATCGCATCATCTTTCTCGGCACGCAGATAGACGATTATACCGCCAATACGTTGCAGGCCCAGTTACTCTATCTGGACTCTGTGGATTCCGGTAAGGATATCTCCATCTATATCAACAGTCCTGGCGGTAGTGTGACTGCCGGTCTTGGTATTTATGACACGATGCAGTTCATCTCCAGCGATGTGGCTACCATCTGCACAGGTATGGCCGCCTCGATGGGTGCCGTCCTGTTGGTGGCCGGTACGGAGGGCAAGCGTTCTGCACTGCCTCATAGTAGGGTGATGATTCACCAGCCGTTGGGTGGCGTACAGGGTCAGGCTTCGGATATCGAGATCGAAGCCAAGGAGATTCTGAAGTTCAAGAAGGAATTATATACGATTATCTCCAATCACTCACATACTCCTTATGAGAAAGTCTATGCCGACTCTGACCGTAACTATTGGATGACGGCTGAGGAAGCCAAGGAATATGGCATGATTGACAACGTACTGACGAGAAAAGGATAAGAATGGTGAAGAAAGGTGTATGTAGTTTCTGTGGAAGGACGGAAAGAGAGGTCAGACTGCTGATAACGGGACTCAACGGCTATATCTGTGAGGACTGTGCCCAGCAGGCTTACCAAATTGTCCAGCAGCAGGACTGGATGCAGAAGAATGCGGCGGCTGGTGAGGCTAATGGGTCTCGTCGGTTTAATGGGGGCGCAAAGGGGCAGATCCCCAAACCTCATGAGATCAAAGCCTATCTTGACCAGTATGTGATTGGGCAGGATGAGGCCAAGCGCTATCTGTCTGTGGCAGTGTATAATCATTACAAGCGACTCCAGCAGCCTGCCAGTGCTGACGAGGTGGAGATTGAGAAGAGTAATATCATAATGGTGGGCTCGACAGGAACAGGAAAGACGCTTCTGGCCAGAACCATTGCCCGTCTTTTGGATGTGCCATTTACAATAGTCGACGCCACGGTGTTTACAGAGGCCGGCTATGTGGGAGAGGACGTGGAGAGTATCCTGACCCGGCTGTTGCAGGTGGCCGACTATGATGTGAATGCAGCCCAGCGTGGTATTGTGTTTATCGACGAGATTGACAAGATTGCCCGTAAGGCGGACAATCCTTCGATTACCCGTGATGTCAGTGGTGAGGGTGTCCAGCAGGGACTGCTGAAACTATTGGAGGGAACGACTGTCAATGTACCGCCCAAAGGCGGGAGAAAGCATCCCGACCAGGAATACATTCAGTTGGATACCCGTAACATCCTGTTTATCTGTGGTGGCGCCTTTGACGGAATTGAGCGGAAGATAGCGCAACGGATGAACACCCATGTGGTGGGGTATAATTCTGTACAGAATGTTGCTAAAATTGACAAGGCGAATATGATGCAGTATATCGTGCCGCAGGATCTGAAATCATTCGGGCTCATCCCTGAGATTATTGGACGACTGCCCGTGCTGACTTATCTGAACCCGCTTGACCGCGAGGCTTTGGAAAAGATTCTTGTGGAACCGAAGAATTCCATTATCCGTCAGTATGTGAAACTCTTTGAGATGGATGGTATCCAACTCACGTTTACGCCCGAAGCGCTGGAAGTCATCGTCGACAAGGCTGTGGAGTACAAACTCGGTGCTCGCGGACTCCGGTCGATTGTTGAAAGTGTGATGATGGACACAATGTTCGATGCCCCATCCAAAAAAATAAAGAAATTTGAGGTAACAGCCGATTTCACAAAAAAACAATTGGAGAAGTCTCATTTGCAGAAATTGGCCTCGTGATAGAAGTGAAAAGGTGAGAAATGATTAGTGAATAGGAGGAAATATATGGCAGAGAAGATTAATCTAACAACTGCTTTGAAGAAATACTTTGGATTTGACAAGTTCAAAGGGGATCAAGAACGTATCATCCAGAATGTGTTGGATGGGAAAGATACTTTTGTGTTGATGCCGACGGGTGGAGGAAAGAGCCTCTGCTACCAATTGCCATCATTGCTAATGGATGGTACGGCCATTGTCATATCTCCTCTGATTGCCCTGATGAAGAACCAGGTGGATGTCATCTCCAATCTGAGTGAACAGGAGGGGACGGCTCATTACCTGAATTCCTCATTAAACAAGGCTGCCATTGATCAGGTAAAGGCAGATATTTTGGCAGGACATACGAAACTTCTCTACGTAGCCCCTGAGTCGTTGACGAAAGAGGACAATGTGGAGTTCCTGAAATCGGTGAAGATCTCTTTCTATGCCGTCGACGAGGCGCATTGTATTTCGGAATGGGGCCACGATTTCCGTCCGGAATACCGTCGTATCCGTCCAATTGTCAATGAGATTGGTGAAGCCCCGATTATTGCATTGACTGCCACCGCCACTGATAAGGTTCGCTCAGATATCAAAAAGAACTTGGGTATTGTGGACGCCACAGAATTTAAGAGTTCTTTTAACCGTCCGAATCTGTATTACGAGGTTAGGGCGAAGACAAAGGAGGTGGATAAGGATATTATCAAATTCATAAAGCAACATTCTGGTAAGAGCGGTATCATCTATTGCCTTTCCCGAAAGAAAGTCGAGGAACTGGCCGCCATCCTCAGGGCCAACGATATTAAGGCGGCTGCCTATCATGCCGGACTGGATTCTGCCACCCGTACTCAGACACAGGATGCCTTCCTGATGGAAGACATCGATGTGATTGTAGCCACCATTGCCTTTGGTATGGGGATTGACAAGCCTGATGTACGGTTTGTGATTCATTATGATATCCCGAAGTCGTTGGAAGGCTACTATCAGGAGACCGGTCGTGCCGGTCGTGATGGCGGCGAGGGTATCTGTCTGGCTTTCTATTCCAGTAAGGATCTGGACAAATTGGAAAAGTTTATGGAAGGAAAACCTGTGGCCGAACAGGATATCGGGCGTCAGTTGTTGGTGGAGACTGCTGCCTATGCCGAGACGAGTGTCTGCCGCAGGAAGATGCTGCTGCACTATTTCGGTGAGATATACGAAAAGGACAACTGTGGGAACTGTGACAACTGTCTGCATCCAAAGACCAAGATAGAGGCCAAGGATCAGTTGGTGACGGTACTGAATGTGATCCAACTCATCAAGGAGAACTTCCGTAGCGACTATGTGATTGACTTCATTATGGGCAAGGAAACGGAGGAGATTCTGGCGCATAAGCACCACGAACTGGAGGAGTTTGGTATCGGTGAGGATGATGATGAGAAGATTTGGAATCCGGTCATTCGTCAGGCGCTCATCGCAGGCTATCTCCGGAAAGAGGTGGAGAACTACGGACTTTTGAAGATTACGGCTGCCGGCAAGAAGTTCCTGAAATCCCCGAAGTCATTTATGATTGTCAAGGATGCGGAATTTAGTGACGACTATGAGACCGGCGTGGAGCCGGAAGGAGGTACGGGAGCCCTCGACCCAACGCTCAGTGCGATGCTGCGTGATCTCCGTAAGAAAGTCTCGAAACGTTTGGAGCGTCCGCCATACGTTATTTTCCAGGACGTCAGCATTGATCAGATGGCTACGGATTATCCTGTTACCCTTGAAGAGTTGAAGAATATCCAAGGTGTGGGTGAAGGCAAGGTGAAACAGCCCTACGCCAAGGAGTTCGTGGACTTGATTGCCAAGTATTGCGAGGAAAACGAGATAGAGCGCCAGATGGATCTGCGTGTCCGTACAGTTGCAAAGAAGTCGATGTTGAAGGTGAAGATTATCCAGAGCATCGACCGTCAGATTGCTCTTGATGATATCGCTAATGCCCAGGGCATCGATTTTGAAGAATTGCTCGACGAGATAGAGGCGATTGTTTATAGTGGAACGAAACTTAATATCGACTATTTCCTGGAAGAGGTGATGGACGAGGATCATATTGATGATATCTATGACTATTTCGCAGAGTCAGATACCGACAAGTTAGATGTGGCTCAGGAAGAACTGGGAGCAGACTATTCCGAGGATGAGATCCGTCTGGTACGCATCAAATTCATCTCGGAGATGGCGAATTGAATTGTAAATAATAAAATTCTAAATTATAAATATAATGGCTTCATTTATTGACGACAAGATTGTGATGGACGGCTTGACATTCGATGATGTCTTGTTGATTCCGGCTTATTCAGAAGTACTGCCCAAGACAGTAGAGTTGAAAACCCGTTTCTCTCGTAATATTGAGTTGAACGTTCCTTTCGTAACGGCTGCGATGGATACGGTCACAGAATCCCAGATGGCCATTGCCATTGCCCGTGAAGGTGGTATCGGTGTGATCCATAAGAATATGTCTATCGAAGAACAGGCCCGTCAGGTGGCCATTGTCAAGCGTGCAGAGAATGGTATGATTTATGATCCTATCACCATCCCCCTCGGTTCTACGGTGGCTCAGGCTCTCGACATCATGTCGGAATATCATATAGGTGGTATCCCCGTGGTGGACGATGATAATCATCTTGTGGGTATCGTGACGAATCGTGACCTGCGCTTTGAGCGCCGTCTCGACCGACCTGTTGATGAGGTTATGTCGAAGGATAACCTCGTCACCACCCATCAGCAGACGGACCTGACGGCGGCCGCCCAGATCCTACAGGAGAACAAAATCGAGAAACTTCCCGTAGTTGACAAGGACAATCGTCTCATCGGTCTGATTACGTATAAGGATATTACCAAGGCCAAGGATAAGCCGATGGCCTGCAAGGATGAGAAAGGACGTCTGCGTGTCGCTGCCGGTGTCGGTGTGACGTTCGATACGCTGGATCGTATGCAGGCTTTGGTAGATGCGGGTGCCGATGCCATTGTGATTGATACGGCTCACGGTCATTCCAAGTCTGTGATAGAGAAGTTGGTGGAGGCCAAGAAAGCCTTCCCCCATATTGATATTGTGGTGGGTAATGTCGCTACTGGCGAGGCTGCAAAGATGCTCGTTGAGAATGGTGCCGACTCCGTGAAGGTGGGTATTGGCCCTGGATCCATCTGTACGACCCGTGTGGTGGCCGGTGTGGGCGTGCCCCAGTTGAGTGCTGTCTATGATGTTTATAGCGCCTTGAGGGGAACTGGTGTACCTCTCATTGCGGATGGCGGTTTGCGCTATTCCGGCGATATCGTGAAGGCTCTCGCTGCCGGTGGCAGTTGTGTGATGATCGGTTCTCTGGTTGCAGGCACGGAAGAGAGTCCAGGCGACACCATAATCTATAATGGACGTAAGTTCAAGAGTTATCGCGGCATGGGCTCTTTGGAGGCTATGGAACAGAAGCACGGCTCTAAGGATCGTTACTTCCAGGGCGATACCAAAGAAGTGAAGAAGTTAGTGCCCGAGGGTATTGCCGGACGTGTGCCGTATAAGGGAACTGTTCAGGAGGTGATTTACCAGATGGTCGGTGGCTTGCGCTCTGGTATGGGCTATTGTGGTGCCGCTACCATCGAGAAACTCCACGAGGCCAAGTTCACCCGCATCACCAATGCCGGTGTTAACGAGAGTCATCCGCACGATATCACCATCACCAGTGAGGCTCCCAATTATAGTCGTCCTAATGACTGAACATTGAAGATTATGAAGAGGTTTTTGCTATTCTTTCTCACTTTTCACTTTTCTCTTTTCACTGCTTTGGCTCAGCCAAAATCGGATCCCGTGATTATGACTATCAATGGGAATCCTGTGTTACGTTCGGAGTTTGAATATTCCTATAACAAGAATAATTCTGAGGGCGTCATCGACAAAAAGACAATTGATGAATACGTAGACCTGTTTATCAACTATAAGTTGAAGGTGGCAGCCGCGCTGGATGCGAAACTGGATACCATGACATCCTTTAAGCAGGAGTTTGCAATGTATCGTGACCAGCAGGTGCGCCCTACATTGGTGACAGATGCGGATGTGCTGAAAGAGGCTCGTGACACTTATGACCGTACCAAAGAACAGATTGGCTCGAAAGGACTGATCTATCCGGCACACATCTTTTTTCTCCTCTCATCGAAGGCAACACAGGAAGAGCAAGACAGGGTTCGGCATCGTGCGGATTCCGTTTACCAACTCTTGAAGGATGGTGCAGATTACGCGGATCTTGCCAAACGCTTTTCCGATGATAAGAAAACTGGAGCCAATGGCGGAGTGCTTTCTACATGGATTGCCCCCAATCAGGCTTTCAAGGAGTTCGAGGATGCTGCCTATGCCTTGCAGGTAGGTGAGTTCAGTCGACCGGTATTGTCGCCGAGAGGCTATCATATCATCCTGATGAAAGACCGTAAGCAGTTGGAACCCTTCGATTCATTAAAGAATTCTATCATCCAGAGAATAGAGCAACAGGGCCTTCGTGAACGTATTGCAGACCAGAAGATTCAGCAGATGGTGAAACTGGCAGGTGGCACAAAGACCCAAGAAGATATTATGGCTATGAGGACTGACTCTTTATCGGCGGTGGATAGTGAGGCAAAATACTTGATTCAGGAGTACCATGACGGTCTGCTGCTCTATGAGATCAGTAATCGTGAAGTTTGGGAAAAGGGCGCGAAAGATGAAGTCGGTCTGGCGGCTTATTTCAAGGAACACAAGAAAGACTATGCCTGGTCTGAGCCTCATTATAAGGGTATTGCCTACCATGTGAAGGATAAAGCCGATGTGAAGGCCGTGAAGAATTGTGTCAAAAAACTGCCTTTTGATCAGTGGGCAGAGGTTTTGCGCAGTACCTTCAACCCCGATTCGGTGATTCGTATTCGTGTGGAGAAGGGCATCTTTAAGCCGGGTGACCATCCCCTGGTTGACAAGGAGGTCTTTAAACGTGCCGCAACTGTCACTCCTGTTGAAGGCTATCCGATAGATGCTGTCTATGGCAAACTGCTGAAAAAAGGACCTGAGGACTATACCGATGTCCGAGGTCAGGTGACAGCCGACTATCAGGATATGCTTGAAAAAGCCTGGGTGTATGATCTGCGTCAGCACTATCCATTCACAGTGAATAAAGAAATATTGAAAACAGTTAATAAGCATCAATGAGAATCACAAGAAAGTTTATCTTGCCTATCTTGGCAACAGTCCCTCTGATGGGTATTGCCACTATGCCGAGTCCTGCCAGTATACCAGTTCTGTCAATGGCTTCTGCGGATTCTGACTCCGTTGTTCCGGTTCATAGTATCATTGACGAGGTGATCTGGGTTGTTGGCGATGAGGCAATCTTGAAGTCTGATGTAGAGAATATGCGTATGCAGGCTGCCATGGAGGGTGTCAAGTGGAGTGGGGATCCAGATTGCACGATCCCGGAACAGATTGCCGTCCAGAAACTCTTTGTCCATCAGGCAGATATAGACAGCATCGAAGTGACGGATGCAGATGTGGCACAGGATGTGGAACAGACCATCAGCGGTTGGCTTGAAATGGTGGATGGCTCCCGTGAAAGGCTGGAAGAATATAAGCATCAAACAATTACGGAGATGCGTAACGAGATGCGTGACGAGTTTAAGAATCGTTATAAAGTGCAGAAGATGCGTCAGAAACTGGTTGAGGGCATAGCCGTGACTCCAGCAGACGTGCGCCGATATTTCTCCAATCTTCCGCAAGACAGTCTTCCGTTTGTACAAACAGAGGTGGAGGTGCAGATTATCTGTCAGACCCCTCGTGTCGAAGAAGAGGAAATCAATCGTGTGAAGGAAGAGTTGCGTGAATATACGGACCGTGTGAATAAGGGAGAGTCAACATTCCAGACCTTGGCACGCCTGTATTCCGAAGACCCAGTCTCAGCCCGTCGTGGCGGTGAACTGGGACTAGTGGGTCGTGCTACGCTGGATCCGGCGTTTGCCACAGTGGCTTTCAATCTGACTGACCCCAAAAAGATCTCCAAGATTGTAGAGTCTGAGTTTGGCTATCATATCATCCAATTAGTAGAGAAGCGTGGCGACAAGGTGAACGTCCGACATATTCTGAAAAAGCCCATCGTCTCTGACGAGGCCATCGAGAAGGCCTTGAGCCGGCTGGACTCCATTGCCGATGATATTCGTGCGGGTAAATTCACGTTTGAAGACGGTGCCTCCATGCTGTCTGACGATAAGGACACACGCAGTAACAAAGGCTTGATGAGCAACTCGCAGTTGCAATTTGGCCGCAGTATCACTTCCCGCTTCCAAATGCAGGACCTTCCTCCTGAGGTGGCTAAGGTGGTTGATACCATGCAGGTCGGACAGATATCGAAGCCTTTCCAGATGATTAACCAGAAGGAAAAGACCGTCTGTGTGATTGCCAAGTTGAAGAGTCGTGTCGACGGTCACAGGGCCAATATCAGTGATGATTATCAGGTGTTGAAGGAAGTGGTTCTTAACAAACGCCGTGAGGAATTTCTTCATAAGTGGGTCGTGGATAAGATAAAGGGTGTATACACCCGTCTGAATGACAACTATCGTGACTGTAAATTTGAGTACGAGGGCTGGATCAAGTGAAAAAGGCTGTATATTTCCTGATGTTTGTGCTTTTCCTGTCCGTGGCGGGAGCCGGTGCCCAGAAGAACCGTACCCGGAAGCGTCCTGCCCGTAAGACGAGGGTGCAAGACACACGCGTCTATCTGGTTCATGCCGATGTACTCCATTTCGACCAGTACAAGAATCCCGATGCGACCATCCTTAATGGAAAGGTGCACTTCACCCATGTCGGAGCCAGACTCTATTGTGATAGTGCCTATTTCTATGAGGCCAGCAATTCCTTTGAGGCCTTCGGTCATGTGAAGATGTATCAGGGCGACACCCTCTCCCTTGTCAGCGATTATGCCTATTATGACGGTAATGAACAGATTGCACGAGCCCGTTATAATGTGGTTTTGAAAAACAGGAAGACAACGCTCTATACGGACAGCCTTGACTTTGACCGTCTGTATGACAATGCCTATTTCTTTGAAGGCGGCAAGATGGTTGACGGTAACACGACACTGACATCCGACTGGGGGGAATATAATACGAAGACCAAGATGTCGGTGTTTAACTACGATGTGAAGATGAAGAGTCCGAAGTTCTATTTGACGACGGACACACTTTATTATGACAATGCACGTTCCATGGCACATATAGTAGGTCCTTCGAACATCACGTCAGGGAATAGCCATATCTATTCTGAACAAGGCTATTATGACACGAAGAACGAACAGGCCCGATTGATGGAACGGTCTGTGCTCGATAATGAAGGAAAGACCTTGGTGGGTGACAGTGTCTTTTATGACAGCAAACAGGGATTCAGTCAGGCTTTCCGCAACATCATCTATGTGGATTCCGTCAATAAGAACAAGTTGACAGGCAACTATGGGGAGTATTATGAGAACACCGGTTTTGCCCTTTGTACAGACAGTGCGGTGGCCATTGACTATTCACAGGGTGACTCGCTCTATATGCATGCCGATACTTTTAAGATTGTGACCTATAATATAGAGACGGATTCCGCCTACCGGAAAATCTATGCCTTCCATAAGGTCAGGGCTTACAGAACTGATGTGCAGGCCGTCTGTGATTCCTTGGTGTATAACTCATTAGATTCTTGTATGACGATGTATACGGATCCGATTGTATGGAACAACAACCAGCAATTGTTGGGCGACAAGATACAGGTTTTCTTGAAGGACTCTGTCATTGACAGGGCTCATGTTATCGGGAATGCGTTCTCCATCCAACAACTCCGAAGTGACACGTCCTGCTACAATCAGATATCCTCCAAAGAGATGTTTGCCTATTTCATTGACGGGAATATCCATGAGACACAGGCCAAGGATCAGGTCATCATCGGCTATTACTTCGAGGAAGGTGACACCGTACCTATTATATATAATTATCAGGAAACCACAGAACTGAAAATGTTCCTCAAAGACCGGAAGTTGCAGAGTGTTTGGACTCCGAAAACCAGCGGTACGATGTATCCGCTCAACCAGATACCAGCCAACAAAAAACAATTGGATGGCTTTGCTTGGTATGACGAGGTCCGTCCCCGTAATCGTTATGACATCTTTGTATGGCGCTCGAAGAAGAATGACAGATATAATACAACTGCTTCCCGATAGTGTTGCCAACCAGATTGCTGCTGGTGAGGTGATACAGCGTCCGGCTTCCGTTATCAAGGAGTTGGTTGAGAACGCTGTGGATGCCGAGGCCAAAACCATCCATGTGTTGGTGGTCGATGCCGGGCGTACATCCATTCAGGTGATCGACGATGGCAAAGGCATGTCTGAGACGGATGCGCGTTTGGCCTTTGAGCGTCATGCCACCTCCAAGATCCGCAAGGCAGACGACCTCTTCGCCCTGCATACGATGGGCTTTCGCGGAGAGGCACTTGCTTCCATTGCGGCGGTGGCTCAGGTAGAACTCCAGACCCGGACAGCGAGTGATGAGATCGGCACGCTGGTGTCTGTCTCCGGTTCAAAGGTGGTCGGGCAGGAGCCGACGTCCTGCCCTGTGGGTAGTAATTTCAAGGTGGAGAACCTCTTTTTTAATGTGCCGGCTCGCAGGAAGTTCCTCAAAACGAATGCCACGGAACTCAACAATATCCTGACGGCCTTTGAGCGTATCGTCCTCGTCTATCCGGAGATCAATTTTACCATGCATAGCAATGGCGTGGAACTGATGAACCTGAAGGCAGGCAGTCTGCGGCAGCGTATCGCCGATGTCTTTGGTCGTCAGTATGGTCAGAATCTGATACCGGTGGATGTCAATACCGCCATGTGCCGGATCTATGGTTTTGTGGCCAAGCCTGAGCAAGCCAGGAAGAAGGGTGGTTGTGACTATCTCTTTGTAAACGGTCGTTATATGAAGCATCCTTATTTCCATAAGGCTGTCATTACCGCTTATGACCGATTGATTCAGGATGGTATGCAAATACCCTATTTTCTCTATTTCGACATCAATCCTGCCGATATAGATGTTAACATCCACCCGACAAAGACGGAGATTAAGTTTGAGAATGAACAAGCCATCTGGCAGATTCTGATGGCGGCAGTTCGTGATGCGATTGGTAAGTTCTGCGAGGTGCCCACCATTGACTTCGACACCGTGGGTAAGCCCGAGATACCTGTCTATGACCCAGAACGGCCGATAGCCCCGCCGCAGCCTCATTATAACCCGGACTATAATCCGTTTAAGTCTGCCTCTACATCTCCCAAGAACCCTGTGCCATCAGACTGGCAGAAACTATACGACTCCCTGTCGTCTGTTTCTTTTCAGCGGCCTTCCGACCATTCCCCGTCAGATCTGTTTGACTCGTCGGAGATTTCCCCTGTCACCACTGTTCCGGAGATGATTGCAGAAAAGTCGCCCGTCCATTATCAGTTCAAGGGGAAATATGTCATGACGGCGGTAAAATCGGGTCTGATGATTATCGACCAGTATCGTGCCGACATCCGGATACTCTATGAGAAATATATGGAACAGCAGCGTGCCATGACTAGTGGGTCGCAAAAGTTGCTTTTCCCAGAAACCATTCAGTTTTCGGCCTCTGATGCTGTGGTGTTTGGCTCCATCCTGCCGACGCTCTCTGGGTTGGGATTTGACCTGAGTGATCTCGGTGGAAATACATACGCCATCAATGGCATCCCTGCCGGCATCGGGGGGATTGATCCTGTGATGCTGCTGCAACGGATGGTCGCTGATGCCTTGGAGAAGGGCAGGGGAGTGGCGGATGAGATCAATGCCACGGTGGCATTGAGTCTGGCACGCAGTGCGGCGATACCATACGGACAGATCCTTAGTAACGAGGAGATGGAGAACTTGGTTAATGAATTGTTTACCTGTTCAAATGTTAACTACACGCCCGATGGTAAGGCTGTCCTTTGCATCCTTCCACAATCGGATATTGAACAGTTATTAGGGTGATTTTGTTAAAAAACGTCAATGAAAAGCAACTTTTCACTTTTCACTTTTCGCTATTCACTTTTTTGTTGTACCTTTGCACCCGCAAAACGAAAAGAGGGCGTTTAGCTCAGTTGGTTTAGAGCATCTGCCTTACAAGCAGAGGGTCGGCGGTTCGAATCCGTCAACGCCCACGAAAGAGAAGCCTCAGAAGAAATTCTGAGGTTTTTTTTGTTGTTTCAAAAAAAATGCGTACCTTTGCCCGCATAAACCCAACAAACCCGTAAAACGAAAGACAAAGACTTATGATTTGGAATGAACACGTAGAGTGTATGGATCGCGAGCAACTTCGCGAGTTACAGAGCCGTCGCCTTGTCAAGATGGCAGAGTATGTGTATTACAACACTCCCTTCTATCGGAAGAAATTTCAGGAGATGGGGCTGGAGCCAGGCGACATCAAGAGCATCGACGATATCGTGAAACTGCCGTTTACCAACAAACTCGATCTCCGAGACAATTATCCTTTTGGTCTGGCCGCCGTGCCAATGAGTCAGATTGTGCGTATTCATGCTTCATCTGGTACGACTGGTAAGCCCGTGGTCGTGCTTTATACCCGTAAGGATCTTGCCATGTGGTCGGAGGCGATATCGCGTGCCTTTACCGCCTATGGTGCCGGCAAGGATGATATCTTCCAGGTAGCCTATGGCTACGGTCTCTTTACTGGCGGTCTGGGTGCCCATGACGGTGCTACGAATATTGGCGCATCCGTGATTCCTATCTCTTCGGGCAATACCCAGAAGCAAATTACCCTGATGCATGATTTCGGAACCACGATTCTCTGCTGTACCCCCAGTTACGCGATGTTTCTCGGCGAGGCGCTTGGAGAGTGCGAGTGGAACAGAGATGAGTTTAAACTGAAAGTGGGTGTTTTTGGTGCAGAACCCTGGACTGAAAAAATGCGCGTTAAACTGGAAGAGTCATTGGGTATCAAAGCCTATGACATCTATGGACTGAGCGAGATTGCCGGTCCCGGTGTGGGCTATGAGTGCCAGCACCAGTGTGGTACTCACCTTAACGAGGATCTGTTCTACCCGGAAATACTCGATCCCAATACCGGCGAACCATTGCCGGAGGGTACATTCGGTGAACTGACATTTACCCATCTGACCAAAGAAGGTATGCCGCTGTTACGCTATCGTACCCATGACCTCACTGCTTTGCACTACGAGAAATGTGCTTGTGGCCGTACGCTTGTCCGTATGGACCGTATCCTTGGCCGTTGCGACGATATGTTAATCATCCGTGGTGTCAATGTGTTCCCGTCGCAGATTGAGGATGTCATCCTGAAGCAGAAAGAATTCGAGCCGCACTTCCTGCTCATCGTGGATCGTGTGAATAATACCGACACCTCCGAACTCAAAGTCGAGGTCAAGGAAGACTACTTCACTGACGACATGTCGACAATGGTCGGTCTGCAAAAGAAACTCGAAGGCGAACTTCGTAGTGTCATTGGCCTGGGATTCAAAGTGCGTCTCGTGGAGCCGAAGGGCATCGAGCGCTCCGAGGGCAAGGCCAAACGTGTGATAGATAAGCGCCAACTCTAGCAATCCTAGGCCGTCCTAGGCCGTCCTAGGCAGACCTAGGTGATCCTAGATAATCCTAAAAAAACAATATAAAATGAAAGCAAAACAATTAAGTATTTTCCTCGAGAATAAGTCTGGCCGACTTACCGAGGTAACAGATGTTCTTGGCGAGGCAGGCGTCAACCTCTCAGCCATGAGTATTGCCGACAACAGTGACTTCGGCATCCTTCGTTGTATCGTTTCTGATCCGGAGAAAGCCTACCAGGTGTTGAAAGAGGCTCATTTTGCCGTTAAGATTACTGATGTCATCGGCTTTGTATGTCCGAACACGAGCGGTTCGCTGGCTGTCGTACTGAGATACCTTTCCCAGAAAGGCATCTTCATTGAGTATATGTATTCATTTGCCAATGGTGATGTGGCTCACGTGGTGATTCGTCCTACCGACCTTGATGCCTGTGAGCGTGTTCTGGAAGAGAAAAAGGTAGAACTGATGGCTGCAAACGACCTCTACCAGTTGTAAACAGGGTATAATACTTGGCGAATCTGCAAGTTTTTCGTGAGAAAATTTTGCAGATTCGATTTTTATCCTTACCTTTGCAGCCCAAATGACACACTGAATAAAGGATAATTATCGATAATTAGGAAAAATGGATTTAAGTTTACTGACAGCCATCTCGCCTATAGATGGCCGCTACAGAGGCAAGACGGAACCATTGGCAGAGTACTTTTCGGAATATGCGCTGATCCGCTATCGGGTGCGTGTGGAGATTGAGTATTTCATCTCTCTTTGCGAACTGCCATTGCCGCAATTGGAAGATTTCAACCATAGCCTGTTTGATAGGCTCCGCGATATCTATCGCAACCTGACTCCTGCCGAGGCGCAGCGTGTGAAGGACATCGAGAAGGTGACTAATCACGACGTCAAGGCTGTTGAATATTTCATCAAGGAGGAATTCGACAAAATGGGGGGATTGGAACGGTATAAGGAGTTTATTCATTTCGGTCTGACCTCACAGGATATTAACAATACCTCAGTCCCCCTTTCTGTCAAGGAGGCTTTGGAGAATGTGTATTATCCCTTGGTGGAGGAACTGATTGAGCAACTCCATGACTATGCAGAGGAATGGAAGATGATACCAATGCTTGCCAAGACTCATGGACAGCCTGCTTCTCCTACCCGTCTGGGCAAGGAGGTGATGGTTTATGTCTATCGCCTGGAGGAGCAGTTGCGTGGCTTGAAGGAGATACCGGTGACGGCGAAGTTCGGAGGTGCCACGGGTAATTACAATGCTCACCATGTGGCCTATCCCCAGTATGACTGGCGGGAGTTTGGCAATCAGTTCGTTAGTGAGAAACTGGGCCTGGAGCGTGAACAATATACCACGCAAATCTCCAACTATGACTGGCTGGGGGCTATTTTCGATGCCATGCGGCGTATCAACACCATTGTCATCGACCTTGACCGTGACTTTTGGATGTATATCTCCATGGACTATTTCAAGCAGAAGATCAAGGCTGGCGAGGTGGGTAGCAGTGCCATGCCGCATAAGGTGAACCCAATCGACTACGAGAACTCGGAGGGCAATCTTGGCATTGCCAATGCCGTGTTACAGTTCCTGGCACAGAAGTTGCCAGTCAGCCGTCTGCAACGCGACCTGACCGACTCTACTGTCCTGCGTAATGTAGGGGTACCGATGGGGCATGCTCTCATTGCCTTCCAAAGCACGTTAAAGGGACTGCGCAAGTTGATCCTTAACGAGGAGAAGTTGCAAGAAGATCTCGATAATACCTGGGCTGTGGTGGCAGAGGGTATTCAGACCATTCTTCGTCGTGAGGCATATCCACATCCCTACGAGGCATTGAAGGCCCTGACCCGAACCAATCAGAAGATGACGGAGCAGACCATCCGTGAATTTATCGAGACACTCGATGTCAGTGCATCCGTCAAGGAAGAGTTGCGGGCCATAACCCCTTCTACCTATACAGGTATTTAATTATATTATATACATATATTATATATAGAATGTTTTAGATTATTAAGTAAAATGGATTTCGAGAACGAAAAGAAACAAGAAGAAACACCAAAAGATGGTTTTCAGAGAGAACAGCGTGAATTCCGTCCGGGTCGCTCACCGCGCCCACGTATTCACAGCGGACAGCGTCCAGCCTATGAGCGTCCGAGTTACAACAATCATGAAGAGGATGAGGGCGGCTTCCGTCCGGAAGGTTTTGGTGCAGGTCTGCAGAGTGGCACACCTCAGCGCCCCAGTTATCGCCCGAGGACAGGTGGCTATAACCAGCAAGGAGGCTACAACCGTCAGCCCCGTGAGGGAGGTTACAACCGTCAGCCCCGTGAAGGAGGCTTCCTGCCTCGTCAGGGTGGCTACAATGGCAATCGCCCTGCTTACGGTGCTCCGCAGCGTGGTGGATTCCAGCCCCGTCAACCCCGTGAGGGCGGTTACAATCAGCAGGGGGGCTATCAGTCTCGTGGTTACCAGCCGCGTCCCGAAAGTGATTATGGACAGAAACCCCGAAGCGGTTATAACCCCAATTATCCTAACAAGCCCTATAAGCCATTTAAGAAGAATGTTCGCCCCCATTCGGCCGACTATGATCCGAATGCCAAGTATAGCATGAAGAAGCGTATCGAATATAAGGAAGTCAATTATGATCCCAACGAGCCGCTTCGTCTGAATAAGTACTTGGCTAATGCCGGTGTCTGTAGCCGTCGTGAAGCCGATGAGTTCATTCAGGCTGGTGTGGTGACGGTCAACGGTCAGGTAGTGACCGAACTGGGTACGAAGATTCTCCGTACCGATGAGGTTCGTTTCCACGATCAGCCTGTCACCATCGAGAAGAAAGTATATGTCTTGCTGAACAAGCCGAAGGACTATGTGACGACAAGTGATGATCCTCAGCAGCGTAAGACGGTGATGGATCTGGTGAAGAATGCTTGCACGGAGCGTATCTATCCTGTCGGTCGTCTGGATAGGAACACCACTGGCGTGCTCTTGCTCACGAACGATGGTGATATGGCCTCAAAACTGACCCACCCGAAATATCTCAAGAAGAAGATCTACCATGTCTTCCTCGATAAGGCCTGTGCGGCTCACGATCTCCAGCAGATCGCCGAAGGCATCCAACTCGAGGATGGCGAGATCAAGGCCGACGATGTGCAGTATGCCCATCCTACTGACAAGAAACAGATAGGCATTGAGATTCATTCTGGTAAGAACCGTATTGTACGCCGTATCTTTGAAAGCCTCGGCTATAAGGTAGTGAAACTGGATCGCGTGCAGTTTGCCGGTCTCACCAAGAAAAACCTGAAGCGCGGCGACTGGCGCTATCTCACAGAGGAAGAGGTCGACCGTCTCCGCATGGGCGCTTATGAGTAATAATCCTAGGCTATCCTAGGCAGTCCTAGGTGATCCTAGGTTGTCCTAGGGGAACCTGGTAAAAATAGAAATAATGAAACGAACAAAAATAATCGATGTTTTAAAATCGACTGAATATGGCAAGGAGATTTGCGTGAAGGGCTGGGTGCGATCGCATCGTGGCAGCAAGAACGTTGATTTCATTGCCCTCAATGATGGCTCGACTATCAAGAACGTTCAGATTGTGGTCGATCCGGCAAAGTTTGATGATGAGTTGCTCAGACAGATTACCACAGGTGCCTGCATCTGTGCTGAGGGTACCCTCGTCGAGAGCCAGGGTGCTGGACAGAGCAGTGAGGTACAGGCCACACGTCTGGAAGTCTATGGCCTTTGCGGTAGTGACTATCCTATGCAGAAGAAGGGACAGTCGTTTGAGATGATGCGCAAGAATGCCCACATGCGTCTGCGTACCAATACCTTCGGGGCCGTGATGCGCATCCGCCATAATATGGCGATGGCTATCCATACTTATTTCCATGAACATGGATTCTTCTACTTCCATACCCCGCTGATTACGGCCAGTGACTGTGAAGGTGCCGGAAACATGTTTCAGGTGACCACGAAGAATCTCTATGACTTGAAGAAGGATGAGAACGGGAAGATCCTCTATGACGATGACTTCTTTGGTGAACAGACCTCGCTCACCGTCTCTGGTCAGTTGGAGGGTGAACTCGGTGCCACTGCACTGGGTGCCATCTATACCTTTGGTCCGACATTCCGTGCAGAGAATAGTAATACCCCACGCCATCTGGCTGAGTTCTGGATGATAGAGCCCGAGGTGGCCTTTCTCGATCAGGAAGGACTGATGGATTTAGAAGAGGACTTCATCAAATATTGTGTTCGTTGGGCACTCGACAACTGCAAGGACGACTTGCAGTTCCTGAACCAGATGATCGACAAGACTCTTATTACTCGTCTTGAAGGTGTGCTCAAGGAGTCTTTCATCCGCTTGCCTTATACCGAGGGTATCAATATCTTGCAGGAGGCTATCAAGAATGGCAAGAAGTTTGAGTTCCCCTGCAACTGGGGCGACGATCTGGCTTCAGAGCATGAGCGTTACCTTGTGGAGGAACACTTTAGGAAACCGGTCATCATGACAGACTATCCCGCTGCCATCAAGGCCTTCTATATGAAACAGAATGGTACGGTAGGCTATAAAGGTTCCACTGCCCCCGGTCCCACCATGCAGGGCACCGACGTCCTCTTCCCGCAGATTGGTGAGATCATCGGTGGCTCCGTCCGTGAGGAAAGTTATGACAAACTGATGGCAGAGATCAACCGTCGTGGTATGGAGACCGATAAACTATGGTGGTATCTGGATACCCGTCGTTGGGGATCCTGTCCGCACGCTGGCTTCGGACTCGGTTTTGAGCGTCTGATTCTTTTCGTGACTGGAATGCAGAATATTCGTGACGTTATTCCGTTCCCAAGAACTCCAAAATCGGCAGAGTTTTAGTCGTCCTACCGATGATTTAAGGTTTTTTTGCTATAAAAATGCAAAAAAAAGCAAAGAATATTTGAACATTAAAAATAAAATATTACTTTTGCACCCGAAAATCATAAACGAGGATCAATAAATGAGTCTCTTTAATAATATAATAAGGTAATAGGAGGACCTTTCGGACTACGAAACAGAAACAATGACAGTCAAATGTGTGCAAACCCCGATGTATAAACGGAATTTCGCGCTAAAAACGCTATTTTTTCGATGAATTGCCCTGAAAATGGCATTATTTTGCTGTTTTTTATAAAAAAAAGACGAAAATGTTTGCAAGATTTCGGAAATATGTCTATATTTGCACCAAAAATGTAACTCCGCGCAGGAGAAATTGTGCCCTGTTAATGGGATAATGCGTAGATTTGAGAGAAAATAGAAAGAAGTATAACATCTTAATTTTTTTATTAATTTAAATTTTTTAATCGTATGAAAAAAAGAATTTTTGGTATGCTGCTGATGGGAGCAATGGTCGTTGCTTCTGTTAGTATGTTTACGTCTTGTAAGGACTACGATGACGACATCAACAAACTTCAGAAGGAGATTGATGCCATCACCGCTCAGAACTTACAGACACAGCTGACAACTCTGCAGAGCGCTCTTGCTACTGCGCAGAGCACTGCTGATGCTGCTAAGTCTGCTGCCGCTGAGGCTGAGGCCGCTGCAAAGAAGGCTCAGGAGACTGGTGACGCTGCTGCTAAGGACGCTACTGATGCTGCTGCCGTTGCAGTTGCTACGGCTGCTGCTGCTAGTCAGGACGTCGAAGACCTTCAGAAGGCCATTGCCGATGTGCAGGCTCTTCTTGACGGAAAGGTTTCAAAGGATGATCTTTCTGCAGCCATTACAGAGGTAGAGAAGAAAATCGTTGCTATCAACGAGAATCTTCTGACTCTTGATGACGTTAAGAAACTCCTTGAGGACGAAGGCTTTGCTTCTGCCGCTGTCGTGAAGGATATCGAGTCTCAGATTGAGGCTCTTAAGACTTTCCAGCAGCAGGTTGAGGCTCTGAAACTCGATGCAAGTTGGAAGAAGAAGGTTGACGATGCTGTTGCCTCTCTGACTCAGATTAAGAAGGATATCGCTGCTAAGGCTGACCAGACTACCGTTGATCAACTGAAGAAGAGCGTTGACGCTGCTGTTGCCGCTATGGGTAAGGTTGATTCTTTCGCTGGTTCTATCAATAGTCTGAACGTCTTCGCAAAGCGCAATCTGAGAAGCATTAACCTCAGCCCCGCCAAGTTCTATGGTGGTATTGAGGCTATTGATATCTTCGCTTTCACTCCAAAGGAGGAGAAGATGAACGACAAGTGGCACTTCTTCAAGAGAGGTAGCAACGTTACACTGTCAGAGATTGGCTATGCTGACTATCACATCAGCCCGAAGAGTGTTGATTTGACCAACTTCGCTGTGAATTTCTTCACAAGGTCTTCTGACATCATCGAGCCTGCTACAACTGAGAAGACTCGTGCCGTCACGAACACAAACCGTCTGAAGCCAGTTTATACAAATACCGACGATCTGATTAAGAATAAGAACTGGAATGCCGGTACTGGTATCCTGACTGTTCCTTATAAAGTTGATAATGCAGTTTCTATTGCTAACGAGTTGAAGGCTGGTAAGGGTACAATTGCTGCTCTCCAGTTGTCTAAGGATAGCACCGTTACTTCTGACTATGCTCTGGTTGTTCCCACAATCTCTGAGTTGCTCCTTATCACCGATAAGTCTTTCGCAAGCAAGAATACAGGTACAACATGGAATGACGTTCCTGGTCTGAATAATACTGCAGTTAACAACTATCACCTGCATCGTAACTTCAGTTATCTGGCTATTTCTAAGACAACGGCTACTCACGAGATTGTCTTTAACGGAAGTTTCAATATCAGTCAGGTTCTCGGTGTTCATGCCATTGATCCTGCTATCGTGACAACCACCGCTGCCAAGGCTGAGAAGAATATCAAGGATACAGCAGAAATCGCTCTTCCTGAAAGAGCAACTGCTAAGCGTTACAACTACGATCCTGCTTATGACAGTGATGCTACTCTGTTGAAGAAGTATTGCACAGACTTAGATGCTGCTAAACTGAAGGAACTTGGTCTGTACTTCGATGTACATCGTGTAGGTTACTCTTTGGGTACAACCTTGACAGAGGAGTCTAACCACATTGAGGTTCTGACCAATGATAAGGGTGAGTTCATCGCTTATCCTCGTAACATCAGTGCTGAGGATGGTTCTACCATTGAGGGTAAGACTGCTAATGCTTCTGCTGTAGGTCGTATGCCTATCGTTTGTATCGAGTTGAAGTATCAGAAGGGTGACAAGCCTGCTGCTACCGACCCGACCGTTACCTTCGCTTACATGAAGTTCTTGATTGTGAAGGCTCAGCAACAGGATCCTGAGGCTGTAACTGCTGAGTTCAAGGTTTCTGACGTTTGGGCTGACTGCGGTGATGCTTCTGGTGAAGTAGCATGGTATCAGATTGAGGGTAAGGTTTATGACGAACTCTTGCACATTGACAAGAAGACCTTCGATAATCGCTATGTATTCGACTTCTATCTTGAAGAGACTGTAGCAAACGAAACCGATAAGACACAGTCTAAGGACAAGCGTTATGGCTATCGTTTCAAGAAGAATGGTAAGGCTTATGTGCACGACAAAGACTCTATCGGTCAGGTTGTTGAGGAATGGAACCTCTCTGCACAGGGTAAGGAAGACGCTACAACTCACATCATCAAGTGGTACTTCACCACAGCCGACTACATTAAGGTTTACAAGGATCTGAAGGCTCGTGGCAAACTGAAGTATGACTGGGAGAAGGGTCAGATGACCAATACCGAGGAGATTGTGACCTATGTACGCTATGCTTACAAGTCATCTTATCATAAGGGCAACATGAATGTTACCGACGGTGATCCCGCTGTTTACATCCAGTTGACAATTCCTGTAGGTGCATTCCACTGGGCTCTTGGTTCACTGGGTGGCACAAAGACTCTGACCTACTGGTATGAACTCAATTCATCTACGAATGCTCCTGATAAGTCTACTGCTCGTGAAGTACGTGTGAACGTTCCTGTTCCTGTGCCCGATGCAAAGACGACAACTACTACTCTGAGCGCACTGAACTGCCCATGGGGTGAGGCTCTGCAGATTAAGAACGACAACCTGCTCGAGCGCACTGAGTTCCTGAAGGATCTGCACGACTACTTCCGCAATGGTAAGTTGGAGGCTGCTGTTACTGATAAGAGTCACTTCAAGAAGTTGGCACAGGCCAACATTACTCCAGAGTTCTCATTCACTCTGCCTAGCAAGTCTCTTGGTAATGCTACATTCGACGCTAAGAATGGCCAGTGGACTGTTAAGGGTATTTCTGGTAAGTCCTATACTCTGAAACTGAATGCTGCAAAGAACCAGATTCTGATTGTTGGTTCACCTGATGAGATTCTCTGCAGTCTGACAGACGATGATAACGCTATCCAGAGTGTGATTAAGTACCACGAGGGTGTGAAGCAGGATGATATTCTGAACTACAAGACTCACAATGAACTTGGTGAACTCGAGACCTTCACGGCTTACATCATGATTGATACGCCTGACGCTTGTGCTCCTATTGAGTTCGACGATATGTGGTTCAACGTACGCTTCCTCCGTCCGCTCGACCTGATTGCTCCTAAGGGTGACGTTCTGCCTGATGCTCCAAACGACTGGCAGTATATTGACCTGGCTGAGTATGCTAGAATCCGCGACTGGCGTGATTACTATGCAGATCCTCAGAACCGTATTGGTGGTGATGACAAGACCGTTGCTGGTTACAAGGTTGACTTCAAGTACTATCAGGTTGGTCTGAATACTGATGAGAATCTGTTCCTCACCGACGCTGGTCTCGGTACTAATGAGCGTGATCCGTACATCACTAAGGCCGACATTGACAAGATGAAGGACATCAATACGGATGCTGCTTACAAGGCTAAACTCTGGAAGACTGCTGAGGTTAACGGACTCCTTGTCCAGAAGACCGACAAGAAGGGTGGCGATCAAGTTCCTAACTCTACGAAGTCTACATGGATCCGTTACAAGAACAACTCTGGTGTAACTGGTGGCTTCCACATCTATCTGCCGATCCAGATGACTTACGTCTTCGGTAACTATCCACAGACCACTCAGACAACGTTTGTGACCTTGGCTATCTCGAAGTCTGTAAACCAGGATCAGGAATAAAAAATAGTAAAATCAAACTATTTGAATAATCTTCAAGGGGGTGTCTCTCGTCAGGCACCCCTTTTTCTCTAAGAACAAATTGATTATGTTTAGGAAATCATATATTGTTATTATGGCGGTTCTGATGTTATCTGTTGCCGCTTGTACCGACAAACCCAAGCAGACGGAAGGTGAGCCTGTCCCAGTCTTTATAGAGATGACCAACCAAGATACCACGGAGGTATTGAACCTCGTCAACCAGTATCTCGGCTACCTGACCGATGGTCGTACGGATGAGGCTCTTGGTATGATTAAGGTTTTGGATGGCGATTCCATTAAGGATGTACCTGAAGATTTGTTGAAGAAACAGCGGAACAGTATCAAGATGCTACATCCTATCCGTTATGAGATTGAGTCTTATATCTTCCATTTCGAAAACGACTGTGAGGTGAAGTATAAGGGCATCCTCTTTGACAAGGCTGATGATGATCCGACCCCCAATACCGTGTCGTATATGATCAAGCCTGTCAGACTCAACCATACCTGGTATCTGACTCTGGCTGATTCACAGGATGTCAATACAATTAACTCAGATATAGAGAATTAATGATGAAAACAGTTAAGACTTTACTGGCTGTGATGCTGCTGTCTTTCAGCGCAACAGCCATGGCTCAGGCAACCTATGAGGCTGCCGACGGCACGCAATATGAGTTCCAGAAGCACGCCTTCGTGAATGTGGAGGCCGGTGCTCAGTACACGCTCGGCGAGGCTAAGTTCAAGGACTTGCTTTCTCCCAACGTCCAGTTGGGCCTTGGCTATCAGTTCAGCCCCGTTTTCGCTGCCCGTATCCAGGCCAATGCCTATCAGAGCAAGGGTGGCTGGAACGGTTTCCGCACCGCTATTGGCTCAGAGCCTTATACCAACGACTACAAGTTCAAGTACGTGGCTCCTGGTGTTGACCTGATGTTCAACCTGAGCAACCTGCTCTGCGGCTGGAATCCCAACCGTGTGTTCAACCTGACGGCTTTCGTCGGTGGCGGAGCCAACATCGCTTTCTCCAACGGCGAGGCGAATAGCATTGCCAATACGCTCATGAGCCTTGATGCCTATAACCTTGACTATGTCTGGGATGGCACGAAGGTTCGTCTGTTCGGACGCGGTGGTCTTGAGGCTGCCTTCCGCCTGAGCGAGGCTGTTGCCCTCACCCTTGAGGGAAATGCGAATATCCTTAGCGATAAGTACAACTCGAAGAACCATAGCGGTGGCAAGATGAAGGCCGACTGGTATTTCAACGGCCTTGTCGGTCTGAGGATCAACCTCGGCAAGACCTACAGCAAGGTCCTGCCTCCGCCTCCTGCACCGGCTCCCGCCCCGGAGCCGCAGCCCGAGCCGCAGCCTGTTGTCCGGACCGCTCCTGTTCCCGCCCCTGCTGCCGCAGCAGTCGTCGAGACTGTTGAGCCGCTCCGCCGCGACATCTTCTTCCTGATCAACAAGACCAACATCCGTCCTGAGGAGGCTCAGAAGGTAAGGGATATCGCTGACTATATGCAGAAGTACCCCAATGCCAAGGTTGTGATAACAGGATATGCTGATGCCGGTACGGGTAACGACAAGATCAACGACCGTCTGGCCGCAGGTCGTGCCGACAGTGTTGTGAAGTCACTCGTGAATGACTATGGCATTGCCCAGAGCCGTATCAGTTACGACTCGAAGGGTAGCCGTGTGCAGCCGTTCGCTGAGAATGACATGAACCGTGTGACTATCTGTATCGCTGAATAAGGTTATGAGAAACTGTTTATTGGCACTTCTGGCCGTGCTTTGTCTCGCCTCATGTAAGCCAAAAAGACAGGTAAACGTACAGCAAGGACCTGCTATCATTGAATTCGACAATGACGAGCGCTCCTATGACTTTGGTACGGTATCCAGGCAACAGGGCAGTGTCAGCCATGATTTCGTATTTGTTAACAAAGGCAGTGAGCCTTTCGTTATTCACAATACAGAATCCAGTTGCGGCTGCCTTGAGGCAAAATACAAGAAATCGCCTGTCCGTTCAGGCCGGGAATCTCGCATTACACTCGTGCTGGATCTTAATGAAGTACCGGAGGGTTATGTGAAGCGTTCTGTATATGTCAACAACAACTCCCAGAACCGGCCGAATGTGCGATTGGTTTTGGAAGGTATGGTAGAAAAATAGCAACACTGGCACGGCATTTCGCCGTGCCAGTATTGTTATCGCTTTCATTCGTTTGCCTATATGCAAACGATTGTACGCCAATTGGCGATTTTAGAATGTTTCTTGAATCTCCTTCAGGGTGAGTCCTGTAAATTTTGCAATCTGAGAGTCATCCAGGCCATTTGCCTTCATTATCCTTACAACTTCTGCTTTACCTTCTGCACGACCCTCAGCACGACCCTCAGCCCGACCCTCAGCCCGGCCCTCAGCCCGACCCTCAGCCCGGCCTTCTGCACGACCTTCTGCCCGACCTTCTGCTCGACCTTCTGCCCGGCCCTCGGCAAGTCCTTCCAGTTTGGCCGTATTCAGAACATCGTTCTGCACCATCACGGCACTTACATGACGGTCGTACGCCCTACGGTCGCTATCGTTCATCGACAGATAGCGTAACTTCTCACGAGCCTCCATCAGGCCAGGAGCCGTCGTGTCGTCCTTGATATGTCCGTTCTTTAAATAGTCAAGCCATTCCTCAAGCGGTGTCCTTGCCACGTCGTTGAACTCATTGACACGGATAATGAAATATTCCGGGAATATCTCTGGCGGAGTCTTCATCCTGATAGTATCCTTCTCCTTCTGGGTGATCGTCAGGGTGTCCTTGGTATGAATCCCGGTGAATACGGTCTGCCCGTGATAGACATAATCGGAACCCTTACCCATATCGAAGTAGATGATGCTGATGGAGTAGACCTTTTTCACCTGATCGTAACGGCTGCCTAATTTGATGTGCTCCGTGATTGCCTTGGCCGTGCCGTAGAGGATACGCTCCAGATAATGGAGTTCGCGGCTCAACTGAACCTCGACGATGATGATGTCACCGCGGCTGTCCTTGGCCTTGATGTCCACACGGTTGAACTTGTCGTCCTCCGTTTCCTGGTTTCCCTCACTCTCCAGAATCTCTACAATCTGGATAGGCTCATTAAGCAGAACCGTCACAAATCCCTCAAGTACGGCAAAGTTGGCCTTGTCGCGGAGCAGGCGTTTCACGGCCCAGTCAAAGCGAATATATCTGTTGTCTATTTCCATATCACTGCTATTTTTGTGCAAATATACGCATTTATATTGAATCCACAAAGAAATATCCTGTTTTTTACAATTCTGGCATCAAGACTCTTGTGCGTATTGGCAATTTAAATCTCACTCATATCGTTTCTGGTGTGTAAAAGTCAGCCCTGAATCTGGGGCACGTTTATGCACACCGGGCAAAAGTCTGCCCTGAAACTCAGGCAAGGTTTTCCGACCTCGGGAAAGTCTGCCCTGAATCTGGGGCATGTTTCTACCCCCCGTGCATAAATATGCCCTGAATCTGGGGCAAGAAAATCCGACCTCGGAAAAGTATGCCCTGAATCTGGGGCACATTTCTACCCCCCAGGCATAGATATGCCCTGAATCTGAGGCATAAAAAAACGAGTTTGGAATGGTTTTTTCTGCTTCTTGGTTGATGATATATACTTTAATCTTCGATAGGTGGAAGTTCGATCAGTCCGTCGCGGAGATGGATGGTGCGGTCGGTGATTTGGGCGAGGGCTTCGTCGTGGGTGACAATGACGAAGGTCTGGCCGAACTGGTCGCGCAGATCGAAGAAGAGTTGGTGGAGTTCTGCCTTGTTCTTGGAGTCGAGGGAGCCAGAGGGCTCGTCGGCGAGGATGACGGCAGGACTGTTGACGAGGGCACGGGCCACGGCTACGCGCTGTTTTTCACCACCGGAGAGTTCATTGGGCTTATGGGTGGCACGGTCTGCCAGTCCCATGAAGTCGAGCAGTTCCAGGGCGCGCTGTTTGGCGCGTTTCTTGGAGAGTCCTGCGATATAGGCTGGAATCATGATATTTTCAATCGCCGTGAACTCCGGCAGGAGTTGGTGGAACTGAAACACAAAGCCGAGGTGCTGGTTGCGGAAGTCGCTCAACTTTTTCGATGAAAGTGTGGTTGTATCGATGCCGTCGACACATACTGTACCGGTGTCGGGACGGTCGAGCGTGCCGATGATCTGCAACAGGGTGGTCTTGCCGGCACCCGATGGTCCGACGATACTGACGACCTCACCACGGTCGATATGGAGGTCGATGCCTTTCAACACCTGTAATGTTCCGAAACTTTTCGTTATATTACTAATGGTAATCATAATTCCTTTTTCCTTATTTCTAATTTCTAATTTTCTTGTCCAACCAGCGCAGGATCGTATCATAGATACTCTTTTCCTCATGGTGCTGGGCCTCGGTGAAACTCATACGGTCTTCCTTCTGGTGGCCATACTGGTCGGGGAAGATAATCATGAGGTTCTTGCCGGAGTAGTATTTCTGGAGTTCATCGGGCAGACGCTCGATGGCATTCTTGTAGGAGATAGTACCCTTACGGGCCGTGATGACCACGAAGAGATGGTCGTCGGCGATGCTGGTAGCGAGTTGGGGCAGTTCTTTCCAGTGCCCCATCTGGGTGTATTCAGCGCGGACGTTAGGGTGGCGGTTGTTGATGTATTCGGCAATGAGTACCAACGACTCCTGGCGACCGTGGAACTGGATGCGGCAGTCCAACTGTCCGGCCAGTCTACTGAGACGCTCCAACCACCGGTGGAAGCCGGGTTCAAACTCCGCTCTCGACGGTACGCACACCTGAATGCGGCGCAGGGTGTTGAGCGGCTGGATGAAACGGGTGAGGATAATCTGGCGGTTCAGGCCGTTGTAGAGGCTCTGGATGAACTCGCCCCAGAATTTTGGACTGATATCGGTGTGGACATGCATGCCCATCACAATTTCCGAACAGGCAAACTCACGGAAGGCGTGCTTGATGCCGTTGGCGATGTTGGAGGCCAAGCGTACCTGTGTCTGCATCTGTACTTCTGTCGATGAAGCGCGCTGCTGCAGGCTCTCCAACAGTTGGAGTCCCTGCTTGCGTCCTGCCGAGGCGTGTTGGTCGTCATAGACCACGTTCAGACCCACCAGTTCACGGTTGAGTTTCTGGTTGCGTATCAACAGGGCCAGACTGAGCAGTTGCGGGGCAATATCGGGATATTTCACACAGAGCAGGATCTTCTCATCGTCGGCTTTCGGATCCTCAGCCTGCAAGTGATTCTTCTCGTGGATGATAATCTGTTGGGAAGCATGTTCCGTCATCAGGGTGGAGATGATACAGGTAACCAGAATCATCATCACGACACCGTTGAGCATGTGGTCATCGACCAGGTAGATGCCGGGAGCCACTTCGAGTCGCATGCCCACCATCACCATGGCGATGGCACCGGCAGCGTGGGCGGAGGTCAGTCCGAACATCATATTACCGTCGCGCTTGGGCAGACGGAACACCAGACTGGAGATATAGGCAGCCACCGCCTTGCCGAAGGTGCCGAAGAAGGCAATGAGGAAGACTATCCATAGCACCTCAGCACCAGTGAAGAGGGTGCGCACGTTGATGAGCATGCCCACGCCAATCAGGAAGTAGGGAATGAATATCGCATTACCAATGAACTCGATGCGGTTCATCAGGGGGGAGACCTTCGGGATATACCTATTTAATATAAGTCCCGCCAGAAACGCGCCGAAGATGCCTTCCAGTTCGATGAGGTTGGAGAGGGCTGCCGATAGGAACATCACGGCCAGCACGAAGATAAACTGCATCACGGCATCGCTGTAACGACGCAGGAAAAAGCGGGCCAGTTTAGGGATGAGCCAGACGGAGCCAGTGATGAAGACAATCAGTTTTAGCAGGAATAAAAGTTGGGCAGTGAGGGGTGAGAGGCGGGAGGACTCGTCTGCGCTGAACGAGGCCGACAGGGCGGCAATCATCACCAGGGCCAGGAAGAGTGAGATCATCGACGAACCGACAGAGAGTTGTACCGAGGAATGGCGCTGTAGGCCGTATCGCCCTATGATGGGGTAGGCAATCAGCGTGTTCGAGGCCATGATACAGCCCAAAAGGAAGGCGGCACTGCCCGAATAGTGCAGCATCGTCCGAGCCATGATGTAAGTCATGATGAGTGGCACGAAACAGGTAAGCAGTCCGAAGATCAGAAACTTGTTGGAGTTCTTTTTCAGACTTTCCATATCCATCTCCAGTCCGGCGAGGAACATGATATAGTAGAGTCCCACGCTGCCGAGGATCTCGAACGACATGTCACGCTCCAGGATATTGAAGCCGTAATGCCCCACAGCGACACCTGCCAGCACCATGCCGATGATGTGCGGGATACGCAGTTTACTCATGACGATTGGCGCAAAGAGAATGATGAGTAGCACCACGAAGAATATCAACGTAGGGTCTGTAATCGGGAGATATGCTGCCATCAGTCTCATTTCGAGTGCAAAGTTACGAATTTTTAAACACGGATTATATGGATTGTATGGATTTTTTAGTGTTTTTTCTTAAAAAAACGCCTTATAATCTTTATAATCCGTGTTTTTTTGTACCTTTGCAGCCAAATTGTAACAAATAAAAGGAATTAGGCTTATGAAAGTAGCAATTGTGGGTGCGAGTGGGGCCGTAGGACAGGAGTTCCTGCGTATTCTCGCCGAGAGGAATTTCCCGATGGATGAACTGGTGTTGTTTGGTTCTGAGCGCAGCGCAGGTAGGAAATACACGTTCAAGGGTAAGGAGATTGAAGTCAAACTGTTGCAGCACAACGATGACTTCAAGGATGTGGACATCGCCTTTACCAGTGCCGGTGCCGGTACGTCGAAGGAGTTTGCCGAGACGATTACGAAATACGGTGCGGTGATGATTGACAATTCCAGTGCTTTCCGTATGGACGACGATGTGCCCCTGGTGGTGCCTGAGTGCAATGCCGAGGATGCCCTGAACCGTCCCCGTGGTATCATCGCCAACCCTAACTGCACGACGATCATGATGGTGGTGGTGCTGCAGCCGCTGGAGAACATCTCGCATATCAAGCGCATCCACGTGGCTTCTTATCAGAGTGCTTCTGGTGCCGGTGCCGCTGCGATGGCTGAACTGCAACAGCAGTATAAGGAGATGGTGGAAGAAGGTGAGGTAAAGACCATCAAGAAGTTTGCCCATCAGTTGGCCTACAACGTGATTCCCCAGATCGACGTGTTCCAGCCCAATGGCTACACGAAGGAGGAGATGAAGATGTTCAACGAGACTCGTAAAATCATGCACACCGATGCCAAGTGTTCGGCCATGTGTGTCCGTGTCTCTTCTCTGCGTTCCCATTCGGAGTCGGTGTGGATTGAGACCGAACGTCCCATCAGTGTGGAGGAGGCCCAGAAGGCCATTGCTGCTGCACCGGGTTGCACGTTGAAGGATGATCCCGCCACGCTGACCTATCCGATGCCTTTGGAGACGGCTGGTAAGGATGATGTCTATGTAGGTCGTATCCGCAAGGACTTGAGCGATGAGAACGGTCTGACCTTCTGGCTCTCCGGTGACCAGATTCGTAAGGGAGCCGCTTTGAATGCGGTACAGATAGCCGAATACCTTGTAGAAGTGAAAAGTGTGAAGTGAAAAGTGAAAAGTCTATCATGAACGATTGGATGAGGAGTGGCAGTTTTATTAAACTGCTACTTTTCACTTTCTTCTTTTCGCTTTTTGCTACCTCCTGTGGCACAGGCGACGATGATGGTCGCCGTCTGGGAGAGTTGATTGTAGGCACTTGGCAGCGTGGCTGGGGTGAGGGCGATGTCATCATCGAGGGTGATACCGACCTGGAACCCGAGAGTTTTTCCTACGACCGATTTGTCTTTATGCCCGACGGGAAATATAATGGTATGGTTCGCGATGGGTCTTTCTCTTCTTATGATGAGTTTGGAGATATCATCTACGAAGGGACCTACCGTTGCGACAATAATAACCTTAAATTAGTGTTTACTAACGAGGAAGGACGCAAACAGACGATTCTTGCACAGGTATTATCGTTTACTGATGATACGATGACCCTGCGCTATGAAAATGAAGAGTACAACGTTACCGTTACATTGATTCTTAGAAAGGCGGCAGTGGGTTAGTCGTCCTCCTCTGCGTCTGCTACATGATAAATGCAGTCGTAGGTAATCTGATGATAGGCTGAGAAATAACCTAAGCACCCACCCGTGAAGTTCGGGATGGGATTGGTGCCGGTATTGTCCATGATCTGCATGGAGTAGAGATAATCGTAGGCCCGTTGGTCAATGGCACGTATCTCAATGCGTAACTTATCGCCCTCCTGTAACACATCGCTGTCGCTGCTGCCTTCGCGGAAGAAGGTAAAGAGTTGTTGCAGTTCCTTATTGGCGTTCTGGTCGTCGCGCATCACCGCCCATCGGTAGCCGATGCCATTGCGATAGATGTGCATAAAGTACCAACTGTCTTCATTGGGAATATCCTGTAGTCGCAGGTCGCCGAACATAATGCGCTCTGAGGCCACTTTCATCCAGACAAAACGGAACTTATTGAGTGTTGGTGACCGTTGCATGGTAGAGGTAGATGTGTAGTGCTGCCCATCCAGTTCCACCTCGATGGTATAGGTGGCGCCAGCCTCCCCCCGGAGTGTGGAAGAACGGTAGAACCCATTACGGCTGTAGGGGATGTTCCATCGTTGTCCGTCGTCGGCAGTGAGAGAAACTATTGCGTTGCTGATGTCGCTGATGCCGTTGTTGTCGTCCATCGCATTCGTCCTGCTGATACGCACCTCCGTACCTTTATTCGAAATAGAGGCCTCTACGACATAGAGCGGGTCTACCTGATGGTAGTCGAGGTCAATCTCCTTTTCGCAACTGGTGAGAAGACACATTATATATAATATATAGAAAGGATATCTCTTCATGTTTCAGAATTTAATATTAAACGCCACACTCGGCACGATGCCGAAAAGAGAATACTGCTTGGCTTTGGTGCGGGCACCGTTCTCACTGTCCTCGAAATTAATGAGGTATGGGTTGTAGCGGTTGTAGAGATTATAGATACTGAATACCCACTCGTGAGTGGAACGACGGTATTTCTTTGTCCAGACAGCACTGACGTCCAGACGGTGGTAGTCGGGAGCGCGGTAGCCGTTACGCTCAGCATAGTAATAGATCCAGTTGTCTTCTATCTGATACTTGCCGCTGGGAGCCGTGAAAGCCTGGCCGGTGTTGAAGACCCATGTTCCATTGAGTGACCAGTGTTTTCCCAAACGATACATGGCCACGAGACTGATGTCGTGTCGACGGTCATTGTTGGCATCATACCACCTGCCGCCGTTGACACCCGGGATACGGGTCTTCGACCACGAGAGGGTATAGGCGAGCCATCCCGTCAGTTTCCCTGTATTCTTGCGGAGAGCAAGTTCTGCGCCGTAACCTTTCCCCTCGCCGGACAGGATGAGACGCTCTATCTCAACCTCACTGCTGAAACTCTTGCCGTCGCGATAGTCAAGTACATTGTCTACTTTCCGGTAGTAGCCTTCGAGTGAGACATCGTAGGCCTGGTCTGAGGTGGCGGCAAAGATACCGAGACTGACCTGATCGGCAATCTCAGGCTTGACAATATTACTGCTCAGTGTGTATCTGTCGAAGGGGGTAGAGGTATTCTGGTTGCGTAAGGCATGGATATTTTGCGAGGTGCGGGCGTAGGCTAGTTTAATTGAGAATGGAGAATTGAAAATGGAGAATTGATAATTCAGGGAGGCACGGGGTTCGAGGGTGACGTGCGTCTTTACGATCTGGTTCTTGCCGTAGTTGTAGTACCAGCCGATGTCACCATTCTCCTCAATGTCGTAATAGAGAGAGCCGCCGAGGGGGGAGAACAGACTTGTCCGCAGACCAGCCGAGGCTGTCAGTTGGTCTGTGAGGTGAAAGATGCCATTTAGCCAAAAGGCGTTTTCCCAGGCTCGTCGCTGTTCTTTCACATGTTTGTTGACAAACTGCCATTCTGCCGATTTTACATTCAACAGCGTCGATGACAATCCTGCATCTAACTGGTGGTTGCCGAGGTCGATATGGAAATCCTGCCGGAGGGAGCCCTGTCGGATATGTCCGTTGAACCAGATATTCATGCCGAAGATATCAATGCCGTTATCGGTCAGGTATCCACTATATAATAAGGTGGTTTGGGCATAGGATCCGCCTCGGAAGTGGTGTAGCCATTTCAGACTGCTTGCCAGGTTGTTCCAGCGGATATCTATCATATCCTCGAGTGCCGTACGGTCATAGCCTGTGAAGAACGAGAGGAAGAGTTGGTCGCGCTGCCCGATGATCCAATCCAACTTCGCGTTGATATCATAGAAATAGAGTGTGTTGTTCTTGAAATCATCCGTCAGTTTGAGGAAGGCATCCAGATAACTGCGACGGGCCGTGACCAGAAAAGAGGCTTTGTCCTTGACGATGGGACCTTCTATCGTCCCTTTGGCTGAGAGCAGCCCGATGGAGGCTCCCCCGCGCCAGTCCTGTTTGTTACCAGTGCGCCCCGTCAGGTCGAGCACGGCCGATGAGGCACCGCCATACTGGGCGGGCAACAAACCTTTATAGAGTGTGGCATTGCCGAGGGCGTCATCGTTGAAGGCTGAGAAAAGACCAGCCAGATGTCCTACGTTATAGACGGGCGCATTGTCGTAGAGTATCAGGTTCTGTGCTGCAGTACCGCCTCTGACCTGAAAACTACTGGATGCATCGCTCTCCGACTTGACACCAGGCAAGAGTTGGATGGCACGCATCACATCGTTCTCACCAAAGAGCGAGGGGGCTGCCGTCAGGTCCTTCAGTTGCAGTTGTTCGGCTCCGGCCTGCACATTCTGCACACGTTGCCGGGCGGAGTTGGAGGTCACGACGACTTCCTCTATCTGCTCCGTGCGGATAGTGTCGTTTAGTGTGGGTGACTGCAAAATGAGTGCAGAACACAGAATGCTAAATGCGAACATATGTGCAAAGGTACTCATTTTATACACGGTTTATATGGATTATATGTTTTTTTTAGTGTTTTTTCTTAAAAAAACTCCTTATAATCCTTATAATCCGTGTTTTTTCGTAACTTTGCCACGTCATTACATAAAAGCGAAGATTATGAAGAAGATTTTAGTGGCCTTTGTGGCCTTTGCTGCACTCTGTGCCTGTAGTAGTGGGGAGAAGAAAAGCCTTGATTACCGTGGCTTGTCGATGGGGCTGCCCTTCAAGACATTCTGCGACTCTCTGGTTGCCCGTGGCTTTGTCATCGATTCCGCTAAGACGGATTCCGCATTCACCAATACCGTGCTGGTGAAGGAGGGAGAACTCTACCATTTGGTACTTGCCCAAGAGCGTGATACGCTGAAAATGTTGCAGGAGACTTACAACCTCTCTACCAACGACAGTACGCGCAATCTCTGGCAGGCAATCCGCGACCAACTGGAAAAGGATTTAGGCAGTTGGCCCAACATGCCGCATCGGGGTGATGACCACAAAGTGGCCAAGTTTGAGGCGGAAGGCGGATTTATTACGGTAACGCTGAAGAATACTTACAAACCGACGCTGACCGTTTTGTACGAGATTAAATAATAGTCTACGGCACAGACTATTTAAAACAAGGTGAGGGTATAGAGATATACGACAACAGCGGGAATTGCCAGCAGCGAAGAGTCGAAACGGTCGAGCATTCCGCCGTGACCAGGCAAGATAGTACCACTGTCCTTGATGCCGAGGGTACGCTTGAACAGACTCTCCACAAGGTCGCCCCAAGTCCCGAAGATGACGACGGTCAGTCCGAGTCCCGCCCACTCATAGGCGTTGAGACCGAGGTCGTTGACACCATATTTGTCGGTCAGATACCAAATCAGGACGGCGATGGCCACTACGAGGAACCCGCCGCCGATGCTGCCTTCCCAACTCTTTCCCGGCGAGATGCGGGGGAAGAGTTTGTGTTTGCCCAACAGCGAACCGCAGAGATAGGCGCCTGTATCATTGATCCAAAGGGATACGAAGACGGCAAGCGGAGCAAGATAGGTGTATTGGATATCGTAGCCAGTCGAGCGGAAAGCCAACACGTTGAGCAGTGAGAAGGGTAGGGCAATATAGAGTTGACTCATCATCGTATAGGCCCAGTCGCCGACGGGATCATCGTGAATCAGGTAGAGTTCTGCGATGAGCAGGTAGATAATCGACACGAGGTAGGGGATAAATACGGTGGCTGGAGTCAGTCCGCTGTTATAGCCTGCCATCGCGAAGAAAAAGTAGACACCAGCCACCGTGCAGATCATCCGGTTGATGGTGATGTGTTCCCGTTCGTTGACCAGTCCGGTAAACTCCCAGATAGTCAGTCCTGTGACGAGGGCAAAGAGCAGGATCATTGCTTCTGCCCGTAAGAAGCAAGTGACGATGGCGGCCACAAACAGCACGCCGGTAATGGTTCTGATGATGAAGTTCTTCATTGTTCGTCGGATGGGGATGATGGGTCTGATGGGTTTTCTTGGGAGGCTTGAGCCTCTAATTCCTTGGCACGTTCCTCAGCCATACGTTCGGCATCGGCACGCATCTGGGCCTCCAACAGTTCTTCGGCACGACTGATCCAGGGGCGCTTGCCGAAGATACGCTCCACATCTTCCGCAAAGATCACCTCACGGTCGATGAGCAACTGCGCCAGTTGGGCATGGCCCTCGGCATGTTCTTTCAAGATGCTCTTGGCACGCTCGTATTGTTCGTTGATCATCCGTAGCACCTCGTCGTCCATAATCTTGGCGGTTGTCTCGGAATAGGGTTTCTGGAACTGGTATTCTGCATTGTTGTAGTAGCAGATATTCGGCAGTTTGTCGCTCATACCGGCAAAGGCAATCATGCCATAAGCCTGTTTGGTGGTGCGTTCCAGATCGTTCATGGCACCTGTGGAGATACTGCCGATGAACAGTTCCTCAGCGGCACGGCCTCCTAATAGTGAACACATCTCATCGAGCATAGCCTCCTTGGTCTGTAACACGCGCTCCTCCGGGAGATACCAGGCGGCACCGAGGGCCTGACCACGGGGTACGATGGATACTTTTACCAATGGGTTGGCAAACTCCGTGAACCATGAGATGGTGGCGTGACCGGCTTCGTGGATGGCAATGCTGCGTTTCTCGGCCTGTGTCATCACCTTGGTCTTCTTCTCCAGACCACCAATGATACGGTCAACGGCATCGAGGAAGTCTTGCTTGCCCACTTTCTTACTGTTATGACGGGCAGCGATGAGGGCGGCCTCGTTGCAGACATTGGCAATGTCAGCACCTGAGAATCCCGGTGTCTGACGGGCCAGGAAGTCGATGTCAACGGTATCGTCAATCTTGATGGGTTTCAGGTGAACCATAAACACCTCCTTGCGCTCATTGAGGTCTGGGAGGTCCACGTGTATCTGACGGTCAAAGCGACCTGCACGGAGCAGGGCCGAGTCAAGCATATCGGCACGGTTGGTAGCGGCGAGGATGATGACACCACTATTGGTGCCGAATCCATCCATCTCTGTCAACAGGGCATTGAGGGTGTTTTCTCTTTCGTCGTTGCCACCCATGGCGGGGTTCTTTGAACGGGCACGGCCCACAGCATCGATCTCATCGATGAAGATGATACAGGGTGACTTGGTCTTGGCCTGGGCAAAGAGGTCGCGCACACGACTGGCACCCACGCCGACGAACATCTCCACAAAGTCAGATCCTGACATCGAGAAGAAGGGGACACCGGCCTCACCGGCCACGGCCTTGGCCAACAGAGTCTTACCTGTTCCCGGAGGACCTACGAGCAGGGCACCCTTGGGAATCTTACCACCCAGTTCGGTATATTTCTGCGGATTCTTCAGGAAATCCACAATCTCCTGTATCTCCTGCTTGGCACCAGCCTGTCCGGCCACGTCCTTGAAGGTGATACCTAAGTCTCCGCCCTTTTCATACATCTTGGCCTTCGACTTGCCGACGCTGAATACGCCGCCACCGCCGCCCATGCCACCGCCACCCATCCGGCGCATGAAGAGTATCCACAGTCCGATGATGAATGCAAAGGGCAGGATATTGTAGAGGATCATATTGAACATTTCACTATCCCTGCGGTTCTCATAACTGTAGTCGCCTGTAAAGGTCTTGGCTTCTTTGGCGGCATTCACGAATTCCTCCACCTGGTCGGTCGAGCCAATCTCTACCTCCATATACGGTTCGTTGCCGGTCTGCTGCGCACTCTGGTGGAACACGTCGCGGATATGCTCCGGCTTCACATACATCTTCAGGGTGTTCTGGTTCTTGTTCACTACGATTTTCGAGGCATAGCCTTTTTCCACCATCGACTTGAAGTTCGAATAGGTGGCCTTGCTGGCGATACTGCTGTTTTGGGGACCGCCACTGGAGAACCAGAGTAGGCCGAGGGCAAGGATGGCGATGGCATAGATCCAGTTCATATTGAACCGGGGCATGTTCATCTTCGGCCCGTTGCCATTGGGCATTTGATTTTTGTTCTTATTGTCCATATCAGTCTAAGTCGGGGATAAATGTTAGTTTGGCATCTTCCCAGAGGTGTTCCAGATCGTAATAGTCACGAACGTCAGGCAGGAAGATGTGTACCAGCACATCGGTATAGTCCATGGCCACCCACTGTGCATGTTCCAAACCCACTACGTGGGTGGGCTTTTCTTTCAGTTGGTTGCGGGCAAAGTCGCCGACGGACTCCGTGATGGCTTCTACCTGTGCAGGAGAGTTGCCTTGGCATATTATAAAGTATTTACAGATGGTGCCGTCAATCTTCGTCAGGTCGGCAATCACAATGTTGCTGCCTTTCTTCTCCTGGATACCCTCTGTGATGATCTTAACAAGTGCTTTTGTTTGCTCCATTAAAATATAAATAGGTGAAATCTTCTGCAAAGGTACTTTAAATTCGGGTGAATAACAAAGGAAAAGCGGAAAAATTGCACTTTTTTATATTTTTTCATCGAAAAGTTTTGGTAGTTCAGGAAAAAGTAGTACCTTTGCACCGCATTTTAAGAACAAGGGTGTTCTTTGTGCAAAGACATTGGGGTATGGTGTAATGGTAACACTACAGATTCTGGTCCTGTCATTCTTGGTTCGAGTCCGAGTACCCCAACATAATCGCTAAGATGCTGAACGAAGCACTTAGCGATTTTTTAATGACAATGACAGATTCGGACCGTCTCTCCTTAAATGTTGTTAAGGAAATGTGGAATTATTCGCAAATATCAGATTTTATTCGTACATTTGCCACAAATAGTTAATCACTTTGATGTGGACTAAACCATACGGAATGAAAGAAGGCTTCCTCATCGGAGGAGGCCTTATCATTATTGGACTGATACTTGAGATGATGACAGGCCCTATCGATTGGGATGTTTTCCGCTGGCCTGTCAACGGCATTGTGCTAATTGGTTTCCTGACAATCATTGCCGTCGCATTCCTGCTGCGCAAGAAAGTCTATGCATTCCGTTTCATCAGCACTTATCAGGCGGCGATACCTGCGTTGGTATATGTCATCGTGCTGACGGTTATCATGGGACTGACGCGACAAGAGCCACGAGTAGGCGAATTTGGTTCGGGAACGGAGGCGAATGGCACCTGGCTGAACAATATGCTGACGTTTTGGTCCTTTGTGCTAATCTACGTGTATATGTCGATGATACTTGGCTCGGTGGTGCTGCGCAGACTGTCGCACCTGTCCAGTTGGCTGCGCGATATCCCTTTCCTGCTGAATCATTTGGGTTTATTCCTCGCCATGACTACCGCCACATTAGGCAATGCCGACATGCAGCGGTTGAAGATGATTGTGGTAAAGGGAGAGCCTGAGTGGCGGGCATTGACTATTCAGCAGCAGATCGTGGAGATGCCTTTGACCATCGAACTGAAGGATTTTATCATGGAGACCTACGATGACGGATCGCCCCGTCGTTTTGCCTCAGATATTCAGATTCAGACAAAGAGTGGCAAGAATATCCAGACCACTGTAGAAGTGAATAAGCCAGTAGAGGTGGATGGTTGGAAGATATACCAATACGGCTACGACACGCAGATGGGTGCCATGAGCCAGACAAGCATTCTGGAACTGGTGAGCGACCCGTGGCTGCCGCTGGTTTATACCGGTATCTATATGATGCTCGCCGGAGCGATATGCTTGTTCATCTTTGGAGGCAAAAAGAAAAATGTAAATTGTAAATCGTCAAATTCTAAATAGTCATGGTGACCTGGGAACAATTTATTTATTTCGCTATAGCAGCAGTCTTGTTGTGGGCGGTAGGTGCCTGGGCAGCGTGGCGTGAAAAGGCGGCTCTGGCCTATACATCGACCATCATCGGCCTCGCTGTGTTCTTTAGTTTTATCCTGATGATGTGGGGTTCCCTGGAACGCCCACCGTTAAGGACGATGGGCGAGACACGTCTCTGGTATTCGTTCTTCCTGCCACTGGCGGGTATCATCGTCTATTCGCGCTGGAAGTACAAGTGGATACTCTCTTTCTCTACAGTTCTGGCGCTGGTATTCATCTGCGTGAACATCTTCAAGCCAGAGATTCATTCCAAGACGCTGATGCCAGCCTTGCAGAGTCCTTGGTTCGCCCCACACGTCATAGTCTATATGTTCGCATACGCTGTATTAGGTGCTTCTACTGTGATGGCACTCTATCTGTTGTTCTTTAAGAAAGGCAACATCGCTGACGAAGAATTCGACATTACGGATAATCTGGTGTATGTCGGCCTCGCCTTTATGACCATCGGCATGCTTTTCGGCGCACTCTGGGCCAAAGAGGCATGGGGGCACTATTGGTCGTGGGATCCCAAGGAAACTTGGGCTGCCATCACTTGGTTCGCCTATCTGGTGTATGTGCATTACAGGCAGATACCCACTCACAAGCCAAAGATTGCTCTGTGGGTGTTGCTTGTCTCTTTCGTATTGTTGCAGATGTGTTGGTGGGGCATTAATTACCTGCCCAGTGCTATGCAGACTTCAGTTCATGTATATTCCAAGTGATATGAGAAAGAGCATTTTGATAATCACTGCCCTGTTGATGACAAAAACCAAAACGACTATAACCTATCTGATGGTTGTCATAACCATCCTTTTCCTCTCCTGTACCAGCAAACAGCAGAGTGAGGTTCCTACGGGTGAAATGTTCGACGAGGCCACCGTTTCCTTTGCCAAGGCATATACCTTTCTGCGGAAGTGGATGGAGACCGATACCACGGGTAAGGACATGCCTAGGATCATTCTTCGTCTTGACAACATCGCCACCAGTTATATCCACACGTCAGAGTATGCGAAAGCCAAGATGTGGCTCGACAGGGAAGACTCCGCACTGGCCATTTATTCCCAAAAACCGAATGTCGTCGAGAAACAGGCCGACTTCCTGAAAGGAACCATCCAACTCGATTTGGCCGCGATGTGCCAACAATTAGGCCAGAGTGAAGAGGCGCACGCCATTACGACGAGCACCGCAAGACCGTCTTCTCGGAGCGTAACGTGGCACTCGTTCGGTACTTCAAGATTCTCTTTCTGTTCCTCCGGTGCCAGGTCCCTTTTACAACTGCCAGACGACAGACATAGCAGGATAGCCATCATATAAAGCGCGAATGACCTGATTCTCATTTAATTACTGACTGTATCTATATTTAATATAATATTGCAGCGTGATTCCACGAATCACGCTGCAAAGATACATAAAAGCAGGCAAACCGCCAAACTTTTGATTACTTTTCGGCATTCTCGGCGTCAATGGCCTTGATCTTTTCACGGACCAGGTTCATCTCGTCTTTCAACTTCTGTACCTTGCGGTTCATCTCGTCGATGAGGCTATTTCCCTTCTTGCTGCTGGCATTCAGGAAGCCGAGGTTGTTCTCGTAGGTCTGAACCTCTTGCTTGATGGCCTCGTACTGACGGAACAGACGGGCACGCTCATTGTCAAGTGCATTCTCTCCGCGCTCTGCTACCTGTTTCAGGTTTTGCTTGAAGTTGGTCAGACGTTTCTTGGCAACACTGATGTTCAGATCCTTATAGAGTTTGTCGAGTATGGCGTGATATTCCTCATAGACCTTATCCTTCTCCTTGAAGGGAACATGACCGATAGCCTGATACTCCTCCACGAGTTGCTGTACTTTCTCCTGAAGACCTTCGCCAGCCTCTTCCGCGACAGCCTTCAGTTTTTCAATGACATCACGCTTTTTCTCAAGATTGGTGTGCTCTTCGCCACGCTGACCTGCACCGGCAGCATTGCGGGCCTCAAAGAACTTATTGCAGGTACCAAGGAATTCCTCCCACAACTGGTCACCGAGTTTCTTGGGCACCATACCGATGGTCTTCCATTCTTTTTGGAGAGCAATCAACTTATCGCTGGTTGACTTCCAGTCAGTAGAATCTTGCAGGGCCTTGGCTTTCTCGATCAGGGCACGCTTCTTCTCGGCATTCTCCTTGAAGGTGTCCTTGAGCCCCTTGAAATACTGGGCCTTGCGACCGAAGAAATCATCGCAGGCAGCACGGAAACGCTCAAAGATCTTCACGTTCATCTTCTGGGGAGCGAAGCCGATGGTTTTCCATTCAGCCTGAACGTCAATAATCGCCTTGGTATGTTTCTCCCAGTCGCTACTACTTTTGTTCTCCTCGGCGGCAATAGCCTCAACCTTTTCACAGAGGGCGGTTTTGCGGGCCAGATTATCCTCTTCCTTGGCACGGATGCCCTCGAAATGCTGTTGGTGACGCTTGTTGATAACGGTGGAAGCAGCCTTGAAACGATTCCATATCTCTTCACGCAGATCCTTGTTGACAGGACCGATCTCGCGGTATTCGGCGTGGAGTTTCTGTAACTGGTGGAAGGCACTGATGACATCCGTCTCGTCGGCCAGGCGCTCGGCGGCCTCACAGAGTTTGGTCTTCAGTTCGAGGTTCTTCTTGAAGTCGTATTCGCGAGCCTCGCTGTTCAGTTTCAGAAGGTCGTAGAACTGTTCCACATAGAGTTGGTAGTTACGCCAGAGTTCACTGGCTCTCTCTGCTGGCACGTTCTTGATCTCCTTCCACTCTGCCTGCAGGGCCTTGAACTCCTGATAGGCTTTGTTTGCCTCCTCAGGAGAGGTAATCATCCCCTTGATTTTCTCAATAATGGCAAGTTTCTTCTCCAGGTTCTCCTGCTTCTCGGCTTCCTGTTCCTTGAAAAGTTTGGCGCGCTTCTCCTTGATGATGCCCATCTCAGCCTTGAAGACTTCTTCGTCCTCGTCAGGGGTAATCTGGTAGGCGTCTGGATCGCCGCCACCGTCAAGGTAGGCCTTGAGGTTGGCTTCACGCTCGGCAAAGTGCAGTTTGTAGAAAACGGTCTTCAGATAGTCGATTTCTTCCTTCTGCAGAGGCTCGTCGCCATGGGCTATGTCCTTGATGCGGTCAATCACCTCCTTTTTGGTCTCGTAGACCTTCTGAGGTTGTTCTTCCTCGGCTGGAGCCTGTGCGTCTTCAACAGGAGCCTCCGTTTCTTCAATTGGAGCCTCTGCGCTTTGGGCTGGAGCCTCTGCGCTTTGGGCTGGAGCCTCTACATTTTCGGCTGGAGCCTCCGTTTCTGCGGTTGCTGGGGTTTCTACTTCAGGAGCAGTTGCTTCCTGGATAACTTCTTCTTTTACCTCCTGTTCGAGGATGTTGTCTTGAGAGTCCATCATTTAACAATTAGTTACTGACTTGATTATGTTCACGCAATACTCCGCAAAATTAAATATAATTTTCGGAACCGCCTAATAATTAACATTCTTTATGTATTAAACGAGCCTTTTGTGTCTGAAGAACCACCAGCAAATGCCAGAAACGCCAATGGAGAGGATGATGGCGATGATGAATCCCCAGGGCTTGGCTTCCATGCCGTTGATGAGGTTCATGCCGAACATCGAGGTGATGAGTGTGGGAATCATCATGATGATGGTGACGGATGTAAGGGTACGCATCACCGTGTTCATATTGTTGTTGATGATACTTTGGTAGGTGTCCATTGTCGACTCAAGAATGTTAGAGTAGATAAGGGTGGTCTCGCGGGCCTGAGTCATCTCGATATTGACATCCTCGATAAGGTCGGCATCGAGTTCGTCAATTTGCAGTTTGAATTTTAGTTTGGAAAGCAGTGTCTCATTGCCTCGGATGGAGGTCTGGAAGTACGTGAGCGAGTCCTGCAGACGGCTCAGACCAATCAGGCTTTCGTTGTTCACTTCCTTGTCGAGGTTGCGCTTGGCTTTGTCGACGAGCATGGAGATTTGCTTCAGGCGTTTCAGGTACCAGACAGCACTGGAAAGGAAGAGACGGAAAATCATATCGACATGGTCGGTGAATCCCTCGCCGCGCTTCTGCTGGAACGAGACGAAATCAATCATCATATTCGTCTCGTAGAAGCAGACGGTGATGGTGACGTCGCGCTTGTGGATGATACCGAGCGGTACGGTGGTATATGGCGTACGGCTCCGAATCTCCTTGACGTAGGGGATACGGAGGATGATGAGCATCCAACCGTCGTCGTATTCATAACGGGCACGCTCGTCGGTATCGCTGATGTCCGACATAAAGTAGTCGGGGATATTGAACTTCTCTTCGAGTTCGCGCTGGTCGTCTTCGGTGGGGCATGTCACCTGTATCCAGCAATTGGGCTGCCACTCTGTGAGTTGGCTCAGTCCGCCTTGGGTGTTCCAGAATGTCTTCATTGTGCTAATCCTTTTTTCGTTTTTGAAATGGTTTTAGCGGCAAAGGGATTAGCAGCCTTGCTCGCTATCCCCCGCCATTACAAATCGTAATTGTCCGCCGGGTAATCGTCCATAATTATGTTACTAATTTGGTTTATCGGGTGCAAAGATAGAAAAAAATCGCGGACTTGCCAAGCAAATCCGCGATTTTTTGTTATTTTATTTTTCGGGAATGTCCTCGAGGGCTTTTTTCAGGAGTTCCCAGAAAGGTGCTACGGTCTCGATGAGGGCACGCTCAGTTGTAGTGTGAGGTGATTTCATCGTTGGACCGAATGACACGACATCAAGATGAGGATATTTGCCAAGAATGATAGAACACTCCAGTCCTGCATGGTCAACCTGAATAATGCCGTCCTTGCCGAAGAGGTCCTTATACTCTTTAAGTAGGAGGTGCAAGATCGGAGACTCTGGATTCGGATCCCAGCCACCATACGAGCCGGCGGTCTCCACCTTCATGCCTGCCATATTGAAACAACTCTCCAGTGTCTTGACGATGTAGTCCTTCATATCTTCACGGCTACTGCGGGCCAGGATCTTCAGCATGGACTTCCCTTCGCCGATCTCGATGATAGCGAGGTTACTGGAGGTCTCTACTACAGATGGATAACTGGGAATCATGCGGATTACACCGTCGTGACAGCCGTAGATGGCATTGATGAGATTATCCTGAATCTCTTGGGGGACTTCCATCTTCGGTGTTTCCACATCCTCACAGATGACTTCGATACCGCTCTCAATACCCTTGTATTCGTCGGTGAAGTCCTCGAGCCAGTCTTGGGCGAGTTCCTTGAGAGCCTCTACATTCTCCTTTGGCAATGTCAGCACGGCTTCGGCCTTGAATGGGATGGCATTACGCATATTGCCGCCCTGCCAAGAGGCTAAACGAGCCTCGCACTCTTCGATGGCTTCGCGGACGAGACGGACGAGCAGTTTGTTAGCGTTGGCCCGACCCTCATGGATCTCTAAACCGGAGTGTCCACCGCGCAAACCTTTCACCGTCACCTTCACTGCAGCGTCGTCAGGATCCGTCTCAGCCTCCTGATAGTCTAAGGTGGCAGTCACATTGATACCTCCGGCAGAGCCGATGACGAACTTGCCCCAGTGCTCTGAGTCGAGGTTCAGGAGGATGTCGCCATTGAGTTCTCCTTCAGGCAGTCCATTGGCTCCAAACATACCTGTCTCTTCGTCGGCAGTGATGAGGGCTTCGATAGGACCATGCTTCAAAGTCTTGTCTTCCATGATGGCCATGATGGAGGCTACGCCTAAGCCATTGTCTGCACCGAGGGTTGTGCCCTTTGCTTTCACCCACTCGCCATCAATCCAGGGTTGGATGGGATCGGTCTCGAAGTTATGGGTACTCTCGGGCGTCTTCTGTGGTACCATGTCCATGTGGGCCTGAAGGATGACGCCCTTTTTCTTCTCCATACCTGGAGAGGCAGGCTTGCGCATCACGATGTTGTCAGCAGGATCCTTGAAAGCCTCGACGCCTGCCTGTTTGGCGAAGTCGAGCAGGAACTGCTGGATTTTCTCCAAATGTCCGCTCGGACGCGGTACTTGTGTCAGTGCATAAAAGTTCTTCCAGATGCACGCTGGGTTCAGATTCTTAATTTCACTCATAGTTATGTTGTTTGAGGGTTTAAACGTTTCGTAAACGAGAGGGCTGCCCAACCGTAGATGCCAAGGGCAATCACGAGCATGGTCTGCACGGTGTGCACAATGAGTACAAACCAGAGGGCCTGTTCATCGGCCACACCATAGAGTATCAACATGGTCTTGATGGCAAAGTGCCACGGACCGGCACCGTTGGGGGTGGGTACGATGACGGCAAAGTTGGCTACCACAAAGGATACCAGTGCACAGCCGATACCGAGATTTGCTGTGAAGTCGAAGCAGAAGAAGGTGAGGTAGTAATGCAGGAAGTACATCACCCAGATACCGACGGAGAAAAAGAGGTAGAGCGGCAGGTTCTTGATGCCCCGCAGGGAGAGCACGCCTTCCCAGATGCCACTCAGCGTCATTTTCACCTTATTATATATAGAGAAGTTCTTCAGCAACAGGTGCAATAGAATCAGTACCGCCACGCCACAGATGGCCGTTACCAGCCAGCCTGTCAAAGAAAAGCCTTCTAAGATACGATCGAGCGAGGTACCTGTCTTCTTAAAGAAGGTGCCAAAGATACTCATTTCTATCAGTAGGATAATGCCTGAGTAGAGCATCACAATCAGCGTGTCTACGGCTCGTTCCGTCACCACCGTACCCAAAGCCTTGCTGAACGAAACGCCGTCGTAACGTTTCAGGATGGCACAGCGGGAGAACTCACCGATGCGCGGAATCACCAGGCTGGCAGCATACGAAATGAATACAGCATGTATGCAGGTAGCATTGCGGGCTCGTATTTTCTGGCCGGAATACGGTTGCTTGGCTGTGTTTGGCGACAGGTCGTCAATGGGATCCAATGTCTGCTTCCATCGCCAGCCACGGAACATCTGCGCCAAGATACCGAAAGGAAATGAGAGTAGCATCCATGTCCAGTCCATCTCTTCCTTCAGCACATGACTGATGAGAGAGAGGTCCTCGCCACGGTACATCCACCACAAAATAGCACCACCCAAGATAAAGGGCAGCGCAATCTTTGCGATGTATGCAAGGATATTTTTCGTTTCCATTGGTGCAAAGGTACAAAAAAACACGGATTATAAAGATTATAAGGAGACTTTTTCAGAAAAAACACTAAAAAATCCTTATAATCCATATAATCCGTGTTTAAAATATGTAACTTTGTAGCCAAATGAAACAAGTAAGACCGAAAAAGAATCTTGGTCAGCACTTTCTGACCGATCTGAACATCGCCAAGCGGATTGCCGATACGGTGGATGAGCCGAATGCGGAACTGCCAGTGTTGGAAGTCGGTCCTGGAATGGGTGTCATGACACAATATCTGGTGGAAAAGCCTCGCCCGTTGAAGGTCGTGGAGATAGACCGTGAGTCAGTGGCTTATCTTAGAGAAAACTTCCCCCGCCTTAATAATAATATAATAGGTGGTGATTTTCTGCGGATGGACTTAAATGAAGTCTTCGACGGACAGCGGTTTGTACTGACGGGCAACTATCCCTATGATATCTCCTCACAGATTTTCTTCAAGATGCTCGACAACAAGGACTTGATTCCCTGTTGTACGGGAATGATCCAACACGAGGTGGCCGTACGTATGGCTGCCAAACCAGGGAATAAGCAGTATGGCATTCTTTCCGTGTTGATTCAGGCGTGGTATGATGTGGAGTATCTTTTTATGGTTGAACCGTCTGTCTTTAATCCTCCCCCAAAGGTGCAGAGCGCTGTCATTCGCATGACACGCAACGCCGTCACTGACCTCGGATGCGATGAAAAACTATTCAAACGCATCGTCAAGGCCACCTTCAACCAGCGACGTAAGATGCTCCGAGTGTCTCTCCGCCAGATCTGCAATCCCCGACCAGAGTTTTTTGACGACCCGATGATGACCCGTCGTCCAGAACAACTCTCCATCTCTGAGTTTATTGCTTTGACAAACAAGGTCGCAACCGAATTGACATAATAGTCAGATGAAACGGAACGCTCTATTGCTGATTCTTGTGGGACTGGTGCTGGTGACGTATGGCCAGAGTGCCAGCCATAGGAAACTGTCGGGCTATGTGCGGCAGGCGGTGGTAGAGAACCGTCGTCTGCCATCGACGCGCAGTGTTCAGAGAGCGCGCTGTATCACGGCTTTTGTCAGAATGGAGGAGGGACAGGCAGAACAAATCCTTAGGAAATATGGCTGTAGGAAATATGCCCAGTGGGAGGATATCGTGATTGCGAGTATTCCATTAGAAAATGTGGAGGCATTGGCGACAGAACGTGCCGTGAGCCGTATTGAGGCGAATGGACGTGCCAGTGCCTTGATGGATACGACGGCTTTGGTGGTCAATGCCCTTCCCATCTATGAATCCTCCAACAGTCATCCTGCCTATACGGGGGCAGGGGTGGTCATCGGCGTTGAGGATGTGGGTTTTGATTTGATGCACCCCAACTACTATGATGCTTCAGGCAGTCAATACCGTATCGGAGCCTTCTGGGACCAGTTGTCGAAGGATACCATTGGCAGTCCGTTACCTGTTGGTCGGGATTATATCGGGCAGGCAGAGATATTGGCTTACGGACAGTCCACCGATGCACCGACCCAGACGCATGGCACACATACCTCTGGTACAGCCGCAGGCAGTGGCTATGACACTAAGTACAGGGGGATGGCCTATGAGAGTGATATCTGTCTGGTGAGCAATGCTATCACCGATGATATTGAGTATATCGATTCTGCAGATATCTACAAATACACCACGGCCATTGACGCCTTGGGTATGCAATATTGCTTTGACTATGCCAGCCGACAGGGGAAACCATGTGTGGTATCTTTCAGTGAGGGTTATCATCCTTATCTCGATGAGGAAGATAGTCTCTTTTCAGCAGTGTTGGATCGTATGACAGGACCAGGTCGGATTATCGTCGCTTCTGCAGGCAATGAGAGCATAGAAAAGACCTACATCGAGAAACCTGCCGTCCAACAGGAGGCAGGGGCCTTTATCCATTGTTACAAGGAGTCGGCTGTGTACCGCCTGGTCTCTGCAGAGCCACTTAGGCTGATGCTCTATTATTACCGAGGTGATAGTGGTGTACCTACTGATACCCTTTCCTTAACCACTGCCGAGGTGGTTTACGATAGTATTATGACTAAGGAACTGATCTGCGGGGAAGACTCTCTTTCACTGTCTGTCTATCGCAGTACATCTTCATTCATTGATGAGGATGTTTATCAGGTACTAGTGAAGGCTAACCATACCCTCGATGAGTTATCGCCATTGGCATTGGTCGTTGGAGGTGAGGGAGAAATCAAAGTCTATGGTGGATCGAGAATGGCTTTCAAGTCACATGAAGTGGACAGCCGGTGGTCAGCAGCCCAGAAGGGGCATGATATCCTTGCACCAGGCTGCTTTCCGGCGGTGATCTGTGTGGGAGCCACCGCTCATCGAATGGAATATGTGAATGAAAAGGGTGCCGTACAGGGCACTTTGAGTGGAACTGTTCAGGGCTTGTTAGGCCCGTTTTCTTCAACAGGTCCTACGATAAGTGGACTGATGAAGCCCGATGTTGTGGCTCCGGGGGTCAATGTCATATCCTCTTATAGTCATATCTACCATCCTGAGAAATATATCGTCTCGTGGTCGGAATTCCAGGGAGAGCAATATCCCTGGGCATTGTATTCCGGCACCTCTATGTCAGCCCCTGTTGTGGCAGGCGTTATCGCTCTTTGGTTACAGGCCAAGCCTGATCTGACACCAGAAGAGGTGCTTCAGGTGCTGTCCCGTACTTGTCGGCAGCCTGACAGTACACTTACCTATCCGAATAATCATTATGGCTATGGTGAGATTGACGCCTATCGGGGTCTGTTGGATATTCTGGGTCTGTCAAAGGTAGAGGGTATCAGCCTGCATCAGCCTCAGCAGGTGCAGATACGACCTGTAGGCCGTGGCCTGCGACTGCTTTTCGATGATGTCTTGCAGGCTCCTGTCATTATCCGACTCTACGATCTTTCTGGTGTCTGCATCTATTCAGAAAGATTGGATATCAATGGTACAGAGATGACCATCGACCTTCCATCAGTTCAGGAAGACGTTTATGCCGTTCAAATTGAAACTCGGGACAAAACGATCCGTGGTTCCTGTTTGGTTAGGCTATAACCTTTATCATCCAATCGTTTTTTTTGCCGTTATCGCGCACAATTTGTCTGTGTTCGCACACAACCACTTGATTTACATCAAAAGAAATACAGTTTTTATGCAAAAGATGCTAGTAATTCATTGCAGATTGCCAAAATCGTCGTACCTTTGCATCGTCAATCAGAGATGATGACAATTCAATAGAAAGTTAGTTAAGGTAAAAGATTCGTTTTGTTAGAGTTAATTGAATAGAAAAAGGTTATAGAAAAGTTAGAAGTTAGTTAGAAAAGTTAGTGATTAGGTTTTAAGTTTTGATTGGTTAGGTATTACAGAGGTAATAAGATTGTTAGAAGAAAAGGATAATGCAACCACGTCGTGATGACGGAATTGCTTACTTAGAAAAAGGTTTTTAGTTATTCATAGATTGTTGGTGCCGCTCAGGAGTCGTTGATGACCCTTGAGCGGTTGTTTTTTACGGTGATTAGTCTGGTGAGGAAGATGCTGCCTCGGAAACAAAGTTCGATGGCCATTGCCGTCCAGACACCTTTCAGACCATATTTGGGGGCGAGTGTTGCTGCGAGTGTCAGGCGGACAGCCCACATCGAGGCCAAACTCATGATGGCTGGAATCATCGTGTCGCCAGCACCGATGAACACACCATTGCAGACGATGGCGGCAGCAAACATCGGCTCTGCCCAGGCCTCAATGCGGAGCACCTGTGTGCCCTGGGCAATGACTTCCTCGACAGGTGACATCAGTGACATCAGTTCCGGAGCGAATAGCCACATCAGGATACCCATCACCGTCATCACAGCCATGCCCAGTCCTACAGACATACGGGCAAACGAACGTGTCAGCAGATGCTGTCCGGCACCAATGCCTTGCCCCACGAGGGTTGTGGCGGCTTCTGCTATACCATAGCCAGGCATGTAGCACAGACTCTCTACGGTGATGGCCAGTGAGTGGGCTGCGATAGCGATTGTTCCCAAGGGAGCGACAATGACGGTGCTTACTACATAGGCACCTCCCATTAGCAGGTGTTGGAGTCCCATCGGCGCCCCAATCTTAAAAGCAGTCCTGACCGTGTCCGACTTGGGCTTGAAAGAGCCTGGTCTTCCTGTGAGCGAGAGCATCTTCGACCTGACGAGCAGGAAGTAGAGCATCAGTGCGGCTGTTATCAGCATTGCCACTCCTGTACCTATGGCAGCGCCCATCACCCCCATATCCAGTATATAGATAAATAGGTAGTTGAAGCAGACATCCATCACGCACATTCCAATGTTCAGGAAACTCGGAATCTTCATATTGCCGGAACACTTCAGCATCGAGCCTGCCAAGCCCTCCATCTGGAAGAAAATGCCGCAGAAACCGAAGATGGCAAAATAGAGCGAAGCATCGTGGGCGATGTCTTCTGTGCCGCCCAACCAGTAGGGGAGGAAGGGACTGATGATAATAGATGTCAGCGAGATGATGAATGCCCAGATGAGGCAACAGATGAGCGACTGACGCAGTACCCTGCGGGCTGCCTCGAAGTCGTTGGCACCGATGAAGTGTGCTACCTGAACAGAGAATCCCATATTCGCAGCCGAAGCCAGACCACCCATCAGCCATCCAGTAGTCTCTACCAGACCGATGGCGGCAGAGGCCTTGGCACCAAGATGTCCCACCATCGAGGCATCGATGAAGAACATCACGGTAGCGGAGATCTGTGCCAGAATGCTGGGAATACTCAGGCTGATGATGAGCCAGAGTCTTTCCCTTTGGGTCATTGTCCGACCCTCACGGATATAGGACAGTAACAGTTCACTGTTTTTTACTTTCTTCATTTAGTTTTTGTGCCTTCCTTTCCCTGATCTCATCCAGATAGCCGGCAGTGATGACACCTGATGGCAAGGCTATGATGGCGATGCCCACCAGTGAGGAAATGATACTGATCACTCTTCCTGTGGTGGATATCGGGTAAAGGTCTCCGTAGCCTACTGTCGTCAGTGTACACACTGCCCAGTAGAATGCATCGAAGAAATTCTCAAACAGATATTCGTTTGTTCCCGGTTTGATATCTTCTTCTGCATTAAACATGATCATAGCCGTTACAAAAGTGTAGAACATGGCCATTGAAAGAACGGCATACAATATCTTCTTTTGTTTTTTGATAACCGAAAGGATAATCTCTAAAGATTCAAAATAGCGGATGATTTTGACCACTCTCAGAATCTTCAATAAGCGTGAGAAGCGGGCGGCCTTGAATGTGGGAGCCAACAGGTTGATGGTTGGCAGGATGGAGAGAAGGTCGATGATGGCCATCGGGGTAAACGGGTACGTGACAAATGCCGACCAATGCTTTTTGTCCGAACGAGCCTTCGCTGTGATCCATCGTAAAATGTAGTCTACGACAAAGCACAGGCAGGAGATGACGTCAAAATACGAGAAAAGGGTATAGTGGGTGCGGAACATCAAGGGGAATACGCCGATGGCGATGGCTATCAACATAATCCACTCATAGATGCGAGACCATTTGTTATCTCCGTTTTGCTCGATAATGTTTACAATCTTCTCAATCATATCACTCTAACTAATAACAAATCATTTGCTAAGATGCGAGCCGGTCAGGGTCATGACCACATACTCTGAGCGGGTACCGATACGGAACTTACCGCCCCAGATGCCGAGACCACTGGTGATGTAATAGTGGGTGCGGCCCCGTTGGTATGGCCCAAAGGCGCATTCGTAGACGTGTTCCGTAATCCACGAGATGGGCCAGACCTGTCCGTGATGGGTGTGACCACTGAACTGAAAGTCTATCTGCTGGCGCTCTGCCTGGTCCAAGTGGTAAGGCTGGTGGTCGAGCAGGATACAGTATTTCGAGCGGTCAGCCTTTTTCATCAGCACACCCAGCGAATCCCTGTGGAAATTACTGCGGTCATCGCGTCCGATGAGGCAGAGGTCGCCAATGGTGACACAGGAGTCCTGCAACAGACGGATGCCGGCATCCTTGTAGAACTGCCGGGCCCTGGGTTCCCCACTGTAATACTCGTGGTTGCCGATACAGGCATAGACAGGTGCCTTCAACCGCAGGAACTCCTCGTGCATCTGCTCTTCGAGCAAAGGGCGCATGCTACCGTCGATGATGTCGCCAGCAATGAGAATCAGGTCTGGCTGCTCGGCATTGATTAGATCCACCCAACGGTGCAGTTCACTTCGTCGGTTGTGATAGCCGAGGTGCAAGTCGCTCATCGCCACAATCTTCACAGGCTTGCTTATCTGTTTTTCTGTGGTCAGTTGCAGTTCCTCGCGATGCTTGTGCTGATAATGCAGGTAGCCATACAGGAATAAGGCAAATATACCGATAGCAATGCCACCTGCCGTCCACCAGTTATTATATAATAAGGTACGAGGCACGAGATGAATGAGTCTCCCGAGGTCGAGCACCAGAAACAGCATGAAGAGGTAAAGCAGAATGAAGATGCTCGAAGTACCCACTTCGTAAACGGCGATGGCCAACGGCATGGGCATCCGGTCGGTAGAGCGCAGGATGCCTGCGAACAACAGCAGGAACGCCCCTGTCATCAAGGCAACGATCAGTACCTTCCACAGCCATCCGAGTGGGAGCAGGCACCAGACGTGCCAACTGATATAGGCAAGTGCCGACAACGGCAACAGGGTAAAAACCAGCATCCACATAGTGCTCAGGATTTTTGCAAAATAATGAAAACCTACAGAGGGCTCTGGCGGTTTAGAAATTTCGTTCTGGACAGACAACGGCGATGCTCCAGCCTGTTTGTGTGATGGGCTGATAGAACACAAGGCATTGCTCTCCGTCGAAGTTTACTGACATGTTGCCTTTATTGCCCTTCACCATCTCGTTCCCCAAGGCAATAATGTCGCCCTGCAGACGTGAGTTGACACCGTCGAAGATGGTATGGTAAACGAGTTTGTCTTTGTCTGGATGGACGAGGAAGTTGCCGCTCTTGCCAGTCATCATGTAATAGGCACCCTCGCAGGGCAGTTCTTCTGTTATGGACTTCGACAGCATGGGTAGTGAAAGGTCGGTGGAGATTACACCGATGAAAGTGCTGTCTGAATCGTAGAGAGGCATCGAGTAGGAGGCAATCATCTCCGAAGAGGACAATGTGCCGGCCTCGTTGAAGTCGTCATAGGGATCCACCCATACGGGCTTGCCTGCCTCCTTGGGTTTCTTGTACCAGTCTTTGCTGTAGTAGTCGTATGCTCCCTCTATCTCGGTCACGATGGTCTGGCCTTGCCTGACGGTGTAGGCGGAGAAGTTGTGACCCAACTTTGGAAAAAAGTTCGGCTCTGTCGTGATGGAACAGCCGTTGAGGTTGGGATTCAACTCAACGATACGATGGGTATAAGCCAGCAACGAGTCGGGGCACATGTTGTTCATCACCTGCCATTCCATGTTGCGGGTCACCGTCTCTACCTCGTTCAGATAACTTGTGGTGCGCATGGCCGTTTTTTCCAGCATATGCTCAGTCCGCTTCATGGCCTCTTCTTTCAATGTGACGTGGGAATGCCACAGCAGCGCAACCAGGATGATAGCAACGACAGCGACCCCTGCCAGTATGACCTTGTTTGAGAGTATCTTTTTCATTTTATGAAATATTTCTGTGCAAAGGTACAAATTTCTTTTTAAATAACGTGAAGAAATACATTATAATGAATAAAAAATCCGCATAGTCTTGAAAACTATACGGATTTTTTATCCAAATTATTATAAGAAAATGCGGATGACAGGGTGACGGATGTCATTATTTCCACCAGAAATTATCCAAGAATTTACCTTGCACATAGTTGGTGAAAATACCATTCTCGTCAGCGATGTTCTTTCTCTCTTCAACAGGCACGAACGTATCGTCAACCAGAATCTTACATGCAGCCTTACCTGTTTCAGCTTTAAGTTCCATCCATTTGTCATCCTTCTTCACCTCGATGATGATATTCCGGATCTGCTCAGGCGTCATGTAAGTGCCCTCAACGGTAAATTCTGCCTCTGGCATCTTAGGGCAATCACGCGGAAGAGCGGATCGCCACCCTGGAATCCCGGGCTGCAAGTCGTCTGAGGAATAGTGATACTGGGCTTGCCTGACTTGAAGCCTGCGGCAAAGATATTGTTGTTTATGCTGAATTCGCCTTGTTTATAAATGAACGGTTTTGCTGCTACAGATCCACTACCATCGCTGTCATATCCTAATTATGTACATTAGTAATTGTGTTAATAAATCTCTTTTCCTTCTTTATGATGTATCGGTTACAAAGATACGAAAAAGATGATAAAATACGCGAAAATGTACGTTAATAATAGTTAATCGCCGGAAGATAGTCATTTACAATTGGGGCTGGGGGCTGTTCCTTGCCCATTGAATTTGTTGTTCATGACAACGGCGCAGGAGGCATCGCCAGTAATCGACATGACTGTGCGGCCCATGTCCACAATACGGTCTACTCCAGCCACGATGGCCACGCACTCCACAGGAATATGCGCTGTTGCAAATACCATCGCCATCAATGCCAAGGATCCGCCAGGAATGCCTGGTGTGCCGATAGAGGCGACCGTTGAGGCAAAGGCAATGGCAAAATACTGATGCATCGTCAGGTCGATGCCACAACAGGTTGCCATGAAGACAGAAGCCACACCGAGGTAGATGGCCACACCGTCCATGTTGATCGTCGCACCTAATGACAGTACAAAGTTGCCTATATCCTTGCGGACACCCATCTTCTCAGTACATTCCATCGTGTAGGGCAGGGTGGCGACAGACGAGTCGCTCGAGAAGGCAAACAGCATGGCTGGGTGCATCTCCTTGAAAAATTTGATGGGCGACATGCCTCCCAGCAGATAGACCAGCGAGGCATAGACGCATACTGCATGGATGCAGAAACAGAAATAGCCCAGGGCGATAAGTGCTGCATAGGAGCCTAACACAGTCGGGCCATTGGTCACCACAACAGGCGTCAGCATGCAGAATACGCCATACGGTGCAAGGGCCATGATATACGATAGTATTTTCGATATGACAGCATTGAAACTGAGCGTGACCTTTCGTGCTGGTTCTCCTGCCTCGCCTGAATGAACCATCGCCACACCAAAGAATAGGGCAATCACAATGACCTGAATCATCGTCATATTGCTCAATGGGGCCATGATGTTGTCAGGAAACATATTGACGATCTGGCTCATGATAGTGATGTCAGGAATCTCTATTTCAGGTGCGCTACCGGCTGTATCCACATGGATGAGGGGAAGGAAACCTTTCACCAGAGTGGATAGTCCTAGTCCGAGTGTGACAGCAATCACCGTTGTAAACATGAAATAGAGCAAGGCTCGTAATCCCAGTTTTCCAACCTTCGACACGTCGTCCATCGACAGAATGCCCGCCATGATGGAAAACAATACCAGAGGTACGACAATGAACTTCAGCATGTTCAGGAAGATACTTCCCAAAGGCTTGATGTATTCATTCACGAAGCCAGCATAATCCCGTAGCAGTATACCAACTATTATTGCCAAGACCAATGCTATGGCTATCTGTGAGGTTAGCGATAGTTTCTTCATCATGCTTACTTTTATTGTGGAAGGGGAACGGATTTGCGATAGCCCATACCTGTAACGTGGCAGATAAGACGGCCTTCCTGATTGGTGACGCGCACCTCGACGGATGGAATTTTGTGATGGTCGCAGACAGTGACGGCTTCTGCGCGAAGATGGTCGCCCTCTTTGGCACTCGACACAAACATGATATTGTTGCTGATGCCGACGGTCAGTTGTCCTCGGGCGTTCATCAGGGCAGCGATGGCCAGGTCGGCCAATGTGAACAATGCGCCTCCCTGACAGACGTTAGCCCCGTTCAGATGACTGTTGGCCACTACCATCTCAGCGACAGCATGTTCTGTGTCCACTTCTGTGATCTTGCAACCAGCATTGGCTGCAAAGCGATCTGTACGATTCAGTAATTCTTGAATATTCATCGGATTCCTGTTTTTATTCTTGTATCTTTTTTTATTAGTAAAGTAATCCCAACAGCCACAAAGGCAATTTGTTGCCTCTTGGCATTTCTTTTATTCTTCATCGTTATCATTAGCTGGCAGAAGATAGTCAGTGGCTTTGGCAGAAGAAATAACGCTTCGCCCTAACTTTCCTTCTAACTGCTTGCGAGCTGCCTTTGCTACGCTACCGCCATCCTTAGCAACACGCTGCTGGGCCTTATAACCTTTAGGATCACGCTGTTTGGATAACTCCGTAGCAGATGCTTCTGCCAACGTATTGAGCGCAATCTCGACATTTGTCATGTTGTCGCGCAGATTCTCTTTCTTTAGTCCTTTATAGTGCTTGTACTGTTTAGTGGTAAATCCGCTCCATTCTTGGGTGATGATGTCCGTCAGCAGAGCATATTCCATACCTTCATGCACGCCTGTACGCTTCCACTCGTCTGTGAGTTCCTGGCGCACCTCAATACTCTTGATACGCTGATTTATCCATGCATCAGAGTAACCCAGTCGTTTGTAGTCGATGATAGCCTGATCAATGCTCAGTTCTGGGTCTTGCATTTGGTCAATACGTTGACTGGCCACCAATGCCATCCATTGTTTAAAAGGTTCAGCCTTTGGTGATGGGATAGACTGTATCAAGCGGAAAAGCTGTTCTGTATCAGCGACATCCGTCAATCGCATCTTACCGTCAGCAGCACGAAGTTTCAACTGGTGACAATTTGTCACCGTTTCATTTCCTTCCTCTTTCAGACGTTGTTTAAGTTTATTCCAATACTTTCGTGCGGTGAGAGCATCTTTACTATCAGTCAGCACACCACATACATCGGACTTTCTTTTCTTCAAACAGTTGTATTGTTTGTTTCTTTGTCATATCTCGTCTTTCTATTATTTTCTTTGCAAAGATAATCATTTATTTAGAAATGATCACAAGAACCGTCCCCATGATTCTAAAAACACTTTCTAAAAACACTTTGCCCATTTCGACGCATAATTTATGTTTTTATGGGATTGCCCTAAAATAGTGGTTCTCCCCATTCTTAATAGGTCTTCTATAAAAACACTTTTTAAAAACACTTTGCTCATTTCGACGCATATTTTATGTTTTTATGCGATATTTAGTCCAACGTTTCTGCCCTTCAGAATCAAGTTTCCCCTCTGCTATCAGTTGCTTTATTTGGAATTGGAGTTTACGCAGTGGAATCTCTTTGCCTATCCTTTCGTGAATATCGGTAATAGAGCAAGGTTGGTAAATCCTCAAGTCTTCCATGATAAGCTCACGTAATCGATAGCTTTCGATTCTTTTAAGTGAGGTTGTGCCTTTATAATTACTGTCGCGTAGAATGTTTATCACTACTCTGTACTCTTTTGCCTTTGACTTGTCGCTTGTGGCATTGACAAAGCCTTTGTCAACCAATGGTCTTAGCCAAGGACGCAATGCATCAGCATCTTTTAAGTGCAGAAGCGCTATTAGTTGAGATGCTGTAAGGCTTTCATGTATGGCGATTAGGCCGAGGCAAATGAGCTGCTTCTGTTTCAATTCTTGGCTCTGGTCAGCAAACTGCATTACTTTGATGACCTCTTGGCTTATAACACGTCGCTCCACACGTACCTTTACGTAGTCATCTCCCTCCTCAACCATAGGAACCGCTTTTCCATTGGCTAACAGCTTCTCATACATCATATCATACCCAGATCCTTCGCGTTCCATCAGGTGTAAAGCATAGAATATTGCTGCCATATGTTCGTTTCGCTTCTTCGTCATATGTAATATGTTGTCTGCTGTTACACCTATTGGCAGCAGTCCTGGATTCACGATTTCTATATAGTCAGGATGGATGTTAAGGAAAATGTCACCACGAATCGTATATGGGCGATGTACCAGCGAGTTCCCGACAAGCTCTCTTATGACACTTTCTGGGTATGCAGGTATATTTCGGCGGAACATGCCGTCACCGATTTCCGTGCTTTCCTTCCACTCAGGTATAGTGTTCCATATAGGTATACGTTGTGATGCCGGTGGAAGTGTATCTTTATCTTCGATACCAATGTCAATAACTCCCCCCTGTGCATTGCTGAACGCGACACAATCCTTTGCCAACTCTGCGAAGTCAGCAGTTTTCCCTACTACCGTCTTTAGAGATTTCTTGTCGTATAATGTATTCTCCTTCATATTTCGTTTGCAAAGATAATCATTTATTTCAATCTACACATTATTTATTATAAAGAACGAATCACAGAACCGTCCCTTGATCTATTTGATTCCCTGAGTTTTTATAACGTTACAGTAAATTCTATGTCATCGTCTTCAGCAAAATCACTTGCATAATCGTAAGATGCATCTTCATAGAAATCTTTGCGATGTACTCCTGACACATAAGTCTCAACTAAGCCATCATCAGGATCGCAAGCTTCATCTTTCATATTATTACGGATGGCTTTAATTATTCGCTTGTGCAAACTGGGGCGGTTTTCTGAGATATAACCTGAAGTTAATTCACCTTCCTCTCCTTCTGCATTCTGAAGCCATTCATATTCTTTGTCTTTAACTTCTATATCGAATGTGGTCTCACCTAATCTGTCATAGCCAAAGACCGAATAAGTAATTTCGATACTATTATGTGTTTCTAATAGCCCTAATTCTAATTCTTCAAAATATCGATCAGGGTCAATACCTTTTTTTAGAAGTGCTTCGTTCTCTCTTTCCCATTGTTCTGAAAGTGTTTTATACGCTTCGTCAATCTTATTTTCCAATCCTCTTTGACTGTCTCCTTTAACAAATTCCATATATCCTCCTTTCCTTTTTTTAGCTTTTACTATGGCTTCCCATCTATCACCTTCATAATATGGGCCTCTATAAAAATCCACATAGAAACGACCTGATGCATCTTCCATGTTTCGGAGATGAATGTCCTCTTGCGATGGAAAGGATGATTTTGAAGCCATTGTTGCATGAGAAAGAAGATATGAGAACAGCATAATTAAAATGAAAACTAAAATAACTATAGCAAGAAAGGTTTCCATACAGATTGAAATTAATGATTACTCAATACGATTTCACGTTCTTCTGGAGTCAGGCCATAGAGGTCGAACACCTTGTTGTCTATCTCATTGTCTGTAGCCTTTATCTGCTCTGAGATTTCTTGGCAGGCTTGGCGGTATTGGTTGAAGTAATCTTCCCACTCGTCTTGCTGAGCCAGTGTGAGTTTTGTCTTCTGTTTCTTCAGTTCTGCCACAAAGCCCTTGAAGTCCAACTGGTCAAATGTCTGCAAAGCAGTTGTTATCTTGATGCCCTCAAAGTTCTCATTCAAACGACGTAAAAAACGAGTGCGTTTCTCCTGAAGTTGGGAATTGAGGGAGAGCATTGTGTCAGCAAGAACAGACAACGCTTCATTGTCTTTACAAATAGGAATTGGAATTTGACCAAAATACTTCCAAATTAATTGATAACCATTCTGAATCTGTGAACAGAATTTGGTTATCAACCACCAACCCATTCGAGAATTAAGAATGGCCAACAAAGCCTTACAATCTGTTGGGATGAACCACATTGAGTTGTTCGAGTAGAAACCCTGTGCATCGAAAATAAAACAAGGTTTTACTTGGAAAGCTTGATACATAATCTTTGGTTTTGCGAACTGCTCATAATAGTCACAAGCACGCAACTCCCACCAGAAATCTCCTTTGTCTGTGCGTTTTCTACCTTTGTCGGCAAACGGTTCTAGCCATTCTGAAATAGATGGATATTCCGTTTTCAGATAGTCCCATGCTTCAACTTCACTCTCAAAGAAACGTTCCCTCTGTGTCCATCCTTTTTCAAACAAAATTAAAAAACTAGTAGCCTCTGCTTTTCCGTATGGAGTAATATTTCGACCTTGGAGAAATGGATAGATTCTTTCTTTTGCTTTTTCATCCTTAGAAACAATACTTTGGTATGTATTTGAATCTATAAGGAAAGCTTCGGAAAGACCTGTTAATACACCTCTATATGATTCTCCATTAATAAACTTCTTGAGTGGCAGATGAGTGGCCGAAAGGCGTTCTAACAGAGCTTTTTCTTTTTGTGATGAGATAACCCATGTATCGCTGCTGAATTGCGAAATATCGAACACTTCTTCCGTATTCTTCACATTCTGATTGAAGTCCAGAGCATCAGCTGCTTTGAGCACGGATACTATCATTTGTTTGGCAGGCTCTTCATTCCGGCCTATGAAAATGCAGGGATAGGTAGTAGCCCCCTCGAATATTTGTATGTCACCAAAATCGATAAGACGTTCTAATCGTTTATTAAGGAAATAAACTCTTAGCTCCTTTCCATAGCCAGCTTGCAACCACTTATTAGGCATGATATAAGATATTACACCATTAGAATTAGCAAGTTGGAAAGCTTTTTCGACAAACAAGCAATAAAGGTCACCTCTTTTATTATACGTCGAATATCCAGCTTTTTCTAATTGAACAGATGTCTCAATAACACTTTCGAGATGCACATACGGCGGATTACCAATCACTACATCGAAGCCTCCTTTTTCGAATACCTTTGGAAATTGCTCTTGCCAGTTGAAGGCTTTTTCGCCAGCAATCGCTGGATCGCTAATCAGCGAGTTTCCACATTTGATGTTTTCATTGAGTGAGTTCAGTTTACGATGTGGCTTTGCAGTACGTAGCCATAGTGCTAACTGGGCTATCTCAACACTTTCTTCATTGATGTCAACGCCATAGAGATTATGCTCTAATATGCTATTCTCCACATCCTGGAACACAATAGCAGCACCAGCCACCTTTGCCTCCATCTCATCAATTAGTTTATGTTCAGCCATCAGGAACTGCAAGGCTGCATTCAGGAAAGCGCCACTACCACAGGCCGGATCGAGAATCGTTATCTGAAGCAACCAATCACGATATTGCTGCAATTGATCCAATAGTCGCTTCTTGGTTTGCATCTGGCGACGTTGATCTGAGAAATATTCATCCTCAACGATATGCAGCTGCTGTTTCTTCTCAGCACAAAGACGACCAACGGTATTCTCCACAATATATTTGGTGATATACTGAGGCGTATAGAACACACCATCCTGCTTGCGTTTCGAAGTTTGAGGAGTCTCGCCGCTATTAATTTGCTGAGTCACCTCTTCAATCTCTGAAAGCGAATTCTCAAAGATATGACCCAAGATGTTCACATCCACATCGCTCTCAAAGTCGTATTCAGACAATTTGCGAGTATGGGCTACCAATAAATCGTCGCTAATCTTGATATTATCCAGCACCTCATCAGGTTTAAAAAGGCCACCATTATAGGCAAAAAACTCATACTTCTTGCCCTGATAGCCTGTGTTCATGTAGCCGAAGTACTTCTTCACTCTGTCATAGAAAGGCCGATATTCGTCCATCTCCTTGAGGCTCTCCCATTGGTCAATAATCTGCACCATCGAATTGGGAGGCAGAAGTCCACAATCTTCAGCAAAGAAGATAAACAGCAGACGGTCAAGGAGTTTCTGCGTCTTCTTAAAAAGAAGCAGTTGCCATTCTTTTTCATCCTTTCCTTCTGGGGTTGGATTCAGTTTCAGAATATCAGCAAAAAGCACGCGTTTGAATTGCGAATAGTCTTTGTAGAGAGCCTTTGTAATCTGGTCTTCGCTCGAAACGGATTCCTGTTTCATCTGCAAGGCCACACCTCTTTCTACCTGAGGCCATGCTAAGCACAGGAACAATTCGCAGAAGTCATCGTGAGTCATACGGAACAAATCCCACTCAAGATACTCCACCGCATTATCAATATAAAGACGAAGTTTCTCGAAATTGGAGATCACAACATAACGTGCATCAGGATGCTGGCTTTTATAGTTGAATGCCTGAGGCTCCACTTTCGAAAGGTCTGTGGTCTTATGGTCTTTCAATTCTATCACACCTATCACCTTGCCATCTTTCTGAATAGCGCCATCAGCCTTCTTCGAATTCGTCTCATTCTTCTTCTCTGTTATGAGGTTGAAGTTTGGCGACGGATTCAATGTATAGCCTAACACCTTGACAAATAGTTCACGAAGAAAACCCTCTTGAAACTGCTCTTCTTTCGACTGCTGGATATTCTGTTGTATGTCTTCGTTCAGGAAATATGACTGATATTGGTTCCAAACCGTCAGCGTCTGTTCCTCGTTGAGCAAAGCCAAGTACTTTTTTACGATATTCTTTTGCAGTAGCATAATTTTAGAAAAATGATAGTTTAGGTGCAAAGATAGCAAATAATCTCGAAAGCCATAAGGCCGTGCTTACTTTTTCGTCCAGGTCTGAGTCTCGTAGAACATGGCGACGTAGCCGCGAACCTTCAGGTTGTTGCCGTCGAGCCAGATGGAACACTTGTAGGTCTTGCCGTTCTTGGGATTGTAGATCTTTCCGCCTTCCCACTTGTCGCCTTTCTTGGTGAGGCCCGTCAGGATGTTGACGCCAACCAGTTTACGGCTTTGTAGTTTCTTGTCCGGATTATGGACGTCGAGTTGCCCGTCGCCTTTCTTCAGCCAGACGATCTTGCCGTTCAGTTTGTCACCACTCTGGTAAATCTCCACCTGAGAATCACCACCTTCTGTTACCCATTTGCCGACAACGCTCTGAGCGTAACCTGCTACTGACATCATCGCCAGCACTAAACAAATTATTACTTTTTTCATATTGGTTGTAATTTGAATCATTTCTCTTTTTCGTAGGTGATGCCTTCGTAGAGGGGCTGAGAGCCTTCGTAACTTTCGGGGATGAAATGGAGGCGGACACCACGGATATGCTTCTTGGCTCGGAAGGTCTTGGGATCGTCAACTTTCTCACTCTCGATTTCAAGTTTGAATAAACCGAAGTTCTTCAAGCGTACCTTGTCGCCCATCTGTAGATGACGCATCATCGTCTCACCAACGGCCATCAACAGACCTTCGAGAACGCCACCGCTGATGGCCATCCCTCTGGAAGCGGCTTCATCGCAAAGTTGACGGCTCTCAATCACCTGATTGTGAACGGCTACGGCCTTGTACTTGCCGAAAGTTGGTAGAGTCGGCTTGGCCTCTTTCTTGATTTTATATCTCATGTTTGCTATATTTTGATGCAAAGATACATTGTTTTCTCGAAAATTATTCAAATTTATTTGAAAATCTGCATTTATTTCTAATTCTTGGTATATTATGATGCTTGAAATATGGATTTGTTAATTTGAAAATTATATTTTGCCTACATGCCTACATAATATGCTCATAATTATTTGTGTATTAATATGTTAAATATAATATGAGCATACATAAATCCTACATTTTGCCTACATGATACCTACATACTTTTGAGGGATAATGCCTGATTATTTGGGTTTACATAGGGAGGGGGCAAATAATAGAATGGGTTTCCGCAAGTTTTCTGCATAATGAAAGTGCATAAATTCTCTAGAGAATTTTGTGATAAGATTAGTTCTCGCTATTACTGGATAGGGAGAGTGTCTTCAAATTCTCTAGAGAATTTCTTGGTCTTATTAATGGAAAAATATGTGGAGTGGCTATGTGGTTATTGTTAGATAGGATACTAATCGTATATAGGTGTTATGTTTGTTTTGTGTAGGTATCGTGTAGGCAAAATGTAGGCTTTATGTATGCACTTTTTCTTGAGAACGGCTTTATTTATCGTATTTTCGGGCGATTTTATGTAGGCATGTAGGTTATTTTGCAAAATCTCTCTGAAATTTTTGTGATTTTCGTCTTTTTATCGTAACTTTGCCATCAGATTTGGAGAACATTTATAAGCAAAACAACGATATGAAGGTAACATTACTGAAGAAAGACGGTAAAAAGGAAGTCATTAACCGTGTGGAATTGGCTGATATGGCTGCTGCCATCAAAAACGGACTGATTGAGCAGAATGTCAAACATACAAGAGAGATATATCACCTGATGAATCCGCATCGTCTGGCGGACGGACAGATAGAAACCCAATGGGAAGGTGGCGTTCGTCTGCCAAGAGTCTGTTTTGCGGCTGACTACGTGAAACGCAAGGACGATTGGAAGATGATGGCCTATAATGGTCTGGCGGTGCTGGAGGTGAATGACCTCCCGACTTACGAAAAGGCGGTGGAAATCAGGGAGTTGGCCAAGAAACTGCCTGAGACGATGCCCTGTTTTCTGGGCGGATCGGGTAGGAGCGTGAAGATTGTGTGTCGTGGAGAGTTGTATCAGAAGGAAGATGTAAGAGGGAAGAGTGAAGGTGTGAGGCTTCCGAAGGATGAGGCTGACATTCGCCAGTTCCACCTTAATCTATATAACACGGCACGTAGGGCCTATCAGAATCAGTTCGGTTTTGACATCGAATTTCTCGAGCCGCGACTCGACAGGACGGTGTATATGAGCGCCGATCCAGAGGCCCGTTTCAATGCGGAGGCCCGTCCTTTCTATGCCGATACGGAGCACCACGAACTGCCTCAGCCTGTTGCGATCAGTCGCGAGGAAGACCATCTGATGCCTGGTCGTACCGTCACCCGGACCTACCATCTGAACTGGACCTTTATCGTAGAGACAGTGATGGGCCACTACTTCGAACTGCCCGATGAGAACAAGGAGGCGACGCTGCTGATGCAGATAGCCTCGATGTGTCTCGACCAAGGCATCCCCAAGGCGCACGCTCAGGGACTGACGATGCTGCATCCTGTGCTGAATCGCGATAAGTTGCTGGTAGAGAAGATCTTCCAGACGGTCTATAGCGTGGCTGAGCAGGATGAATATCGCAAGAAACATAAAATTCGTCCGCTGAAGAGCGTGCCTGAGGACACGATTCAGGCGATGAAGACGGAGATATTCCTGAACTCTAACTATGAGATGCGCAAGAACCTGCTGACGGGTGTGGCTGAGTATCGCGAAAAGTTCTCTGACGACCAGCGATTCAGACCGCTGACAGAGGAGGTGCGCAACGATATGACGCTGAGAGCCACCGAGTTAGGACTGAAGTCGTGGGATCGCGATGTGAACCGATTCATCGACTCGACGCGCATCGAGCAATACGACCCCGTGAACACTTGGCTCGACCAACTGCCCCAATGGGACGGACATGACTACATCGCTGACCTCGCCAAGCGCGTGCCAACCTCTCAGCCCCATTGGGAGAAGTATCTCAGACTATGGCTCGTGGGAATGGTGGCCCAATGGCGTGAGAGTGATAAGCAGTTGACTGGCAACGCGCTAACGCCGCTGCTGATAGGTCGTCAGGGATGTGGCAAGACGCGCTTCTGCAAGATTATCCTGCCTCCCGAACTGCGCGACTACTACAACGACAAGATCAACTTCAAGAACGAGTTCGACCTGAACATCGCGCTGACCTCGTTTGCGCTGATTAATATCGACGAGTTCGACAAGACCACCTCGTCGCAGCAGATTGTGCTGAAGTATCTCTTGTCGTCGAGCGACGTGAAGTTCCGTCCGCCCTACGGCAAGACCATCAAGCAGTATCGCCGTTACACCTCGTTTATCGGCACCACCAATCAGTTGAAACCCCTCGTCGATCCCACGGGCTCGCGTCGTTTCGTCTGTGTCGGTGTGAATGGCAACATCGATTTCGAGGATAATCTGGAGCATCATCAGTTATTTGCCCAGGCACTCTACCTCTTTAATAATGGAGAGCGCCATTGGCTGGAGGACGATGAGATTCAGACGCTGATTGAGGAAAACGAACCCTTCCAGAAACTGAACGACCTGGTGGAGATGGTTGGAGAGACCTTCCGTCGGCCTCGTGAGACAGAACAGGCCAAGTGGTGGAGTTTAGGCGATATCAGCGCCCTGCTCACCTCGCGCTACCCCAATTTCGATCCTGAGACGCCGTTCCATAAGATCGGCACTGCCCTCAACGACGTGCAGTTTAATTTTCAGAGTAAACGCAAGACAAAACACATGGAATATTGGTTAATTGAGAAATGAATATTGTAATTTTAGACGGTTTCACGGCTAATCCGGGCGATTTGTCGTGGGAAGAGTTGAAGGAAATGGGCAACGTGACGGTGTACGACCGCACAAGCCCGAGTGAGACTGTGGCGAGAGCGGCTGAGGCAGACATCGTGCTGACCAATAAGGTCGTGATCGGCAGGGAAGAGATGGCCCGTTTGTCGCGTCTTAAATATATTGGCGTGCTGGCTACGGGCTATAATGTGGTCGACATCGAGGCCGCCCATGAACGGGGTATCACGGTGACCAACGTGCCGGCCTATAGTACGGAGAGCGTGGCGCAGATGGTGTTTGCGCACCTGCTGACGGTGACGAATCGTACTGAGCATTATGCCATTGCCAATCGCGAGGGACGATGGAGCAGTAATCTGGATTTCTGCTACTGGGACTTTCCGCACATGGAACTGTCTGGTAAGGTGTTCGGCATCGTAGGACTTGGGAATATCGGCCAGCGTGTGGCTACTATCGCCAATGCCTTTGGCATGCGGGTCTGGGCCTTTACCAGCAAGTCGCAAAATCTGTTGCCGTCTTATGTGGTGAAGAAATCGCTGACGGAGATTTTTTCTGAGTGTGACGTCGTCAGCCTGCATTGTCCGCTGACACCCGACACCCGACATCTGATTGACAGTCAGACGCTTCGGCAGATGAAACCGTCAGCCATCCTCATCAACACAGGACGAGGGCCGTTGGTCGACGATCAGGCTGTGGCCGATGCACTGGCTGAAGGTCGGTTGGCCGCCTTCTGTGCTGACGTGCTGACGGAGGAACCCCCAAAGGCGTCTAATCCCCTTTTGAGTCAGCCCAATGCCTTCTTCACGCCCCACATCGCCTGGGCCTCGAAGGAAGCCCGCATCCGGTTGCTCCATGTCGCCATCCACAATGTACGCTCCTTCCTCAGCGGCCACCCGCAGAATGTAGTTTGATAGGTTCATATTCCACCTAAAACCTCAAAAAATAAGGAGACGTAGTAATTAGTTTGCTACGTCTCCCTTGCAATATGTTGTAAATCAAAAATTTACTTGACCTCCTCGAAAACGACTCTAACTGACTATCAATGCGTTAGCACCGGATGTTTCAGGCTGGGTGTAGAATGCAGAAATGAAAGAACAGGCATATAGCTATAAGCCTTGTTTATGGAGTTTTTTGAGCATATCAGCATTTGTTTCGATTAATTTTTGTAACTTTGCCGTCAAGAACTATCAAACAATAGTATTCACATAAAACAAATCAGATCATGACACAAGAAAAGACTATGGACATCAAAGCGGTAAAATTCCGCAAAGACGGATTCTATTCTCTGCCATTCGTATTTGGTGGCGAGGAAGGACAAGAGAAGTTTGACATGAACATCCGCTATCGTGGCAGTCTGCAGAACTATTTGATAGACACCGGCAACGAAGTCATCTTGGTGGATACCGGCTTGCCAGCAGGTTTCCCCGATGGTGCACCAGAGGAGACGGCATCCATCTATATCGGTAAGAGCATCTGCGACTATATGGATGCTTTGGCAGCATTGGGATACAAACCAGAGCAGGTGACAAAGATACTGCTGACCCACAAGCATGCCGACCACTCAGGAGAGCTGCGCTCCTTCCCCAATGCAAAGATTTATGTCAATGCGGAAGAGATTGGAGCAGACGAACTCAAGGACATTCCTAATATAGTTCCTGTTGAGTTCACTGACGGACCTTATTACAATTTCCCTGAGAGTCAGAAGATCGCCGATGGCGTTTACTTTGTCAAGGCCAAGGGACATACGAATGGCAACAGCCTTATCGTCGCAGAGAACGAGGGATTGTTCTATATGTTCGAGGGAGACATCACCTACGTTGACGAGGCCCTTTATGCAAACAAGCTCTCTGTTGTCTTCGACGATCTGCCAGCAGCTCGTGAGACTATGGACCGAGTACGCGAGTTCGTTCGCAACCAACCTACCGTATATTGCGGCACCCATACGCCACAGGGCTATGAGAACCTGGAGGCCAAGCGTGTGATGGATCTGGACAATCCCGTACCGACGGTGTTGGCAGAGATAGATTTCTCCCAAAAAGAAGATTCCGGCAAGTATATTTGCTCTGTCTGTGGCTATCTGTATGATCCAGCCGAACACGATGGCGTTGCTTTCGAGGACCTGCCAGATGACTGGCGCTGCCCACGCTGCAAACAGCCGAAGACGAAGTTCAATAAAGCATGAAACGCATTAACAACTTTTTATGGGCAGAAGTCAGGAAATCATCCGTACCAGTTGGATTGGTATTATAGCTAATGTGTTGTTGGCGGGCTTCAAGGCCGCAGTCGGTATTCTGGCCAGTAGTGTGGCCATCGTGATGGATGCTGTCAACAACCTGAGCGATGCACTATCGAGTGTCATCACCATCGTAGGTACGAAACTCTCACAGCGCCCTGCCGACAGGAAGCATCCTTTCGGTTTCGGGCGCATCGAGTATTTCAGTGCCATCATCATCGCTGTCATTGTGCTGTCGGCAGGTATCACCTCACTTATTGAGTCGGTAAAGAAAATCTTCGACCCTACGGAGCCTTCGTATACGACGACCACACTCGTGGTTATCGTGGTGGCCATCGTAGTAAAGCTCATTCTTGGCCAGTATGTCAAGCGCAAGGGTGAACAGCTGAAGAGTGACGCGCTGATAGCTTCCGGCTCGGATGCGCTGTTTGATGCGGTTATCACGCTGGCAACGCTCGTCTCGGCTGGTGTTATGCTTTTGTGGGGCGTGTCGCTCGATGGCATCTTGGGTGCACTGATTTCCATTGTGATCATCAAGGCTGGTATCGAGATGCTGGCTTCGCCTGTCAACGAGCTGCTGGGTACGAGCATTTCGGCTGACTATGCCAAACAGATTCAGAAGGAGGTTTCCGACTTCGAAGGCGTTCATGGTGTGTTCGACTTGATACTGCATAACTACGGCCCTGATGTAAAGATCGGTTCACTGCACATCAACGTTTATGACACCATGTCGGCTCATGACATTCATGGTCTAACGCGTAAGATTTCAACTTACTTGTTTGAGAAGCACAGTATCATCACTACTGTCGGCATCTATGCTGTGGCCACAGGCGAGAACCGTCGTACTGAGTTGCAGTCAAAGGTAATGCAGAGTCTCGCTGCCCACAAGGATATTGTTCAGGTGCATGGTTTCTACTATTCAGAGAAAGACAAATATCTCTCTATCGATATCGTACCTGATATTTCCGTTCATGATGACGCTGCCCTCGTCAGCCAACTTACCAATGAGATACAACCTCTGGTGCCTGACACGCAGGTTGCTGTTGTCGTGGACCATAATTATACAGAATAATCCTGTATCGCTCTGTTCTCGCTTAATCGCAGCCTTTCGCCAATCTGTCCAGCAGTGCCTGACAGCCCTTCTTCTCAACGCCTGTATGCACCGCGATATGCAGAGTAATACGCCACTTCGCTTTTATGAGTTTGCCAGCCATCTGGAGATTCTGAATGCTGGTGGCTTGTATGGCAATGCCCGTCCTGAGAATTTCCCAAGTGTGAACGATTATCGCAATCCACTTGTAGCCAGTGCCATGAAGACACTGGGCTATGTCAATATGTTCAATCGAGGTGTAGGCCAAGTCCAGACTGACTTGAAGGAGAATGGCAACCAACCTGCAGAGTTCAACGTTAATCTTATCACAGCATTCAAGGTTGATGTGAAAGTCTCACAGAGCTATACCAACAAAACAGACGGTAAAGTTGGCGGTGATGTCCCCAGCTTGTCCCCAGCATTGTTCATGCGCTGCTCCAATATGATATATGCTGATTCGAACTTGCGATGTCTGTCATCTTCAACGAACAGATCAACGTCTGAGATACTCGTCTCATTAAGTGCTATTGATAAGCACGATTTTGGCGTCAGGCGCCAGCCACCATCCTTTTCCTTCTTAGTCATAATTGTATTGTTTAGTGTTCGACGTTCTACCTTATAGTAGGCGAAAAAGCGAAATGTTACGGCTGAAAGTTAGAAAAAGTGTATCAAATTGACACAAAACCGAACTTTCGTGCGTATAAAGTCTGTGTTAAAGCATGGATTTGACGGGGTGTTGCGTCGGAGATGGCAGGCTATATCCATACTCTACTCATACTGTTTGAGTATGCCTAGAGTATGCCTAGAGTATGCCTAGAGTATGCTTAGAGTATGGCTACAGTATGGGTAAAGCCTCATTTTCTTGAAAAAGATGGGCAGTTGGAGAACGTTGTTTTCATGAACATATGTTCGTGGGACTTTCCAGATATGTTCATAAGGGGTGGGAACCTATGTTCGTGAGGCAATGAACATAGGTTGGGCGGGAAAAGGCACTATTTTGCATAAAAAAGCATAAAAAGTGGCTGATATTTTCGATTATTTCATTATTTCGTGAAGAAATTGAGAATAAATCACTACCTTTGTGCAATAAACTATTGAATATGGAAGATATTAACCGAATAAAAATGGTCTTGTTCGAGAAGAAACGGACTGCACGTTGGCTTGCAGGACAGTTGGGGGTTACTCCGTCAACGGTCAGTAAATGGTGTACTAACACTTCGCAGCCAGATTTGGCTTGTCTGCTGAAGATTGCAGACTTGCTCGAAGTGGATATCAAGGAACTACTTGTGAGAGAGTACAAACAATATCTTCTTTCTCAGGAATCAAAATGATAACATAGAACTATCGTTGGAAGGTCGTAGCGTAGGCCGAGGATAGAGGTGGCCGAGAGCCAAGCCGAGTCTTTCGTTAGGGTAAGAAGAGGGATAGAAGACAAATAGAAGTAAACGAGAATAAAAAGGAAATATAAAACGATTCAAGATATGACAGGAAATAATATAGATAACCCGCATTTTGTCGCATCGCATGACTTTCACGGTGATGCAGAATATGTTGCGTGGTTACAAGAAATCAAAGCTCGCTACCAGCGTATTCGTTCGCGTGTTGCCTTGCAGGCTAATTATGGTGCGCTGGAGTTCAACTGGCAATTAGGGCGCGACCTTGTTGAGAAGAAAGCCGAGCAGAAGTGGGGAACTGGCGTTGTGGAACAGCTTAGTCTTGACTTGCGTGCCGCCTATCCCGACGTCAAAGGCTTCTCTTCCCGCAACCTCTGGTACATGAAACAATGGTACCTTTTCTATAGTGGTAATTCTGTTCAGACAGAAAAACTGCACCGGCTTGGTGCAGAATTGCAAAGCATTGAAAATCAGAATCCTGTAAAACTGCACCAGCTTGGTGCAGAAATGGTTTCACCGAACCGCATCGCATCGATTATCGACAATGGGGAGATGCTGCCTGTGTTTGGCATCGTTCCTTGGAAGCACCATATACTTATTGCATCCAAGAGTAGTTCGATAGAAGAAGCCTTCTACTATCTGCAACGGACCATCGACGAAGGACTCAGCAGGTCTGAGTTAGAGGATCTGTTTGCCGACGATGCATATACGACGCAAGGAAAGGCCTTAACGAACTTCAGTCAGCGACTGGATGAGGTTCAGGGAGCGCTGGCGAGTAATGTGCTGAAAGATCCCTATCGATTTGATTTCCTGCAACTCCAGCGCCATTATACAGAGAACGACCTCGAGTCGGCATTGGCACAGGACATCACACGTTTCCTTTTGGAATTAGGTAGCGGTTTCACATACGTAGGCCGTCAATCGGTTGCTGCGTCAGCCCGAAGACAACCCCACCATCGGTCTGCTTATCTGTAAATCGAAAGACCAGACGAAGGTGGAATGGGCCTTTGACAGCATACAAAATCCCATGGGCGTTGCCACTTACGAAGGCATCAGGCTTATGGATAAACTGCCCAGCGTGCAAGAACTTCAGGAGCGTATCAAGTTGCTGGAAGCACAGTTAGAGGAAAAAGAGAAGGAAGATTCAATATCGAAGGAAGGTCGTTCGGCCGTCGTTGGTATATCGTAGCAAGGGCGTAGGTTAGGCGTATTGCAAACCGAGTGTATAAAAACGAAATATAATTCTGATGGATTACGACAATGGATTCATATTGCAGAAGACGGTGAACTGGTCGTTGCTGAATGACGGGATGACCATTCCGGTGTCGGTGTGCTCGCTGTTTACATCCCACCACATTGACTACTTCACCCGTTCGCAGAACAACGACTCCACGAACATCATTATCATCAGTCCCAACTACCACCGGATTATCCACAAGAACAATCCGATTAAGCGAGAGAAAAACCGAACTAGTTCGTGTTCTTCCGAGCGAGAGGATTGAAGATTAATAATCAACAATCCGAGGTTCAATCGCAAGAAGTTCCAATTCTGGACTTTGGCAGATACATGCCTTCGGTGAAGGAAACACACGCACTACGGCCGTATTTACTATTCAGTATCTTCGTTCACTGGGTTTCAATGTGGAGAACGACTTGTTCGCTAAACATTCTTGGTACTTCCGTAATGCACTTGTGAGGGCAAACTACAAAAATGCCATAAAGGGTATCGACTATAGT
>ONTZ01000117.1 GCA_900320905.1 uncultured Prevotella sp.
CTATACCTTCCGCCGCAACGACGTGGATATCTATTTTGAAGGCGAGCGCGACTATAACATCCGATACAACCAGTTCCAGGCTGAGATTATCCCCATCAACCACGATCTGCGTCATTTCAATATCCAGTACGGGTTCCGCTGGGACTATATGCACTATCGCAACAAGCTCGGTACGGAGACAGCCATTCAGACGGTCCTCGAGAATGAGCATTTCTACAGCTACCATGCACGCGTGAACTACAATGGTGAGGACAACTGGTATTTCCCGACCCGTGGTGCTCGCTTCAGTGCCGAATATTCCTATCTGACCGACAACCTGGCCAAGCTTGATGATAAGCCGGGCATGAGTGAAGTCAAAGCCAACTGGCGAATGTCGTTTACCATGGGTAGCCGTTTCACCCTTCAGCCGATGTTCTATGGCCGTCTGCTCTTCGGCACAATTGTTCCACCTAACTTCGGCAATACCATCGGTGGCGATTGGTTCGGCCACTATGTGGAGCAGCAGATGCCATTTGCCGGCATCGGTAATATGGAATATGTAGGCCATCAGTTTGTGGCCGCCCAGTTGCAGGCACAGCAACGCATCGGTCAGAACAGTTACGTGCTGCTCCGCGTGGCTGGTGCCCAACAGTCAGACAAAGTTAAGGAACTTTTGGATAACCGCACGATTCTCGGTATTCAGGCTGCCTATTATTACAACACGATGTTCGGCCCTCTCGGTGCCTCACTCGGCTATAGCAACCATACCAAGAAGCCTTATTTCTACTTGAATCTCGGATATGAATTCTAAATAAAAAAATAATAAAGTTATCAGTAATGAAAGAGACATTTGAGCATTTCCGCAAGATGGGAAGCGGCGTAAGCCTAAAGGCTGTCATGTTATTGATGGCGGTCGTGCTGTTGCCTATTCATGGCGAGGCCCAAAGACTGTTGACGCTCGACAGTTGCAGGGCAATGGCACTGAGGAACAACAAACAAATGAGCGTGGCAAAGGTGAAGCAGGACGTGAATGCCCACCTGCAGAAATCGGCGCGTACAAAGTATCTGCCTCACGTCAACGCCTTGGGCGGCTACGTGTGGACGAGCAAGGAGATCTCGATGCTCAGCGAAGAAGACAAGGAAACGCTGAATGGCCTCGGCACGAATGCAGCTGCAAGTCTGTCGGGCACTATTGGCTCGATCGTATCGCAGTTGCCTGCAGCGGCTCAGGCTCAGCTGGCCCAGGGCGTTTCGCAGTTCGCAGGAAGCCTAGACCAGGTTGGTGCCGGACTGGTGAACGCCATGCGTACCGATACACGCAATATGTTTGCGGGTGCAGTAACGGTGACGCAGCCTGTATTCATGGGTGGAGCCATCACGGCTGCCAATAAGATAGCAGACATCAATGTGGAGATGGCAGCCAACTCGCTGGAACTGAAGCGCCAGGGCACCTTATATAATATAGACCACTACGTCTCGCTGGTAAAGAAACTGAAGAGCGACGTGCAGAAAATGATTGACCAGGGCGTGGGTACCAAGGGCGACGGCCTGAGCGTCAGCGTCAGGGTGAACGAAGCCGAAATGGCTCTCACGCAGGTCACCGACGGACTGGCCTTGTCGAAGATGCTGCTCTGTCAGCTCTGCGGACTGCCGGTAAATGAGAACATCACGCTGGCCGACGAGGAAATTGAAGGATTAAACGTGAAGAGTGAAGGATATGCTGCTGCCGGACCGAGTCTTGCCATACAGAACAGACCGGAACTGAAAGTGCTGCAGAACACGGTGGACCTCACCAAGCAGACAACGAACATGCTCAAGGCAGGTAATCTGCCGCAGGTGCTGGTGACGGGCGGCTATGCCGTTTCGAATCCCAACACGTTCAACGGTTTTGAAAGGAAGTTTGGCGGTTTCTGGAACGTGGGCGTGCTGGTACGCGTACCCATATGGAACTGGGGTGACGTAAAGCACAAGGTGCGTGCCTCGAAGGGAGCCACGACCATAGCCAACCTGGAAATGGAAGAGGCCCGTGAGCTGATTGAACTGCAGGTGAACCAGAGCAACTTCAAGGTGAACGAAGCTCAGAAGAAACTCACGATGGCACAGTCAAACGTGGCCAATGCCGACGAGAACCTGCGTATGGC
>ONTZ01000017.1 GCA_900320905.1 uncultured Prevotella sp.
GAAATGTGACCAAGAAGAATAATATTTAAACTAATCTCCTTTAACTATTTCTGTGAAATTCGACCAGTTTTCAACCTTGAATGCTCGAATATCTCTAACAGAGACCTTGAACCAGGGAGTATTCTTCAAAGCGTATATTGCAGAGAAAAGATTTGCCATATCATCATTCTCTGTCAAATAAACGCTTCCTTGCGTATTATAATAGCCATACTTACGCAAGATAATCTTTATCTCATAATATGCATTATTATAAGGCTCCCCGTATGCATTACGGAGTTCCTTAATATCCATATCAAAGGCTATTGCAAACATTCTCTTACAGCGTCAAGAAATAACGGCTCTGACCGAAAAAAATTCTGCCAAGTTTATCCTTTATTGAAATAACCAATTCCAATTTTCGGTACCATAATACATCGAATTAATATTTTGGGGGCAAAGATAGGGAAAAAAAACGAAAGTACCAAATTTTTTATTAGGATAAACCTAATAATGGCTTTAGGTCGTCTTCTTTGTAGAAGATCCAGGCGGTGGTGCAGCAGAAGGCGAGGAAAAGGAAGACGAGGCACATCTGAGCACGCTTGGGACCGGTCTTCTTCACGGGGACAGTGGCAGACTGCAGGGTGGTGAAGGCGGGGGTGTCTTCCTGCACCTTGGCCTCGGCTGCGAGCAGTTGGGCGGCGACTTGGGTGAAGGCGTTGTACTGGATCTGCATATCGTTCTCCAATTCTACCTGACGCTGACGGACGGTCTGCAGGATGATGTCGTTGTTGGCATCGACAAACTCAGCATAGAGGCGACGGGCCTTGTCGTAACGAGCCTTGGTCTCAGCATAGAGTTTTTTGTTGTACTCTAAGTCAACTCGAGCCTTACGGGTACGGTAGTCGGTGATGAAGTTCTGCAGGCGAGTCTTGACAGTATCGGCCATCGTGGCGCAGATGACGGGATCCTGATCTTTTACATTAATCGTAATGACCATTGTCTTTTTGTCAACATCGCAGACGATGTTCTCGTTGATTGCCTTGACAATCTCTGTCTGCTCTTTACTCAGGCGGAAGGGATTGACACCTGTGGTTTCTTCCTCTTCATTGCCCGTAATCCAGTTCTTGACATATTTGATGCCATCACCAATACCTTTGAAGATATAAGACCACCAAGGCTTGGACTGCTCATTCTCCATATAGTCGTAGTAGGACATCGTGCGGTCGGGTTCGTCCTCGTCACCCTCAATGGTTACAGGGACGGGGAACAGGGAGGTCTTGAAATCCACACTGTTCATCAGGTCGGGGTAAAGGGTTGGGAACAGGGCTTCCGTACCCATGCCGCCAGCCTTGCCAAGGTTGACACCGAAACTGCTGGCAAGACTTAACAGGCCGCTAGTGCTTGAACTGGTAGAGGACATCTCGGGGGAGAGTTTCACCTCGCAGTTGTAGTAGTTGGGGATGCTCAGCATTATTATCGCAGCGATTACAAAGGTTATAGGTAATACCTTGTAATATAGCCTTCTATGCTTTAGAACGTCGTTCCATAGTTTTACAAAATCTATAGAAGAACCTTCTTCTTCCATTAACTCCTGATTATTTATTTTATCGTCATTCATAAAATTAAATTTTTATTCTATTTATTGTCCTTTTCTTTGGCGCAAAGAAAAGAACTAAAAGAAACATCCACCCTAACTAAATCTTCCCCTATATGGGAAGACTTAGATCAGGTGCCGACAATGCGGCACTCTACACTAAGGTAAAAATGGGCATCAAAACCCATTTTTGAGAGTTTATCGGCTGGCGCATTATAACTTCGTGAGGGCGATGACGAGGGTGGCGAGGGATGCGAGAGAGGTACCGATGGTGGCGAGATTGCCAAGGCTTACCGGATTCTTACGTTTCTTGGAGGGAACGATGATCTCACAGCCGGGCTCGGGCTTCGCTCCCTTCTTCGCCAGACCGACCTGACCGTTCTGATAGACAATAAAGGTCTTGGACTTCTTCGCACGCTGGCCGAAACCACCGGCCTGCTCCACATATTTCTTGTAACCCTTACCCTTCTCGAAGAAGACGGTATTCGGGAACAAAACATCTCCTGATATCTTCACAATCGGGTCGTACTCCGGCACGAAGATACGGTCACCCTCACGCAACAGGATATCGGCATCACTGCCGGGATTCTTCACGGCTGCCTCCAGGTCGATACCTATCGGGTAGTTGTTGGCCAGGTCCATCTTGTTCCATGCCACAGAGTCACCACGCTCGGACAGGATATCACGAACTGCATTCAATGTGGACTGTCTCAGGATTCGCTCCTCATCGTTCAACACACGCACCAAGCGGGCACCACGCAGGTAGGCGTCTTCTGTCAGGCCGCCTGCCATATTGATGGCGTCACTCAGGCGCATGTTTTTACTTGCCAATGTGAAATTACCCTCGTAGTTGACCTCACCATTGACCGTGATGTTACGGGCGGTGCTGAAGGCGGGGCTCTTGCGGACGTGCACCACATCGTAGGGCTCGAGGGTGAAGTTGCGCTGGCCGTCAATCACCAGACCGTCCTTCAACTCAAAGGTGAAGGTCTTGGCTATCTCACGGGTCTTCGCCGTGGCATGCGGATCGAGGATGCGTCTGGACACATCGACCTTGGCCAGAGAGGCCTGGTCTCTCAGACCACCTGCCATCACAATCAGATCCTCTATCGTTACGTTGTCGGCATATTCGTATGTACCGGGGCTCATCACCCAACCGGTGATGGTCAGCGTACGCTCTTGGCGCAGGTCCTCCTGCGTCATGATGAAGAGCACATCCTCATTCTGTAAGGGGACATCAGCCACCGTGCCAGACATGATGCCCTCCACGTCGATGGGCAGTACTTCCAGTGAGCGGTCTGCCTTCAGGCGGTGCAGCACGGCATGACTCGTAAAGGCATCCTCGGTCAGACCCTCGGCGGCCTCGACCAGCGTCTTCACGCTGTTGATGTTCGTACCCAGTTGGAACTGGCCCGGGCGGAACACGGCGCCCTTGATCTCCACCATGTTCTCATAGCGGTTGATCATGCCATCAACGGTGACGGCATCACCGTCCTCCACCTTGAAGTCGGCCATGTCGAACTCGTTGACATTGTAGACCTGATAGCGCTCGCCGGTCTGGCGCACCAGACGGACGCTCTTCTTATGGGCGTCGCCCGTGAAGCCACCGGCATATTTCAGCAGGGTGGCCACACTCTCGTCCTTGCGCATCTCGTAGAACATCGGGCGCTTCACATTGCCCGTGATACCCACCAGACAGTCGTAGGGTCCTACGGAGATGACGTCACCGTCCTGCAGGTTGATATTACCTGCCAGACGGCCATTGAGGATATACTCATAGATATCGACCACCGTCACTAAGCGGCCGTTGCGGTAAACCTTCACGCTGCGGAGCGTACCTAAGGAGTTGATACCACCAGCACGGTAGAGGGCGTAGAACACCGTGGAGAGCGCACTCAGGTGGTAGGTGCCCGGGGTGTTCACCTCACCCATCACGTTGACCTGGATGGTGCGGGTGTTGTTGACCGTCACCTGCAGGTTGCTGCTCTGGTAGCGGGAGCCCAGCGTGCGGCGCAGTTTAGCCTGCGCGGCAGCCACGGTCAGGCCGCTCAGATGGATGGGACCATAGCCGGAGACGGTAATTGTTCCCTCAGGAGAGATGGTGTGAACCAGTGTATTCTGCGAGGCACCGTAGATATCGACCACCACCTGATCGCCGGGGCCGAGGACGTAGGTCTGGGGGATGGCCATGCTCTGGTTGGGCTCGAAACTCAAGGCACGCTGACGGAAAATGTCACGGCCGAAGACGCGCTTGCCCTGAGCATCGGGAGCCACACCCTGTGTGGCCTGCACGTCGTGCTCCACATCCTGCACCTCCTCGGCGGCATCGGCATAGACCTCGCCGGACGTGCCGCGCTTGGCGGTGGTCAGGTCCTGACCCTTGGCCTGGTCGCTGTTGCCGGCCATACGCTGGGCAGCCATCATGACGGCACCGTCGGCAGCGCTGGCCTTGCCGGCCTTATTGATCTGGGAGTCGTACTGGTTGCGCAGGCGGCGGATCTGGTCGATCTTCACGCCGCGGGACATCAGTTTGGTCACAATCTGGGACTGGCTGGTGCCGGCCGAAATTGATCACCTGCTGGTCGCTCATGCCTTGGGCTGACGACAGCAGCGGCATTGCCGTTACTAAAATTAAAAAAACAAGTTTTTTCATATAATATTTTTACTACTTAATTTTTTCGAGGAAGGTGGTGGGGATGTAGGCGGTGGTGATGAGGGCGTTGAGACCGCGGATCTCGATGGCGACACGCTGCTGGCGCGCCACACGAACCACACGACCAATGATACCCTCAAAAGGACCGTCGGTGACACGCACCTCGTCGTTGGACAGGAACTTGCACTTCTCGGGAGAGACGACCATCACATGCTCATCATGCAAGGAGGTGGCCCGGATGAGACGCTCCATGTCCCTGCCCTGCACCACCAAGGGCGGATTGCCACCACCAAGGGCTATCTTGAAATGGTCGTAATAGAAGGTGATGTACTTCAACTGCGGGGTGTCATCGACATATTTCCGCGCCTGTTCCTCCGTGAGATAGGCAAACACCAGGTTGAGCAGAGGCGCCAGGATGCGGTGCTTCTTGCCATCTTGACGCACATCGCGCCACACCATCGCCACATAGGCGTAGGTGCCGTGCTCAATGAGGTAATCGGCCACCTGCATGGTGTGACCATATAATATACGGTACACGTACCATAATTTATTAGGTGCGGGGACGTACTCTACCGACACCCCTGTCTTGGAACTCTTTACCGAGGGGAAGGCATAGGAGGCAAGTCCTAAGCATGGTGTGGGATCCGGGATATTAGCATTATACAACGCGTTCATATCGGACTCTTCTATGACTGCCAGAGGGTTCTGGCGAAGACATAAAAAAGACGTGGAACTTTCTCTGTTGTCCGTCCCACCATCTAAGGCTCTCGCATTGCCCATTACTGTTGAACAGACAACGTCAGAGCCCACGCCGATATGAATATAGTACACCCCCAGAGGGGCATGCGTATAAACACATCCCGAGGACATCTACCGTTGCTATGTCCAAGACAGTAATCGTTGAATTTGCGAGATTCTAGATGGTCTCGAACGAAGCGCCAAGTAAACGCCTTTCTATGTCTGAAAACCCGCTACCCACCCTACCGCTTCAGGGTCTTGACCTTCCGCTCGACGCAGACACACGGGAATTCGTTTGCAAAGATACAAAGAATATTTTAATTATATTTATTCTATTAGGAAAAATTACAAAATATTTGGTTGTTTGATGATTTATTGCTAATTTTGCGGCCGAAAAAAAAATAAAACAATGATTGAGCGTATAGAATTTGAGAATGCCCGTGCCGATATCCTCTGTTTCGATAACGGCACGGAAGTCAGGGAATACCACGCCATGATACATGTCAGCCAGAAAAGGCTGCCATACGCCCAGCAACTAGAGGCCGTGATGAATGCCTACCAGGGACTGCTGGACCGTCTGAAGGATACGCAGGCCGTGTTTAAGCGCTACTTCCTCAGCGACGCCGCCAACCAGGCCGACGACATCGTGGTGGCCGACGTGACCGACTGTGCCAAGAGCATCATCGAACAGGCACCCCTCGACGGCACGAAGGTGGCCCTCTGGGTCTATCTGATGTCGGGCGTGCAGACAGGCTTAACCAAAAGCGGACTCTATGAGGCCAGGCACGGACAGTTCCGACACCTGTGGAATGCCAGTGCCCATAACCTCGCCGCCAACTCGGAATACCAGATGCGCCTGCTCTTCAACGAGTATGTGATGCAACTGGCGGAGGAAGGCTGCAAACTGGCAGACAACTGCATCCGCACATGGCTCTTCGTGAACGACATCGACCTGAACTACGGGGGCGTGGTGCGTGCCCGCAACCAGGTGTTCTTTACGCAGGGACTGACCGTACACACCCACTTCATCGCCTCAACGGGCATCGGGGGACGGCAGCAGGATCCCAACGTGCTGGCACAGATGGACAACTATGCCATCGACGGTATTAATAAAGAACAGGTACATTATTTATATGCACCCACCCACCTGAACCGCACCAGCGACTACGGGGTGAGTTTTGAGCGAGGCACCTACATCGACTATGCCGACCGACGCCATGTGTTTATCTCCGGCACCGCCAGCATCAACAACAAGGGCGAGATCCTGTTTCCGAAGGATGTGGAGAAACAGACACGCCGGTTGTGGGAGAATGTGGAGGCCCTGCTGAAAGAGGCCGACTGCACCTACGACAACGTGATGGAGATGGTGGTCTATCTGCGCGATGTGGCGGACTACGAGATTGTGAAGGCGCTCTATGAGGAACGGTTCCCCGACAAGCCTTATGTCATCACCCTCGCACCTGTCTGCCGGCCAGGATGGCTCGTCGAGATGGAGTGCATGGCCATCAAACAACAAGACAAACCGGAGTTCCCGGTCTTTTAGCCACAGATTACACAGATTAACACAGAATAGGATTTACACCGATTTGTACTGAATATAAAAGCGGAACCAGTTGGTCCCGCTTATTCTGTGATAATCACAATCTGTGAAAATCTGTGTAATCTGTGGCTTTACTTTGCGTAGGCGACGGAGCGGGTCTCGCGGATGACGGTGATCTTCACCTGACCCGGATAAGTCATCTCATTCTGGATCTTCGTGGCGATCTCACCAGAGAGCGCCTCGGTCTCGGCATCGCTCATCTTGTCGGCACCGACGATGACACGCAACTCACGACCTGCCTGGATGGCGTAGGTCTTGGTGACACCCGGATAACTCATGGCGATGGCCTCCAAGTCGTTCAGACGCTTGATATAAGCCTCCACAATCTCACGACGGGCACCGGGACGGGCACCGCTGATGGCATCGCACACCTGTACGATGGGCGCAAGGAGCGTCTGCATCTCCATCTCGTCGTGGTGGGCGCCGATGGCGTTGCAGATATCGGGTTTCTCCTTGAACTGCTCGGCAATCTTAGCACCATAGAGGGCGTGAGGCATCTCACTCTCCTCATCGGGCACCTTACCGATATCGTGCAACAGTCCGGCACGCTTGGCCTTCTTCGGGTTCAGACCGAGTTCAGAGGCCATGACGGCACAGAGGTTGGCAGTCTCACGGGCATGCTGCAACAGGTTCTGTCCGTAGGATGAACGGTATTTCATCTTACCGATGATACGGATGAGTTCGGGGTGCAGACCATGGATACCAAGGTCAATGGCGGTGCGCTTACCCGTCTCGATAATCTCGTTGTCGAGTTGTTTCTTCACCTTGGCGACCACCTCCTCGATACGGGCGGGGTGGATACGGCCGTCGCTCACCAACTGGTGGAGGGCCAGGCGACAGGTCTCACGGCGCACCGGGTCGAAGCCGCTGATGACGATGGCCTCGGGGGTGTCGTCCACCACGATCTCCACACCAGCGGCAGCCTCTAAGGCGCGGATATTTCTGCCTTCACGACCGATGATACGGCCCTTCACCTCGTCGTTGTCGATATGGAACACGCTGACGGAGTTCTCGATGGCCGTCTCAGTGGCCACACGCTGGATGGTCTGGATGACAATCTTCTTGGCCTGCGCATCGGCATTGAGTTTCGCCTCGTCCATAATCTCATTGATATAACTGGCGGCGGCGGTCTTGGCCTCGTCCTTCATCGACTCCACCAAGCGGTTCTTGGCTTCCTCGGCACTCAGGCCTGACACCTCTTCCAGTTTCTCACGCTCCTTGAGTTGCATCTTCTCCAGTTCCTCGGCCTTGACAGAGAGCAGTTTCTTCTCGTTGTCAACACGCTGCTGCTGGTTGTCGAGTTCATTCTTACGACGACCGAGTTCCTCCTGACGCTGGTTCAGCGAGATCTCGCGCTGCTTCAGTTTGTTCTCACTCTGCTGGATCTGCTGGTTGCGCTGCTGCACTTCCTTCTCCAACTCACTCTTCTTGTTGAGGAACTTCTCCTTCACCTCGAGGAGTTTCTTCTCTTTAATCACCTCAGCCTCTTTCGTGGCTGTATCAATCATCTCCCGGTATTTGCCCTTGAGGACATAGCGGAAAACCAGATATCCGCAGACACCTCCAAGTGCGAGGGCGCCTGCAGCAATCAGCAATACAAAAATTAAATCCATAAAAAATCTATGTTGTTAAAATAATATTCTCACTTCAGAGCCTCCTCGATGTCGGAAGTCAACTTCTTGAGAATATCATTATAGGGGACTGTGTCGTTCTTCCGATGTTCCCGCTCATAGAGCAGCGCAATGTCGATGAGGGTCATCAGCGAGATGGTGTGCTCGCCCTTCTTACCCTTATAGGCCTGCGCATACGCATTGTAGCGGTCGGTGATGAGTTTGGCGGCAGCGCGGTAGAACTCCTCGTCCTCCCGGTTCACCGTCACCGCTATCTCCTCATCATAGACGTGCAGTCGGATATGTAGTTTCTCGTTGTTCACTTCTGCCATCGCTTCTTCTCTTAATTCTTAATTCTCAATTCGAATCACTGTTCGTCGCTTAAGATAGCAATGCACTTGTTCACATCCCTGATCAGTTTGGCCACGCGCGCCTTGGCACTCTCCAGGTCGCCGTCGGTGATTTCCATCATCTTTGCCATCTTCAGGGCGTTATAGTCCTCGTCCGCCTGAGCCAACTTCGCCTGCAGTTGCTTCATGTCCTGCTCGTTCTTCTCCACCATCGCATAGAGGTCTGCATTCTCCTTCTTCAGTTCCTGGAACCGATGGAGCAAGTCCCGTACGCGGGTCTGAAAAGTGGCAATTGTCTGCTCGTTTGAAGTCATGACGTAACGTTTTATCCTACAAAAGTATGCAAAATAGTTCTTAAAGAAATGCCACAGACAAATCTTTTAAGATTTTTTATACTATTTCTCGTCGTTTGCGGGGCGTTTCTCCTTTTTCGCCAGCATCACGACCTTATAGACGAAGTTGGTGATCCACTGCTGGGAGAAGCCCAGGCGCTGACTGTACTGACGGACAGCCACCACCGACTTGAGCACGGCAGGGTCGGAATAGTCGTTCTTGTTGAAGATGTCGTTCACCGTCTTCTCCGTCATCGTGTAGAGCGCCTTCTTCAGGAATCCCGGCAGACGGAGTTTGAACTTCATCAGGTTGCCCGTCAGCATCATCAGTTCCTGCGTGAAGCCCTGGAACTGCACCAGATAGGTCTGTGCGTCCTGCACCTTCTTGCAGCGCTTGCGGAGGCTGGAGTCGATCTCCTTGAAGAAGTCGTCGTCCATGCCGTACATGCTCTTCAGCATATTCTTGCAGCGGCTGCGCTCACCCACACCTAATTTATTATTCACCGTAGGCACCTTCAAGGTAGCCTTGAACACGCGGAGGTCAGGCAGGGCAGCCAGGTTGGTGATGCCGAGGTCGGCAGCCATCGCCGCCTGGAAATACACGCGGATCAGCGTCATAAAGTCCTCCATGCCGCCGACCTTCTGCTCTGTCTCTTTCTTTCCGAAAATCTTATTCCAAAAACTCATTTCTTACTAATTTTGCTCTAATTTGGCTGCAAAAGTACGAAAAAAAACACAAATTTCATAGAATTCACTAATTAATTTTAATTTACGAACACGGATTATATGGATTATAAGGATTTTTTGTAATTTTGCAGCAAAATATAAATATTGCAGTTATGAAAGGAATAGTATTAGCCGGCGGTTCTGGAACCCGCCTCTACCCCATCACCAAGGGGATCAGTAAACAGTTGATTCCGATCTTCGACAAACCGATGATCTATTATCCCATCTCCGCCCTGATGCTGGCAGGCATCCGCGAGATCCTGATTATCTCGACACCCCACGACCTGCCCGGATTCAAGCGTCTGTTAGGCGACGGCTCCGACATCGGCGTGCAGTTCGAATATGCCGAACAGCCCTCACCCGACGGACTGGCACAGGCCTTCATCATCGGAGAGAAGTTCATTGGCGACGACTGCGCCTGCCTCGTCTTAGGCGATAATATCTTCTACGGTTCCGGTTTCACAGGACTGCTGAAGCAGAGTGTGGAGAATGCCGAGAAGCACGGACTCGCCACCGTGTTCGGCTACTATGTGAACGACCCCGAGCGCTACGGCGTGGCAGAGTTTGATGCCGACGGCAACTGTCTCAGCATCGAGGAGAAGCCCGAGCACCCGAAGTCCAACTATGCCGTCGTGGGCCTCTACTTCTATCCCAACAGTGTGGTGGACATCGCCAAGCATATCAAGCCCTCCGCCCGCGGGGAGTTGGAGATCACCACAGTCAACCAGGAGTATCTCGCCCAGAAGAAACTCAAGGTACAGACCTTGCAGCGCGGTTTTGCGTGGCTCGACACCGGTACCCACGACTCGCTCTCAGAAGCCTCCACCTTCATCGAGGTCATCGAGAAGCGCCAGGGTCTGAAGGTGGCCTGCCTGGAAGAGATTGCCTTCAAGCGCGGCTGGATCACCAAGGAGCAGTTGACTGAGGTGGCGAAGCCGATGGCGAAGAACGACTACGGCAAATACCTGCTCACCCTCGTGAAATAAAGGGAAAAAAACATATTTCGTCGTTTTTTGAAGATTTTTGGCTAAAAAGTTTGGTAGTTTCAATGAAAATGCCTACTTTTGTCCCCGAATTATTAACAATTAAAACCATTATTGCCTATCGAAACAGACTTTACTCAATTACAAAATTAATTGAAGTATGAGTACTTTTAAGGAAATGTCCGACGAAGAGTTGGCATTGCTTTACGTAAATGGTAATAATAAAGCATTCGACGAACTGCTTTCGCGTGTCCAAGACAAGATCTTCACCTATATCATGTATATGGTGAAAGATGAAGAAATGGCCAACGACCTGTTTCAGGAAACGTTTATCAAGGCCATCACCAAACTGCAGAACGGATCCTACACCGATTCGGGTAAGTTCGTGTTCTGGGTGATGCGCATTGCCCACAACGTGATCATCGACCGGTACCGGGAGATCAAGGGCGAACACATCATCGAGCCCACGAAGGACAACGACCTGGAGAACCTGAGAGGCGCCTCGGTGCTCGACACCTACCGGGAGAGTGAGATGGTGAACGAACAGGTGAAGCAGGACGTGAAGCGACTGATGAACGCCCTGCCGGAAACACAGCGCGAGGTGGTCTATATGCGCTTCTTCCAGCAGATGTCGTTCAAGGAGATTGCCGAAGAGACAGGCGTGAGCATCAACACCTCACTGGGCCGTATGCGCTATGCGCTCATCAACCTGAGGAAGTTGACGAGACAGCATCGCGTGAATCTGAACCTAGAGTGAGCGGAGGTCGCGGATTACCTGTTCGGGATCCTTGGCACCAAACACATAACTGCCGCTGACGAGCACATCGACACCGGCTGCCACGAGGCGTGGAGCCGTCTCGCCCTGCACACCGCCATCGACCTCTATCAGTGTCTGACAACCTTTTTCCGTTATCAGCCGGCGCAGGCGCTTCACCTTCTCGATGGTGTTCTCGATGAACTTCTGTCCGCCGAACCCGGGATTGACGCTCATCAGCAGCACCATCTCCACATCGGAGATGATATCCTCCAAGAGCGATACGGGCGTCGAGGGATTCAGCGTGACGGCGGCCTTCATGCCGGCATCGTGGATCTCCTGGATGGTGCGATGCAGGTGGACCGTCGCCTCGAGATGCACATTCATCATCATGGCACCGAGTTTGGCCGTCCGCTGGATATACCGCTCAGGGCAGTCGATCATGTAGTGGACATCGAGGGGTTTGGTACAGGCCTTGGCCACAGCCTCTAACACGGGGAAGCCAAAGGAGATGTTGGGAACGAACGAGCCGTCCATCACGTCGAGGTGAAGCCAGTCGGCCTCACTGCGGTTGATCATCTGTATGTCGCGGTCGAGATGAAGGAAGTCGGCAGCGAGCAATGAAGGGGATACTAATGCCATAATCCTTAGTTCAGGCTCAGGGCCTGATTGTTGTTACTAACGCGATAGGTGTAAGCGAACTGACGAATCACGTTGAGCGTCTGCTCACGGGGTTTGAATGTTTCTGGAGTAAAATGCTTCATAGGCAATCTTATTTTTTTTAAACACGGATTATATGGAGTCCATCTTTAGTAGAAACGAACGATACACCTGATTTATTGTATCCAGCCACAGATTTCACAGATTTTCACAGATGATTTGATTGACACAGAAATTCTGAGAGACCCTGATATCCTGAATCATACAGAGACACAGGATTTGACGCAGTGGGATTCTGTGAGGTTCTTGCAACCATTCAGAAAGTCCTTTGCAGACATCTTCTTCTTGCCTGCCATCTGGAGTTCTAATATCTCTACCTGTTCACCATCTCTGGCCGCAATATAGAGTCTCTTATTCTCCACGATAATTGTGCCGGCAGCCACCTCACGGGAGATACCTGGAACTGACACCTTATATATTTTAAGGGTGGTATCATGACCCTTTTCATCCCGTAGTGTCGTCCACGCCACAGGGACAGGACAGAGTCCTCGTACAAAGTCATAGACTTGTTTGGCGGAAAGATGACTCCAATCAATGTCACAGGTCTCTTTATAAATTTTCGGCGCAGGCCGCAATGTCTGTCCTGCCGTTATCAACTGGTCTTGAGGAATACTTTCTGGATGTCCATTGGAAGAAAGGATCTTTTCGATGGTCAACAAGCATAGGTCGGCACCCCTTTTCATTAAGGCATTATAGACCGTCTCTACATTGAAAGTACGATAAATCCGATAAGAACTCTGACAGATGACACGACCTGTATCGATATCTTTATCCAAGAAAAAGGTCGTTACGCCTGTTTTCTTCTCGCCATTGATTATGGCCCAGTTGATGGGAGCCGCCCCACGGTACTGAGGAAGAAGGGCTGCATGGACATTAAATGTTCCGTATTTGGGCATACTCCAAACTACTTCTGGTAACATTCGGAAAGCCACTACCACCTGAAGGTTTGCTTTCAATTTCTTCAACTGCTGAAGGAACTCCGGGTCTTTCATCTTCTCTGGCTGCAACACGGGGATTCCTTTCTTCTGTGCATACTGTTTAACGGCTGAGGGTTGTAACACACTGCCGTGCCGTCCCACAGGTTTATCTGGCTGCGTCACCACTCCCACAACTCTATATTTATTTGCTATTAGTGCTTTGAGTGTCTCCACCGCAAACTCCGGTGTTCCCATAAACACGATTCTCAAATCTGATTTCTTTAATACGGTTTTCCTCATCATTCTATATAATCTATCTGTGAAAATCTGTGTAATCTGTGGCTAATCTTCCGACAAATCATGTACCATCTTGCGATAGAGGGTGTAGAGGCGCTGGCGAGAGATGTAGCCCTTGAGGTGGTTCTCGGTATCGAGCACGGGAAGCCAGTCGGCATGCGTGCGGTCGAAGGTACGCATCACCTCCGCCATCGGAATACTGTCATACAACGTGGCCTTGGGCTCGATCATCAGTTGCGAGGCCGTGAAGTGATGGTAGAGTTCGATGCGGAACATCACGTTGCGGATCTTCATGATCTCAACTTCACCGAGGAGCATTCCACCGGCATCGAGCACAGGTAACACAGAGGTGTGACTGCGACTGACCTTCTGTACGATCTGTCCCAGTTCCATGTCAGGCGAGACATAATCGAAGTCGCGCTCGATCACAGAGTCGAGGTTCATTAGCGTCAGCACGGCATGGTCGGTATGGTGGGTGAGGAGTCGGCCTTCCTTCGCCAGGCGTGCCCCGTAGATACTGTGGGGCTCGAAGATGATGATGGTGAGATAGGAGCAGACACTGACCATCATAAGCGGCAGCAACAGGTCGTAGCCACCCGTCAGTTCGGCAATCAGGAACATACCTGTCAACGGGGCATGCATCACCCCCGACATCACACCAGCCATGCCCATCAGGGCGAAGTTCTTCTCGGGGATGTAAACACCTAACTGGTAGATGTTCCAGAGGCGCGAGAAGAGAAAGCCCGTGAAGCAGCCGACAAACAGACTCGGTGCGAATGTACCGCCACAGCCGCCACCACCGTTTGTGGCCGACGTGGCGATGACCTTCATCAGGATGACCAGCGTGATATAGATCAGCAGGATACTCCCCTCGCCTGCGAACATCGAGTTGTTGAGAATCTGGTTCCAGTCTGCCTCCGTGCGTCCGTTCAGCAACAGGTTGATGCTGCTGTAGCCTTCGCCGTAGAGTGCCGGGAAGCAGAATATCAGGAGACTCAGCACCGAACCGCCGATGGCGAGTTTGATGTGCGGATGGTTCTTGTAGCGGGCAAACACACCCTCGCAGGCACTCATCATCCGGATGAAATAGAGAGAGACGAGACCACAGGAGACGCCCAGCAACAGACAGGCAGGGATGCGCTGTACCGACCACTCGCTGTCGAGATGGAAGGTGAAGAGAGCCGCATCGCCGCTGAAGATATAGGTGAAGCAGGTGGCTGTGACACACGACACAAGGATGGGCAGCATCGCCGACATCGTCATGTCGATCAACAGCACCTCGACCGTAAACACCAGACCTGCTATCGGCGCCTTGAAGATACCGGCGATGGCTCCTGCCGCACCACAGCCCACCAGCGTCATCAGCATCTTACGATCCATGTGGAAGGCCTTCCCCAGATTCGAACCGATGGCAGAGCCCGTCAGCACGATCGGCGCCTCAGCACCCACAGAGCCACCGAAACCGATGGTGATGGCAGAGGCAATCACCGACGACCAACAGTTGTGCGACTTCAGTCGCGACTTGTTCATCGAGATGGCATAGAGGATACGGGTGATGCCGTGGGAGATATCATCCTTGACGATATAACGCACGAACAAAGAGGTGAGGTAGATACCGATGACGGGATAGACAAGATAGAGCCAGTTGGCACGCGACGTCTCGAAGCCACTCGTCAACAGCATCACTATCTGGTTAATAATCCAGTGGAGCGTGAAGGCTGCCACAGCAGCAAAGAAACCCACCAACAGCGCGAGGACGAGCATGAACATCCGCTCGCTGACGTGTTCGACACGCCACGCGTGCAGACGTTCAAAGAATCCAGGTTTCGCCGTAGATACTGCTGCCTCCATGATTTACTTCCTGATGATGGCAACCTCTCCGTTCTCACGCAGTCGGATGATGGCCGAGGGGGTATGGGGCTTATGTTCCTGTCGACGAGACCAACAGACATAATCCACCGCATCGAGGATGCGCTGGTCGATGTCACAGTAGTTCTGTGCCGCAGGCTCGCCACTGATATTCGCCGAGGTTGAGACGATGGCTTTCTGGAAACGGTAACAGAGTTCCTTCGAGAACGGCTCATTTGTGATGCGGATCCCGATTGAGCCGTCTTCGGCGATGAGGTTCGGGGCCAGGTTGATGGCCCCGTCCAATACCAATGTCGTGGGCCGGGGATTACAAATCCCCGACAACTCCTGAGGTGAATTGAGGCTGTCGATGAGTTGCCAGGCGACCTCGGGCACATTGCGGATGTAGCGCTGCATACGGGCATCGCTGTCCACGAGACAGATGAGCGCCTTCGAGTCGTCACGCTGTTTGATCTCATACACTCGTTTGACGGCCTCGGCATTCGTCGCGTCGCAGCCGATGCCCCAGACGGTGTCGGTGGGATAGAGGATCACCCCACCCTTCCGCATCGTCTCTACAGCCTGTCTGATATCTTCTTCTCTTGTCATTGGATATCGAAGGCATTACTTCGTGCCGCCGCCGAGGGCGATGTAGAGGGCGATGACCGCCTGGGTTCCCTTGTACATGTTTGCAGCCTCACTAAGTTGCGCGTTGAGCAGACTCTCCTGGGCGGTGAGCACTTCGAGGTAACTGGCCTTGCCGTTGTCCATCAACTCATGGGTGCCGGTATAGGCATCATAAAGCACCTGCACCTGACGGTGGTAGTAGGCATGCTTCTCGCGGGCAGCCTGACAGTCAGCCATAGCCTCATTCACCTGATTGCCGGCATCGATGACAGTCTGCACATATTTCTTCTGCAAGTCTTCCTGGGTCAACTGCTGGATTTTCAGGTTTGCCTTCAACTGACCACGTGCGAAGATAGGCTGGGTAAGTTGTCCAACGGCATTCAGGAGTATCTTGCCCGGATTGACAATCAGGCCTCCGTTATTGGTCCAGCCGGCACTACCGGTGAGCGTGATGCTGGGGAAGAAGGCAGAGCGGGCGGCCTGCACATTATAGAAAGCCTCTTCCATAGCGTGATTGGCCATACGGATATCAGGACGAAATTCGAGCATGGTGGCAGGCACACCGATCTTCAGGAACTGCGTATCGAACATACGCTGACCGGTTTCGGAGTCAGGATGATTCGGGTTGGCGGAAAAGCCCCAGTTCTCGCGCTCGATGTGCTGCGGTGTTTCGGCCAGCAGACGACTGATGGCATTCTCAGTGGCAAGGATGTTACGGCGCGTATCGACAATCTGTGTCTTGATGTTCAGGTAAGACGACTCCATCTGGTTGACAGCGGTGGAATAGGCCTTGCCATTCTCCCAGAGTGACTTCTGGGTTTCCAGTGAGGCATTCCAGAGACTGTCGGTCATGGTGAGGATGGCCAGTTGGCGGTCGAGTAACTGCAGCATGTAGTACTGCTGGGCGGTGGTAGAAATGAGGTTGGCGCGTATCGCCTCCTCACCCATCTGAGCCTGTAGGAGCACGGCCTGCGCGGCGCGTTTCTTGTTGGTAATGGAACCAAACACATCGACATCCATCGACAGTTGCAACGGCAGGGTATAGGTTTTAGACCACGGGTTGTCGTCGAACTTAGACAATGTGCCTTGCGGCGAGAAATAGAGCGACGGCAGGTAGGCCATCTTCGCAGTCTTCAACGAGGCCTCGCTTTTCTCCACTGCGATGCGGGCAGAGTTCAGGTCGGTATTGTTGGCCAGCACCTGTTCGATGAGTTGTTGAAGCAGGGGGTCGGTAAAGAACTCACGCCACGACATCTGTGCGAGGGACTCACCTCCCCCGCTGGTGGCACCGCCATCCATAGGGCCGAAGGCATCAACAGGTGTTTCCACCGTCTGATTATACTTATCGTAAAGGCCGCAGCCCGTGAGCATCACACACAGGGCCAAAGCGATGATATTACTTAGTCTTTTCATGATTTATTCCTCCTCAGTTTTAAGTGCGACTTCTTTCCCCTGGAATTTCTCATGCATCTTCTGGAACACCATGAAGAAAGCAGGGACGACGAACAGCAAGGCGAGGGTACCGACACTCATACCGCCGATGACGCCAAGGGCCAGGGCACGGTTGCCGTTGGCACCAGCACCACCCTCGATGACGAGCGGAATCATACCGATAATCATCGTGGCCACCGTCATCAGAATCGGACGTAGGCGCTCCTGACAGGCAGCAAAGGCCGCATCGCGGATGCTCATGCCCTGGGCACGGCGCTCAGAGGCAAACTCGGTGATCAGGATGGCTGTCTTAGCCAGCAGACCTATCAGCATGATGACACCTGTCTGCAGGTAGATGTTGTTGTCCATGCCCGGCAGACCCAGTTGGTTGCCAAAGAAGGCGAACACGAAAGCACCCATCAGGCCGAACGGCACGCTGAACAGCACGGCCCACGGAGTGAACCACGAGTTGTAAAGCGAGGCCAGGATGAGGTAAATGAGAATGGCGCAGATGAGGTAGATGAGAGCCGTGGCATTGGAGCCGGCAGCCTCCTCCAGTTCGCGCGACATGCCACTATACTCGAAGGTAGCCGTGTTGGGCATCGTCTCCTTGAACACCTCGGCAATGGCTTTGTGGGCGTCACCCTCAGTGTAGCCGCTACCAGTCGTGATGTAGCAAGTGATGTTCTGGAACAGGTTGAAGTGTTCGATATTGGCAGGACCGACAATCTGCTTCAGACTGACGAACTCAGCGATAGGTGCCATCTTGCCGCCCTTCACCTGTATGAAGATGTTTTGTAACGATGAGGGATCGAGACGGTATTCGGGCGAGGCTGCGGCCATGATGCGGTAGACTTTACCAAACTGGTTGAAGTTGCCTATGTAAGCACCGCCGCAGAAGGAGCCTAGCGTATTGAGTACATCAGCAGGCGATACGCCGGCGCGGTCGCACTGGGCAGCATCGACATCGACTTGATACTTCGGGAAACGCTCGGAGTAGGTTGACATGGCGGAGGCTATCTCCGGACGTTCTGAGAGTTTGGCAAGAAAGTGCTCGGTATGCTGGGCAAATTCCGACAGGTTGCCGTCGGTGGGGTCCTCCACCACGAGGCTCACGCTGTTACTCGTGCCATAGCCGGGAATCTGCGGCATCTGGAAGGGTAGCACTTGCAGATTCTTGATGTCTTTACAATCGAAGTAGAACCGGTACATGACGAGGTCAATCAGATGGTTCATACCGGGTCGGTCGTCCCAGTTCTTCAATCTGACGATAAGCGTGGCATAGTTAGAGCCGGCTCCGGACATCATACCATAGCCGCATACTACAGCGAAACTCTCCAATTCAGGGATATTCTTCACCTTAGCCTCCACTTCCTTCACCATTTCGCGGGTTTGCTTCAGCGTGGCACCCTCCGGAGCTTGTATCTCAGCCAGGAACACACCCTGGTCCTCCTGTGGCACAAGGCCCGACGGCAGACTCTTCATGAAGAACACCAGCAGCACGGCGGCCAAAGCCAGCAGGCTCCAAGCCAGAATGGGGCGCTTGATGAACTTCTGTACGCTTTTACTATATTTGTTATAGATGGCGTTGTAACTCACCGTATAGGCTTTCTTGGTATAATAGGTCAGCCCCTTGCCTTCCTTCTTGCCCTCGGTGGCGCGCATCATGATGGCACAGAGGGCAGGACAGAGTGTCAGGGCCGATATGCACGACAGACCGACGGAAGAGGCGATGGTAATACCAAACTGGGTGAAGAACGTGCCCGACGTGCCGGGCATAAAGGTCACAGGGATAAACACCGCCATGAATACCAGCGTACACGAGACCACGGCTACCGACACTTCGCTCATGGCCTGACGGGTGGCTTCGCGAGCATCGCTGATGCCACCCTCCATCTTCGCCATCACGGCCTCCACCACCACGATGGCATCATCCACCACCGTACCGATGGCGAGCACCAGTGCGAACAGCGTAAGAATGTTGAGCGAGAAGCCTGCCAGCGAAACGATGGCAAAGGTGCCCATCAACGATACGATAATCGAGATAGAGGGGATGATGGTGGCCTTGAGGTTCTGCAGGAAGAAGAACACCACGAGCACCACGAGGATGATGGCAATGACAAGCGTCTCCACCACGTTGTGGATGGCGGCGAACAGGAAATCGTCGCTGGTCATCATAGTGACGAACTCCAATCCGGCTGGCATCGACTTCTTCGTCTCCTCAAACAGTTTGTTGATGCTGGCGTTCACCTGAGTGGCATTAGCACCAGGAGCCGCAAACACCATGCAGAGGGCACCTGGCTTGTCCTGGATGTTCGATGTGAAGTTGTAACTCATGGCACCAATCTTCACCTCTGCCACATCACTCAAGTGCAGCATACCGCCGCCACTGGTGCGCAATACGATATCATTAAACTCCTCGATGGTCTTCAGCGTACCCTTGTACTGCATAGAATACTGGTAGGAGTTCTCCGACTGTTCACCCAAGGAACCTACACCAGCCACGAAACTCTGTCCACCGATGGCTGCGAAGATCTCGTTAGGGGTCAGTCCGTACTGTGCCATCACATCGGGCTTCAGCCAGATGCGCAGGGCGTATGTGTTACCTAAACTCAGTACGTTACCCACGCCAGTGATACGCATCAGTTTCGGCTTGATGTTGATATCGACATAGTTTGATACGAAATCCTCGTCATACTTACCGTCGGCACTTCTCACAGCGAAAATCAGCAGGATGTTGTTCTGACGTTTCTGTACCGTCACACCGACCTTATTCACGTCGGCTGGCAGCAAAGCCTGTGCACGGGTCACGCGGTTCTGCACATTCACCGTCGCCATGTCTGGGTCGGTGCCTTGCTTGAAATAGACCGTAATCTCGGCTTCACCGTTAGAGGATGCCTTAGAGGTTATATAGGTCATGTCCGGCACACCGTTGATGGCCTCTTCCAAAGGCTGGATGACCGACTTCATCACCGTGTTCTCGTCAGCACCCGAATAACTGGTAGTGACCGACACCGTAGGAGGCGCAATGTCGGGGTATTGTTCCACGGCCAGTGTGTTCATGGAGATATAGCCCACCAGCGCTATCACGATCGAGATGGCACACGCCATCACGTATTTATTGATAAAAATATTATTTTTCATACGGAAGCAAATTTATCACTTATCATTTTTCACTTCCTCGGGGAAAAGCACCTTCAGTCCCTCCGTCACATTGTTAGCGCCAGTGGTCACAATCCGGTCGCCCACATTCAGGCCACTGGTTATGATGAAGTCCTTACCGTTACCAGTATCTGCTGTTGTCACGTCAATAGCGGTAGCCGTACTGTCGGCCTGTACCTTATACACAATAGACTTGTCTTGCATACGTACCACAGCATTCTGAGGAACCACTACCACGTCCTTCTCGCCCAACAATATCACTACCGTACCCTGAATGCCCGAGTACAGATGACCCTCGGGGTTGGGGAACGAAACCTTAAGGGTCAGCGAGCCGGTAGCGGCATTCACGACACCCGACATGCTGACGATACGACCTTTGTGGGGATACTCCGTACCATTCTTCATGACAAACGTTGCTGGGGGCAAGTTGGCAAGATATTTCTCTTTATCGGCTATATTGATGCCTTCCTGCACCATACCCTCGATAATGGACTCTGTCAGCGAGAACTCGGCATCCATCGTTGTATTGCCACTCAGCATGGTCAGTTGGGTCGCAGGCGATACCTGGTCGCCAGTACGCACGGGGATCTCACCGATAACGCCAGACACGGGAGCGGTGATGGTACAGAACCCGAGGTTCACCTTAGCACGGTTCACCTGCGCACGAGCCTGGGCTACCGAAGCCTGGGCCTGCTTATAGGAGTTCTCAGAGTTGCTCAGCATATAACTGCTCACGATTTTCTTATCAAAGAGGTTCTTGTTCGACTCATACTCCAGTTTCGCAGAGTTCTCTTGAGCCAAAGCAGCCTGCAGGTTGGCCTGTGCAGCCTCCAGATCGAGTTGTGCGTTACGCGAGTCGATGACAAAGAGCGTCTGCCCTTTCTTCACCTGCTGACCTTCTGTCACACAAATCTTAGTCAACTGGCCACTGACCTGTGGCGTTACCGTTACATCGTTCTGACCTTTCATTCTGGCACTGAACTTATACGGGAGTTCAATGTCCGACTTCTTAACTGTCATCGTCTCAAACGATGTCTGCACTTCCTTGGGCATGTCCAGACCGCACGAGGTCAGGCCACAGGCCACTGTACCGAGCCCCAACACCCACTTCATAGATATCATTTTCATGTGAATAATATTTAATAGTTGTTATTTTGGTGGCAAAGATAAAAAAAAAAACCGAAAGCGCCAAAACTTTCAGTTATTTTTTATTTCTGTATAATCCAGTTGGTCAGAACGAGGGGTTAATGACAAAGCGGATACCGTGCTCCGAAGCCGTGGGCAGGTCGCGATAATTGATACGATGGACATACTCAATCTGCAGGATCGTGAAAATGTTCTGTATGCCGACAGCATACTCCCAGTAGGGTTTCCGTCCGTCCATGATGAAACTATTTGCAGGGAAGATCAGCAGTCGCGAGTTCGTCTGATTCTCAGGCAGGTATGGATTGTTCTTGTCTGAGAGTGTCCCCCAAAGCCCCTTGAACTCAAAGATCTCACGCCACTTGAGTTTGCGGAGCAAAGGGATGCGGTTCAGTAACTTACCACCCATCTCCCAGGTAAGCATCAACGAGGCATAGCGGTCATTGAGGAATTCCATGTTGTTGACCATATTGAACAACTGCGGATAAACGATATACGAGAGGTTGGCCTGCGGCATTGGCAACAGTGGCCAGGGCACCTGGTTCCATTGCTGTCCGATGCGAATACGGGTATCGATCTTACCCCAACTCATAGGGAGCCATGTGCGACGATACCACTCGAATTCCGTATAGTTGTAGGCGTACTCACCTCCCAACAGACCGTCATAGCCTATGGTATGCTGTAACTGTATGTACCACGCGTCACGATTCATGGTGCGACGGCGCTGCTTGGTATTAACGAATTTCTCTTCCGGGGCATAGCGGATGCCGAAGGTCGACTCTGTGTAACGCATCTTCGAAAGCGCCTCAGAGCCTGGGGCTACGGGAAGCAGTTCCATCGTACCGACGGGGTCGATACGCTCCGTCTTCAGGTCAGCCGTGAAGCGCCAGTGGTTAGGTGTCTCGTACTCATAGGCCAGTCGCTGGGTATTATACATGAACATCTTGTCGATGTCGTGTACCTTAAATGATGAGAACACATTGTCCTTGTCAGTGGCAGCATATTTATCACTCGGCAGGGCAACGTCGCGCTTCGAGGAGAAAGTGAGGTGGTTGACGGGGAACTCCTGCGGCAGGTACTGCTTTGCAGGGAACGAATAGGTGAGTTCGGCATTGTAGTAGTTCTCATGCGTCTTCGTGCCATAGGCATAATAGCCCTTCACGAAGAGATGGGGATTGAGATTCGCCGTGGTCTGTCCGCCAAACCTGAAGCGCAGCCCGTCGTAGAAATTCTGGGAGATGAAGGTGTTGATAGGGCCGACGTCAAACTTACTGGGTTTTTCCCGCGTGCCAGTCTCTAAGTAATTCTCGAAGAGAGCCTTGAGCACGAAGATGACATACTTGAAGCCCTTCACCTGCTCCAGATGGTCGAGGAATCCGCCCATGCCCGCCTCGCTCCTGGTGAACTCCACCTGACGGTGCTCCTGCCAGAAAGCATCGCTGCGACGGTCGGAACCGGCCTCCACCTGTATCGGGTTCTTGCTCTTGAACCGCTCGCGCGGCAACGGGTCGAACGAGAAATCAGTCTTTCGTGTCGTCCGGGTTATCACGGCCTTCTGTATCCATTCCGTCAGCATCAGTTCCACTATCATGTCATCAACGGTAAGCAGCCATTCGCCGTTGTCCTGACGGGCGAACTCCTGCATGCACTGCATCGACTCCACCCAGTTGATGTCTGTAGAACGGGGAAGCATCAACTCGCAGCGCTTCACCTGATAGGTTGTATCGTCGAGGATGTATATCTGTCCACGGAAGCCATAGTCCTGTATGTTATTCGGCAAGAAGTCGAGATGGATGCAACGGTCGGGGCCCACATAGACGGTGTCGGCAATGTAGTAGCGGTAGAACTGGATGGCGTCGCGCCCGATGGGCGAACTGAACTTATGGCGCATCAGGAGGATATAGTCATCGTAGATATCCACATCGGCGAAGACCTCGCGCATCACGGTGGTCAGTATCTCACCTGTCTGAAACAGGTCGTTGACACCACTCGACCTCGTTCCCTTCACGATGGTACGCTCAGCCTTCGGATCCTTCCGCCAGAGTTGTTCGGTCACCATCTCATCGACTGTCAGCGGCAGCACCATCTTATCGGTATACTGGCTACTGTCAACCTGCTCACGCATCCAGGGGAATTTCTTGAACAAGCCCTTCTCCAAGTTTTCCGGTTTCAGGTCATTCAACCCAAGACCAATCTTCTGGTAGTTCTGGTAACGGTAAAAATCATGACGCTTCAGGTCAGCCTTCTTTTTGTTGGCAATCACCTTGCGCATCAGTTCCACGGCCGGATTGTCCTTACGACGGTAGCGCGAACTCTTCTTCGACTTTACCGTCACTTCTTTCAGTGTCTGGTTGTCGGCAGCCAGTCGAATCGTCATCTGAGCGGGCGTCTGTGGTCCCACGTTGATAACCTGTTCACGATAGCCAACCGAACTGATGGTCAGTCGCCAGCCGTTATGACGGTCGATGCGGAAACGCCCCTCCCCATTGGCAATCGCGGATATGCGATTTCCCTTGTACTGGACGGTGGCGTAGGGTATGGGGTAGCCATCAGAGGCATCGACCACCACACCGCTGATCTGTGCAGACAGCATCAGGGACATTGTCAACAAGACTGACAGGAGGAAGGTTCTCATAACGTTAGAATTCACTGGTGAAATGGAACTTGATATGCTTGAAGTCCTCCTGCGCCATGGAGAGCACATAGCCAGAGTCAGCGAGGAAGACATCTCGTCCCTCCTTATCTTTGGCCATATACTGATACTTGCGTTTCTTGAAATTTTCCAATTCCTTGTCGTCGTCACTCTCAATCCAACAAGCCTTATACAGATGTACAGGTTCCCAACGGCACTTGGCATTATACTCGTTCTCCAGGCGATACTGGATGACCTCAAACTGCAACTGCCCCACGGTGCCGATGATCTTACGGTTGTTGAACTGGTTGACAAACAACTGCGCCACGCCCTCGTCCATAAGTTGGTCGATGCCCTTCTGCAGTTGCTTCGACTTCATCGGGTCGTCGTTCTCGATGTATTTGAAGAGTTCCGGCGAGAAAGAAGGCAGTCCACGGAAATGCAATTGTTCTCCTTCTGTGAGCGTGTCACCAATCTTGAAGATACCACCGGTATCAGGCAATCCCACAATATCACCCGGCCAGGCCTCGTCGATGGTGCTCTTACGCTGCGCCATAAACTGTGTGGGCGAGGTGAAGCGCATCGTCTTTCCCTGACGGACATGCAGATAGGGTACATTGCGCTGGAAACGTCCACTGCACACCTTGCAGAAGGCGATACAGGAACGGTGGTTGGGGTCGATATTCGCCGTAATCTTGAAAATAAAACCCGTAAACTTGGGTTCCTCGGGCTGCACGTCGCGCTCCTCAGCCTTCGTGGGACGGGGCGACGGGGCGATCTCCACGAAACAGTTCAGCAGTTCCTGCACACCGAAATTATTCAGGGCTGAGCCGAAGAACACGGGAGCCACCTCGGCATTTCTATACGTCTCGACATCGAACTCAGGATAGACGCCATCCACCAGTTCTAAATCCTCACGGAGTTTCTCGGCATTCTGCTCCCCTACCCTGTTATCGAGTTCATCGCTGTTGACATCCACTTCCACTTTATCCGTCACGCGTTGTTTGTCGGGCGTGAAGAGGTCAAGTTTCTGTTCGTAGATGTTATAGACACCCTTGAACTTAGCCCCTTGGTTGATAGGCCAACTTAGCGGGCGCACCTTGATCTCGAGTTCCTGTTCCAGTTCGTCGAGCAGATCGAAGGGATCGCGACCCTCACGGTCCATCTTATTGATGAAGATAATGACAGGTGTCTTACGCATACGGCAGACAGTCATCAGTTTACGTGTCTGCGTCTCCACGCCCTTGGCACCATCCACCACGATGATGGCGGAATCGACAGCCGTCAGTGTACGGAAAGTATCTTCGGCAAAGTCCTGGTGACCCGGGGTGTCGAGGATATTCACTTTATATTCAATATCCGAACCCTCCGGGGTATAGTCGAACTCCATCACCGAGGTCGATACCGAGATACCACGCTGCTTCTCGATATCCATCCAGTCGGAGGTGGCGGTTTTCTTGATCTTGTTGTTCTTGACGGCACCTGCCACCTGTATCTGTCCGCCAAACAGCAGGAACTTCTCCGTCAGGGTCGTCTTACCTGCATCCGGGTGCGAGATGATGGCAAATGTCCTTCTTCTTTCTATCTCTTGATTCATAGCCACAGATTACACAGATTTACACAGAGATGCTATGCATTCGGCCAAAGATTCTTCCCAGTAGGGAATCTCGAGGCCGTAGGTCTGTTTGATTTTTGTCTTGTCGAGCACAGAATAGTGCGGACGGTTGGCTGGCGTGGGATACTCCTCAGTATGGAGGGGACGCACATGACAGGTTGTGATACCTGCGATGCGATGAATGGCCTTCGTGAAATCATACCAGGAGATGATACCCTCATTGGAGAAATGGTAGATGCCTGGCACAATGCCCTGGTTGATGGCAGCGAAGATAGCCACAGCCAGGTCACGGGCGTAGGTCGGTGTGCCTATCTGGTCGAAGATCACACCCAACTCAGGTTTCTCCTTGCCCAAGCGGATCATGGTCTTCACGAAGTTATTGCCAAAGGTGGAATACAGCCATGCCGTGCGAATGATCATGGTCTTCTTACAGAACTTCTGAACACCCAGTTCACCTGCCAACTTCGTCGAGCCATAGACACTGTCGGGACAAGGGGTGTCGGTCTCCACATACGGCGTATGCTTAGTGCCGTTGAAGACATAGTCTGTCGATATCTGGATGATCCAGCCGCCACGTTTCTCGACAGCGGCTGCCAGATAGGCAGGCGCCACCGTGTTCAGCGTCGTGCAGAGTTCCTTATTGTCCTCCGCCTTATCCACTGCAGTATAGGCGGCACAGTTTACGACACCGTCTATTTCATTGTCTGTCACGAACTTTTCCACGGCCTGCTGATCAGTGATATCCAATTCTGCCACATCCGTATTAAAATAGGTATGCTGGGGATTGTCCTTCTCCAGCAACTGCATCTCGTTTCCCAGTTGCCCGTTGCAACCTGTAATCAATATTTTCATTCTACTCTTCTTTTGAACACGGATTATAATTCCAATCCTTCTTTTTTATCTTTGTGATAGTAATCTGAAAGCATCCCGATGAAGGTAGTGATTTCCTTCACGGCATGCGCAGTATCGGGCGAGATATCCTTCTTCTGCAAGCGCAGCAGCATCACGCCATAGAGCGAGTTGAAACATGTTTCTATCTCATTCTCTTCTTTGTTGGCACCACGGTTGCGCAGTTCAACGATAAACGGCAGCACCTTGTAGTACTCCGCATTGTAGAAAGGGAATTTCGTAGACTGCAGCAACTGGTCATGGAGTTCTACCAGCATCTGCATCGTCACCTTGTTGATTTGCAGATGTCCTTTCTCACGACAGCCCTCCTGATTCATCATACGGATGAGGTTACCAAACCAGTCGAGTTCCTCTTCCTTCTGTTCGTCCGTATAGTCGAAGCGGCTCACCCATTCGTCGCGAATGCGCCTCAGCGAACAGTCGAACGCCCGTATCGTATCCTCTACCTGCCACATATACAGCAGATATTCGGCAATATTCTTCTTTCTTAATTCCTGTGCTATAAACATCTTTCTGTGTAAATCTGTGTCATCTGTGGCTAAAAAAAGCGTACCAGGTTCGTCGTCGTTCCCAAGAGCATAATAAGCGAACCGAGAATCACCGCCCCACCAATCACCTGATTGATAATCTTGATGCCATTTGTATCGAACTTAGTCCGTATCTTATCCACCAGCCACGTCAGGCCCCACCACCACAGCAGTGCACCACCCACAATACTGGCAAAGCCCACCAACATCTCAAACGGATGGTTAGGCAACACAAAGGCAAACTGGGCATACATGGCCAAGAACAGGAAGATGATCAGCGGGTTGGAAAAGGTCACGAGGAAAGCCGTCCAGGCATTATACCATAGCGAGCCCTTCTGTTGCCCAGACAGGTGCATCTTCTTCGTCGGGTCTGTCCGATAGGTATAAAGTCCGAAAAAGAGTAGCATCACACTACCAGCGATCTGCAAGTAGAACCTGTTCTGGTCATTATTTATCAGATCCATCACGAACGACATACCATAACCCGCAATGGCCGCATAAATGATGTCGCTGACCGCAGCCCCGACACCCGTAGCCAAGCCATACCAGCGCCCCTTGTTCAGCGTGCGCTGCACACAAAGGATACCCACTGGTCCCATCGGAGCACTGGCTATCACCCCAATCATCATCCCCTTGAAGATGAAATCCAATATATTTATAGGTACGTGAAACGGCATATTCTCTTCGCTTTTAGTTTACCCTGAGACACATAATTGTCATGTCGTCGTTAGGCTCTGCTCCCTGACGGTGCTCCTCAACGGCCACCCTCAGTGCTTCCACCACATTCTTGGCTTTGGCATCCCCCATTGTCTTGAGGAGTTCCAACAGTCTATCGTCGCCGAACTGCTCCTGACTCCGATTCTCTGCCTCGTTCAATCCGTCGGTATAGACCACGAGGAGCCTGCCCCGGATATCATCCATCCGCTCACCGTCAAACTCCAAGTCAGGCCAGAGACCGATGGGGGCATTCGCCAGAATATCGATGAAGCCGCCTCCAGAGGCATCACCCATGAATGGCGGGTTATGACCTGCATTACAATAGTCCATACAACCAGCCTTCAAATCAATACGGCCAATGAACATCGTGACGAACATACCCTGCTCATTGTCTTCCGAAAGCGCGCTGTTCAGCCGGGTGGCGATCTCCGCAGGCATCATGTGCTGGGTGGCCAACGTACGGAACAGTCGGGTGGCCTGTGCCATGAAAAGCGAGGCAGGCACGCCCTTTCCACTCACATCGCCCAGACAGAAATAGAGTTCATCACCCATCAACAGATAACCATAGAGGTCACCGCCAACCTCCTTCGCAGGCTCTATTAAGGCATAGATGTCAAGGCCCTCACGGTCTGGGAAGATGTTTGGCACCATCGACATCTGTATGTCACGGGCAATACGCAACTCACTCTCAATACGCTCCTTATGGGCCGTGGCCTCTTCCAGTTGGTCGTAGGCAATCTGCAACTTCTCGTGGGCAGCCGTCAGGCGCTGGGTGGTACTGCGCCTGTGAAGCGTATAGATAATGAAGAACACGATGATCAGGACCAAGGCAACACCCGTTGCCAACAGCCGCTGACGCGAGAGTTTGGCTTGCTGCTTGGATATCTCTGCCTCCTTTCCCTGCGTGTCGTAGATGGTAGCCAACTCTGCGGTGGCACTATTCTTCTGATCCGTGATGGCGCCATCGAGCAGAGAGAGGATACGCTCTCCCATCGCCCGTGCAGAATCCCTGCGACCGGCTTCAGCATTGGCCCTGTACTTGGGCAACAGATAGAGTTGGATGTTATCTATCGAGGGCTCCATGCCCCAGTGAGCCATCGTCTCGTCCAGATAACGATAATTATCGGCAGCCTCTGCATAGCGCTGTGCAGCAACCAGATATTCGTTGGCATTGATATGGCCAGCACCCGTCTTCGAATAGTTAGTCTTCTTGAATGCCTCATAGGCCTTGATGGCCTCTTCGGGCTTGTTCAGTCCCTGCATGGCCACTGCCCGCATGATCTCGATACGCCCCTGATATTCGTCGAAGTATTCCACGCGTGCATCGGGCCTCTGACGGTATTTGTTCAACAGCATCTCCGTACGGTCAATCCAGTAGATCGACTCAGCATAGCGACGGGTGTTGATATAGGCCATACTCGTATAGACCGTGCCAAGCACAGCCTCCTGGAAGCCACGGCTCGTACTGTCCGACTGCCATCTGTTGGCATAATGGCCACGAGCCCGGAGGAAACTCTCATTGGCCTCCTTTTCCTGACCAAGGCTCAACTGGCAACAGCCGATATTGTTCAGCAGGATGGCATAGTCGATATCTGAGCCGACCCCCGACTCCTCCATCTTCTTCACGGCAGGGATGGCCACCCTAAGCGAGCCCTCGTAGTCGCCCTTCACCAGCAGCAGTTCCGAGAGCCGACGGGCACATTTGTTATAACTCAACTGATCTTCGTCATTCTGCACCTTACACTCGAGGGCCTTCCGATAATACATCTCTGACAAACGGTATTGCCCCTGATGATAGTAAGACACGCCGCGCCAACGGTAGGCATTCAGCGGCGAGATGTCGCCCGCCACCTCGAAACTATCGACCAGCACTCTCATACGGTCATAGTCCTTGACCACACCGATATCAAACAGCACGCTGTCGGCCCTGCTGGCTTTCAGCGGCTGCCTCCGTCTGGTCACACCATCGCAAGCGACAATGGCCACGACAAAAGCGACAAATAATATAGCAAATATATGCCTTGATAGCCTTCGCATATACATTATTCTCTATTCGATGGTGCAAAGATATAAAAAAATCCGAAAACGAATGGTTAATTTCCTTAAAAAATTGATTTAGTAAGCAAATTTTTAATTATCTTTGTCTCGCATTAGTGAATAATTAATTAAACCATCATAAAATATGAACGAACAAAATGCAGCAATCAAGCCGTATGTCATCGGCTTGGACTTAGGAGGAACGAACTCCGTATTCGGCATCGTGGATGCACGTGGTGACATCAAGGCGACAACCGCCATCAAGACGGGAGGCTATGAGAAAGTGGAAGACTATGTGGATGCCTGTGTGGAGGCCCTGCAGGTCATCATCGACCAGGTGGGCGGCATCGAGAAGATCAAGGCGATGGGTATCGGTGCGCCGAATGCAAACTACTACACAGGAACCATCGAGTTTGCCCCGAACCTGCCGTGGGCGCACGACGGTGTGGTGCCTCTGGCAAAACTGTTCAGCGAGCGCCTGAACAATATCCCCGTAGCGATGACCAACGATGCTAACGCAGCCGCCATCGGCGAGATGGTCTACGGCGTGGCCCGCGGCATGAAGAACTTCATCGTCATCACCCTGGGTACAGGCGTGGGCTCAGGTATCGTGGTCAACGGGCAGTTGCTCTACGGTCACGACGGCTTTGCCGGCGAGTTAGGTCACGTCACGATGGTGCGCGGCGAAGGGGGCCGTCCCTGCGGCTGTGGCCGAAAGGGCTGTCTGGAAGCCTACTGCTCTGCCACGGGCGTGGCCCGCACGGCTCGCGAACTGCTGATGAAGACAGACCGTCCTTCACTGCTGCGCGAGATGGATCCGGAGAAGATCACTTCCCTCGACGTATCCATCGCAGCCGGCAAGGGCGACGAACTGGCTAAGGAAATCTACGAGTTTACCGGCAAGATGCTTGGCGAGGCCTGTGCCGACTTCGCCGCTTTCAGCAGTCCGGAGGCATTCATCTTCTTCGGCGGCATGGTGAAGGCCGGCGAACTGATCATGAAGCCTATCCGCGAGGCTTACGAGGCGCACGTGCTGAAAATCTTCAAGAACAAGGCGCAGTTCCTGGTGAGCGGTCTTGACGGTGCCAGCGCTGCGGTGCTCGGGGCTTCCGCCATCGGCTGGGAAATCCAGTAGTCCCGTCCGGGAGGGTCGGCGGAGATCCCGGAGAATATCCGGATGGCCCGGAGAGATTATCCGGATGGCCCGGAGATTAGCCGGATGACCCGGAAAATCTGTGGCTAGAAAAAAATGAGGTTGGTGCAGGACGCTACCAACCTCAAACTATAATTGATAAGGTAAATCAGCAAATGGCTGATAAGAATCTTATCGGCGGCAAATATACGGTTTATTTACATCTTTTGCAAGTTTTTTGGCAAAAATCTGCAAAATAAGGGCAAAATTTTATGGAAACACCGTATTTTTTGCTACCTTTGCGGAAGAATAACAGTCTTTAAAAACAATCAAGTATGGAAAAGAGAAAATTATTAGTTATCCTGTTGACGGGCATCTGCGCCCTGACAGCGAGTGCACAGCAACTGCCTTATCAGAACCCCAACATGACAGCGAGTGCACAGCAACTACCCTATCAGAACCCCAACCTGACAGCGAGCCAGCGCGCTGACGACCTGCTCAGCCGACTGACACTCGAAGAGAAAGTGAGCCTGATGATGGACACATCGCCCGCCATCGAGCGGCTCGGCATCCCGCAGTTCCAATGGTGGAACGAGGCGCTGCACGGCATCGGGCGCAACGGCTATGCCACCGTCTTCCCCATCACGATGGCGATGGCCGCCTCGTGGGACGACGCCCTGCTGCACAAAGTGTTTACTGCCGTGAGCGACGAGGCGCGGGTCAAGGCGCGTCAGGCCAAACAGTCGGGGAACATCAAGCGCTACCAGAGCCTGTCGTTCTGGACGCCAAACATCAACATCTTCCGCGACCCGCGCTGGGGGCGCGGACAGGAGACCTACGGCGAAGACCCCTACCTCACCTCGAAGATGGGCCTGGCCGTGGTGCGCGGACTGCAAGGAATGACGTACGAGGGCGAGTGGCTCGCGGGGCCGACAGGCAATCCTAGGAACGCCTATGGTTCACCTAGGACAGCCTATAAGAAACTACTGGCCTGCGCCAAGCATTACGCGGTGCACAGCGGCCCGGAGTGGAACCGCCACACCTTCGACGTGGAGAGCCTGCCCGAGCGCGACCTCTGGGAGACCTACCTGCCCGCCTTCAAGGCGACAGTCCTGAGGCATCGGCTCAGGCGGTGCTCGCCGGTACCGACGTGGAGTGCGGCTCGGAATACAGGCATCTGCCGGAGGCCGTGCGCCGCGGCGACATCAAGGAGACCGACCTCGACAAGAGCCTGCGCCGACTGCTCATCGCCCGCTTCGAACTGGGCGACTTCGACCCTGACGAGATGAATCCCTGGACGAAGATTCCCGAGAGCGTCGTCGCCTCGAAGGAGCACAAACAACTCGCGCTCGACATGGCGCGCAAGAGCATAGTGCTGCTGAAAAACAACGGCGTGCTACCGCTGAAACCGACAAATAGCAAACCGACAAACAGCCAAATCGTGGTGATGGGGCCCAACGCCAACGACTCCGTGATGATGTGGGGCAACTACAGCGGCTATCCCACGAAGACCATCACCGCCCTCGAAGGCATCCGACAGATAACGCCCGCCAGATACGTCCTCGGCTGCGGACTGACGCGAAACGAGCAGATTGAGAGCCAGTTCGCTAATATACGCGACCCGCAGGGCCGACAGGGCCTGCGCATTACCTACTGGAACAACACGGAGCAGGAGGGCGAGCCCGTGACCACGGTGAATGCCAGGCAGGCGCTGAAACTGAGCAACGGCGGCAACACCGTGTTCGCCCCGGGCGTGAGCCTCGAGAACTTCTCCGCCCGCATGGAGGGCACGCTCACGCCGCAGAAAGACGAGACCCTGATCTTCACCATCAGCGGCGATGACCGCCTGCGCCTGCTCGTGAACGGCGACACGCTGGTGAACTACTGGACCGCCCGCCAGCGCATACAGGTGGGCCGCCACGAGATGCAGGTAAAGGCCGGAAAGGCCTACCATATAAAGATAGAATACGTGCAGGAGTCGGGCTTCGCCTCGCTGGCCTTCGACGTGCAGCGGAAGATAGCGCCGACGAACGAGGAACTGCTGGCCGAGGTGGGCGCGGCAGAGACCGTCGTCTTCATCGGCGGCATCTCGCCCAGCCTCGAAGGCGAGGAGATGCGCGTCAGCGAGCCGGGCTTCCGCGGTGGCGACCGCGAGAGCATCGAACTGCCGCAGGCGCAGCGCGACGTGCTGAGGATGCTCCACAAGGCCGGCAAGAGGGTGGTGTTCGTCAACTGCTCCGGCTCTGCCATCGCCCTCACGCCCGAACTGGAGTCGTGCGACGCCATCCTGCAGTGGTGGTACGGCGGCGAGCAGGGCGGCACGGCCCTGGCCGAGGTGCTCTTCGGCAAGCGGAGCCCCAGCGGCAAACTGCCCGTCACCTTCTACCGTAGCACCGCCGACCTGCCCGACTTCCTGGACTACTCGATGAAGAACCGCACCTACCGCTACTTCACCGGCGAGCCCCTCTTCCCCTTCGGCTACGGCCTGAGTTACACCACCTTCCAGATAGGCAAGCCCGCCTATAATAATAATAAGGTACGGGTGAGCGTGAAGAATACGGGAAAGACGGAGGGCACGGAGACCGTGCAGGTGTATATCCGCAACACCGCCGACAGCGAGGGGCCGCGAAAGACGCTCCGCGCCTACAGGCAGGTGACGCTCAAGCCCGGCGAGGCCAGGACGCTCAGCATCGACCTGCCCCGAAGCAGTTTCGAGGGCTGGGATGCGCAGACGAACACGATGCGCGTGGTGCCGGGCCGCTACGAACTGATGGTGGGCAACAGCAGTGCCGACGGCGACCAGCAGACGATCTCCGTCAATATCCGATAGGGTTAAACCTTCGGATATTTACAAAGGCTCGGCGCGGCGCTTCTTAAAGACCCGCTCCTCGATGGTCTGGAAGATGACAAAGAGGCAGGGCACGATAAACAGCAGGGCTACGGTGCCGATGAGCATACCGCCGATGGCACCCACGCCCAGCGAGCGGTTGCCGTTGGCTCCTACGCCTGTGGCCAAAGCCAAAGGCAATAGTCCGAACACCATGGTGAGCGATGTCATCAAAATGGGGCGCAAACGCACGGCAGCGGCATCGAGGGCTGCTGCCACGATGCCCATGCCCTGACGGCGGCGTGCGGAAGCATACTCCGTCAACAGGATGGCCGTCTTAGAAAGCAGGCCAATCAGCATGATCAGTCCTGTCTGCATGTAGATATTGTTCTCCAGTCCCCACAGATGCGCAAAGATAAACGAGCCCGCCAGTCCGAAGGGCACGCTCAGGATGACGGCGAGGGGGATGAACAAACTCTCGTAGAGGGCGCAGAGTATCAGGTAGATGAAGATGATGCAGATGACGAATACCAGAGCCGTCGTGTTCTGCGACGAAGCCTCCTCGCGCGTCATGCCGCCGAACTCATAGCCGTAGCCCTCGGGCAGTTGCTCGGCAGCCGTCTCGCGGATGGCCTGAATCATCTGACCGCTGCTGTAGCCGTCGGCTGCCGTGCCGCTCACGAGGATGGAGGGGAAGAGGTTGAAGCGCGAGAGCGTCTCGCTGCCATAGATGCGTGTCAGCGTGATGTACTGGCCGATGGGTGACATCTCGCCCGATGCGGTGCGCACGAAGATATTGTTGAGCGACTCTGTGTCAAGACGGTACTCCGGCGAGGCCTGCACCATCACGCGGTAGAGTTTGGTGAAGCGCACGAAATTGGAGGCATACGAACCGCCGATATAACCGCTGAGGGCTTGCAGCACCTCAGTAGGCGACACGCCGCGCCGCTTGCACAGGGCGGCATCCACCTCAATGCGATACTGCGGATACTTCAGTGAGAAGTTGGTGAAGGCACGGCTGATCTCCGGGCGTTCGTTCAGCGCGGCGATGAGTCGGTTGGTCTGCGCCAGCAGATCGTTGATGGTTCCGCCGTGCTTGTCCTGGATGTGGAGTTCGAAGCCATTCAGTCGGCCAAAGCCAGGCAACATATTCTGCGTGTTCACCTGTATCTTCGCGTTGGCGATATCGGCAGTGCGACGATAGATTTCGTCCACGACACTCTGCACGTCATCGCCCTTGCCCTTGCGCTCGCCCCACTTTTTCAGTTTCAGGGTGAAGTTGCCGTTCGACGACGACTGCTCGAAGTTGTTCGAGTTGCCGGCGATGAGCGAATAGATGCGCAACTGCGGCAGGTCCTTTATACGCTCCTCCACCTCTTTTAATATATGGTAGGTCTGTTGGAGACTGCTGCCCGGTGAGGCCTGCACGTTGATGAAGACCGTACCCATATCCTCGTTAGGCACGAGACCGGTCTTCGTGGTGTGCATCATCCAACCGAGCCCCGCAATAGCCACCAGAACGAGCACCACCGCTACCCAACGCCGCGGGATGAAGCCTGCCACCGATTTCTTATATCGCCCGACCAAGGCGGTGAAACCGGCATTGAACCGACGGAAGCCCTTGACTCCGTTTTGCTTCTTCATGATCAGTGCACAGAGTGCCGGCGAGAGAGTGAGCGCATTGAAAAGCGAGATAGCCACAGCGATAGCCATCGTCAGTCCGAACTGCGTATAAAACGTTCCCGTGACGCCGTTGACAAAACACACCGGCACGAACACCGCCATGAAAACGAGCGTCGTCGTAACCAGTGCCGAGGTGATGCCATGCATGGCCTCAACCGTCGCAGTATAAGTTCGCTGTCCCCCCTCATCGAGTTTCGCCTGCACCGCCTCCACCACCACGATGGCATCATCCACCACCGTACCGATGACGAGCACCAGGGCGAAGAGCGTCAACATGTTCAGCGAGAAGCCGATGGCGTAGATGACAGCCAGTGTGGCAATCAGCGACACGATGATGGCAACGGCAGGGATGATCGTGGCCCGCCAACTCTGCAAAAAGACAAACACCACGAAGATCACCAGCAACAGGGCTTCGAGAAGCGTCTTCAAGACGCTGGTTATCGACGCATCGAGGAAGTCCTTCTTCGACTCGATATCCTCGATGACGATGCCTGGCGGCAACGAATGTCGTATCTCCTCCACCTCGCGGTCTATCTGTTTGATAATCTCGTTGGCATTCGACCCCGCCACCTGATTGATGGAGATGTTCACGCCCGGACTGCCGTTGGTCTCACCGATGATATTGTAGTTCTGCGAACCGAGTTCCACACGGGCGATGTCGCCGATGCGCAGCACGTCGCCGTCGGGCAGCGAGCGGACAACGAGATTCTCGTAATCCTTCTCCTCTTCGTAGCGGCCCCGGTATTTGAGCACATACTGGAAAGTGTTTGCACTCTCGGCTCCGAGGGTACCCGTTGCCACCTCCACATTCTGTTCGTCGAGTACACGGGTGATGTCACTGGGCACCAATCCATAGCGTGCCATCTTCAGCGGGTCGAGCCAGATACGCATCGAGTAGTCGGCGCCCATCACGTTCACCTCACCCACACCGGGAATACGGCTCAGGCGCGGCTCGATATTGATCTTTGTATAATTAGCCAGGAACGAACGGTCGAAGGTGCTGTCAGGACTGTAGACGGACAGTTGCTTGATGTTCGACGTCTGGCGCTTGCGCACGGTGAGACCACTCTTCACCACATCGCTCGGCAGACGCCCCTGCACAGCGGCGGCACGGTTCTGCACATTCACCATCGCCATGTCGGGGTCGGTACCCTGACGGAAGAAGATGCCGATGGAGCCTGTCCCGTTATTCGAAGCCGACGAGGTCATATACATCATCCCTTCCACGCCATTGATGGCTTCCTCCAACGGTACCACGACACTCTTCTGCACCGTCTCGGCATTGGCACCCGTATAACTGGCCATGATACGGACGGTGGGTGGTGCAATCTCCGGGAACTGCTCCAGGGCGAGGCGACTCAGTCCGATGATACCCACCAGCACCATCAGCACGGAGATCACGCCAGCCAGGATCGGCCTGTCTATAAAAGTCTTGACGTTCATTTCTTCTTGATTTCGATACCTTCTTTCAACAGTCCTGCACCCTCGGCAATGATCGTGTCACCCTCGTTGAGTCCTTCCTCCACGATATATTCTTTTCCGTTATTCTGGGGGAAGAGCGTGACGGGAGTGGCCTTCGTCTTGCCATCTACCACACGATAGACGAACGCACGGTTCTGCAGTTCATAGGTAGCCTCCTGCGGTATGACGACACACTGTGACTGTTGTGTAGGCACGAGGATGGCTGCACTGCCGCCATCGCGCAGCAGATGCTCCGGATTAGGGAAGACAGCCCTCAGCGCGACGGCACCCGTAGAAGCATCCACGGTTCCACTCACAGCATCGATACGACCTTCATGACTATAGTCGGCACCACTCGCCAGACGGAGTTTCACCGACGGACACTGGCGGATGAAGTCCGTATTCGAACCATAACGTCCGATGAGGTCAATGGCAAACTGCTCCGTCACAGAGAAATAGGCATACATCTCCTTGTCATCGGCAACCGTCACCAACGGTTCACTGATATTGCTGCTGACAAGGGCACCCACATGCCAGGGAATCATCGAGGCCATACCATCGACGGGGCTCTTGACCTCCGTACACGACAACTGCCAACGGGCATTCTTCTCCTGAGCCTTGGCCTGAGCCAGTGCCGCCTCGGCTTCAAGCAGCGCATGACGGGTCGTTTCCAAACTAAACTCACTTACCACACTTCCCTGTCGCAATTGCTGCTCACTGTTGTAGTTCATCTGCGCCGTCGACAGTTTAGCCTCTGCACTCTTGCGATTGGCCACAGCCACTTCCAACGCAGCCTGATAAGGTGTCTGGTCGATGATGAACAACGTCTGTCCCCGTCTGACAGCCTTACCCTCCTCCGTGCAGATACGGACAATAGTGCCCGTCACCTGTGGACGAACCTCCACGATCTGCCGTCCTGTGAGTCGGGCGCTGTACTGCCGGGTGAGCGTCATATCCTTCCGGCTCACCACCATCGTCTTATACTGCGCTGCATCGTGCGCCTTTTTCTTCTCACCGCCACAGCCGACAAGCAGACATGCAATAAGAATACAGAAATAGTAAGTACAGTTAATTTTCATGATGATCTTTGAATAATTGATATCGCGCCGCAAATACACGAAAAGAGATAATCGGGACCTCCCGATTATCTCTCCTGACGTATTACTGCTCTGGTGCTTCTTCTTTCTTGGCCGCTGCCTTAGGCTCCGCCTTCTTGGCAGGAGCCTTTTTAGCCGCAGGTTTCTTTTCCGTCTTAGGCTTGACAGCCTCCAACTTCTCCAACTTCGATTTCAGGCGAATAATCTCCTTGTCCTTCATCTCAATCTCGTCACCCTGGTTCTTGATGGTAGTCAGCAGACCTTCCAGTTCATCGTTGTCGATGTCGAGCGGATAGAGGGCATTCACCCTGTTGATGAAGTCACCGAGGATATTCATGTAGTTGGTGAAGGCATCAAACGGACCACTATAGATACCACGATCCAGTCCCACATTCGAGGGCTTGGTGGTCATGAAACGGAAGTTGTTCGAGGCCTGCAGATAGTCCCAGTCCTGATTGATGCGCGGATCATTGGCAATACGCAGACGGTCTGCCACACTATAGAGTTTGTTGAAGGCCTCACGCTGCATGGCATTACCGAGCCAGCAACTGACGTCGCGCTCCTCATCCACCCACGAGAGTGTGTCAGGTACATCGATCTGACCCACACTCTTACAAGCCTTGCAGATCTCCGTCGGGGTAGAGAAGGTGATGCCTTTCTCCTTGGCACAGGCAGGCAAAGCGTGGATGAAGTCGAGGATATTGCTGCTCAGTGGCTGGGCGATACCCAGAGCCGAGAGTTCCATGAAGATATTGATAATCTGCTCCTCTTCCGGCAGACGGGCAATGCGGTCGATATAAGCATCGGCAAAGAGAGGATAGCCGTCCCACTCGGAGTTGTTGAAGCGCAGTGAGATGTCGTCCGACAGTTCCACATCGCGGAGCAACAGTTTCAGGTTGGGGGCGATGTTACAGTTGTAGACATAGTGCGGACTCTTCCAACCGAGCACGTGCTTGGCACCCTCTGTCAGCATACCCTTGAAGCCCATCGCAGCAATCTGTGCACCGATGTCGTCGCTGTAGATCAGCGAAGAGTTACGGGCCACGGTGGGTTTCTTGCCGAAGAGTTCCTCAATCTTCGCAGCCTGTTTCTTCACGTCGAGGGCGAAGGTCTCCTCATTGGCCAGTGATGACAGACCATGGCTGTAAGGCTCTGCGAGGAACTCCACGCAACCGGTCTCGTTCATCTGCTGCAGTTTCTCCAGCACCTGCGGAGCATGCATCTCCAACTGTTCGATACCCGTACCCGACAGTGAGAAGGCCACCTTGAAGTACTTGCCGTTCTCCTTGATCATATCGTACAGGGTATTCAGTGCCGGCATATAACTGCGCTCTGCGATGTCGGTGATGCTACGCTCGTTCTCGTAGTCATCGTAGTAATAATGATCGGTACCGATGTCAAAGAAACGGTAGCGCTTCAGATGTATAATCTGATGTATCTCGAAATATAAACAAATCGTTTTCATAATCTATAAACTATAAACTTTAAACTATAAACTAAAAGTTATTCTTCCCAGCCGAGGGTGCGGCGATAGAGGGTACGGATCCAGGCACCCACCTTCTCCCAGGTAATCTGATCCACCTCGCGCTTGCCTTCCTCCTTGAGGTACTGGAAGAGCGACTCATTGTGGCAGATGGAATAGATGGCATCGGCGAGGGCGTGGATGTCCCAGTAGTCCACCTTGATACAGTTGTCGAGAATCTCAGCACAACCGCTCTGCTTCGAGATGATTGAAGGCGTACCGCACTGCATGGCCTCCAACGGTGAGATACCAAACGGCTCAGAAACCGAAGGCATCACATAGACATCAGAGGCTTTCAGGCACTCATACACCTGTTTGCCCCTCATGAAGCCGGGGAAGTGGAAACGGTCTGCGATGCCGCGTTCGGCAGCGAGTTGAATCATCGCATCCATCATATCTCCCGAGCCTGCCATGCAGAAACGCACGTTACGGGTACGGTGAAGCACCATCGTAGCAGCCTCAACGAAATATTCCGGTCCCTTCTGCATCGTGATACGTCCGAGGAAGGTCACCACCTTCTCCTTGCCCGTATGGTCAGGACGCGGGATGTCCTGATACTCCTGCGGCAGCGGATAGACAGCATTGTGAACGGTAAAGCACTTACGCGGATCCTGATGGTACTGGTTGATCACCGTCTGGCGCGTGAGTTCCGACACACACATGATACAGTCGGCCCAGTCCATACCGTTCTTCTCAATGGAATAGACGGTGGGGTTCACCTTACCGCGGCTGCGGTCAAAGTCAGTGGCATGCACGTGGATACAAAGCGGTTTACCACTCACCTGCTTGGCATGGATGCCGGCAGGGAAGGTCAGCCAGTCGTGTGCATGGATGATGTCAAACTCCTCGGTACGGGCCACCTGACCGGCGATAATCGAGTAGTTGTTGATCTCCTCGTGCAGATTACCGGGATAGCCCCCGGCAAACTCCATCGCACCGAGGTCGTTCACGTTCATATAGTTAAAGTCGGCATAGATATGGTCACGGAGTCTGAAATAGTAGTCAGGATCCATGATGTTACCCACGCGGTTCTTCACGTAGTCATAGTCCACATCACGCCAGGCGATAGGCACGGCATTCATGGCGACGATGCGACAGGCATGCTGGCTCTCATCACCGAACGGATGCGGCAGACAGAGTGTGATATCCATATCGCCCTGGGCCTTCAAACCCTCGGAGATACCATAGTTGGCAGTGGCAAGTCCACCGAACACGTGAGGAGGATACTCCCATCCAAACATTAATACTTTCATAGTCGTTCCTCCCTATTTTTGATATGAATACTTATCCATGAGTTTCAGTGTCCGCAGGATCTCTGCCACATTCATGGCAAACGACATGGCGCCGCGCCCATGGAACGGCGGGTTACCGTCGAACAACTCAGAGATGGTTCCCAGTGCATGGTAGTCCATTTCGTCCTCATAGCCCACGAGTTGACGCTCGATGAAACTGAGACGACTACGCTTGTAGAGTTTCAGACAAGCCTCCATGTAGAAGCCGCCCAGCCAAGGCCAGGCCGTTCCCTGATGGTAGGCATAGTCGCGCTGTGTCTGCGGACCCACGTAGATAGGATTGTATCCCCCACTCTTCGGCGAGAGACTGCGGAGTCCCTTCGGTGTGAGCAACTCACGGGTACAGATATCCACCACACTCTTCATCTGATCCTGAGAGAGCGGCGAGTAGTCGAGTGCCACGGCGAAGATCATGTTCGGACGGACACTCCAGTCCATCATGTTACCGTCCACATAGTCGAGCAGATAACCATATTCGTTGACGAAGGTCTCCACAAACGACTGCTTCACCTTGGCAGCCATTTCTTCCAGATGGGTGACGGCCTTGGTATCCTTCTGTTCGGCAGCCATGGCGGCACAGAACTTCAGGGCGTTATACCACAGGGCATTGAACTCCACGATATAACCCGAACGCGGCACCACCGGACGACCGTTTGCCGTCGAGTTCATCCACGTCACGGCTCTGTCACGTCCATTTGAGTAGAGCAGACCGTTCTCGTCAAGACGGAGGTTCGGATGCCCGCCCTTCTCGATATACTTCACGATATCCTTGACCAGTTTGCCATATCTCTTGTAGCCAGCATCGACACCTACTTCCTTCGTGTACTGCTGGATGGCCCAGATAGCCCAGAGGGGTACATCGGGCTGCTCTATCTCATATATCTTCACAGACAAGGGTTTCTCCTCCATGAACTCCCGGAGACCACGCTCGGCAGTGCGCATGACCAGTTCAAAGTAGTCGCGCTCGCCAATGGCCAGCGTCAGTCCCGGCAGCGCGATGAATGTGTCGCGGGCACGGGCCTTAAACCAAGGATAACCTGCCAACAGATAACGCTCGTCCTTCTTATCGATCTTCTCCATAGTGCCACTACGGCGATCCCGGAAGTGGAACTGGTGGGCAGCCGTCACCAGACAGTGATAGAAATTGTCACGCGGCACACGATCGTCCACCTCCTCGTCGAAGAGTTTCTTCAGTCGAGAAGTCTTGATCTGCGAGGTGGAGCCAGAGAAGATGATGCTCTCACCCTTCTTGATCGGCATCTCGAAATAGCCAGGCACGTAGAGATCCTCATTCGAGGCATAGCCACGCTCCTGCTCCTTCGGATACTCAATGCCACGATACCAGTCGGGCTGGAAGATAAACTCGTTCTTCTTCGAGAACTGCATATACAGGTCTGGATAACCGGCATACATACAGGTCTTGATACCGTTGTCCACTTCCTGATACTCCCTGCTGGCAGTCATGTTCTCGTGGGTGAACTGACGCACGCTGCGGAAGGCCAGGAACGGCCGGAACCTCAGCGTGGTGGCCGAATGGGCATCCACCAGTGTATAGCGGATCAGGATGCGATCCTCATAATGCTGGAAGATCACCTCCTTCTTCAGGATCACGCCGCCCACACGGTAGGTGGTCGTCGGCACCTTGGAGGCATCAAACTCTCGAATGTACTTGTGTCCGTTAGGACTGAAATTGTTGCCCTGATACTTGTGGAGACCCAGGTTGAATTCCGCCCCGTGCTGGATGACCGTACAGTCCAACGACGACAAGAGCACATGGTTCTCATCGTCGAGTTCTGGTACAGGAACAACCAGCAGACCGTGGTACTTGCGCGTATTACAGTCTACCAGCGTAGAACTGCTATACGCCCCCGAACGGTTGGTTCTGAGAAGTTCGCGACGGAGACTCTCCTGTAGGTTCGTCATCACGGCTTTTTCTAATCGTAAATAACTCATAGTTCCTAAGTAGGTTTTTATTTTAATTCAATTTGTTTTTAGTTTGAATTTCCAAAGGTAGGCATTTTTCGTCAATTGGCAAAGGATTCCGTAATATTTAACATATATTATGCCGGAATCAGGAAGTTGATGACTTCCTGCTCCACATTCACGCAGAACGATCCCACAGGTGTCTTCATCAACCTGCCATCAACACCCACCATCGCCTTCTTGGCATAGTCCACCTGTACCTCCGTCGTGCGATAGGGATGCACGCTGCGGTGGTTCAGGAATCGTCCTGTGACCAACAGCCAGAGCCCCTCTATCAACTGCACCACCTCGGGATGGTACACCACCGACACGTCGAGCATCCCGTTATATGGCACGGCATTCGGTGTCTGTCCGTAGCCAGGCCCCGAGCCGATGCATACCGTCATCACCTTGCGGTCTATCACGTCGCTGTTGATGTGTAGTTTCATCTTGTACTCCATGCGATGGAAGAGCATCACGAAGAGCGACGAAATAAATGATAAGGTACGCGACCCGAAGAGCCGGCGCGTCTGTCGGCGCAAGTTCATGATGTCAGCAGTCATACCGATGTTCAGGCAGTTCAGGAAGTAGCGATGACACTTCTCGCCATTGGCGTTCGTATAGCGGATACAACCCAGGTCCACCGTGCGGATGCGGTGCTGCACCAGCCAGTCGACAGTCTGTTCGGGCTTGTCCTCATCGAAGTCCCAGAAGCGTGCGAAGTCGTTCATCACCCCGTTGGGAATCACGCCGAGGGCAATCTCCTCGCGGACGGACTTTTCCTCCATCATCAGACAGTTCACAGCATCGTTCAGCGCCGAGTCACCACCCACGATGACGATGGTCTTGTAGCCGTTCGAGATCATCATCTTAATGAGGCGCTCCACACTGTCGGCTGTCTCGCTCTGTACCATATCGTACTGCACCCCGCGCTCATCGAGAATCTTTTGTATCTTCTCCCAACGCTTGCGGGTGCCGCTTATTATTCCCGTTCTGGGACAATACAGGATGCCCCACCTTGTCGTCTCTACTGCCATACTATTCTTTTTATAACAAGGATTATATGGATTTTATGGATCTATTCTGGCGAATGTTTCCTTACAATTCTTATAATCCGTGTTTATGATATCCTTGATTTGTTGTATTTTAACCTCAATCGGGAGGGTTGCGTCAATCCAATGTATTTGAAAGCCCCGTCGCTCCATACCGCGAAACCATGTCATCTGCCGCTTGGCAAACTGGTGGATGGCTATTTCAAGGCGATTGAACATCTCGTCGTAAGTCAACTGGCCCGTCAGGTATTCCGTCAGGAACTTATATTCCAGTCCGTAGTAGATCAGGTCTTCGGCAGGAATGCCCTCGTCGAGCAAGGCACGTACCTCATCCACCATCCCTTCTTCCAGACGGGCCTTCAACCTACGGGTGATTTTCTCACGGCGTAATTCCCTGTCGATATTGATGCCGATGATCAGCGACTCCACCGGCGGCAACTCCCGACGAGGCATCGGATGCGCTGCGTTATAGGTCTCAATCTCTATCGCCCTGATGGCCCGCTGACACGAATCCACATCCGTCGTATTGTGCATGTTCGACCCGTTGCGCGCCTTCAACTCCTTCAACATCTCAGTCAACTCCACCAGCGACTTCCCTTCCAGTGAATCGCGAAGAGCCTGGTTCTGCGGCACGGGTGAGAGATGATAGCCTTTCAGCACCGCCTCGATGTAGAGTCCCGTGCCCCCACAGAGGATAGGCACCGCTCCCCTACCCCGTATCTGCTGATACACTTCGAAGAAGTCCTGCTGATACTCAAACAGATTATACTTCGTCCCCGGCTCCCGAATATCTATCAGGTGATAGGGCACCGCCCCATAATCCGCCAGGTCTTTCCCTGTTCCGATATCCATCCTACGATACACCTGCCGCGAGTCGGCCGAGATCACCTCTCCGCCTATCTCCGCCGCCAACCGTGCCGCCACGGGAGTCTTCCCCGAAGCCGTCGGTCCCAGTATCGTAATCATCGGCAGCATATCAGTCTATCGGCTTGATGGTATATCGCTCGTTTGTATTGTAGTCCCGGTCCTTATCCTTGCCGAAGTATTCGAGCAGGTATTTCTTGTTCTTCAACTTGGTGACGCGGATCAGCACCTCCCTATACGTCACACGTCCGTTCTCCAGATAACCCTCGTAAGCATTAAAGGTTGTAGCCTTCTTGTTTTCGGTGTTCTTGATCAACTTAAACGACGAGACATTCCGGTGACTTTGCGCGATGTCAACATACAGGCTGTCGCCCTTGAATCGGAACATCAGTTCCCCACTCTGCGACAGGTACTGCCCGTCCAACTCAATGGCACTCGCCCCAAGACTGCCACACAACATTAGAAACAAAATTACGAACTTCCTCATAAGAATTCTTTTAATTATTCACTTTTCTGCTGCAAAGGTAGTGTAAAATTTTGATTAAGCGAAGAGAAATCAAAGATATTTGAAAAATTCTTTTCAATACCCTACCCTTATCTGAAAATAACCCAGCCTTATTTCCAAATAACCGTGCCTTATTTGTCAATAAGGGTCGCTTATTAAAAAACTGTATCTAAGAATCACATGATGGTGTCGACCATCATTTTGAAAAGCGCTTGATAGGCCTTGGCGGCTTTCATGTCGGCAAAGCCGGGGCCGTTGCGGTCGGCGCTGCCTTTCACTTCGATGCACTTGCCGCCCTTGTCAAAGTAGTAACGCCATTCGAGGGCGGGGCCGTCGTTCTGTTGCTGCTTGCTGAAACAGAAGATGGGTGCGGGCGTCTTCGGTTCGAAGAGGTATTCGCTATAGACATCGTGGTCGCCCAGCGTGGTGGTCGACGACATGAAATAGCAACTGTTGTAAGGCGTATCGTCGTCAGCGACAATGTCGAACCAGAACTTCAACACATCCTTCTGGGCAGGCATCTCGGGGTCTTCGCAGTCGCGGATGGTGACCTGCACGTTGCGGGGCAGTTCCGACTTGGCATCCTTCTCCACTTTCTGCTTCGCCTCGGCATAGACACTGCGGATGTGCTGCACCTGCGCAGCCTTGTCGGCCGATGCCTGCGCCACAGGACGCTCACCCTCCACGCCCTTCTGATGCATCAGCACATCGAAGATGGCGAGGTAGTTCTTGGCCTTCTCGGAGTCAGTCTCGGCACTGCTCCACGCCATGCCGCCCTGCTCAGGCTTCTGTTCGATGCAACGCCCGTCATTGTCGTAATAATAGCGTGACTCGATGACGGCGCCGGCATGCGTCTCAACCTTCATATAAGAGAACATCAGACGGTCGTTAAACGGGTCGAAGAGCATCTCACGGTAACTCGTATGTCCGTCAGCACTCCATTTCTCCACGATGAAATAGCAGTGGGGATCGAAGAGGTCGGTGTCGGTCCGTTGGCGGATGCGCTTGAAGAAGAAATCCACCTCCCGATTATCGTTGATGATGAAGTCCTCACTCACCTCCGTACCGTCGTTCAGGTCGATATGGATGTCCAACGGCGGGAATTCGCCCTTGTCATTGTCTGCCATATCCTTCTTCGCCTGGGCATACGCCTCACGGATGTCCTTGATTCGCTGTGCCTTATTTTGTGCGAAGGCCGTCGTGCTCATCATGAGCAGGGCGAGAAAAGCCAATACCGTCTTCTTCATCGTGTTCAGTCTTTATTCTGCGTAGTCATTCAACTGGCTCTGCTTCACCATCGTCATGATGCCATGGTGCTCCTTGCCGCTGGGGAGCAGCATGTGGTAGCCACCCGTCAGGCGACCGTCCTTGGTGAGCAGGAAAGCACAGTTCAGTGAGGGCTTGAACTTGGACTGCTCCTCGTCGTCATCGAGATAGCCTTTCGGATTCTGCTCGATGACATAGAAGAAGCCTTCATAGGCCGACGCGACGCACTCCCAATCCTCAACGCCATAGATGCGGCAGTCGGTGACCTGAGGCCAGTCTTCTTCGTCGATGGTGACGCGGAAGGTCAGAGGCAGTTTCGGGTCGGTACTTTTCCAGAGGCCGACGGCAGCGTCGCGCAGTTCCTCATCGGTATAGGCCGTCTCTTTCTTGAAGGTCGAGCCGTCGTAGGCGAAGACGTGCCATCGGGTGATGGCGTTATTATCTGTCTCGCCCACCACCATATCGCGTCCCATGTCGGGGAATTTGTACTGGAGGTAGCAGTCCTTCGAGGGCTTGAAGCGGCTGACGGCGTTGTCCGATTCAGGCGTCAGCATAAAGGTTTTCGGATCGTAGTCGTAGAAGCAGAGCGCCTCTCCTTCTGCCTTGCTGCGGTTGTCGGCCGAGGGGGTGTAGAGCCAGATGCCGAAGAGCCGGTGACCGTTCGGACGCTTCCAGACAGAGGTGAAAAGGCGGTCGTCGTCGGTATCGCCAGGTTGCACGGTGGCAAAGCCGTTCTTATAGTCGATCTCCATGCCGCCGCCCGTGTCGGGGTTCAACTGGCGCGTGACTTTGTCAGCCGCCATACCCAACAACAGGTTGGCAGGCTCTGTCGGCCAAGCCGCATGGAAGGCTTTGAGCAGGGTCATGATGTCGGGCTGCTCGCCGCCGTCAGCCACATGGATGGTCTTATTGGTCCACTGGCTACTGATTTCGGCAGGTGTGAAAATTTTTCCGTCTGTCGTCTCTTCCGTCTGTACGGAGTCTGTTGCTGCGGCATCACTCTCCGTCTGTCCCTGTTTCTGCTTGCACCCCACTATCGCCAGGACGCAAGCCACTACTATCAGATATTTCTTCATGTCAGTTCTGGTTATTCTTCTTCGAGTGCAAAGTTACATCTTTTTTCTGAGACATCCAAATAAAATCCACAAAACCGTTTTTCAGGTACAATTCTTGTCCCTTCATTCCTAAAAATATGCAACATCTTGATTCTCTGACCACTGTTCGCACTGCTTAAGAACTATGTTCATAGCACCTTCTGCTTCCTCTGGTGGGTATTTATATTTTGGCAATATGGTGATAAATCTATTTGCAATAAGGTATTTAAGGAGAGAAATAAGTTCTGAAATATAACTGATGGCTTTCGCATCTTCCCATTCATGAATGTTCCTTTTCGCCATATTTCACTATGGCTTTTATGATTTCTTTTTCAGTCTTCTTGAATGTCATGCACCTTCCTCCTTTTCTTCGTCGTCACCTTTCTGCAGATTCTTGAGGCGTTTGACGACCTTGTCGAAATCACTCTCTAATAGTCGCATCTCACGCTCACGGTAGATTTCAAACTCTCGCTCCGCCTTCTCAATGGCTTCCTGATGCGAAACAGTGCCAGCACCTTCGAGGATATTCCTGCGTAAACGTAATATCTGGTCGTCAAGGGCTGCTATCCAGTCTGCCATTGTCATAGGGTTCTGCTCTAAAGCCTGAAACTCTGCATAGTCGAGGAACTGCGAGGTGAGCAAGTTCAGCCGTTGAAGTTCTAACTCTGTCAGGTAGTTCTTGGCTATCTTCACATCATCGCGTGTCACATAGTTGCCTTTGAAGTTCGTCATTCCCACAAAAGGCTTCTCATTATCCACGCGCTCATAAATCAGTTCTGCTGCTGTATGCTCGTGAACGGCATAGTGCATCTTATTCTGTACGGTGGCAAAGAAGAGTTTGGTCATCTTGGCACGAGGGTCGTAGTCGGTCGATGTGGCATAGATGTCCGTCACCTGTTGATAGAAGTTGCGCTCACTGCTACGGATGTCGCGAATGCGTTGCAGTAATTCCTTGAAGTATCGGTTTCCGCCTTGCTTCAGTCGCTCGTCATCCATCGTGAAGCCCTTTTGGATATATTCATGTAGGCGCTGTGTGGCCCAGCGACGGAAGCGAACAGCAATCGGCGACTGCACACGATAGCCGAGAGCAATAATCATGTCGAGATTGTAGTGGTCAATCTCTCTCTGCACCTGACGCTTGCCCTCTTGACGAACTAACAAGTATTTCTTGTGAGTTGCCTCTTCGTCCAATTCTCCATCAGCATAAATACCTTTCTGGTGAAGGCTGATGTTCTGCTGCGTGGTATTATATATATCAGCTAACTGCGCTTGTGTCAGCCATACATCTTCATCGGCAAAGCGCACATTCACGTTCACCTTGCCTTCTTCATCCTTATATAGTATGATTTTGTTCTCTTCCATAACCTTACTTCACGTTGAATCCGATCCCAGCGAGTTTCTCTCGGATGCCAGCCTCCAAACGATGACTCTCTGCAAAGAGATCGCCGAGTTCTGAGGTCAGGCGGGCCATCTTCTCCTCGAAGGGCTCTGCTGTATATTCGTCGCGATCTTCCTCGAAGCCGTCGCCTTCCTCAACAAGTTCTTGGTAACGCTTCTCGAAACAATCACTGATATATTTAAGGAAGACAAGACCCAGCACCACATTCTGATACTCAGATGCAGTGAGATTGCCACGAAGTTTGTTCGCGCTGTCCCATATACGGTCTTCAATAGACTTCTCCTTAACTACTTTCGCTTTCTTTGCCATATTATTGTTTTTAGTTTCTAGTTTGCAAAGGTAGCGAATTATTTTTATATTTCCAAAAATTATCACAATTAATTACACATAAGGCATTTGCGAACAAAGTCGTTTTTTTATGCCTGAGATTTGGGGTAAGCCATCCCCAGGGGGGTAAAACCTTGCCCTAAATCCGGTTCATACTTATGCACAGGGGGCAGAAACGTGCCTCAGATTCAGGGCAGACTTTCCCGGGGCCGGAAAACCTTGCCTCAGATTCAGGGCATATTTATGCACGGGGGGTAGAGACATGCCCCAGATTCAGGGCAGACTTTTGCACGGGGGGTAGAAACGTGCCCCAGATTCAGGGCAGACTTTCCCGGGGTCGGAAAACCTTGCCTCAGATTCAGGGCATATTTATGCACGGGGGGTAGAAACATGCCCCAGATCCGGGGCAGACTTTTGCACAGGGTGCATAGACGTGCCCCAGATTCGGGGCTGATTTTCCCCCGGTGGGGGATGACATATACTCACTCAAACTTACTTACACATTGTGAGCGTATGAAACAGGTACACCTGTCCGTTCTTTAATGAAGAAAAGTTAAATATACGGGGTGAATCGAAAAACAAAAAAATAATAATGTATATTTGCATAAAAATAGATGAACAAACTATAAGCATAATTGTTATGAGAAAAAGCATTTTTCTGATTGCCGCGGTGATGATGCTTATGGCATGCGGAGGCAAGAAGGCACAGAGTGAAAGCGTTAACGCAGACTCCGTCAGCATCACCAGTGAGCGCCAGCAGTACCGTTTCGAACATCAGTTCATCAAGGCTGAGAACGAAGAGTATGACAGTATCGTCGTGAAGGGATATAAAGACGGTAAGGTAGCCTTTGAATGTCGCCATCAGTTAATTGATTATGTGAGTGCTGAGAATGCAGCGGATATGGAATGGATAAACGATACTGTGGACATCAACTTCGATGGCATTCCCGACCTGCAGGTTTACCTTGGGGTCTATACTAGAGGACAGGTAGCAGAACTGTATGCTGGATATGTCTGGACTCCACAGCAGAAGTTTGAGGAGGTGGAAGAGTGGAAAGACTTGTTCAATCCCGAGGTACACCCTGAAGACAAAACCGTTACAGCGAACTATCGCAGCGATGCAAACGAGAGGACGTACGATACCTACAAGTGGACTGATGACAACAAACTTAAACTTATCAACACCCGTAAAGGACCCTTTTTTGGTGATGATCCTGAGGAACAGGAGATGGTTGCCGTCAGGGCTTTCGTGGAGAAATTCTATAAAGAATGGAGTGAGGAGGACATTCTTGACTATGGCTATGTCAAACAACACATTACCCCAAATCTCCTGAAGTATCTGGCCGATGCGTACGACTACGACTGTGAGGGTGAGTGCCTGGCTACATGGAAGTTCTTCTATGAGGGCGGCGGCGATGCCAGTGGGTTGAAGTCACGCCAGATAACGGTTCTCGATGGGAGCCACGTCCTTGTTGAAAACAACTATGACAACTATGAGTACGACATTCTCCTCAAAGTGATTAAGGATGGTGACACCTTCAAAATCGATAGCCTGGAGCAAGAAAGATCAGAGTATATCAATTAAGCGATAACAAGATGACAATCACTGGGGACGGCTGCGCCGCCGTGACGCAGCTCGATCTGACGGGGACAGATTCATTCAGATGCTTTCTTCGACTCATTCAGATAATCCCTTTCAGTCATTCAGATAATCCCTATGGGGGTAAAGGGATTATCTCTTTCACTCGAAAGCCCTATCCGAACAACCCAAAGAGACTATCTGAACAACCTAAAGGTTACCCCTTGTGTTTTGAAACATGTCAATTCTCTTCGTCACCGTTGATATTCTTAAACCAGGCGTTGATCTTCTCACCCTCAGGCACCTTGTCGAGGTAGGCCTTACCCTGTTCCTTGGAGATTGTCTTGCCATTAAGGGTACACTCATCGATTTCACCATAGACTTCAAGGACGAAGAGTTTCCAGAGTTGCTTGCCGTTCTGGAAGGCATAGATAATATGCTGGTAGGCGGGGCCACCGGCAGGGCCGCTGAACTTGAGGTAAGAGTTGCCGTCCTTCTGGCAAGACGTAGGCATCTGGTGGGCGTTCTCCACATCAATGAGACGAATCTTGCCGTCCTTGCGGAGGAAGATGGCACCGTTCTTATCTACACTGTCACGTAGCCAGATCCACTCGTTGTCGTAGTCGATATAGCAGTGAGCCCACTTGGTGAGTTCGTTATACTTGTGCGCGTGAGGATCATCGTCGAGATAAAGTTTTTTCATCTCTTCGAAGTCCTTCTTCCAGACGGGGATTTCCTCATCGACCAACGCATGGAACATCTCGTATTCGTGCTCAAAGAGTTTACCGTCGCGCAGGTAGATCATACCGACACAGAAACTCTCGGGGGCACCGTGGGTGTAGCAGAGTTCTAGTCCCTTCGGTCCTTCGAAAGCAGCGACGATATCGTTGGAGATGTAGCCATCGGCATCGGCATTCCACACGCAACCATATTCCTCGTCGTAGTAGCCAAGCGCCTCATACTTATAGACCTTGCCGCTGTCAATCAGAACCTCTAGGGCGAGGGCGTATTTGCGGTCTTTGTTGTAGGGATCCTTGGGACCGTTCTTATACTCGCCTTCAAACTCTATGGTGCCATGCACATAACGGCCACCGATTGTCTGGAGTTTTCGAGAATTTGCGGCCTTCATGCCGTACTCCTTCTCCAACTGTCTGACGATGTCGGCAGACAGACTGGGATAGCCTTCTTCTTCATCGAGGAACTTGACTTCGAGACGCTTGCGGGAGTTCAGGTAACTGTCGGTGACGATGACGCGCCCCCATGAATCGACGACAAATCCTTCCCCTTCTGTCTTTGGCTTGTCCTTGGCATTGGCAAAGTCGAAACGGGCACAGAGCGAGGGGATCTCCTTGCGGTGGATCTCGCCTACAGAAGGTGTCTTGCCGTCAGGATCTTTCAGCACCTCATCGACGAACTTGATCTTGATGATCTTGTCGCCATCGAGCAGGTTGGTGTACTGGGCGGCGTTGCGACGGAACATCTCCTGCAACTCCCAACTCTTATGCCAGGACTCGAAATACTCGGCATAGTCGTCGTCCTTCTTCGGCTCCTCGATATTCATCCAGTAGAGCATCTGCATGTACTGCCCATCATTGCCGATAAGGAACATGGGCAACGGGGTGGTGTCGTTCTCCTCGATGATACTGTCGATGACGGCGGCTACCGCCATCGAGTCATTACTGTCGGCAGGTGCCGTCTGCCCCTGATTCTTACAACTGATCATCACTGCCATCGCGCAGATGGCCCATAACATAAGTTTTTTCATATCGTTGGTTTTATTCTGCATAGTCTGAAAGTGTCTTCTGTGCGCCATCGCGATACATGAAATAATCCTTGCGCAACCTGATAGGACCCTCGTAGCCCTTGCTGGCCAGACGGTGGCTCAGGGTACAACTGCCTACAAGATCACCACGCTCGTCAAGTTGGAGATGAAGGTATATCTGATTCTCCGGCGATAATTCATCACCATCACTCTCTGCCACATACAGGAGATCGCCATTGAAGGTGACCTGTGTATGGTCAAAGCCATACATACGATAGACATCACACTGTGTGGCTTTCAAACCCTTATCGGTCATTTCAAGGTCAAGCAGCAGTTCCGGACAGTTCTCTCCTACCCAACCCCAACTGCCGACCAACGACCTGGCCTTCTCACGAACCATCAGTCCTTCCTTGATGGTCTCACGGAAATATGGCTGGTTATCGCCATTGAAATCATCAATATACCAGTCACCCCTTTCAAAGAGGAGCGTGAGTTCAACATCATGCTCATTGGAGAAGTTATAGACTTTCAACTCCACCACGGCTGTACTGTCGGTAATGTCACGCACCTTCTCGACCTTGTGGCTGAAGTCTCGGCTGATATCCTGGCCGCAGACCCAGTAGTCGGCATCAAACAGGATGTCACCCGTTTGCTCGCTGACCTCCAAAGCCTGTGCCAGCAGGGCATTGTAGCGGGAGGAACAATAGAGACTGTCGGGATTGGGAAGAAGGACGAAATCGTCATATCCATTCTCATCTGTCGTCCAACTGACGAGGCTGTTGTAGATGCTATCGATGCGCTGACGGATATATGCCTCGGAATGTCTGTCAACGCCAGTACCTGCAAGGGTATCGACAACCTGCGAATCCGTTTGTACACCCGCCTTGTCTGTCTTATGACTACAGGCTGTCAGAGTCAGTATGACTACTATAAACAATGGAATTTTCCTCATATCTGCTATTCTATGTCTGGTCCTATTGGATCCTTGCGGGGTTCTGGAATAAAGGAGGCATCATCACCAAACTTATTGTCATGTTCAGGAGCAACGATCCGTGCCTGTGCGCCAAGGATCGGATGATAGATCTCACAGCCAATCAGCGTGAAGTTATCATCGCTCACAAACAACGGGGCATCGGCCCAGTTGGCAAAGAAACGACAACCATAGAACTCGACATCCTCACAGCCTCGGATGGTGATAAGTTCGTACTCGCGGTTGTTGAAGAAGTCACACTGGAGGAATTTCACCGACTCCGAGCCGTAGAGTTCCATAATACCATAGGTACAGTCGTGGATATTTGTCTTGTAGAGTGACAGTTCCCACGTATCGCGGGCCACGACACCATAGGTGCCGCAGCCGTAGAGGTCGCAGTTGTTGACAAAGATACGGCTACCGCCTTCCACGCCGATGACACCGCCGTCGCAATAGCCTCCCTCGGTATGACCGATGGTGAGATTCTCTACTATGCAGCCCTCACAGTCCATGAAACTCAGACAGAAGGAATAGCGGGGATTGACCTCGATGCTGGCATTGTGCTTGCCTCGGATGGTGAGGCCACGGAAGTTGCGCAGCACCAGTTGCTGGCCATCGTTGGTGTACTCACTGATGATGACGGGCTGATCTCCGCCGTCACGCTTGGCAATGGTCACCCACGCACGCCCCGGCACTCCCGAGAATACCTCCTCGCGCTCCAATATGCGGGAGAGGTTCAGGTGGACATCGGCATCCAACTCGATAGTGCGGTCGTTGCCCAGGGCATTGATGAACTGCTCTTCGGTGGTGACGGTGATAACACCTTCGACAGGCTCCACCATCTTCTCGGCAACCTCCGTATTCTCATAGCGCACACGGTCGTCGTCATCAACGGCCTCCTCACTCTTCAGCAACTGGATGTTGGTCATCTCTATCAGACTCAAGTGGATGCTGTTATTGTCGGCAACGGGCTTGTACCAAGACTGTTGGCCGAAATGATCCTGCAAGTCCTTCGACTGGAACTTCCACCCGTGACGGGCCAGGATCTCATTACGCATCAGACGCAGTTGGGGCTTGGAGAAACGACCCAGGTAGCGGGTGTCCAACAGATAGTTCTGTATCATCCAACTGACTTCGCGCTGGTCTATGATCTTTTGTTGAGCCACGCAGTTCTTCAGGTTGTCAGGCGTCAGGGTGAGCGTGTAGCAACAGTCGCCATTGGGCTTGCGAACCGCCAGGAAGTTCATGCCGTCCTGACGGATATACTCCACCCTCCATCCCAATTCGCCACGGATAAAAATCCAACCATGGGAGTTGGTCGAGGCAAGTGTGTAATGACCATCTTGGCCATCAACCTTATTCAACAGGAAAGAGTCGCCTCCCATATCCTCGCTCTCACCATCCATCCTGACATTTCCTTCATCATCAACGGAGGCGGTATAGAGACGCTGGCCGTCCCACCAACGGGAGCCACTATTTATCGTCTGCGATAAAGAAGTGATAAGGGAAAAGTGAAAAGTGATCAGTATCGCAACCAGCCTTATCATCCCTCTACTGTTTATCCTTGTAATCATAATTACTAATTACTCATTACTAATTATCAGGTATAAAACGAGAGCCGTTCCAGGTGAGGCGCTTCGGAATCTTGCCAGAGGCGGTGTGGATCGTGTAGATCATCGTCTTTCCTGTACGGGGCAACGCATGAGTGACAACCGTCTCGCCAGCAGGAACATCGATCTCGGCACTTAGGTCCTGGGCAGAAATCCAATTCATAGTATGGGTAGCATTGTCATAGAGATAGAATTCCAGACCAGTATATTGTCCGACTACTGGCTTGCCATCCAAGTAGGAGTCGTTGGAGATAGCCACCAGTTTTTGCTTCTTGTCGGCATAGTTCCACAAACAGCATTCGATGACTTGTCGGCAGACACCTGGCACGTCATCTTCAACGGACTCATAACCGACATAGCCATTCCTGACATCAACGATAAGGTCATCACCCGGCATCTGTTTCATGCCGTTCTTATAGAACCGCCATGCTTGCTTCAACCCGTTGAGCGACTCATCAAGTTCACTCCGTGAGAGCAAAGCCGTCACAAAGTCCTTGATATTAGGTGCAGTACCTTTATAGTTGATGAGGATCTCGCCCTGGTCGTCATCGAACTCCAAGGGTTCTGTCTTGGCATAGACGGGTTTCGTGCCGTCCCAGGTGAACGTATGCACCACGGGGCCTTCTTCGCCGCTCCAGTCCTCGACGGTGATGTTCTTTCCCGTCTTTGGCAAATGACAAAACATCTGCTGGAATTCGCCCTTGTCGCCCCAGCGATAGCCTTTCAATATCGAAGGCTCGGGGATGAGGGCTTTCTTCTGCGGGTCGTAGTCGTAGGTACACAGCACCTCGATGCAAGGGTCGGTGGGCTTACCCAAGAGGACAGCCAACAGTTTGTGGCCATTGGGGCGGTTCCAATAACAAGCCGACATATACTCGCCGTCGGTACCGCCATCGCCCACACTCACGAAACCGTTCTTGGCATCGACGGTGACGGTGAGATCCGTCTCTTCGTCGAGCACTTCCCTGGCAAGACCTTTCTCCATCGTCTCACGCACGGCTCCCACCATCCACGTAGGCCATGTCTGGTCAAAGCGCTCCAGCATGATACCGAGACTGCCATTAATCACGTTATTGATTGTCTTTGTGCCCCACCCTTTATTAATCGTTTCAAGCGAAGTGGTTTCCTGTGACTGTACCGTCAGCATCGTGACGAACGACAGGACGAGTGATGCGAATCTTCTCATACGCGTACCTTATTATATAATATAGTTATTTAGGACCGAGGTTTCGGCTCTTGATATTCTTATCAAGCGGGTTGGCATTGAATACCGTCTTGGCACCTGTCTGCTCGGCTTTATCTATCGAACCGAGTTTCTCCGTGGGGTGATAGATCTGACAGCCCATCAGGTAGAAGGTGTTGTCGAGGCTGAAAAGCGGCGCATCGCCCCAGTTAGCGAAGAAGCGACAGTCATTGAAGACCAAGCCGTCAACACCCCACCCTTCGATGAGGGTGTATTCACGGTTATTGAAGAAGTCACAGGTGGTGAACTTCACAGCCATACAGTTTTGGAGTTCCATAATGCCATAGGTACAATCGTGGATGTTAGAACGAATCATACTGAAGTCAGTGGTTTCTCTCAAGACCACGCCGTAGGTGCCACAGCCATAGAGGTCGCATCTGTTGACCAGAATCTGCTTTCCACCTTTCACACCGATGACACCACCATCACAAAAACCTCCCTCGGTATGACCGATGGTCAGGTTCTCCACCGTACAATCCTCGCAGTTGACGAAACGGATGCAGAAAGCATAACGGGGATCGACCTCGATGCTGGAGTTCTTACCGCCACGGATAATCAGATTCCTGAAATTCTTCAATGTCAACTGATGTCCATCACTGGCATCCTCACTGATCACCTCCGGTTCCTTACTAATGCCCAAAGCATCATAACCGGCCCATCGACGACCTGGTCTGTTTCTGAACTCAGACTCATTCTCTAAGATGCGTGAGAGGTTCAGATGGATATCATCTGCCACCATGACGATTCTACCCGGACGGAGGCTGGCAATAAACTCAGCCTCACTGGTGACGACATACACTTCCTCACCGTTAATCTCTTTCGGGTCAATCTCTCCCGAGCCGCGCCCGTCATCTGCCAGTCCACCAGGGAACTGCTCCGGTTTCAGCAGACTGACACGATCTTCATCGGGCACAGCCTCCTCACTCTTGATGAGTTGTACGTTGGTCTGTTCGATGATATTCAGTGTGATGGTGTTGTTATCTGCCACAGGACGATACCACGTCTGACTGCCAAAATAGTCCTGCAAATCCTTCGACTGGAACTTCCACCCATTACGAGCCAGAATCTCATTACGCATCAGACGCAGGTCTGCCTTGGAGAACCGGGCCAGATAGGTGGTATTCAGCAGCATCGTGGTGAGGATGTCACTCACAGGCTGCTGTTCCGCCCATCGCTCCTGATTGATACAGTTCTCCAAGTTGTCGGGAGTCAACACCAGAGTCCAGACGACATCATTGTTGGGCTTACGGACAGCCAGGAAGTTCATGCCCTCCTGACGGATAAAGTCTACATTCCATCCCAACTGTCCCCTAACAGGCATATAGGCATCTGGATTATCCGTGGTGAGGGTATAGCGTCCCTGCTTGCCCTGAACTTTCGAGAGCATAAAACGGAATCCGCCCTCATGGGCATCGATGCCGTTCATCGTCACTTCACCAGAAGCATCGACTTTGGCAGTATAAAGCACAGAACCGTCCCACCACTTGGAACCATTCTGAATGGTCTGCGCAAAAGAAGTGAAAAGTGAAAGGTGAAAAGTGAAAAGTATAAACAACAATCTCCTCATATCGGTCATCATTTTTTCTTAATTACAAAATTATTTTTTCTCAATTCTCAATGTTAGTTCTAGCCTCAAAGCCGCCCCTGAGGTCATCGACTGTCAGTTCGGTCAACTGCGACTTGCTGAGAGTCGTCTGTCCGGCCAGACGGTTGGCCTGCTGCTGAATACTCTTCTCAAAGACATTACGGGCAAAGCGGGCATTACCGAAATTGCGGTCCTTATGCTCCACAGCGTACTCGAACTGTTCTTTCAGGAATTCCTCAGCATCTTCGGCAAGGGTATACTGGTTTTTCTTCATATACATCTTGAAGATATCAACCAACTCCATACCTGTATAATCGGGAAAATCGATATATCGGTTAAAACGTGATTGCAAACCGGGGTTGGAGTCAATGAAGCGCTGCATCTCGTCCTTATAGCCGGCAACAATCACGACAAGACGATCGCGGTAGTCCTCCATACGCTTCAGGATGGTTGAAATGGCCTCCTGACCGTAGTCGTTGCCATTACCTCCTTCAGGAACAAGCGAATAGGCCTCGTCGATAAAGAGTACACCGTCGAGGGCCTTGACAATGACAGAGTCTGTCTTGGGACCCGTCTTTCCGACATACTCGCCACACAGTCCGGCACGGTCTGTCTCAACAGTGTGTCCCTTCTTCAGTACTCCAAGATCCTTGTAGATACGTCCCACGATACGGGCCACAGTGGTCTTACCAGTACCTGGCGAACCGTAGAACACGAGGTGGTACGACACCTTCGCCGTCTTCAGTCCCTGCGCCTCACGCTGTTTCTGAAGTTTCACGAAGTTAGCCAACGAACGCACTTCCTTCTTCACGGAGTTGAGACCGATCAACTCGTCGAGTTCTTGGTACGGATCACCCTCCAAGGGCTCGTTCACGATGACAGAGTCTTTCTTCTCTACCTGCTCGGTCTGTTGCGCCGTCTCTTCTGTGGCATCCTTTTTCTCTTCATCATCCGCAAAGATACCAATGATAATCAGCAGTACAAAAAAGCCCAGACTCAGGCAGCCGCAACCTTTCAGAAACTTACCCGTCATTTGCTTTACGTTATTCACATCCATATTGTCCTGATCTATTAGTTGATTATTTCGGGGACAAAATTACAAAAAAAAAGCCGTCCGACAAAATCGGACGGCCTTTTTTATTAATTATCTGTGATTATCGGTATAATCCGTGGCTTATTTCAACTCAGCGAGATACTTAATGGTGCGAACCATCTGAGAAGTGTAAGAGTTCTCATTGTCATACCAAGCAACAACCTGTACGAGAGAGTTGCCGTCACCAATCTTAGAAACCATGGTCTGGTTAGCGTCGAACAGTGAACCGAACTTCATACCGATGATGTCGCTGGAAACGAGTTTCTCCTCAGTGTAACCGAATGACTCGTTAGTAGCAGCCTTCATGGCAGCGTTGATACCCTCAACAGTCACCTCACCCTTCACAACAGCGTGCAGGATAGTGGTAGAACCTGTGGGAGTCGGAACGCGCTGAGCAGCACCGATCAACTTACCGTTCAGTTCGGGGATAACGAGACCGATAGCCTTGGCAGCACCAGTTGAGTTAGGAACGATGTTCTGAGCACCGGCACGGGCACGCTGGACATCACCCTTGCGCTGAGGACCGTCAAGAATCATCTGGTCGCCAGTGTAAGCGTGAACAGTTGTCATGATACCACTCTGGATAGCAGCGAAGTCGTTCAGAGCCTTCGTCATAGGAGCCAGACAGTTGGTGGTGCAAGAAGCAGCGCTGATAACGGTGTCAGCAGGAGTCAGAGTCTTGTGGTTCACATTGTAAACGATGGTGGGCAGGTCGTTACCGGCAGGAGCAGAGATCACAACCTTCTTGGCACCAGCGGTCAGGTGAGCAGAAGCCTTCTCCTTAGAAGTATAGAAACCTGTGCACTCCAGAACAACGTCTACGTCCAACTTACCCCAAGGCAGTTCAGCAGCGTTAGGAATAGCATAGATGGTGATCTTCTTGCCATCAACAACGATGAAGTCCTCACCAGCCTCAACAGTGTGCTTGTTCTCACCGAACTTGCCACAGAAACCACCCTGAGCAGTGTCATACTTCAGGAGGTGAGCCAGCATCTTGGGGCTGGTCAAGTCGTTGATTGCTACTACTTCATAACCTTCAGCCTCGAACATCTGACGGAAAGCGAGGCGACCAATACGGCCAAAACCGTTAATTGCAACTTTTGTCATTTT
>ONTZ01000005.1 GCA_900320905.1 uncultured Prevotella sp.
CAACACAGGAACGATGTACATGAGGGTCATGATATATGTTGGCCTGTTTTGGACAAAAACTATTTATCAGTCAAGTATTACGATCTTTCCGCCTCCTGGACCAAACACAAAATCACCAATCAGACATATTGATCGAAGATTCAATACAATCAATAATCCAAAACGAAATTCAAAGTCCCATCGAACATGATTATGCGACTACCATTATTCCATGTGAATGTGTATTGGGAGAATCTTACCGTTAGATTCTTGCCATCATTCTTTGCAACCTTCGCAGAGCCTTTGACATAAGTACATTTGTACTTGGATGGCCCATAGAGGCATATCTCCGTTGCATCGTCCTCAAAAGAATCATAACCCACCTTGAAATACGATGATGGATTTGTATTGGACGGATAATAGAATCGGAACTCGTCAGACAATGAAGGGACATCGATCTTTAGGAAAGTGGCACTGCTATAACTCTCCCAAGTTCCCATCAGACTCATCCATTCGAGATATTCACTATTATACTCATGTAGGTTTCCGTCTATTGTGATGGTAAAGGTCGCATTGGAGCCACCGCCTCCACCGATTTCTTCATCATCACTACTGCTGCCACAAGCGGTAAAACTCCATGCTGTAACGATTATGTCAATCATCACAATTGCTGAATAGAACTTTCTCATTTCTTAATAATATTAATTGTTTATTGACTGCAAAGGTACAAAGAATCAATGATGTATGTAAGATAAAAGAGATAAATGGTGTTATCAATTACAGACAACATCATTAAAACTGACAACAATCGATATTAATATACGTTCTTTCTCAAATTCAGAACCTTCTAACACCATATAACCGTATTTATGTATGTTGTCAATTCATTGATTATTATTTAGTAACTCATATCTGATTGTTGAGTAGCCCTAGTAGTTAATGAATAGATTGCACTATGGAACTGACGTTTTTCTTCATTTATCTTATCTACAGCATCAGGATAGCCAGCCTCTTTCAATTCTCTAGCACATTTATCAAAAGCCCTATCAGCCTGTCTTTCCAAATCACTCACTCCATCTAAGAAGGTAGATTTCATTTGAGTATATTTATACATGTCAACGTCTTGTGAACCAAGAACTACGAAAGTCCTACAAGCTTCTTCTATTTCTCGTTGAATAGCGGTAATTTCGTTTTGACATTCATATAAGATTGGGGTTATATCGACTTGTTTCGAATTTGATTCCTCTTCATATTCCATAGACTCTTCTTCGTATTGCTCTTCCTCTTTTTCTATAGTTTCTTCTTTCTGTATATTTAATTTTTCTAACTCCTGGGGACTAAATGTGCTTTTGCCATTTTTATCTACGATTCCATATTTATCATTCTTTTTAACCACTGCTAAACCATCAGAGAAAGAATTAACATCATCAAATACTGGGTTTATTAACATCTTTCCTGATTTATCAATGAATCCCCACAGTCCGCCTTTTTCAACAGCTGCCAACCCTTCATAGAATGGGGTCGCAGTTTCATATTCACAAGGGATAACGCATTTACCATTGGTATCATAATAACCAGCCTTACCATTATTGTAAACAAGGAACAGTTCCTCTGAATATAAGATATCTGATTCAAATTTAAATGGCAGAACTTCTTTACCAGATTTATCAATAACTCCAAACTTACCTTCAGCGTATTTATATACACTTGCGAAACCATCTTCGAATATACCATAAATACCCCTCAAACTATAGAATTTACGCGGAATAATAAGGTTACCTTTTTCATCAACATAACCATATCGTAATTCATCATTCTCATCTTTTTCATATATTGCCAAACCTTCTGAAAAATCTCTTAGATAACCAGATTCGAACTCCTTAACTATTTTTCCTTCCTTATTAATAATGACACTCTTATCACCCTTTGATGCAATAGTTGATTCACCGTTGAATGACTCAGCATAATCGAAAACGAAAGGAATAATGGTTTCCCCTTTTTTATTTATGAATCCGTATTTTCCATCTTTCCCAACAGCAGACAAACCATTTGAGAAAGCGTTTGCTGAACTATATATGAATGGTATTACTTCTTTTCCTTTTTTATCAAGAAAACCATACTTGCCATCTTTCTTTACGACAGCAAGCCCTTCATTAAAGCCAATGGCTTCATCATACTTACATGATATTATCTCTTTCCCTTCTTTATCAATAAAACCATATTTACCATTCTTACGAACCATCGCCATCCCATCATTATAAAAAATGTCGGAAAGAATAAATTGAGTATCGTAAGTTGGTTCAACAATAATGTCACCCATCTTGTTTATAACTCCCAATTTCTTATTTTTCTCAAAAAAAGCAAGACCTTCGTGGAAATTCGCAATTTTATCCATGCCGTTAGTTACAAGAGCAAGTTTTTCCAAAGAGTACTTGTTACCTCTATTATTACTATAGTGCCATCCCAAACCTCCCAACAATAATAATACTAGTATAATAACTAGAACAGGAATGGTCTTACTTTTCTTTTGAGAATTATTCACACCTTTATCTATAGAGTTAGAACTCTGAACGTTTCCACCATCTATAGAGTTACCACAATTAGAACAGAATTTTGCACCATCATTTAGTTCTGCGCCACATTTACTACAATATGCCATAACAACTCTTATCTCAAATAATAAACAATACTACCTTTAATTCCGTAGACAAAAACTTAATAATCTACAAAGAGAACATTTCTATATTTAATATAATACTAATTTAGTCTGAACTGCACAGAAACGGTATACTTCACACGCACTACGATACCATTCTGCTTACCAGGTTGCCATAAAGGCATCGAATTTACCACACGTAAGGCTTCCTTGTCAAGTGACGGATCAAGAGACTTCACGACTTTCGCATTAGTGATGGAACCGTCACGCTCAACGACGAAGGTGACGATAACCTTACCATGAATACCATTTTCCTCGGCAGCCACTGGATAATTGACATTCTTAGCAAGATACTCAAGAAGGGCCGACTGTCCACCAGGGAACTGAGGCATTTGGTCTACCACATCATGGATTTCATTAGAATCTTCAGACTTGTTTGTTGTTTCATTCGCATCTGTTTCTTCTTCAACCATTTCTCCATATTCTCCCTCTATTCCCGGACTATAAACAGTATCAGCGACGGAATCAATAAAAACAAGAGAATCTACAACTTCCTCTATTGAATCATTAGCAGAAGTAATCATCTCTTCGACCGAGTCTGTGTCTAAAGTGGGTTTCATTTCCTTATTAGAAGTAATAGAAGGACCCGTTTTCCAGTACCACCATCCGCCACCAATTAGAGCAAGTAGTAATAATACTCCAATTATTATGGGTATTATAACCTTCATATTATTGGATGAACTATCTTCCTCTACATAGTTTTCTTGTCGAACTTCATTAGTAGCAAAGCCAATACTTCCATCAGCAAGATTTCTTCCACAGTTCTCACAGAATACGTCACCATCATTAACGGATGCGCCACAATAGGGGCATTTCTTCTGTGTTGTATCTGACACATCCATAGAAGGTTTTTCATCTACCCTCTTTCCACAACTTTGACAGAAAACATCACTTTCATTTACAGATGCGCCACAATGAGGGCATACATCACCTTGTGGAATAGGTCTTCCACATTCCGTACAGAAAAGACAATCGTCATTAACCTGTGCACCACAATAAGGACATTGTTTCATAATTATTTGTATTTAATAAATGTTTCGGATTGCAAACCATACAAAATAACAACATACATAAAAATATATAATATATCTGTTTATGCATATTAATCTTGTTCTCATATTATGTCGTTTTGAATGATATATCACTTTATTGATTACCCACCACAAAATTGTAATTGGTATTGCAAGAAGGAGGAACTGATTGTAATGGATTGCCTCTGAATAATGTCCATGTAACAATGCGTGTAAGGCTCTTTGAAATCCACATCCCGGGCAATCGAGAGTCGTTATCATCTTGACAGGACATTTGGGCATTATTGAATATTTTGTAGGGTCGACAAAATAATAAATAATAATGCATAATACAATTACGACAAAAGTAATAACATATTTAAATCGTTTACGTATGTCCTTCATATTATTCATAAAGCATTGAAAAAGCCATCCCAAAATGCATCCCCCCCTATTACTCCGAAAATAATAACAATAATAATATAGACAATCCAAAATGTTAGGCTTATGACCATACCAACAATAGACCATTTTTTTGCATCTGCAGCAACCATCTCTGCCTTTTCGTATTCCCCTGTATAATAGAGTCTGTCTACTTTGCTTGCTAACACGATAGCGTATACTCCAGTAGGCACACAACATAAACAAGTCGATAGAATTGCAAATGCCATATTTGAATTTGGCTTAAAAGGTTTTTGTTCTTGTTGCGAGAATGATTGAAATTGTTGCCATTGTACATTTAGAACAACACCAACTCTATTACCGCATTTTGGACAAAACAAAGTATCATCGTTAATTATATTACCACAACAACTACAATATGGCATGACTATACATATTAAAAACATTACTTATCTCTATCATACTTTTGATGAAAGTATGCTTCACTCATACACAATAGTATAATAAAATCTATAATAGAGATTAATGCTGGTATACAGGTCCATGAAAAAAGCAAATAAAAAACGCCCTGTACTGTATTTCCAAGATAGAATTGATGTATTCCTAATCCGCCTAGAAAGAAGCATAGGAGCAATGCAACACCTTTGCTCTTCTCGATTTTATGTACATATACTTGTTGCTGTTGTGGGGTCTGCACATATACAATCGTTGGCGATGATGTCACGGGTTGTTGGTGCTCTATGGTGATGTCATCACAACTCTGCCCACATGATGGACAGAACTTCGCTTTATCGGGAATGACTTTACCACATCTCCTGCAATATGACATGTTCTCAATGGCGTTATTATGATTTACTCTATATTTTGTTTGTATCAGCAGTCCTTATGAAAGGGCTGCTGATACAAATTCGACTTATTGGGCACCTCCTACAGCGGCCAAAAAACCTAATCCCATAAAGAATACGAAATAAATAATCCAACCTATCACGGCTAAGACAATACCAATATATGACCATTTCTTTGCCTCTCCTGCGACTCTTATTGCCTCGTCATATTCACCAGACATATACAATTTGTCAACCTTAGATGCTTGAATAATTGCATAAATACCCGTAGGTAAGCAACAGAAGATTGTCGTCAAAATAGCCAATACCATGTTAGAATTTGGTTGAGCCCGATGTTGTTGGGGTTGCTGATAAGCCTGGGCTGGCTGTTGATATACTTGCTGCTGCGGTTCTCCATCAACAGCCTGACCACACTTCGGACAAAATTTTGTCCCGTCATTCACTTGATTTCCACAATTCTTACAGAAAGCCATAATATAATATTTAATTGTTAAAAATTAATAAATTCCAATACCATTAAACGATTGTAGTTGACACTTGTGGCATTATATCAACCACAACTATCAATGCTCTCGTTATTTATCTGTTTTTGAAGGTTCAAAAGATGTTATCTTAACTCTATTGCTTTCATCTTTTGCCTTATATTCGGAAATGCCTTTGTAGAAATAATCTTTTTCTTTTCCTATGACAGGATAATAATAGTCCACGCCTTTGATATTGGGTTGATCCGATCCACTAAACGAGACTGTTGCATAGTCTGTAAAAGCAAACAAATCAACACTGGCCGCATAGACCTCTCCACTAGGTGCCGTCAATCTTGCTGTATTATCGGCCTTTATGACCAACTTATATCCTCCCTCAATGGTATAAGTTCCCACAAAGTCTGATTCTTTACTACTGCTACTTTCACTGTCATCAGAAGCAGCAAACCCAATGGCAAAAAACGCCATTACCAAAACTGAATAAAAATACTTTTTCATAATTTTGTTTTTAAGAAATTATACTTATAGTTATTTGTAAAAAGAATCATTGTGTATGCTAAAAATGGAACCATATAACATAGCAAATCTATTATATCAAATGTCCCTCGTACAATGCCAAAGAATTGCAATATTTCACTGCTGATGGTTACTAATGGTACCACCGAAAGGGTAAGATTTTTAATCCAGCCTTTTTCTTCATGCCAAATGGCCTCAATAATCAAGAGATAGGCGGCACAATATAGACCGTCTGGTAAACTAAAAATGATAAAATCTGGAACTATCCAGTCGTGAACAAAAAGACGTAGTGAGTCTATTAAGTCAGCAAAACCTAGTGACTCAGACCATATATATATATACAAAGTCTTACTTCTAAACAGGAGGTAAATCAGCCCCCCTAGAATAAGAAACAAAACGCCCAAACAGATCTTTGCAGCGCTATTTAAACAGATTGTCATTCTTCTTTCTCTCATCGATAGAAATAGTTTAATAGTAACACAGGAAAGTGTGAGCCTTTCGCTATCCTACCGAAGGCTCTGGTAAAACCCGTAAAAAGATAATGAAACAGCCCACACCCTTGGAGGATATATAGGATGTGAGCCAATCAATGACTGCACAAAGAATAATCCAAACCAAGGAGGAACGTGTTACAATCACCTGTTTTACGTTAAAGTTTACCAGACTTTTCGGTACAGATGAAAGCTAAACGCTTCCCACTATGTCTGCCGCAGACTCCCTGCGACGTTGCAAATATAAGAAAAATTTAGCAAACAACGTTCAATGTGGGCCGTTTTTTTTGCAAAACAACTCCATTTTTTCCGATTTTAGCCACTTCGTATCGATTTTTTCTTCATTTTTTCGCTTTATTTGTTTGTTATACACTCTTTTTCAGATGCTTCTGCCTGCAAATGTACGAAACAAACATTAAAAAAGGAAGAAACAGCACAACCATTTCTTCCATTTCAGTTTTTTTCATCCTAGGAGGTACACATCAGTCAAAAATAAATGAAACCGTGTCTTCAAATTCTTTAATAACCTCTTGCAACCTCGGCCCTCTGCAGTCTGAATATAATAGAGGTCATGATGCTCATACGTATTAAACCATCGTATAAACAAACGGTCACGAAATGATTGTTTTTCATCTCCAGTCTCTGTGACATAAAGCATCACATCATTATTTCTTTCAAAAAACTCCTCAACAATTGCAATAAGCGTCATTCGGAATTTAGGATCAAGTGGTGAACGCTTATGTTCGCGGTTTGTAATGTCAAGTGCATAAGCACCACTTGGGACAATTGAAAAATCTTCTTCCAGACAAATGTCGTATTCTACGCCATAATCTGTTCTGAAATAATAATCTTGAGGTTTGTCTTCTCTCTGCTTTACCCTATAGGGTGCATGCAGATTGATAATTTCCAATCTGAGCGTATTCATAGTAAGCAAGATTTAAAGTGTTTGACACTTAGTTATCGAAGAATCCTTGTTGACTCATTGCTTCCAACTCCATTCTTGCCTGCATCTGACGCTCTTTCTTTCTGCGCATAAAGTCCTTGAATGCAGCACGGACTTCCTCGCGGGTTCTTTTGATCTTTTCCATACTCTATTTGTTTAATGAAACGTTAACGGTGCAAAGGTAAGAAAAATTTGGCAATGCGCCAAATTATTCGGGAGATTTTTGCTGTTGACCGTTTTGGCGCATCCGGTTGAAGACATAAGAGACGAGATTCTGGAACCTCTGCTCTATGTCTTGGCGGATGGTGCTTTCAGGGATGTCTGGGTATTTCCCTGTCAGGCGGTCACCTATTTGAATAGTCAGGTTATGGAATGCCGTAGAAACATCGGACCATGATTTACCTGTGGTAGGTGACGGAGACGGGAAGAGGGAATCGCAGAAGGTAGCAATGGTGGAGCGATAGGCTTTATCCATCATGCGTTCCAGTTCTTCATCAAATGGTCTCTGGTCTTCTTTTTCTGATGGCTGTGATATGGGAGTGGGAGTAGTGACAGGAGCGGATGCCTGCGTGTCTTTGGATTGCTCATGAATCACGGGAACTACTGGGTCATGATTAACAGGGACTGATTTTTGATTTTCGGGGGACTGCCGATTTTCTGGAACAGGGATCTTCTGCTGTATGGGGTTGGCAATAGATTCTGGTGTCAATATGTCTTTGGGCAGAGCGGGAACAGACTCAGGCTGATGAGAGAAAAGTGAGATGCCTATTACGATGGCTGCTAACAATGCCGCAAGAATAGCCACAACACGCCAGTATCGCCTACCATGACTGACATCGCGCAGGATTTCTTCTACCGACTGATAGCGGGCTGACGGGTCTTCTGCCGTGCAGCGGACAATTACCTTATTATATATAGTATGGTCTGGAAGACATTCAAGGATTCTGCCAATAGCAAAGATATCGGTTGGGATCCCCACCACTCCACCCGATAGTTGCTCTGGAGCGGCAAAGGCATTGGTATGGCCTGTGGTATCAGGGAAGGAATCGGTATAACAGCAACCGAGGTCAATGAGTTTGACATCATCGTTGATGCGGGTAAAGAGGATATTGTCTGGCTTCAGATCAAGATGGAGCACCTGATGGCTGTGTAGATAGCCAACGACATCCAGCAACTGACGGACAAACTTGTCCGTGTTCTTCCGTTTCGTGAAATAATCGGGTTGAGTGGCGAGGCGTTGCGAAAGGGTCTCGCCCTCGACATACTCCATCAAGATACTGTCACTGTCGAGTGAGATATAGCGCACCAGGTTGGGATGCTCCAAGCGATAGCCCGTCTCAAACTCCTTGCGAAGGGCCTCTTGGTATCGGATATCGCCTGCATATTCGGCTTTCAGCCGTTTCAGGAAATGCAGTTTGCCATAGAGTTTCACACGAAAGGTGTCGCAGGTGGCTCCCTGTGTTTCCATCTGTTCAACAGCCTCAAAACGGGACTGACGATCTGAAAACCGCGAAGTTTCCATCATTTACAAGACTTTGACAGACGAGAGACCAGAGACACGGCCTGCTGTAAACTGGCCCAATGACTCACCATGACGCCATACGTTGAGCACCAACAGGGGATGATGCAGCACAAAATTCTGGACCTCCACCTCATCGCCTACTTGGAGTTTGCTGTTCTGGCTCTCTGCAATCCGATAATGATTGTTGCCAAGATACTGCATCCTCACCATTCTGTCTGGCAGATAGGTTATCTCGACAACGGCATCTGGCAGCAAGTCGGCAGAGCGGAATTCCTCATCAGAGGTATCAAAGTCAGAGTTTCCCTTGTCCTCAATCTGCGCCAGTTGTTCCCAATGGGCATAGCCCAGATAGCGGGCAATGGCATCAAGGGTACTGGCATGGGGCGTGCGTTCATCCTGGGCAAAGCCCACGAGTCGTTTCAGTGTTGTGGCACCAATACGGACACCCGTCTTGCTCTCAATATCGAGTGAGAGGAATTCGCAATCAGAAGGCTGTCGTAAGTCATTACCAGACTTTGCTTTCAACAGTTGTATGATATGAAACGGTAACTTCATTATTGAAGAAGTTAAAGGCCTTCACACTCTTTGACCCATAAGGTATAGGAGGCATCGCTCGGCATACGCCAGTCGCCTCGGGGAGAAAGGCTCACGCTACCCACCTTCGGACCGTCAGGCAGACAGGAGCGTTTGAACTGCTGCGTGAAGAACCGGCGGCAGAAGGTGATGAGCCATTTCTTGATGGTCTCGTCGTCGTAGATATTCTTAAAGGCCTTTTGTGCCATCACGAAGATCTTCTTCGGGCCGAAGCCGTAGCGCAAAAAGTAATAGATGAAGAAATCGTGCAACTCATATGGACCAACCAAGTCTTCCGTCTTCTGCTTGATACGTCCGTGCTCGTCGGCAGGAATCAACTCCGGCGAAATCGGCGTGTCGATGATATCAAGGAGCGTATCCGTAGCCATCTCCCCAGCCACATAACTCACCAGGTAGCGGATGAGCGTCTTGGGAACACCAGCATTCACACCGTACATCGACATGTGGTCGCCATTATAGGTAGCCCATCCCAACGCCAGTTCAGAGAGGTCGCCTGTACCTACCACCAGTCCGTTCACCTGATTCGCCACATCCATCAGGATCTGCGTCCGTTCACGGGCCTGACTGTTCTCATAGGTGACATCACGCACGTTGATATCATGGCCTATATCCTCAAAATGCTGCGTAACCGCCTTGGCGATACTGATCTCACGGATGGTGACACCCAGCGTCTGCATCAGTTTCATGGCGTTATTATAGGTACGGTCTGTCGTTCCGAAACCTGGCATCGTGATACCGATGATACCCTTGCGATCCAGTCCTAACTTATCAAACGCCTTCACAGTGACAAGCAGGGCCAAGGTGGAATCGAGTCCACCACTGATACCGACAACTGCTTTCTGGGCATTGATATGATAGAGACGCTTGGCAAGTCCGCCCACCTGTATGTTAAGCACCTCCTCGCAGGTCGACTGCATATCTTCCTCTTGTGGAATAAAGGGGTGTGGGTCGATGGTTCGGATGAGTTCAAAACTCTTCGGCACCACGGGTTTCGTCGCCACCTGCACGGCTGTGGCACCCCGCTGGGCATTGATGAAGGTGGTATTCTGTCGGCGCTCCGTGCGCAGTTTCTCCACATCAATCTGATTCACCAGCAACTGGGGCTGCAAAGAGAAGCGTTCTCCCTCAGCCAACAGTTTGCCATTCTCGAATATCATCGCATTGCCACCATAGACCACATCCTGGGTCGACTCTCCAAAGCCGCTACCGGCATAGACATAGCCACTGATGGTACGAGCACTCTGCTGGGCCAGCAGGGAGCGCAGGTAACGGTGCTTACCTATCAGTTCGTCGCTGGCAGAAAGGTTCAGGATGATGTCGGCACCTGCCAGAGCGAGGTTATTACTGGGTGGGATAGGCGCCCACACATCCTCGCAGATTTCCACGCCAAACATCACATCGTCGCTCGTCTTGAAAATCACCGGCTCAGCACTCACATGCACCCTACTGCCTGCCAGATAGATGTCGCAGGGGTTCAAGTCCTGCGCCGAGGCAAACCAACGTTTCTCGTAGAACTCGCCATAGTTGGGCAGATAGGTCTTCGGCACCACCCCCAGCACCTGTCCGCGCTGGATGACGACGGCACAGTTGTAGAGCAGACTGTTGATGACTATCGGGGCTCCCACGACAAGTATCGTGTCGAGTTTGCGAGTGAAGTCGAGCAGTTGGATGACACCCCCTTCCGCCTTGTCGAGCAACAACTGTTCACGGAACAGATCCTGACAGGAATAGCCCGTCAGACAGAGTTCCGGGGTGACCATTACCTCCACGCCCTTGCCTTCGGCCTGGGCCAACAGACTCTCTATCTGCAACACGTTGTAGTCCACATCTGCCACCTTAACGGTAGGCACGGCTGCTGCCACATTGACAAATCCGTATTTCATAAGCGTTCATATTTTGATTGTTAGCGATTCTTATGATTGAGAAACCAGCGGTGGGTGTACTGATAGAACAGCAGGGCAGCCACCGCCAGACCTAATGCCGTATACAAAACCTGTTCACGGGCCATCTGGAAAACAGCATAGCCAAGGCCGATGCCAAAAGCCAGGCCACTCTCCCAGCCGAGCATATACGTCGACTGCGAGGTACCACGCTGACAGTGACGACTCAGTTTGATGAAAAACAACAGAAAGCGCGAGCCGATGATGCCTAATGCAAAACCCATGAACAAGGGCGACACATAGCCTACCACCGCCTGACTGCGCGTCAGCGACATCAATAGGGCGGCAATGCCCAGCACCAGTCCTGATACCACCTCACTCTTCAAGTCCGCCTCACGGAACACAAACCGTTGGGCCAGGATAGCCATCAGGAAGCCCACCATCATCATCGAATAGAACTGTAACGTGAGCGGCAGCGACAGCACCAATCCGGCGGCAAGGGTCACAAGCAAAAAATTGACATACAGCACAAACCCTTGCGGCAAAAGAAAACGATCCAGACTGACACTGTGTATATGCTCCTCAGGTGCCCGGAAGGGGAAATGCACCAGTAGAATCAGGATGACTGCCAACAGGGCACACCCAACTGCCACCAACAGCACCACGGGAAAACCTAATTTCGGTCCGATAATCAGTGCCGTCATAGGTCCTAACGAAAGGGAGAAACGTGCAAACCACGAGGCTGCATGATTCGCCTCTGTGCGCTGGAACGACTCACTGGTATCTATAATTAAGGTACTCGCGAGAACCATCTGTGCCAATCCGAAGGCAGCCCCGAAGAGCACCCGCAGCACTAACAACAGCGTCAGGTTACCTGCATCGTCCTGTGAACCGTCCAGATAATAGAACCCGCCGAGACAGAGCATCATTAGCAGCACCGCCCAGACGCACACCATATTCCTACGGAAACGCTGTACGAGATACGAGGTGAAGGCACCAAACAGGAAGAGTCCTATGCCGAAGGCCCCCATCACCCAACCTGTCTCCGTCAGACTCAGATGCTGCGACGACACCAACCAAAGGGGCATCGTCGGAATCAGCATATAGACCGACATCGTGAGCAACAGGTTGGCAAAAGCCATACGCCAGAAGTCATGATGCCAAAGACGGATATGGACGGGTGTATTCTGTGAATTCATAACAGTCTTTTTAAAGTTTCATAGTCCATCTTCCGATAGTCAGTAATCTGCATGTCCGAGAGCGGAGCAATGCGTTCGATGGGATTGGTGGTAGCCACACCGACAACCTTCATCTGGGCAGCACGCCCAGACCGCAAGCCATTAAAACTATCCTCGAATACCACACACTCATTAAACTGGGCTTCAAGTCGTTGCGCTGCTTTGATATAGCAGTCTGGATCGGGTTTGCTCCGCTCGAAATCCTCTGAGGTGAGGATGGCATCAAAGAGTGCTTTGAAGTTTTTCTGGTACTTGTACACGCTCTCCATCTTCGGCATGTTACTGCTTGTAACCACAGCCGTACGCACCCCATGACGGTGCAGGTCGGCTATCAATTCTTCAAAGCCCTCGATATAGTCGTAGTGCATCTGCCGCTCGTAGGCATTCAGACGCTCAGTGATGGCGGCCTGCTCTGACAGCAGAGGACCACTAAACCAATGGTCGTAGATCTCCGTCAGGGTCATACCCTTGATCTCGTTCTCTAATCCCGGATGCTCAGGATGGTACAGCCTACACTGACTTCCCCAGAACACAGAGTACTGCGGCTCCGTGTCGAACACCACACCATCAAGGTCGAAGAGGGCTGCTTTCAGAACGTTTTCCTTCATTTGCATGCAAATTTTGGTGCAAAAATACAACTTTTTTACGATTTCTTTGCCTATTTCCCAATTTAAGTGTATTTTTGCACATATTTTTCTGACCAAGACCATTTTTCGCATGAAGAAATTCACGTTTACCGCTCTTCTGGCCTGCATCGTCCTGGCCTGTTCAACAGAAATCGAAGACACCATTGTCTTTGACAACGCCACTGCCGACAAGGAAGTCAAACTGTCCAACGACGAAGGCTCGCCCGTCTGCGCCGTACACTTGCAGATAGCCACCGCCATCGAAGAGAACGGACACAAGGGCGAGGTCGTCAACCGCATCATCCAGAAGCGACTGCTCAACATGGAGGAACTGACCATGCAGCAGGCCGTCGACTCATTTGCCAACACCTATACTTCGTCCTACATCCACAACCTTCTGCCCCTCTATAATCAGGACCGTGCCGACACCGCAAAGCGCACGTGGTACGAGTACCACTACGTGATTACCAGTGAGGCTCGTCAGGGTAGCAAGAGCACGATGGCTTTCATCGCCACAACCGACTACTACGAGGGCGGTGCACACAGTGTGAACCAGCGCACCACGATGAACTTCGACGTGCAGACGGGACGCCTGATAGGACTCAACGACATCTTCGTGCCCGGCTACGAGAACCTGCTCAACGCAGTGCTCCAGAAAGCCCTCTGCGAGAAGGTGGGCGTAGCCGACATCTCCAATCTGCGCCAGAAGGGCTACCTCGTAGGGGTACAGATGTTCCCCTCCGAGAACTTCATTCTGGAAGACGAAACCATCACCTTCATCTACAATCCCTCCGAGATTGCCCCCCACACGCTGGGTGAAACAGAACTTGTCGTCCCCCTGAGTAACCTCGAACAGATCTTGCGTAAAGAACAGAAACCATGACAGCCCTCATAGAGAAATACTTCCCCCAACTCACCGACATCCAACGGCAACAGTTCCAGAGTCTCGATGCCCTGTATCGCGACTGGAACGCGAAAATCAATGTCATCTCGCGCAAGGACATCGACAACCTCTATGAGCACCACGTGCTCCACTCACTCGCCATTGCCAAGGTCATCAACTTCCGTCCTGGTACCCATGTGCTCGATTTCGGCACCGGCGGCGGTTTCCCTGGCATCCCACTTGCCATCCTCTTTCCTGAGGTGCAGTTCAAACTCATCGACGGCACTGGGAAAAAGATCCGTGTGGCACAGGAGGTGAGCAATGCCATCGGTCTTACCAACTGCCACCCTGAACACCTGCGTGGCGAGGACGAAAAGGACAAGTTCGACTTCGTGGTGAGCCGGGCCGTGATGCCCCTACCCGACCTCGTCAAGATAGTCCGCAAGAACATAGCCAAGACACAACATAATGCGCTTCCCAACGGTATCCTCTGTCTAAAAGGTGGCAATCTCCAAGGTGAGATACAACCTTTTTATAAAATTGCACAAACCACCGATATCAGCAACTTCTTTGCTGAGCCCTGGTTCAAGGAACAGAAATACGTCATCTACCTGCCGATATGATTATTGTCAAACGTTTCACCTGTAACATACTCGCCGAGAACTGCTATGTGGTGAGCGACGAGAGCCATGAGGCTGTCATCATCGACTGCGGCGTGATGCATCAGGAAGAAGGCACTGCCATCAACCAGTATATCCGTGACAATGGCCTGCACCCCCTCCACCTGCTCTGTACCCACGGCCACTTCGACCATTGTATGGGCAACGGACTCATCTACCGAGAGTTCGGTCTGAAACCTGAGGCACATACCGGCGACCAGTTCCTGATGGAAACCATGCAGCAGCAGACCACCGACATCCTCGGTGTCGCCTTGCCGATGGAGGTGCCGCCTGTAGGCCGATACCTCACCGATAGTGACATCATCACCTTCGGCAGTCATACCTTGCACATCCTTCACACCCCGGGACACACTCCGGGCGGCGTCACCTACTATTGCAAAGAAGAGGGCATCGCTTTCAGTGGCGACACTCTCTTCCGCATGAGTATCGGACGAACCGACTTCAAAGGCGGCTCCTACGAGCAGATTATCCATTCGCTCCAAAAGGTCCTTGCTGTCCTGCCCCCCGACACGAAAGTCTATCCCGGTCACGGCCCCGAGACCACCATCGCCGACGAAATCCGCTATAACCCCTATATGAAATAGGGTAGTGCATAAAAACAAACAAAAACCGAGGGCAGTGATGCTCTCGGCTTTTGTTTTTGATTAGAAGGGCAGATCGTCGGCGCTACCCTCGCCTGCTGGCTCCTGAGCCGGAGGGAAGGGAGAGGTGGCAGCATCGGGTGCCGGTGGGAAAGGAGAGGCGCCGGGAGCGACACCAGCCACGGGGGCACTGGCTACGGGAGGCACCTGTCCGCGCAATACATTGTAGGCACGGATCTCGTTAAACCAACGACCATTATACTCGTGAGCGTCGATATCGAACTGAATGGTGAGATCCTCTCCACTCTGGATGTTAAACTGCTTGATGCGGTCTTCGCCGAAAATACGGAAGAGACACTTACGGGGATACTGTCCTGGCACCTCGATGACATACTCCTGCGACATCCAAGGATTACCAGTGCGGGCTGACACGCCACTGTTTGCCGGAAGCACGGCAATAATTCTACCTGTTAATTCCATTGCTTGAAATGTTTTTATTTGTTGTTTTTTCTGTTTTCAGGTTGCGAAATTACTAAAAATAGTTTGAAAAATGGAATTTTCCAATGTTTTTTTTGTAGATAACAACGTTTTTTTGTACTTTTGTACTCAATAATTAATAAGGTATCAAAAACAAAAGGCAACAATATCTATGAGATTTACATTATCAAGCACCGCGCTGAGCAACAAACTCTCAGCCCTTTCAAAAGTGATTAACAGTAAGAACGCCCTCCCCATTCTGGGCGACTTCGTGTTTGACATTCAGGGGCAGACCCTGACGCTGACCGCCTCGGACAGCGAGAACACGATGCGCACCACCATCGAACTGGCGGAGAGCGATGGCGACGGACGCTTTGCCATCGGCAACCACGACGTATTGGAGGCCGTGAAGGGTTTCTCCGAGCAGCCCATCACCTTCGACGTGAACCAAGAGCAGAACCTCGCGAAGATCAGTTACCAGAACGGACTCTTCTCGCTGCCCATCGAGAACGCCGACGAGTTCCCCATACCGGCTCCCGTGAGTGAGACTGCCAACAGCATCACCATTTCTAATGCCCTGCTGGCAGAGAATATCAGCCGCACCATCTTCGCCACTGCACAGGACGAGTTGCGCCCCGTGATGAACGGCATCTACTTCGACCTGACCCCCGACTGCCTGGCTGTGGTGGCCAGCGACGGACACAAGTTGGTGCGCAACAAGGTGTTTACCATCAAGAGCGATGAGCCTGCCGCCTTCATCCTGCCGAAGAAACCAGCCAACCTGCTGCGCAACCTGCTGGGTAAGGACGGTGGCGATGTGACTATCCGCTTCGACGAGCGTAATGCCGAGGTGAACTACGGCGACGGCATCCTCCAGTGCCGACTCATCGAGGGTCGCTACCCCAATTACAACAGCGTGATTCCACAGGGCAACCCCAACGAGATCCGTGCGGATCGTCTGGGACTGTTGGCAGCCCTGCGCCGCGTGCAGCCGTTTGCCAATGGCGCAAGCAACCTGATTCGGTTCCACGCAGAAGGTACTACCCTGCAACTCGATGCTGAGGACTACGACTTCTCGAAGACCGCTACGGAGCGTGTCGCCTGCGAATACAACGGCATGCCGATGAGCATCGGTTTCAAAGGCTCTGCCTTCATCGAAATCCTGAGCAACTTCGAGAGTCCGGAGGTCATCATCCAGTTGGCCGATCCCAGTCGCGCTGGTCTGGTACTGCCCTCCGAGCAGCCTGATAACCAGGATGTGCTGATGCTGATGATGCCCATGTTAATCAACGACTAAATGAAACTGAATCTGACAAAGCCTCTGGTCATCTTCGACTTAGAGACAACGGGGCTCGACATTGTGAAGGCCCGTATCATTCAACTATCCTATATCAAGGTACATCCCGACGGGTGTGAGGAGCGTGGCAACATGCTCCTGAACCCCGAGATGCCCATCCCCCAGTTCGTCACAGAACTGACGGGCATCAGCAACGAGGACGTGAAAGACAAGCCCACCTTCAAGCAGGTGGCGGCACAACTGGCTACCCTCTTCGGGGGCAGCGACCTCGGTGGCTTCAACAGTAACGGCTACGACATTCCCCTGTTGGCAGAGGAATTCCTGAGGGCAGGCATCGACTTCGACTTCTCGAAGTGCCGCATGATTGACGCGATGAATATCTTCCGCAAGATGGAGCGCCGAAACCTCGCTGCCGCCTATAAGTTCTACTGCGGTCGGAAGATGGAGGAGGACTTCGAGGCCCACCGTGCCGACCAGGACACCGAGGCCACCTACCGCGTGCTGATGGGTGAACTGGACAAGTATGCCCCCGGTGCCAATCCCGACGAGCCGGAGAAAGTGCTGGAGAACAATATGGATTATCTGCACGAGTTCTCGAAGATGAACAACAACGTGGACTTTGCCGGGCGTATTGTCTGGGCTGAACAGAAGGACGCTAATGGCAAGACCGTTACCGACAAGGACGGTAAGCCCGTAATGATAGAGACCTTCAACTTCGGCAAATACAAGGGAATGCCCGTGGCCGATGTGCTGTACAGAGATTCCGGCTACTACGGTTGGATGTTAAACGGCGACTTCACCTACAACACGAAGCAGGTGCTGACGCGCATCCGCCTGCGGAGTATGCAGAAATGAAGAAGTGAAGAAGTGAGAAGTGATGAGTGGATACAGGAGATATATGAAGCAATGTAAGTGGTTCCGGATTCTGGGATTACTTTTCACTTTTCACTTCTCACTTCTCACTTCTCTATCCGCCCAGGAGTTGCAGATAAAAGTGACGGTGAACCACAGCAAGATATCGGGCAGCAACAACTCGGTGTTCGACAACCTGCAAGAGACGCTGGAACAGTTTATCAACGAGCGGCAGTGGACGGACTTGCAGTTCCAGAGGAACGAGCGCATCCAGTGCAACCTGAACATCACCGTAAACAAATACGTACGTGCGGAAAACAAGTTCGAGTGCTCGGCCATCATACAGGCCAACCGCCCTGTGTTCAACTCCACCTACACCACCACCTTATATAATAATAAGGACAACGACTTCCACTTCGAGTTTGCAGAGTTCGACCAACTGAACTACAACGACGAGACGGTAGACAACCAACTCACGGCACTCATCGCCTACTATGCCTACCTGATCATCGGCCTCGACCTCGACAGTTTCTCGCCAATGGGCGGCAGCGACATCCTGCAGCGCTGCATGTATCTGGTGAACAACGCACAGAATCTCGGCTTCCCCGGATGGAAGTCGTTTGAGGACTCCCGCAACCGCTTTGCCATCATCAACGACTATCTGGACGAAGCGATGAAACCCTTCCGCCAGATGCAGTACGACTTTTACCGCAAGGGACTCGACGAGATGGCGAGCAATGCGGAGCGCGGACGTACGGAGATATCCACCACCCTGCAGGAGAACCTGAAGAAAGCCCACTCGGAAAAGCCGCTGAGCCTGTTGCCGCAGATATGGCTCGACTACAAGAAGGATGAGTTGGCCAGCATCTACAAGGGCAAGGGGACACAGAAGGAGAAGGAAGCCCTGCACGAACTGCTGATGAGCATCAACGCCTCGCAGAGCAGCACCTGGGACCAAATCAAACAATAATGCTGAAACACCTCTATATCAAGAACTTTACGCTGATCGACACCCTCGACATTGACCTGTATGCCGGCTTTTCCGTCATCACGGGTGAGACGGGTGCGGGCAAGAGCATCATACTGGGAGCCATCGGACTGCTGCTGGGCCAGCGTGCCGACTCGAAGGCCATCAAGACCGGGGCCGAGAAGTGCGTCATCGAGGCTCACTTCGACCTGACCCGCTACGCGATGGAGCCCTTCTTCCGCGAGAACGATATCGAATACGATGCCGACGACTGCATCATCCGTCGCGAACTGACCAGTGCCGGCAAGAGCCGCGCCTTCATCAATGACAGTCCCGTGCCGCTGACGATGCTCAAGGAACTCGGCGACAGACTGGTTGACGTACACTCGCAGCACCAGAACCTGCTGCTGAACAAGCAGGACTTCCAACTCAGTGTGGTGGACATCATCGCCAACGACGCGAAGGAATTGGCGCAGTATCAGCAGACCTACGCCGACTACCAGACCGCCAACAAGGAACTGGAGGCGCTGCGCGAGGAGATAGAGCGCAACCGCCAGAACGCCGATTTCCTGCAATTCCAGTACGACGAACTGACAGGCGCCAACCTGCAACCAGAAGAACTGGAGGAGTTGGAGCAGAAGAGCGACACGATGACCCACTCGGAAGAGATCAAGGGTGCCCTCTATACCGCCGACAATGCCCTTCAAGGCGACGAGAGCGGTGCGGTGGAGGCGCTGCGCACCACCATCAGCGCCCTGAAAGGCATCAGCAAGGTCTTTTCTGCAGCCACCGAACTGACGGAGCGCCTCGACAGTACCTACATCGAACTGAAGGACGTGGCGCAGGAGATCAGCAGCCTATTGGAGCAGGTGGACTTCGACCCCTCGGAGTTGGAGATGGTGAACAACCGCCTCGACAAACTCTACGACCTGCAGAAGAAATACCATGCCGACACCATCGAGGAACTCATTGCGCAGCGCGACGAGATTGGACGGCAACTCAGCCATATCGAGAACAGCGACGAGGCACTGGAGGAGATGCAGCAGAAGGTGACCCGACTGAAGACCTGCGGCGAGAAGGAGGCCGACGCACTGACGAAACTCCGCACCAAAGCGGCCAGACAGATAGAGAAAGAAATGCTGCAACGGCTTGTTCCCCTCGGGATGCCGCACGTGCGCTTCAACATAGAGATGACGAAGGAGGCACTGGGGCGCAGCGGACAGGACAAGGTGAGTTTCCTGTTCAGCGCCAACACTTCCACCCCACTCCAGCCCATATCGCAGGTGGCCTCCGGCGGCGAGATAGCCCGCGTGATGCTCGCCCTGAAGGCGATGATCAGCGGAGCCGTGAAACTGCCGACGATCATCTTCGACGAGATTGACACGGGCGTGAGCGGCAAGACCGCCGAGAAGATGGCGGAGATCATGCAGGAGATGGGACAGCAGGAGCGCCAGGTGATCAGCATCACCCACCTGCCCCAGATAGCCGCCCTCGGCACGCACCACTACAAGGTGTCGAAGGAGGAGGGCGCCCAGGGCACCATCAGCCGCATGGTGCAGTTGACGCCCGAGGCGCGCATCACGGAGATTGCCCAGATGCTCAGCGGGAGCGACGTGACCGATGCCGCCATCCAAAACGCAAGACAACTGTTACGCTTCGAATAACAAATAATAACGGAATAAATAAAAGATATTGAGATGCAGACGATTAAAGATAGAATGATGAATAAGCGAACCAGTCAGGTGATGGGTTCGTTATTTATTATTTGCAGTTTTTTCATATCCCCGGTGCAGGCGCAGCCCGGCTGGGTGAAGAAGGCCACGAAGTCGGTGTTCACCGTAAAGACCTTCAGCGCCGACGGCTCACTCATCGGGAGCAGCAACGGCTTCTTTACAGGCACCGAGGGCGAGGCCGTCAGCAACTTCACCCCCTTCAAGGGAGCCTCGCGTGCCGTCATCATCGACGCGGCAGGCAAGGAGATGCCCGTAAGCGCCATCATGGGTGCCAACGATATGTACGACGTGGTGAAATTCCGCGTGGCTGCCAGCAAGACGCAGCCCCTCACCATCGCCACCGGCATCGCCCCGACGGGGAGCACCGTGTGGCTGCTGCCCTACCGCGAGACGAAGGTCGTCAGGAGCGGCGCCGTGCGCAAGGCCGAGACCTTCCAGGAGGAATACGCCTACTACACCGTGGCGATGCAGACACCCGAGACAGCCGTGAGTTGCCCGCTGCTCAACGAGGCCGGCGAGGTGATCGGCCTGATGCAGCAGCCGGCCTCCGCCGCCGACTCGCTGAGTTACGCCGTGAGCGCTCGCTTCGCCGACTCGCTGAAGGTGACGGGATTCAGCCTGAACGACCCTACCCTGAAGATGACGGCCATCAAGAAGGAACTGCCCCAGACGCTCGAAGAGACCAACCTGCTGGTCTACCTGGCAGGCTCGGCTGTGGACTCTGCCACCTACGTGGGACTGGTGGACGAGATGATAGCAAAGTTCCCCGACGCCCCCGAGGGCTATGTCTACCGCGCGGAGATTGCCGCCAATGCCGCCAACTACGCGGCTGCCGACAAGGACATGACTCAGGCGCTGAAAGTGGCCGAGGCGAAAGACGAGGTGCTGTTCACCTATGCCCGCATGATATACAACAAGGACATCTACCAGGCGCTGCAGCCCTACGAGCCGTGGACGCTCGACAAGGCGCTGGCCCAGATACAGGAGGCCTACGGCATCAATCCCCAGCCCGCCTACAGGCAGTTGGAGGGCAACATCCTCTTCGCGCAGAAGAAGTACGACGAAGCCTACAGCCTCTTCATGGAACTGACGAACTCGAACCTCGATAAGGCGGAGATGTGGTACGGAGCCGCCCGCTGCAGGGAGATGCAGAAGGACACCACCGCCATGCTCGCCCTGCTCGACAGTGCCGTCAACGTGTTCACCAAGCCCTATCTGAAGCAGGCCGCGCCCTACCTCTGGACGCGCGGCAACAAGCGCTTCGACTGCGGCAGATACCGCGACGCCGTGGCCGACTTCAATGAGTACGAGAAACTGATGTCGACGCAGGTGAATGCCCGCTTCTACTATATCCGCCACCAGGCGGAGATCGAGGGGCGCCTCTACCAGCAGGCGCTCAACGACATCAACCGCGCCATCCAGATGGAGCCGAAGGAGACGCTCTACCACGCCGAGAAGGCCTCGCTGCAGATACGCGTGGGGCAGTACGCCGATGCCATCGCAACGGCTGAGGATCTGCTGGCCCTGGAGCCCGACGGCAGCAACGGCTATCTGTTCAAGGGCCTGGCGCTCTGCCTGACAGGCAAGAAGAAAGAGGGGCTGGAGTTGCTCGGGAAGGCCCGTGACATGGGCGACCCGCAGGCCGAGGGGCTCATCGAGAAATACAAGTGACAATAATTAATCCCCGCCGAGACTCCGGCGGGGATTAATTATTGTCAGAATGGCATCTGGCCGTCGTTCTGCGGGGGAATCTGGAAGGGGTCGTAGTCCGTCACCGGGGGCTGGTTGTCGCCGTTGATCTTCGAGCCCACGATCTCTCCGCCCATGTCCGGCTTTGAAGCCTTGCGCGGGCCGAGCCGCGAGTCCTCCGGGTTCTCAAAGCGCGTGTATTCCCCGCGGAAGGTGAGCAGCACGTCGCCGGTGGCACCCTTACGGTGCTTGGCGATGATGATCTGGGCCATGCCGTGCAGGTCGCGGCCGTTGTCGTCCTGATAGATATGGTAGTACTCCGGTCGGTGTACGAATATCACCATGTCGGCATCCTGCTCGATGGCTCCCGACTCGCGGAGGTCACTGAGTTGCGGCCGCTTGCCCTCGAGCCCCTCGCGGCTCTCCACGCCACGGTTCAACTGCGAGAGTGCGAGGATGGGTATGTCGAGTTCCTTGGCGAGGCCCTTGAGCGAGCGCGAGATGGTGGACACTTCTTCCTGTCGTGAGGAGAATCGCATGCCGTTGGCGTTCATCAGTTGCAGATAGTCTATCATGATCATTTTCACGCCGTGCTCCCTGACGAGGCGCCGGGCCTTGGTGCGCAGTTCGAATACGGAGAGGCCCGGGGTGTCGTCTACGTAGATGGGCGCGTCGAGCAGTGTGTTCACGCGCTTGTCCAGGCGGTCCCACTCGTCGGGCTGCAACTGTCCGTTCATGATCTTCGAGCCTTGTATCTCGCAGGCGTTTGAGATGAGACGGTTCACGAGTTGCTGGTTCGACATTTCGAGCGAGAAGAATGCGATGGGCACCTGATAGTCGGCAGCGATGTTCTTGGCCATGGAGAGTGCGAACGACGTCTTGCCCATGGCGGGGCGCCCGGCGATGATGACGAGGTCGGATGGCTGCCATCCGCTGGTGATGTCGTCGAGTTTGTGGTAGCCGGTTGGCACGCCGGTGAGTCCGTCCTTGTTGGCTGCTGCGGTCTGTATGGCCTTGATGGCCTGTGCGATGACGGGGTTTATCTGCGTGTAGTCCTTCTTCATGTTGCGCTGCGAGAGTTCGAAGAGCGAGCCTTCGGCCTCCTGCATGAGGTCGTCGATGTCGCTGGTCTCGTCGAAGGCCTTTGTCTCGATGACGCTGGCGAAGGAGATGAGTTGTCGTGCGAGGAACTTCTGCGCGATGATGTTGGCGTGGTACTCGATGTTGGCCGACGATGCCACGCGGCTGCTCAGTTCCATGATGTATGGGGGTCCGCCCACCTCGTCGAGCGTGCCGTCCTTGGCGAGACGGTCGGTGACGGTGAGCACGTCGACGGGCTTCTCTGCCATGGCGAGGTCGCGGATGGCGGTGTAGATCATCTGGTTGCGCGGCTCGTAGAAACTCTCGGGGTAGAGTGTCTCGCAGACGACGGCGTAGGCGTCTTTGTCGATCATCAGTGCGCCGAGCACGGCCCTCTCCACGTCGAGGGCCTGCGGCTGCAGGTGTCCGTAGGTATTGTCCAGGGGCTGCTGTCGGCGGGGCTTGCGGCGGTTGTTGTTGTCTTGTTCTGCCATATCAATCTTGTTTTCGGGCTACAAAGATACGAATTATTTCGGAAAGATGTATCGATTATATAAAAAAATGCGTACCTTTGTGGCCATGATTACATTTCCCATCGCCAAAATAAACCTCGGGCTCAACGTAGTTGAAAAGAGACCCGATGGCTATCACAACCTGGAGACCGTGTTCTACCCCGTACAGATCAAGGACGCATTAGAGGTCTATGAGATGGACAAGGACTTCCCCTCGCCCGTGGACTGCGACCTGAAGGTGACAAACATCACCATCGACGGCGACGAACAGCGCAACCTCGTGTGCCGCGCCTACACGCTGCTGAAGCACGACTTCCCCACCCTGCCACGCGTGCACGCACATCTATACAAAGGTATACCCACCCAGGCCGGCATGGGAGGAGGCTCGAGCGACTGCGCTGCGATGATCACCCTGCTCGACGAGATGTTCAGCCTCGCACTCACCGAGCAGCAGATGATCGACTACGCCGCACGGCTCGGGGCCGACTGTCCCTTCTTCATCCTCAACCGCCCCTGCTACGCCGAGGGCATCGGCGAGCGACTGCAGCCCATCGGCCTCAGCCTGAAAGGATGGTACCTCGCCGTGGTGCGCCCCGACATACCCGTACCCACCAAGGAGGCCTTCTCGCTCATCACGCCACAGCGCCCGCCGCACAACTGCCGCGACATCGTGATGCAGCCCGTGGAGACGTGGCGCGACGCACTGACCAACGACTTCGAGCGCAGCGTATTCACACTCCATCCCGAGATCGGCGCCATCAAGCAGAGACTCTACGACCTCGGGGCCACGTATGCCGCCATGTCAGGCTCAGGCTCGTCACTCTTCGGCCTCTTCCGCCAGCCCGTCAGCCTCGACGGATTCAGCGCCGATGGCACGTTTAAAACAATAATTCCTTTGTGATTATAACACGGATTATAAGGATTATACGGAATAATATCTCAAATAATGGAATCCATATAATCCTTATAATCCGTGTTTAATAAATTATTGAATACCGTCTTCGCGGAGTTTCTTCTGCCACTTCCAGGCCGAGCGCAGCACCTCCTCCGTCGGCGTGTCGGCCTTCCAGCCCAGCACCTTGTTGGCCTTGTCCACATTGCCCCACACCTGTTCGATGTCGCCCTCGCGGCGCGGAGCGTAGGTCCAGTTCACCTTCACGCCCGTAGCCTTCTCGAAGCCCTCCACCACCTCAAGCGTAGAGAGTCCGCGGCCCGTGCCGATGTTGAATATCTCCACGGCATCAGTCTCAGGCTTGTCGAGCACGCGCTCCATCGCCTTCACGTGAGCCTTCGCCAGATCCACCACATAGATATAGTCGCGGATGCAGGTCTTGTCGGGCGTATTGTAGTCGTTGCCGAATATCTTCAACTGCTCGCGGATGCCCATCGCCGTCTGCGTCACAAACGGAATCAGGTTCATGGGCACGCCATTGGGCAACTCGCCGATCAGCGCCGAGGAATGCGCGCCGATAGGATTGAAATAGCGCAGGATGATGCTCTTGATGGGCGCACCCGAGTGGATATAGTCCTGGATAATCTCCTCGTTGATCTGCTTCGTGTTGCCGTAGGGCGACATCGCCTTCTGCACAGGCGCATCCTCCGTCACAGGCAGGTACTCCTGAGCCGGCTGGCCGTAGACGGTACAACTCGACGAGAAGATGATGCCCTTCACATCATACTTCGGCATCAGTTCCAACAGGTTGATGAGCGATACGAGGTTGTTGCGATAGTACATCAACGGCTTCTCCACGCTCTCGCCCACCGCCTTCGAGGCAGCAAAGTGGATGATGCCCTCAATCTTCGGGTACTTCTTAAAGACACCCTCCAAGGCCGCCATATCACAGCAGTCCACCTGCTCGAAGGCCGGACGGACGCCCGTTATCTTCTCAATGCCATCAAGCACATTCACATTCGAGTTCGAGAGGTTGTCGATGATCACCACCTCATAGCCTGCCTCCTGCAGTTCCACGGTCGTATGGCTCCCGATGAAGCCCGTACCGCCAGTTACTAAGATTGTCTGTTTCATGATTTATCTGTTTAATATATTAATCGAGTCCGAAAAGAATCTTCAGGCCGCCGTCGACACCCGAGAAACCCATGAAGGCCAGACTCAGCAGTCCGGCGGAGAGCATCACGATGGCCATACCCTGCATACCCTTGGGAATCTTCACCAGTTCCAGTTGCTCACGCATGCCGGCAAACACCGTCAGCGCCACACCGAAGCCAATGGCCGTGGAGAAGGCATAGACCACACTCTGCAACAGATTATAGTCTTTCTGAATACAGAGGATGGCCACACCGAGCACGGCGCAGTTGGTCGTAATCAGCGGCAGGAAGATACCTAATGCCTGATAGAGTGCCGGCGACACCTTCTTCAAGACAATCTCCACCATCTGCACCAGCGACGCGATGACGAGGATGAAGGCGATGGTCTGCAGATATTGCAGGCCGAAGGCATCGAGCACATACTTTTGCAAAAGCCAGGTAACGATGGTGGCCAGCGTCAGCACGAAGGCGACGGCTGCTGACATACCTAATGAGGTGTCTATTTTCTTCGATACGCCCAAAAACGGACAGATGCCCAGGAACTGTGACAACACGATGTTGTTCACGAAGATAGCGCTAATGAAAATCAGTATATATTCCATAATCTTTGCTTTTATTCAATATTCTCCTATGACTGCCTAGGATTGCCTAGAATTGCCTAGAATTGCCTAGGATTGCCTAATACTATTCACTATCGCGATGAGGAAGCCGAGGGTGATAAATGCCCCCGGAGGCAGCACGAAGAGCAGGATATTATAGGTCTCTGGCAGCAGTGTAAAACCGAAGACACTGCCATTACCCAACAACTCACGGCAGATGCCGAGCAGAGTCAGCCCCAGCGTAAAGCCCAGGCCGATACCGATGCCGTCGAAGAGTGAGGCCACGGGCGAGTTCTTGGCTGCGAAAGCCTCAGCCCGTCCGAGGATGATACAATTAACCACAATCAGCGGGATGAAGAGTCCCAGCGCAGCATCGATGTCAGGCAGATAAGCCTTGATGACCATCTGCAGGATGGTGACAAAGGCCGCAATCACGACGATAAACACGGGGATGCGCACCTTGTCGGGGGTGATTGACTTCAGACAGGATATCACCACATTGGTACAGATGAGTACCGCCATCGTGGCGAGACCCATCGACATACCATTCAGGGCGGAGGTGGTGGTAGCCAACGTGGGACACATACCCAGCATCAGGACGAACGTGGGGTTCTCCTTGACGATGCCATTCTTGATAATCTGTATTGCATTCATAAACTTTTCACTTCTTCACTTTTCACTTCTCACTTCTCACTTCTCCACTTCTTTTGTGGCACTCGTCTGAGCATCAACAGGCGTTACCTTGTAAGCGTTATAAGCATTGTTCACAGCCAACAGGAAAGCACGACTGGTGATGGTAGAGGCCGTGATGGCATCCACCTGACCACCGTCCTTCGAGACGGTCAACGGCTCTTTCGGGTCCTTGCCGATGATGTCGCCCTTCTCGCCCTTCTGGAACCACTTGTCGGCTTTGGCTCCAAGACCAGGAGTCTCGGCGTGCTCCAACAGCGTGTATCCTAAAATCTTACCATCGATATCAAAGCCGACCAGCACCTTCAGGTTGCCGCCGAAGCCACCGGTAGTACTCTCGACGGCAGCACCGAGATCCTGATGCTGGGCATCCTGTATCTGATAGATGATATAGGTCTGTTCCTTACCCTTGGCATCGTTCCGACGGACGGTATCGGTCTTACTGACCACCAAGTCGTCGCACACCATCACCGTCTTGATACCATCAGCGAGGGCTTTTTCCTTCTGCTGGGCAATAGGACCTTCGGTGAGATGGTTCACGTAGGCGAGGATGCCACCCATGATGACTGCCACTCCTGTGAGTACCAGCACCATATTCGTCAATGATGATTCCAGTTTCTTCATGCCTGTACCTCCCCGAATCGTTTTGGTTTCACATAATTATTAATCAGCGGCGTAAACGCATTCATGATAAGGATGGCAAACGACATACCCTCAGGATAGGCTCCCCAGTTGCGGATGACAATCGTGAGGAAGCCGATGGCCACGCCATAGATAATCTGACCTTTCGGTATCATCGGCGAAGTCACATAGTCCGTCGCCATAAAGATAGCACCCAGCATCAGACCTCCCGAGAGAATCACCGAGAGGGGATCAGCGTAGGCGGGATTAGCCATGTGGAGCAGTCCCGCAAAGACAAACACCGTAGCAATAATGCTGACAGGGATGTGCCAGGTGATAATCTTCTTCCACAACATATAAGCCAGACCAACGAGCAATGCCAGTGCACAAATCTCACCCATAGCCCCAGCACCGTCAGGATGACTGCCAAGGAAAAGACTCAGCGAGTCAGGCAATTGATTCAACACCGACGCATCACCGTTCTTCACGGCCTCCTTCATAATGGACAGCGGTGTGGCTCCCGTCTCTGCATCAAGATAGCGGTCCCACTGCCCCACCTTCGGCCATGTCGTCATCTGGGCGGGGAAGGCCACAAGTAAGGCACAACGGCCTACCAAGGCGGGATTGAAGAGATTATTGCCGAGACCACCAAACGTCATCTTGGCCACACCGATAGCGAAGAGCGCACCGATGAGGATGATCCAGACGGGGAGGTTCGACGGCAGGTTGAGGGCAAGGAGCAGACCCGTCAGGGCTGCCGATCCGTCGAGGATGGTCAGGCGCTCCCGTTTCAGGATATATTTGCTGATGGCCCACTCGAAGAAGACGCAGGCTACCACACTCGTAACCGTCACGATGACGGAGCCCAGTCCGAAGAAATAGAACGACACGAGCAGGGCGGGCAGCAGGGCGATGATGACACCATACATATTACGCTCTACCGTATCGGTGCCGTGGGCGTGTGGCGAAAGTGATACAATTAGTTTTCCCATATTTCGTTACTTTGCATTTCTGGTTCGGATGATGCCCATGACGGTACTCTTGCCAAGACGGATATTATCGAGCAACGGACGATGGGCAGGACAGGTGAACTGACACGAGCCGCACTCAATACAACTGACAATCGCCTCCTGTTCTGCACGCTCCCAGTTGTGTACCTCAGAGAGTTTGGCAAGCAGATAGGGTTCCAGTCCCATCGGACAGACACCCACACATTTGGCACAGCGGATACAGGGTTGGGGCTCTTTGCGACGGGCCTCCTCGTCAGAGAGAATCGTCACGGAGTTGGTCCCCTTGCAGATAGGCACCTCAGTAGATGTCAGTGCCTTACCCATCATCGGACCACCAGCCAACAGTTTGTTATCACCCTCTGGCATCCCGCCACAGACATCGATGAGATCCTGCATCGGCGTCCCCATACGGACAAGGAAGTTGCCTGGGTTCGCCAGATGCTTTCCCGTCACCGTCGTATATCGCTCAAAGAGAGGCTTGTGCTTCATCACTGCCTCATAGACGGCGAAGGCAGTTCCTACGTTCTGAACGATGGCACCCACATTCACCGGGATAGCAGGAGGCGCAGGCACCTGACGCTGGATGACAGCATCGACGAGTTGTTTCTCGCCGCCCTGCGGATAACGCTGTTTGAGAGGAACAACCTCTACCTGATAGCCAGAGCCGTCGAACTTCTCGGCGCACTTCTTTGTCAACAGTTCGATGGCAGCAGGCTTGTTGGTCTCTATACCAATATAGCCTTTGCTCACCTTTGCAGCCTTCATCAACAGTTCTACACCCACAAGGATCTCGTCAGCATGTTCCATCATCAGGCGATAGTCGGCTGTGATATAGGGTTCACACTCAACGGCATTGATAATCACGCACTCGGCCTTGGCCGTAGGTGGTGGGGTCAGTTTGATGAAGGTAGGGAAACAGGCGCCGCCCATACCCACGACGCCAGCCTCTTTTACACGCGAGACAATCTCCTCGGGTGTCAACTCAGGATGCGCCTCGACAGTTTCCAACTTATCGGAACGGTCGATGGACTCTTCCCACTCATCGCCTTCCACATTGATAATAATCACGGGCTTACGGTAGCCGGTTGCATCAATGGCGGTATCGATCTTAAAGACCGTGCCACTCACCGACGAATAAATCGGGGCAGACACGAAGCCACTGGCCTCGGCAATCAGCGTACCAACCTTCACCTTGTCGCCTTTCTGGACAACGGGCTTGGCAGGCTTACCGATATGCTGACTCAGTGGGAAGATGGCCTGCTTGGGCAGGGGAGCCACCTTTGTGGCAACTTCGTGGGTCAATTTGTTTTCCTCCGGGTGGATACCACCTATTCTGAAAGTTCTGGCGTTCATACGGTTTCCTCCTTTCTGTTAGATTGAGCCTGAGATTCCGGGATTCCCGGGGTTTCCGAAAGTTCCGATTTCGGTTTGGGAGCCGGGAAATTCACGGCGATGATAGCATGGGTGGGACAAGCCTTCTCGCACTTGCGACACAGACGACATTTGTCTGGATCGATATACGAGAGGTTGTTCTCAACGGTGATGGCTCCGAAGGGGCACTCCTTCTCGCACTTGCCACAGCCGATACAACTCACCTTACATGCCTTCATCGATACGGCACCCTTGTCTTTATTGACGCAGGACACAAAGACTCTCCTACCCTTCGGTCCCTTTTTACGGAGTTCGATGATGCCTCGCGGACATGCATTTACACAGGCTCCACAGGATGTACATTTCTCCTCGTCGACCTCAGCAATGCCCGTCTCCGGATTAACATGAATGGCGTCAAACTTACAGACCTCCACACAGTCGCCACAACCCAAACAGCCATAGCCACAAGCCGTCTCTCCTGCACCACAGGCATGCATCGCCGCACAGTTACGAAGACCTACATACTCTGCAATCTTCGGACGATACTCACATGTGCCGTTACACCTGACGACGGCTACCTTCGGTTCGCCATGGGCAATGGCCATACCCAACAAATCGGCCACCTTTCCCATCACCTCTGGACCGCCAACGGGACAGTTCAAGCCCTCAATAGAACCGGCATCAACACCTTTCACAAGTGCATCTGCCATACCACCACATCCTGCAAATCCGCAACCGCCGCAGTTAGCGCCAGGCAACAAGGCCGTCACCTGTGCGGTACGGGGATCCTCATAAACCCAAAATTTCTTGGAAGCGACAAACAGCACAATGGCGGCTATCAGACCAATGGCACCAAGTGCTATGACTGCAATCAAGATGAAATTCATAAACCTATTCTATTTTTATTATTTATCTATCTGAAAGGACACCCGCTGACCGATGCTGTCGCGCAACAGCCAGAGGACGATATAATAAGGAAGAAGCGCAGCCAATGATGCCAGCGCTGCCATCCCTTCATCACCAGTCCAGCGCAAGACCATCAGCAATACTCCTATCAACAGCAGGAGCGGAAGACCAAAGCCCAGCAATATGGCCCGGTTTGCCACCTCCCGAGAGGCAGAGACCACCACCTCCTGCCCCGCCTTGTATTTTGCTGTGTCACAGCCGAACACATCCACCATCTTCACCTTCGACGCTGAGGCGGTGCAATGTGTAGCCACCTTACAGGCTGCACAGGCAGACGTCTGGATGATACGCACCTTGACGCAATTTCCCTCAATACTGTCAACAACACCAAGATGTGATATCTTATTGCTCATAAAATAATCTGTGGACTTAATGACGTGCAAAGGTACGAATAAAATGAGAAATAGAGATTAAGTATTAAGAATATTTTCAAAAAAAAGTAGTAATCGTTTGCAGTTTCGGAGTTTTTTTATACTTTTGTGCCGTAATAGACACAAAAGACAGATGAAAGCGACAGAACAGACACTCCAACAGATTGAACGCGCTATCCGCAAGATTAGCGAGAAGTTCCCCGTAACTGACGAAGCAACGCAGATGACAGACATTCATCTCCGCGTTACGCAGGAGTCAGGCGAACTGATGGCCTTCGACGATGATGACAACGAACTCAACAGATGCATCGTTGAACAGTGGATAGACAATAAGGATGATGATTTCTATGAGCAGATTACCCCTGTGCTGCGCAAATGTCTCGACAAGCAGAAAAAGATTATCGAGAATATGTCGATTCTCAAGCCCTACTCTTTTGTTCTTGAAGACGACGACAAGGAATCCATCGCAGAACTGTTTGTCGTGGACGATGATGTCGTGATTATCGATCCCGACCTGATGGAAGGGCTCGATAAAGACCTTGACGATTTCCTCGACAAACTGCTGGCCGACTAAAACGCAGGCTTGTCCTCATAGTCTATCTCATTGGCTTCCTCGAAATGACGGGAAGGATCGATATGATAGACACGTTGTACCTCAGCCTTGAACTTACCCGAATAATCCGTCAGACGAATCTCGTAATCACTGGTGATGACAAAGTCCTGAATCAACTGGTCCTCAGGATCAGCAATCTCATTATCCTTGGCATCCTCCTTGCTGGTGGCATAGAGAGAAAGTTTGTCAACGGGCATATACTCATCGTCGAGCGAATAGAGCCAGAGTGAATAGAGTCCGTCACCCTCGTCAGCAGCCAGAATCATCAGTCTTGCACCTGCCGTCTCGGGCAGCGAGATGGCCTTAGGCTCTATACGACCTTCCAATCCCATAAACGAGGCCATTTCCGCAGGAACCACCTTATAGCCTGGCAGGAACCTTACGTAATCCTCTGAATAGCGAATGGGCAATGTCTGGATACCCAGACTGTCGTAGAACAACTGCACAGGACTGACATCGCGATCCAGATGGATTCCCTGAGCCTCCAATTTCTCCTTGGCTTCCAACTTGGCAATACTATCGAGTTTATGCTGCATCTGTTCTGGAGACAGACGGTTATTCCTGCATGCACCAAGTACTAGCACAACCAGTACCAGGACTCCCAAAGACACCTTTCTCATAATTTGATCTTCTTTTTGACAACCTTACTTTCGTTCTGCAAACGGTTGAGCGCACTCACCACATACGTATATTTCTGTTTGCCGTCATTATATGGCAACTTACAGTAGGTCGCAGCAGTAACGGCAACAATCTTCGATGGGTCATTGATATCGACTTTCTCATTGGCGGCAAAGCGATAGACGACATACTTCACGGCCTCATCCTGCCAGTTCTTTCCCTTTGGAGCCGTCCAAAACAGCACATAGCCATCACTTGTCCAGATAGGCTTTACTTTGCTCACCTTCTTCGGGGCCTTGTCGCTGATAAACGGCATCGAAGGCTGCAAGGCGGGATAGCGCCAGTAATTGTTCCTGAGGGCTGTGCCATAGTTACCGACATTATCAACGGCGGCCTTGGCATACCAAAGTACCGTACCTTTCACGGCAGGCAACTGACGATGCAGGCGCATCTTGGCTGGTAACTGATGACTGTTGGCATTCTGCGGATCCGAATATTTCACGGTCCGCTCCACATCTTCGCCGATAATCAAAGGACGACCAGAAGCATGCTGACTCCACCATTTGATGAGTGTCTCATAATCGGCGGCTTTATTACCAATCTCCCAGTAAATCTGTGGCACGTTATAGTCGAGCCAGCCATTGTTCACCCACAAAAGGATGTCGGCATAGAGGTCGTCATAGTTCTGCGTACCGTTGGTCTCACTGCCTATCGGTGAACTCTTCTTATTACGATAGATGCCAAACGGCGAGATACCCACTTTCACCCAGGGCTTGGTCTCATGGACAGTCTTATAAAACTGCTCGATAAACAGGTTCACATTGTATCTGCGCCAATCGTTGATATCCTTGATACCATTGTTAAACTGCCGGAACTGTTCTTGGTCGGGTATCGTCTCGCCCTTCACGGGATAGGGATAGAAATAGTCATCCATGTGAATACCATCCACATCATAGCGACTGACAATATCCTTCGCCACCTCACAGATAAAATCACGGTTCTCGGCAATACCAGGATTGAGGATAAAGAGGTCGTCATACGAAAAGCAGTTCATGGGTTTACGCACAGCGATATGGTTCGATGCCAACTGTTTGGTTGTCTTCGTCTTAGCCCTATATGGATTAATCCATGCGTGAAGTTCCATACCACGTTTGTGACATTGTTCAATCATCCACTGCAAGGGATCCCAATAGGGACTCGGAGCCTGCCCCTGTTTGCCAGTCAGAAAACGGCTCCAGGGTTCCAGTTTACTCTCATAGAGGGCATCACACTCTGGCCGCACCTGAAAGATAATCGTATTCACGCCGTCCTTCTGCAACTCGTCGAGTTGATAGGTCAGTGTCTGTTGCATCTTCTCCTTCCCCATGCCCTGGAACTGTCCGTTCACGCACTGGATCCACGCCCCGCGCATCTCTCGTTTCTGGGCTTCTGCCGCAACTGTCAGCAATAAGGCCAACAAAACCAATATGGTCTTTCTCATCTTATTCTTTATTTAGATAATCGTAAATCTCTTTTGTCCAGTCCTCCCCGTTGATGGGCTGCATGGTATGGATACCCAGACTGGCAGCCGCTTCCACATTACGAGGTCCGTCGTCGAGGAAAAGGGTCTCATCAGGTGATATCTGCTCTGCCTCCAGCACTTTCCGGAAGAATGCCACATCGGGCTTCATCAGTTTCAGTTTGTAACTCAGATAACAGGCATCCATATAGTCCTCCACGGGATGTCCCTCCCCGTCAAAGTCAGGACTACTCACCCACTCCATCATATAGGGATTGGTGTTCGAGAGCAGGATGAGCCGATAGCCCTCGCTTCGCAATTTCCTTAGGATATGTTTGTTCCGCTCCGGCAGTTCAAGGGCGTAACCCTGCCATCCGTAGGCGCACTCCTCGTGGCTCACCTCGCGGCCTACCAGTTCTGAGAGACTCTTCCTGAACTCCTCCGCCGTAATCAGCCCGTGCTCCAAGTCACCGAAAAGACCGTGCTGTGTATAACTGTCAAGTCGCTGGGCGGCATCCTTCACGCCTATTTCCTCAAAACGTCTGACAGCCTGATTGGGATCCAGAGTCAGGATGACACCACCCAGATCGAAAATAATATGATTTATTTTTCCCATAAGTTCGGTTTGTTTCTTCTGGCTTCCTCCAAGGAGAGCAGTTGTTGCTGTTCCTGCTGATAGGCCTCGCGCAGATGCTCGTATTTCTCATCGAGTTCACGCTCCACGGTCTGTTCCTCCGTCATCAGTTTGGCGGCCACAATGGCATTCTGTGAGGCATCCTTCATCCACACCACAGGTCCACCATAGACAGGTGCGATCTTCAGAGCGACATGCAGTTCACTGGTCGTGGCCCCTCCAATCATAATCGGTATCTGCAAGCCGGCCTTCTTCAGTTCTGTGGCGACGTTCACCATCTCTTCGAGACTCGGTGTAATCAGACCGCTCAGGCCAATCATATCCACATGCGCTTCCTGAGCCTTGCGGACAATCTGTTCGGCAGGCACCATGACCCCCATGTCGATGACCTCATAGCCGTTGCAGGCCATCACCACGCTGACGATATTCTTGCCGATGTCGTGGACATCGCCCTTCACTGTCGCCAACAGCACCTTTCCTGCACTCTTGCCACCTTCCTTCTTGTCTGCCTCGATATAGGGCTGGAGGATACTCACTGCCTGCTTCATCGTCCGGGCGGTCTTCACCACCTGCGGAAGAAACATCTTTCCCTCGCCGAAACGCTTGCCGACGGTATTCATGCCTGCCATCAGCGGACCCTCGATGATATCCACCGCATGGGGATATTTTTCTAATGCCTCCTTCAGATCCGTCTCCAAATGCTCGCCGTTGCCCTTGATCAGAGCCTGCGCCAGGCGCTCTTCTAATGAGGAATGAGAAATGAGGAATGAAGAATGTTGATTACCTTGCACGCCCTCCTTGGCAGCGGAATTACCGCCTACATGGTTATCATCATTTCTCATTATCTCCCCCGCAAGTTCTATCAGTCGCTCTGAGGCATCCTTCCTGCGATACAGGATGGCATCCTCGATGACTTGCAGTTGTTCTTCCGGAATATCTTCGTATGTTACTTTCGTCGAAGGGTTTACAATACCGAAGTCCATTCCGGCCTGTATGGCATGATAGAGGAACACGGCATGCATGGCCTCACGGATATAGTTGTTTCCACGGAAGGAGAAACTCAGGTTACTCACACCGCCGCTGACATGGGCACCAGGCAGGTTCTGCCTTATCCATTCCGTCGCACGGATGAAGTCGGCAGCATAAGCATCATGCTCCTCCATGCCGGTGGCAATGGCAAGGATATTGGGATCGAAGATGATATCCAATGGATTCATCCCCACCCGTTCGGCCAGTATCTTATAGGCCCGTTGGGCAATGGCGATACGACGCTCATAGGTTGTAGCCTGTCCCTCCTCGTCGAAGCACATCACCACGACGGCTGCCCCATAGCGCATGGCATCCTGGGCATGCTCCACGAACTTCGTCTCACCCTCTTTCAGTGAGATGGAGTTGATGATGCTCTTGCCCTGTACACATTTCAGGCCGGCCTTGATCACTTCCCAGTCAGAGGAGTCAATCATCACTGGCACCTTGGCGATATCCGGCTCTGCCGCAATCATATTGAGGAAGGTGGTCATCTCTGCCTGGGCATCCAGCAGGCCGTCGTCCATATTGATATCAATCACGAGGGCCCCGTCCTCCACCTGTTTACGAGCAATGGCGATAGCCTCGTCGTAGTTTTTCTCCTTGATCAGTCGCAGGAATTTCCGCGATCCTGCCACATTACAGCGCTCACCGACGTTTGTAAATGAGGAATGAGAAATGAGAGATGAGGAATGATGATTACCTACTTCCAAGAGTTCGAGGCCCGAGAGCCACATGGATTCTGACTTGGGAGCAGGAACATGGGGCTTTTTGCCCACCACCAACGGCTGATAGAGCCTGATGAACGCATCCGTCGTACCGCAACAGCCACCGATGATATTCACGAGTCCCTCATCCACGAGTTCCGCCATCTTCGGTGCCATCGTCTCTGCTGTCTCATCGTATAGTCCCAGGGCATTCGGCAGTCCGGCATTCGGGTAGCAAGTGATATAATAAGGTGCCTTCCGGGCCAGTTCGCGCAGGTATGGCTTCATCTGCGTGGCGCCAAACGAGCAGTTCAGGCCGATGGAGAATATTGGATAAGTACTCACGCTGGCCAGAAAAGCCTCCAATGTCTGTCCGGAGAGCGTTCGTCCTGCCAGGTCACTGATGGTGACGGAGAGCATGATGGGCAGTTCCGTGCCCTTTTGCTGCATCACCCGCGTCGCAGCGTCGATACAGCACTTGGCGTTCAATGAGTCGAAGATAGTCTCAATCAGCAGGGCATCCACCCCACCCTCTATGAGCGCATCCACCTGCTGCATATAGGCACCGAGCAACTCATCATAGGTCAGTTCACGGACCGCAGGATTACTCACGTCTGGCGACATCGAGAGCGTCTTGTTAGTGGGTCCGATGGAGCCAGCCACGAAGCGAGGCTTTTCCTCTGTCGAATATTTATCCGCCTCCCTGCGGGCAATCCTTGCCCCTTCGAGGGCCATCTCGCGGGCTGCATCCTCTAAGTGATAGTCAGCCTCGCTGATGCGCTGACTACTGAATGTGTTGGTCTCGATGATGTCGGCCCCAGCCTCCAGATAGCGACGGTGGATATCGGCGATCACGTCAGGACGGGTCAGGTTGAGCACATCGTTGTTGCCCTTCATCTGTCCCTTGAAATCACGGAACCGCTCCCCACGGAAATCCTCTTCAGACAGGTTGTATGTCTGAATCATCGTTCCCATCGCCCCGTCGAGCACGAGCACCCGCTCCCTAATTATATCATATAGTCTTTTCACTTTCTTTTTATCAACACGGATTTTATGGATTTATGCCTTGGTGGTTATACTCCTTATAATCCATATAATCCGTGTTTTTATTTCGTTCGTTACTTATACACTTTCATTGCGCGGTCCATCTCGCGGCGGTCTTCCTTTTCCTTCAGTGTCTGGCGCTTGTCGTATTCCTTCTTACCCTTGCAGAGGGCGATGTCCATCTTGGCGCGCCCTTTGTCGTCGATAAACACGAGGATAGGCACGATGGTATAGCCCGTCTGCTTTGTGGCGCTCTCCAACAGCCGTATCTCCCGCCTCGTCAGGAGCAACTTACGGTCGCGCTTCATCTCGTGATTGTTGTACGAGCCGTAGAAGTATGGGCTGATATTCATCCCTTTGACCCACAACTCGCCGTTGATCACGGTGCAATATGTATCCACAAGACTCGCCTTGCCGAGACGGATGCTCTTGATCTCCGTCCCCGTGAGCACGATACCGGCAGTAAAGGTCTCGATGAAGAAATATTCAAACGAAGCCTTCTTATTCTTGATTTGTACTGGGCTCTTCTTCCTCAGCAGTTCCTGTTCTTTATTCACTATTCTCTATTTTCAACACGGATTTTAAGGATTTCATGGGCTCAATCCTTATCATCCGTATAATCCTTGTTTTAACTTTGTATTCTCGCGAAACTATCCAAATGGTCGTCGATGTAGTGGGCAATGTCGTCCATCCACTGCTCCTCGTTCTCCACGAACTGATCATCGAGGTCATCAAACTCGGGGAACTTCTCAAAGAGGGCCATAAACTCATCCTCGGTGCAGTCCTTCTCGATTTCCTCGCGATGCTTCAGCCAGAGGGTATGCGCTTCATAAATCAGTTTAGACAAATCGCGCATCCCCCATAGTTTCAACGCCTTGGCGAAGGGGTTCTTGAAGATAAACTCGCCCAGTCCGTTATGGATCAGTTGCACAAATCCCCCGTCCATCACCTCCTCATGCAGCATGTCCCAGGCCAGCAGAGTAATCTGGTCGGCATTCAACTCTGCCATCGTCTCGGCCGTCAGTTCACCGCCGATAGCCTCACGAATGGCGTCCACGAACACCTGCACGAAGGCGTCCATCCCCTCCGCGGCAGCCTGCTGCAGCCTACTGTCTTTGATAATCACTTCTTTCATATTGGCTGCAAAATTACGAATAAATGAGTGAAAAACCAAATTTATTTGGATTTTTACCCTATACCTTATTTATTTATCAACAATTATTCGTAATTTTGTGGCGTCAATCATCAATAATAGCACAAAATGAAGAAACGGATCGCTCTTATGCTCATCTGCCTGCTCACGGCAGGCATGGCTCTGGCCAAAGGCCACTGGGTAGGCACATGGGGTACTGCCCCGCAACTCGTAGAGAGGCATAACAATCCCCCGTCGCCAGGACTGGCGAACAACTCCTTGCGCCAGATCGTGCAGGTGTCGATAGGCGGCAAGAAGGTGCGCCTGAAACTCACCAATGAGTTCAGCCAGGAAGCCACAGAGATCAGGGCCGTGGAACTGGCCATCGCCAAGACGGCAGGCAGTAGTAGTGAGATCGATGAGAAGTCGACGGTGAGCCTGACCTTCGACGGCAAGGCATCGGTAGAGATCCCTGCCGGCGGAAAGGTCGTATCCGATCCCGTCAACTTCAAGATCGGCACGCGCCAGAATGTGGCCATCACCATCCATTACGGCGCCTCGTCGGCAAGCGTCAGCGGGCATCCCGGCTCGCGGACCACTTCGTATCTGAAGGCAGGCCATACCACCGATTTCAGCGATGCCGTCAGGACCGACCACTGGTATAATATCCTGGCATTGGAGGTTGAGGCCCCCAAAAAGGCGGGGGCCGTGGCCATCTTGGGCAACTCCATCACCGACGGGCGTGGCTCCACCACCAACGAGCAGAACCGCTGGGCCGACGTGCTCTCACGCCGTCTGTTAGGCAACAAGGCGACCCGTCAGGTGGGTGTGCTCAATATGGGCATTGGTGGCAACTGCGTGCTTGGCGGGGGACTGGGCCCGGCGGCCGTCAACCGCTATGAGCGAGACCTGTTCGGGCAGGAGGGCGTGAAGTGGATCATCCTCTTCGAGGCTGTCAACGACCTGGGCTACGCCCGCAACGGCGAACAGACGGCACAGCGCATCATCGATGTATACAAACAAATCATCCGCGAGGCTCACCAGAAAGGCATCAGAGTGTTCGGCGCCACGATCACACCCTTCAAGGGCAACAACTACTACTCGGACCACCACGAGAAGGGGCGCCAGAGGCTGAACGAGTGGATACGCACGACGAAGATGCTGGACGGCGTGATCGACTTCGACCAGGCCGTCGGCAATCCGCAGGACAGGGAGGCCATGCAGCGGCAGTTCCTCTTCGAGAACGACTGGCTGCACCTGAATGCACAGGGCTACGAGACGATGGGCAACTGCATCGACCTGAACCTCTTCACCAAGACCGGCCCCCTGGCTGCCAACGATGACTGAGGCACATTATTAAAAAATAGTAATCCCCGAAAGCGCATCGGCTTCCGGGGATTTATTTTTCATTCGCATTTCGGGAGAATCAGCGGCGCCACCGCTCCCCGCCCCTTTGAGGGGAGGGGTGCCCGAAGGGCGGGGCGGGGTAATCGCCCGATTTACTGGTCGGGAAATTGTTTTGCATTGAGATTGATCATAATCGAGTCTTTCCTTTTGTTGGTTATTAGGTGATTTATATGTCTCGTAGGGGTACGTCGCTCGGAATCGAGTGACAATTCTGCCTGCCGTAGGGGTTCGAAGACCGAATCGAGGGCCAATTCTGCCCGCCGTAGGGGTACGTCGCTCGGAATCGAGGGTCAATTCTGCCTGCCGTAGGGGTACGAAGCACGAATCGAGGGTCAATTCTGCCTGCCGTAGGGGTTCGCCATTCGGAATTGAGGGTCAATTCTGCTTGCCGGAGTTCCCGAAAGCCGGAATCGAGGGTCAATTCTGTCTGCCGGAGTTCCCGAAAGCCCGAATCGAGGGTCGATTCCGTTTGTCGGGGCTCCCGGAGGCTATTCCGGCGGAGGTCGTGAGCCTTTATCATGAAAGATTTTCCTATATTTACCATCTAATTGATTGCAAAAAAAACGAATAATCCGCGAAAAGCCAAAACTTTCCGCGGATTTCTTATTTGAACACGACCTTACTACGGCAAGCCTCGACGGGCTCTTCCGAATCCGGCGAGGTTTTTACGATGCGGATGTTGAAGGCATCGGGCTCTTCGGCAGGCTCCTTGTAGAAAGAGAGTTTGTCGCCGGCGTGAGCCTCAGCCACGTAGGCAATCTCAAAGCGGCGGATCCGGTGCTCCCCGTACCAGTCGAGCGGCCAGAGGTCGAGCACGTGCTCGATATATTTCACGGAGTTGATATGGCCGTTGATATCGACATCGTTGTACTGCGTGTCGATGGTGCGCACAAACGCCGCCTCGTCCGTCATCTTCACCCGTCCCCCCTTGTCGATGGGACACTCCTTGTCCTTCACGATCCAGTTGTTGATGGCGCCGTCGTCGATGCTGAAGATATCCGTGGGCTGGCGGCTCTCCGTGTCGATCATCGCCCAGATGCTGCGGCCATAGCCATACACCTTGCCATCCTCGCCCACCACGCGGAAGTTACGACTGGTGAAATAGCGCATGGCCGACTCCACCCAAGTCTCCACATTAAACCTGGTATACATCTGCGGCATCTCCTCCATCTCGATGGCCAGGCGCGAGAGCACCCACGAACGCTGGATGGTCAGCAGATACTTCATGCCGAAGCCACGGGCCGAAGAATGGAAGTCGGCAGCATTGAGCATGTGATTGCCCATGTGCCCCATGAAGAGCCGCTGCGAGAAGTCGCAGTGGAACGGCTCGGCCATAAAAGAATAGACGCCCACTTTATCCATTTTCCCTCTCCTCCAAGAATGCACTGACCTGCTCCTGCATGCCACGGGTCACGGCGATGCGACCCGAGCGAGTGTACTGCAGCACGCAGCCAAAGGCATCAAGCGCACGGAACAGCGAGATAATATCCTCCGTGATGCCGTGCTTCATCACGATGGTATAGGTGGGATTCACCTCGATGATATGCGCGTCGAAGCGCCGGATCGTCCGGGATATCTCAGGATTCTCCAAGACCTTGTCCGTGGCCAGTTTATACAACCCAGACTCACGGATAAACAATTCGTCGTCAGTGAAATAATTGGCCTTCACCACGTCGATCTTCTTCTCTATCTGACGGACTATCTTTACTATCTCATCCTCGTCGCTGCTCCAGGCGGTGATGGTATACTTATGCACCCCGGGAATACTCGATGCCGACACGTTCAGACTCTCGATATTCACCTGACGACGGGTGAACACAGCCGTCACCTGATTCAGAATACCGGCCACATTCTCAGAATAGACCAATAAGGTGTAGAGTTTTCTTTCTTCCTTTCTCATAACTTAAATCTCCAACATCATTTTATCCACATCCATACCCGGAGGCGTCATTGGCAGCACATTATCCTCCTCAAGGATCGCACATTCGAGGATAAACGGCCCGTCGGTGGCAAGCATCTCCTTGATGGAGCCTGCCAAATCCTTACGGTCGGTAACGGCCAGATAAGGAATGCCATAGCCCTGCGCGATAAGGGCGTAATCAGGATTCATCATCTTGGTGAACGACTTGCGACGCATCCAGAACATATCCTGCCACTGACGCACATTGCCCAAGTAATGGTTGTTCATCACAATCATCTTGACGGGTGCCCTCTGCTCCATAATCGTACCGAGTTCCTCGATACACATCTGGAATCCGCCGTCGCCCATAAAGCAACAGACGGTGCGCTCGCGAGCCGCAAAGGTGGCACCGATGGCTGCAGGCATACCATAGCCCATCGTTCCGAGACCGCCACTGGTGCAGATGCTGCGCTTATGATGGTATTTGAAGTAACGGGTGGCAAAGAGTTGGTTCTGACCCACATCCGTCACGAGGACGGCATCATCGGGTGCCTGTTCTGCCACGCCATTCACCACCTCACCCATCAGCAGCGGCCCCTCCTTGGGATGGATGGCGGGCTCGATGACCTTCGTTCGTTCCATCTCATCAAGCGGCTTGAACGAATCGCGCCACGCCTGATGGTTATTCTTATTCAACAGAGCCGTGATGGCTGGCAACGACTCCTTACAATCAGCCACCACAGCCACATCGGTCTTCACATTCTTATCAATCTCACTGCGGTCAATGTCAAGATGGATAACCTTCGCCTGCTTGGCATAGGTCTTCAGATTACCCGTCACCCTGTCACTGAAACGCATACCGATGGCAATGAGCACGTCGCACTCCTGTTCCTTCAGATTCACGGCATAGTTACCGTGCATTCCCAGCATACCCACATTGAGCGGATGATTCGACGGCAAGGCGGAAAGCCCCAGCATCGTGCGCCCGGCAGGGATATCGGCCTTTTCAAGGAAGGCCCTCAGTTCGCTCTGGGCATTACCCAGTTCCACGCCCTGTCCTACAAGTGCCAGAGGCTTCTTGGCACTGTTGATCAGTTCGGCAGCCTGACGTACAGCCTCCTTTTCGAGTTTGGGATAAGGCACGTAAGAACGGATGAAATCCACTTTCTGCGGATTATAATCTATCTCCTCAACCTGGGCATTCTTAGCAAAGTCGAGCACCACTGGGCCTGGACGCCCTGTCCGTGCGATATAGAAGGCACGGCTCACGGCCCACGCCACATCCTCAGCATGGCGAATCTGGTAACTCCATTTGGATATTGGCTGCGATACACCCACGAGGTCTACTTCCTGAAAGGCATCCGTACCCAAGGCAGAGATAGGCACCTGGCCTGCTATGACAACTATCGGCGTAGAATCCAACATGGCATCAGCAATACCCGTCAGGGTGTTTGTCACACCAGGGCCACTGGTGACCAAGGCCACTCCCACCTTGCCCGACACTCTGGCATAGCCTTCAGCGGCATGGGTGGCACCCTGTTCGTGACGCACCAGAATATGGTCGAAACATTTCTTCTCGCCTCGTGTATAGTCGAAGAGTGCATCGTAGACGGGCATAATAGAGCCGCCGGGATAGCCAAAAATGGTGGTTACCCCCTCTGCCTGCAAGGCACGCATCAGTGCCTTCGAGCCTGTAATCTTATCTTTCATTTTCTTTATCTTTGATAGGCATCCCTAGGATAACCCTAGGATAGCCTAGGAACGCCCAGGAATGCCTAGAATTACCTAGTCTATAATCCTAATTCCGCCCTTATCTGCCGAAGATACGCTCTGGGCATAGGCTCGCAGAGCCTTAGATATCACGCGATTACGCTTCAATGGCTGTTGTGGACGGGCTGCCAGTTCTTCATCAGAGAGTTTCACGCTGATACTGCGCGAGGGAATATCAATCACGATGATGTCGCCATCCTTGATCTTTCCGATGTTGCCGCCATTGGCAGCCTCGGGAGAGATATGTCCGATGGAGAGACCTGATGTACCACCAGAGAAACGACCGTCTGTAATCAGGGCGCATGCCTTGCCCAGATGCATACTCTTGATATAAGATGTAGGATAGAGCATCTCCTGCATACCTGGCCCGCCCTTGGGACCCTCGTGGGTGATCACCACACAGTCGCCACTCTTCACCTTGCCGCCAAGAATCCCCTCACAGGCATCCTCCTGAGAGTCGAACACGACGGCCGGGCCTTCGAAATGCCACAGGGACTCATCGACACCAGCGGTCTTGACCACGCAGCCATCCTGGGCGATATTGCCGAATAGCACGGCCAAACCACCATCCTTGGTATAGGCATGTTCAAGGTCACGGATACAGCCATTGGCTCGATCGGTGTCAAGCGAAGGCCAGCGTTCTGACTGGGAGCCCATCTTCGTAGAGAAGCGATTGCCTGGAGCGCTGTAGTAAATATCGGAGAATCCAAAATCACCAGAATCACCGGTGATATCATATTTCTTTATTGCCTCGCCCAGCGTCATGCCATCCACACGGATGGCAGAGCCATCAACAAGACCTCCCTTATTCAATTCATTCAGTATGCCCAGGATACCACCTGCACGACCACACTCCTGCACGCTGTACTTCTGCGTGTTGGGAGCCAGTTTGCAGAGACAAGGCACCTTACGGCTCAGCGCGTCAATGTCCTTCATCGTGAAGTCGGCGCCAGCCTCCTGAGCCACAGCCAACAGATGGAGCACCGTATTCGTACTGCCACCCATCGCAATATCCAGCGACATCGCATTCATAAAGGCCTTACGAGTGGCAATGCTGCGAGGCAAGACACGCTCATCGCCATCCTCATAATAAGCGAAAGCATTTTTCACCACCTGACGGGCAGCAGCCTTGAACAACTCTACCCTATTGGTATGTGTAGCCAGGATGGTTCCATTGCCAGGCAGCGAAAGGCCGATAGCCTCCGTCAGTGAGTTCATCGAGTTGGCTGTGAACATACCAGAGCACGAGCCGCACCCCGGACAGGCACAGGCCTCTATCTCCTTCATCTCCTCGTCTGTTACCGAAGGATCAGCCCCTTTTACCATCGCCGTAATCAGGTCGGCATTCTCGCCACGCCATCTGCCAGCCTCCATCGGGCCACCTGAACAGAACACCGTAGGAATATTCAGACGCATAGAAGCCATCAGCATACCCGGCGTCACCTTATCACAGTTAGAGATACAGATCATTGCATCAGCCTTATGGGCATTCACCATATATTCCACAGAGTCGGCAATGATATCGCGACTCGGAAGACTATAAAGCATACCATCATGCCCCATGGCAATACCGTCATCGATGGCAATGGTATTGAACTCGGCGGCAAAACAGCCCATCTTCTCAATCTCAGCCTTGACAATCTGACCAATTTCATGCAGATGCGTATGCCCAGGCACAAACTGGGTGAACGAGTTGACGACAGCGATGATCGGCTTGCCAAACTGTTCCTGTTTCATACCTGTGGCCACCCATAAAGCACGGGCACCAGCCATTCTCCTTCCTTCCGTGCAAACGGCACTTCTCAGTTGATGTTTCATAAGTTGTGAGTTTATTTAGTGCGCAAAGTTACACTAAAATCCCTTAATTCCCAACATTTTAATCTTTTTTTTCAAGAAAACATTTGGATTATTGAGATGAAAGTATTATTTTTGCAAACGAAAAATGATAATAACAAATAACAATTAATTTTATTAGTATGAATATCGGACGGAGCATTAGGGAAGTGATGAAGAAAAAAGGGATGAGTGTGACCCAGTTGTCAAGGGAAATCCCTTGTGAAAGAACGAATGTCTATAATATCTTCAGCAGGAAAGATATCAGCACGAAACTACTCTGGAGAATCTCGCAGGTGTTAGAACATAATTTCTTTGAAGATTTATCCAAAGAGTACACCAAGAAGCCCCAGAAATAACAAAGGAAAACGGCCTGAGAATTTACTCAGGCCGTTTTCCTTTATTAATTGTGTTCAAACTACTCCTTAGTGGTATCAGTGAATGTAGCCACACGATTGAAGTCGATCTCATCGAAGAGTTCGTCGGTTGCACCCATACCCTGGGTCGTCAAACGACTGGCAGAAATACCATAACGGCCGACAAGTGCTTTCTTTACAGACTCAGCACGAGCCTCTGACAGTTTCTGGTTCAATTCTGGATTGCCCTCAGGAGAAGCATAACCCTTAATCAGAATCTTCGACTCAGGATGATTCTTCATATACTTTGCAATCATAGCCACACTGGCCATCTGGGCTGCATCTACACTGCTCTTTCCCTGACCAAAGATCACTGTGGGCTGGAGCACATTATTCTTGACATTCACCACCTTCGTAACCTTGTTCACTACGGTTGGCTTAACATTCCTTGCGGCTTCCAAAGAGTCTTCAAGCGTACCAATCATACGGATTCCCTGAGCGATACGCTTGTCCTTTGCTACCAACTCGCCCTTCAACTCGTTGACGAATGTATTCAGGTCGTCAATCTCGGTCTGGTCACGCAAATTGGCAATCTTGAAGTTATGTGTACCATTGCTATTGCCAAACTTGTAGTTTACACCCACCGACAACTGAAATGCGGCTGTATTCAGATTATAGTTGCAACGTGAATTGGAAGTCAGATTATAGTTGACGGCAGGCTCTACATAGATTTGCCATTCGAGAGACTCACCAAAATTATATGCAAAGTCTAAACCGAACTTCGAAACCAAGTCCTGTTTGTGATCCAAGTTTGAGTCAAAGATGCATCCCCATCCCAAACCTCCAAGAGCACTGACTTCAAAGGTACGGGGCTGTCCCAGATAACCACCAAACCAGTTGCTCAGGTTCAGTGTACCTAAAAAGTCTAAGTTAACACCTTTCAGTCTTTTGGCGTTACTGTAGTTATAACCTCTTTCACGAAGATAGAGATCACCCGTCACGACCCAACCAACGACAGGCGTCCAATAACGTCCCACACGAAGGCCAATCGAGGGATTGAGATTCTTAAAAATGCTATTGTGAGTTATCTTTGAACTGACGGCACCGTTAACACCAACGTACCAGTTATCTGTGTTTTTGCTATCTTCAAGTGCCTGCTGCGAATAAGCCGACTGCAACGACATCAGTGTTACAGTTAGCATCAAAAAGATTTTTTTCATATATACCTTATTATTTAATAACTTCAATAATCTTTGCACCTTCCTTCAGGGCTTCCATATTCAGGGGGATGAGATCGTGATGGCGCTCAGGGAGGGTCTTTTTCAACGCTTTCTCCACTCCTTTGTCGCTAACGACAGGAGCCACCTTCAGCAAACCACCAAGAACAATCATGTTGAACACCTTACCGTTCTTCATCTCGGCAGCCTTATCCATAGCGTTTATCTCATAGATAGTAATGTCCTTACGAGTTGGCTTGTTGATAATACCAAAACCATCGTAGATCAGGATACCACCGGGTTTGATTTTTGGTTCAAACTTCTCCAGTGAAGGTTGGTTCAGTACCACAGCAATGTCGTACTTGCTGAGGATAGGCGAAGAGATACGCTCGTCACTGACAATCACCGTCACGTTGGCTGTACCACCACGCTGCTCAGGACCGTAGGCAGGCATCCATGTCACCTCTTTATCCTCCATCAGTCCACTATAGGCCAGAATCTTACCCATTGAGAGCACGCCCTGACCTCCGAAACCTGAAATTATAATTTCCTTTTTCATAAAACTGCATTTTATGCATAATTGGCTGCACCTCTGCATAGAGCAAACTCTCTGCATTCGGTTTGCTCAATCATTCATTTGTCGTATCTTTTAAGTCACCTTTGGGATAGAAGGGGAACATATTCTCCTTCATCCATTCATTTGCCTTAGCAGGAGAGAGTTTCCAACCGCTGTTACAGGTAGAGACAAACTCTACGAGCGATGACCCCTTACCCGCCATCGAAGCCTCGAAAGCCTTGCGCAATGCCTTCTTTGCTTTCAGAATAGAGGCAACGCTCTCCACACTCTGACGAGTGACATAGCAAGTACCTTCCAAGCCAGCAGCGATATCAGCCATCTTCAAGGGATAGCCGTGCAACTGAGGATCGCGTCCATAAGGACAAGTAGAAGTCTTCTGACCAATCAGGGTTGTAGGTGCCATCTGACCACCCGTCATACCGTAGATGGCATTGTTGACGAAGATAATCACGATGTTCTCGCCACGGTTCAGGGCGTGAATGGTCTCACACGTTCCTATACATGCCAGATCGCCGTCACCCTGATAGGTAAATACCAGTCGGTCAGGCCAGCAGCGCTTGATACCAGTAGCCAGTGCAGGTGCACGACCGTGGGCAGCCTCCTGCCAGTCTATATCTATATAATTGTACGCGAAGACGGCACAGCCTACGGGTGAAACACCGACGGCCTTGTCTTCCATACCCATCTCTTCGATGACTTCGGCAATGAGTTTATGCACCACACCGTGCGAGCAGCCCGGGCAATAGTGCATATTGTTGTCATTCATCAGCGTCGGCTTCTTGCAGACGATGTTCTCGGGTTGAACTATTTGATTTCTATCCATTGTTCTTTTCTTTTTCTAGGTTTCCTAGGAGTCCCTAGGCTATCCTAGGTTATCCTAGATTAATTTCTTCAAAGCCTCTACGATTTCTTCGGGATCAGGCACGATACCACCCAGACGGCCGAACTGCTCTACAGGCACAGCGCCGTTCACAGCCAAGCGAACATCCTGTACCATCTGACCTGCATTAATCTCGGCCACGAGAATACCCTTCACCTTCTTCGATAACTCCGAAATCTGCTTGATTGGGAATGGGAACAGCGTAATCGGACGGAACAGACCAACCTTAATATCCTGTTCACGGGCAATCTCCACACTTTTCTCTGCGATACGAGCGGCAGAACCAAAAGCAACGATGGCATACTCAGCATCATCCATCAACTGCTGCTCAAAACGCACCTCATTCTCCTGAATCTTAGCATATTTCTCTTGGAGGGCGATGTTACGCTGCTCCATAATCTCAGGCTTCAATTCCAAAGAGGTAATCACCACACGCTCACGGCTTTTCGGTTTACCAGTGGAGGCCCAAGGGCACTGCTTGATTACCTCCTCATCCGTTCGACGGGGCTTATAAGGCGGCAGCACCACTTTCTCCATCATTTGACCAATCACGCCGTCAGAGAGAATCATAGCGGGGTTGCGATACTTGAAGGCCAGTTCGAAGGCGAGGTCTACGAAGTCGGCCATCTCCTGAACAGAAGAGGGAGCCAACACGATGACCTTATAGTCACCGTTACCACCACCACGGGTAGCCTGGAAGTAATCACCCTGCGAGGGCTGGATGGTGCCCAGACCGGGACCGCCACGCTGCACGTTCACAAACACACCTGGCACCTCGGCACCAGCCATATAGGTGATACCCTCCTGCATCAGAGCGATACCAGGAGAACTTGATGAGGTCATGGCTCGCTTACCGGCTCCGGCAGCGCCATAGACCATATAGATAGATGCCAACTCACTCTCAGCCTGCACCACCTGCATACCAGTGGTCTCCCAAGGCTTCAACTCAGCCAGCGTCTCAATCACTTCACTCTGCGGGGTAATAGGATAGCCGAAATAGCCGTCGCATCCGCAACGAATAGCAGCGTGGGCAATCGCCTCGTTACCTTTCATCAACACAACTTCTCTTTTCTCAGCCATAGTTTAGTCCTCCACTCTTTTACGATACACGGTGATACAGCCATCAGGGCAGACGATGCCGCACGAGGCACAGCCGACACAGGCATCCTCGTTCGTTGCCTCCACGTAGGGATAACCGTGCAGATTCACTTTGTTGGCTAGTGCGATAACCTTCTGAGGACAGGCGATGATGCACAACTGGCATCCCTTGCACCTCTCAGTATCCACCACAATAGCGCCTTTCAATTTTGCCATATTATCCTGTAATTAATGCATTAATTTCTGAAATTGGCTGCAAAGGTAACAATAAGTCAGCGAAAAACCAAAGAAAACCGATTAAAAGTTGCGAAAAACAAATATTTCTTGTATATTTGCTCCTTATTAATAATATATAGTATCCAAATCAACGGACAGTCCTATGTTAAAAGAGGTACCTGTGGTGAGGGGGGAACAATAATAATATGACTTTGGCTTGTAGTTGAAGATATTGTCGATGGCTGTACTGAGGCAAATGCCGCGCCAGAGATGGTGCTGGAGCATGAGTTTCCAGATGGTATAGCCCTGATCAACATCCGTGCGGTCTGATTGAGGCTTGCCCTGGCTGCGTCCAGAAAGTGCTGCGTCAAGGGCATAGTGACGTGAGAAACGATGGTCGTAGCCTATCCGCCAGGTAATGGAATGTGAACGAGGCTGATAGAAGTCTGAATAATAGACATTGCCCGTCTCTTTCATCCAGGAATAATTCAGTTTAAACGACAAGCCGCAGTCCCAGATATGTCCCAGACTGACATCGATGCCCCAGACCTTGATACCTTCTTCGTTGGCATAGAGCGCACTCTCCATCCCATTGTATTCTGGCCCCGCGATGGTTGTGATACGTTTGTCAAAGATATTACAGTAGCCCATCAGGGTGAAATTATAGCGTCCGTCGATGAAGCCACTATTGCGGATGCGGTTGGTACGTTCGATGGCAACGTTGATATTGTTGCTCTTCTCTGGCTTCAAGTCTGGATTGCCGATAATCATATACCCCATATTACCCATATCGAAGTGCATATACATCTCTTTGAGCGTAGGAGACCGGAAACCACTGGCATAGTTGGCACGAAGGGTCATCCAAGGAAATTTGTAGACAACGGCAAGACGCTCGGTGAGTGCCTTCTGCGCAGAAGCGGAGAAATAATCGTATCGAACACTGCCAACCACATTGAGTTGATCAGTGATGTTCCAGTCGAACTGGGCGTAGCCATCGATATTGTCCTGTGCATGGCTCGTGTTGTCGATAAACTGATAGGTCGTGAGATAGTCGTGCATATAGTCGGCACCAAGAATCAGGCTGTTCTTACCAAACGACTGGCTGAACAAGGCATGTGCGACATGTTGCTGATTGCTGTAATCGTGGTCATGAGTTCGTGTGCCGTCAGGCAGGAAATTAGCCTTGTCGTACTGGTCGTAGGCATACGACAGTTCGAGATGACGGTCATAATTCCAGACATAACGTCCCTTCAGCCCGGCACTATAGCCGTTGAAGTGATAGTCATAGGTGTCGCGTTCGCTGGTACGGAAGAAATAGCCTCCACGCCCTGTCAGGGTCAACTTATCCGTTGCACGCCATATAAGTCGTTCTTTGATGTTGTAGGTTTTTTGTCCATAAAGGCGGCTCAGGTTGGAGTCATCATTCAACACCGACTCGTCGTATGGCAAGCCCTGCGCCTTCTTCATCAATTCGATGGCAATCTCCTCGGAAGAGTGTGCCTTAGGCAAGTCGACAGGATCAATCTTGGTATGCTGGAAACTGGTTTGGGAGTTCCATTTCTTGGTATTGAAAGAAAAACTGGCCCCGTTGCGCCATTCATGGCCGAAGGAGTTATAACGTGAGTTGACGTTGGCTGTCCAGGGTTCCAGATTCTCACGACTGATGATGTTTATCACGCCTCCTACGGCATTGGAACCATAGAGAGCCGACGAAGCACCCTTTACTATTTCGATGCGCCCTACATTGTCAAGGTTCATACGGTTATAGTCCGTGTTGTCCATCGTCTCGCCAGCCATCCGTTCCCCATCGACGAGGAAAAGTACGGCATTGCCGCCGAAACCACTCATGTTGAGCGACGTTTCCTGAGCCATCGCAAAGCCGAACTCCAGACCAGGAATCTCCTGCGTCAACAGATCCTGAATGTTAGTGGCATCAGTAATCTTGATGTCGTGAAGCGTAATGAGTCGCGTGACAACAGGCGCATCTTTCAGTGCCTTCGGCGAAAGTGAAGCCGTCACGACAACCGGCTCTAGATCCACGGAGTCACGGAACGTCTGTGCAGAGAGATTGATAGCAGGTATGAGCACAGCCATACCTGCTATTAAGAATCGTGAGAATCTGTTCTTTAAGTACACTGCCAGAACTTACTTCTTTGTACCCGTAAAGGTCGTTTCCATGGACATTGGCATATTGCCGTACTTCAATGAGAACGTTACAGCAACAGTCTTGTCGCTAGAGACCAAAGCGAGATTACTGATGGTATAGTTTTTCTCATCGCCAGCGGCATTGGTCACCACACCTTCATACTTGTCAAACTTACCCGTAATCGTATTACCACTCTTGGTCAGGGGAATATTCTTAACAGCGAGTGCCGGAATGGTCATGTGGCCACCCATTCCCATTTCAGGAATCGTCATATCAACGGATGCGTCAGAGGATTTGGCCAATACATAGGTCTTGGTCTCGTTAGACGATTCTTCTCCCATCACCACAACGACTTCATTACCAGAATAGGAACCTGCGACCTGTGCGGCTACGGCTACTTCTGGCTCGTCATCACTACTTGAACATGAACCCATACTAAACACGAAGGCCACTGCAGCCAACGTCATTGTCATAAAACTTTTGATTTTCATCTTTTTACCTTTTTACTTTTTTAATTGTTGTGTTGTATAATCATACTCTGATCCGTATGCGCTATGGGGAATACTGAAAATGACAATCATAAAGAGCACCGCCAGGGCAACCACCCACTTATTGTATTTCCACTTCAACGTGACAAGGGCAATCAGGAAGAGCAGAAAGGACAGGAGTGTCTTATTGTCAGTCAGGTCTGTTCCATATGGGAATCCTGCCCACCAAGGGCCAAAAGCCGCATGTTGCACAAGAGGGCCTAAGATGAAACCGCCCACGAAAAGCGTTCCCACCGTAACCTTCAACCACTTGCTATATTTCTTGCGTGTCATCACCAACAGGAACGTATAGACGGCAAAGAGCATGGCTGCAAACATCAGCAGGATGTGTGGCACCAAAATACTGGCAGGTACATCATTGCGGAAACGGATCACAAGGGGTTCATCAGCAGGATAGTCCTTTCCATTGACGGTGATGTAATACTGCAACTTCCCAGCCACAGGCTGAACGGGCAAGGCTGCCTGCCACGCGTTGTCTGCCCATTCGAAGTCCATGGTGGTGTAGTCTTCCGAAGTAGGATAGCGACGGTAATGCAGAATCATGTGATTCTGCCGTGGCACATCCTTCAGCGTAATGATCTCATCCTTCTGCACACCACTTCTGGGCAGTTTTATCTTATAATTCTCCCCGTTCAGTTCTATGGTCACCTTCTTGGGATAAGTTGGACCAGTCATGCGCTGGTATATGCTCAGTACCAATGTGATGACAACGGCCAATAGCCAATATAACGATTTCTTCATTTCTTAGCGGGCATTAGGTGAACCTGGAACGTAATAATCTCCTCGTTTCGGAGTACTTTCACTGGGATAGTTGTATCAGGTGTGAGTTCCGACAAACGCTCCATATACTCATTGATGTCCTTTACTGGTTTGCCATCGATCTCCTGAATGATGTCACCGCTCCTGATACCAGCAGTATGTGCAGGCTTTCCTGCCACAACGATATCAGCACGAAGACCAGGAATACGGCTGGCTCCCATGACATCGGGCATCAAGCCCAACGTAACCTTAAAATTTGCATGCTTCATGGTATTGTTGCTGGGTACACTGATATAATCCGGAGTCGTGGGCATACTTGCCAGTCGAGTTATCAACTCCTGTGAAAACGCCAACGTCTGCTGCATACCGTCATAATTCAAAGTTGAAGGAACATCATCGGGAGTGTGATACTCCATATGACCACCTGTGGTGAGAAAGAGAACGGGAATGTCTACTACCACGAATGAGGCATGATCGCTCGGGCCATAGCCATCAGGCGTACAACTAATGTTCAGGTTGGTCTTTTCAGCCACTTGCTCTGCCATTGCCTTGAATTCGGAACTGGTACCTGTACCCGAAACACTCAGGGCATTGTCACGCATTCGACCTACCATATCCAGGTTCACCATAGCCACGATGCCTTTTCTATCAGCAGGAAGGTTGATGCGCCGGTCATCCTCCCGCTTCATCCATTCCAGGAAATACTTAGAACCCACAAGACCTTGTTCCTCTGCACCAAAGAACATGAAGATAATACTTCGTGGCGAGCGAACCTTCTTAAAATACTTTGCCAGTTCAAGCACAACGGCATCGCCGCTGGCATTATCGTCGGCACCAGGGTGTACCCCCAATGTGTCAGGACGACGTGAACCGGATCCTTCGCCACCCATACCCAAATGGTCAAAATGCGAACCGACTACAATGTATTCGTTCCTAAGATGCTTGTCCTTTCCTGGAAGGACTGCAATAATGTTATGGGTGGTCACCTCCTTGTCCTTCTTTGTATAAGTAAAGTCGTGATAGAACCCTTTTGCCTTCTTTTCCTTGACAACCGGTTTGAGTTTCAGGCTACGGAGTTTGTCGACAATGAACTCTGAGGCGAGGGTATCACCGGCAGTACCAGGATACCTGCCACCAAGTTCCTGTGATGCCAAGTACTCCACCGCTTGTCGCATGTCATCCTGCTTTTGGGCGCTTAAAGGTAAAAAGGTAAAAAGGTAAAAGGGTAAAACAATTACCCATATAGTCTTTACCTCTACCTTACATTTTATATCCATCTTATATATCAATAAACCTTATTTCTCGGGTGCAAAGGTACGGCTTTTTCCTGAGCCGTGCAATCCTCATTTATAATGATTTTTGCAGGGAGAGGCGGTACAAAGCGAACACAAAGTAGGCTATCAGTAACGGATAACCTATATAATATAAGGTGGTAAGGCTGAAAATAACATAATCGACAGCACAGACAGCCGCCAGCCCTCCGAGGTAAAGAATGACCTGACCCAATGGCAAGTGATGGCGCACATCGTCGATAGTGGCAATAGTCACGATGAGGATGGCCCAGACAGAGGTGATGAAGAGTCCAAGGTGCCACGGCAGCGTGTATGGATTGAGCGAGGGATGGTAGTAAAAATGTCGCCATGACTCAGGAGCGAAAAGTTGAATACTACTATAAAGCACCGCCGAAGAGGCCACCAATAGACAGAGCAATGTGGGGTAGAACGAAGGAATATCATTGAAGTGAACGATTTTGGCTCCCTTGCGCATCAGACGGCGCAGGCCGTAGGCTCCACCCACCATTACACAGAAACCAAGGAAAATGAGCAGGTGGGAATCAGAGAAGAAATCGATGAACTGGCTGATGGGATCGTCGGGCGACACATTGGCCAACAAATCGGACTCATGCACCCATCCAAAGGTGAGTTGGTCACGAGCCACCTTCACCCACACAGAATCGATGGAGTCTGCAGGCACAGTCTTGATATCGGCCACCACCAGACGATTGTGCTTGCGGAGGATGATGGTATCCACCATCGACAGCATCGGCATAGTGACATCACCAGCCTGAAACTCCGCATTCAGGATCTCGGGTACTGACATCATCTCCTGTTGCTGTTCCAATACGGGGAGAGAGTCCTTACTGACCACGAAATTGTAACCCTGGGTATAATGATGGGTGGTATAAAAGGAGATGGAGTCAAGTTGCTTTTCTGTCAGATCCCAGGCATCAGGTGTCAACGGCCCCTGATTGTAACAAGAGCAAAAAAGAATGCAAAATGCGAAATTAATAACACATAACAGGCTACGACGCATAGACATTCATCTGACAATGTTGACAATCGAACTCAAGACGGAAACGACGACCATCGCCTAAGACCAGAGAGAGAGGCTCATGCCATGTGGGACGTAAACCCCCATGCTTGACGCAATAGCCCAACGCATAACGGATGCAGTGGCGGCACTGCATGATGGGACCTGAGCCGCCTTTCAGTTCGTAGGCAGTCAGTTCTTTAGAGCCGTAGAACTGTTGAGAGAGGCGGTTGGAGATATTGGAAAGGTATGGATATGAAAAATGAGAAGTGAGAAATGAGGAATGTTGATAACCTCTATTGGCAGAGCAAGGGTTTGTCCGGATATCATCATTTCTCATTCCAAATATCTCATTTCTCATTTTCTCCATGAGCGTTCGGCGCATCTCGGAAAGAACACTATTAGGGATGAAGTAGTTGAAGTCCTCAGGAATATCTACCTCCTCGCAGGTGTATATCGTATCACCCAATTTCGTCAGTTGACGGATAATGTTCTCTCGCTGTGGTTTCTGAGCCATCTGATGTTCGGCAGTGAAACGAATCCCATTCAACTCAAAGCCGTCATCGACAGCACGGAGGGAGAGGCGGATAGGAATCTTGCGCTCGGCACTCGGACGTGACAACAGGCGTTCGAACTCCTGATCATTATTACGGTAAAGACGCATACCTGACAACAGACCTTGTGGCATACGATAGGGATAAATACGGTTACCCACTACCCTATTGGCACGGAAACCCACCAACTGACGTTCCTTGTTGAAAAAACAGAGTCCGTCGCCATTTGCAAAACTGGCTGTACCTGCCACATTGAAAGAGTCATGACGAATTTCCTTTACTGTACCCACAAACTCTCCCCTCGCTTTTGGTGTATCGAAAGAGGCGATGTCGGGTTGACGGCCATGCAGGAAATAGTTGGTATAGCCACGATTGAATGTCCTGTTGAGATCAGGGGTAAACGTATAATGGCACTCTCCCTTAGAACTGCGACAATACTGGTCTGGATGACGACTTATGATCTGGTTGAGCCGTTGACTATACGCAGCAGTGACATTCTTGACATAAGGTACATCCTTCAGACGTCCCTCAATCTTGAATGATGTGGCACCAGCCTCGATGAGTTCCTCCAGATAGTCACTCTGATTCATATCCTTTAGAGAGAGCAAATGACGGTCGTGTTCCACTTCCCTACCCTTTGCATCAACCAATGAGAATTTCATCCGGCAGAACTGAGCACACTCCCCACGGTTGGCACTGCGACCAAAACAATGCTGGGAGGCATAGCAGATGCCAGAATAACTGACACACAGGGCTCCATGTACAAAGACCTCCAACTCGACGTCAGGCACCTCGCGATGGATGGCCGCAATCTCTTCCACAGAGAGTTCTCTGGCAAGGACAACACGAGAGAAACCCAAGTCACGGAACCATCGTACTTTCTCTGGGGTGCGGTTGTCGGTTTGTGTGCTCGAATGTAATATGGGGAATGGCTCATCATCATTTCCCATTTCTAATTTCTCTTTCCTCATTTCTAATATCGCCATATCCTGCACGAGAATCGCATCTACACCTACCTGTTGCAATTCCTGCAGAAGTTGGCGTGTAGCCTCCAATTCATCATCGTAAAGAATGGTATTGACCGTGACATAGACCTTCACACCAAAAGGATGGGCATAGTCACAGAGGCGGCGGATATCATCGACACGATTACCTGCGGCAACTCTGGCGCCGAAGCGCGAGGCTCCAATATAAACAGCATCGGCACCGTGGTCGATAGCCGCAATGCCGCATTCCAGATTCTTTGCCGGAGCAAGTAGTTCTAACGCTCTCAATTATTTAATATCCTCAATATTATAAGGTGTTTCCTGATAGACATAATAATTCACCCAGTTGGTGTAGAACAGGTTAGCATGCGAGCGCCAAGTCATCACAGGTCCCTGTTCAGGATCGTCATTACGATAGTAGTTCTTTGGCAGAGCCACATCGTCACGTATACCCTTGTCACGTTTGTACTCATTATCAAGCGTATTCGGCGAATACTCCAGGTGACCCGTGATAAAGAACTCACGTCCGCCACGTGCCATCACAATACTGACACCACACTCATCAGATTCGGCAATCAGTGTCAAATCCGGATTCCCTATGATATCCTCGCGTCTTATCTCAGTATGCCTACTATGTGGCATCATAAACTCATCGTCGAAGCCACGGAAGATAGGAAGACGGGGATCCAAAGGCTTCTGAGGGAAGATACCAAACATTTTCATCGGCAACGGATACTTAGGCACACCATAATGGTAATACAGTCCAGCCTGTGCAGCCCAACATATATATAAGGTACTCGTAACGTGCGTACGCGCCCACGCAAAAATATCAGTAATTTCATCCCAATAACTGACATCCTCGAACTCCAACTGCTCCACGGGAGCACCCGTAATGATCATACCATCATACTTCTCCTGACGCATCTCGGCAAAGTCGCGATAGAACATCATCATGTGCTCAATAGGTGTGTTCTTCGGCGTATGACTCTTCAACTTCATGAAACTGACATCCAACTGCAAGGGTGTATTCGAGAGGAGACGAATCAAATCAGTCTCCGTCGTAATCTTCAACGGCATCAAATTGAGAATGACTATGCGCAAGGGACGGATATCCTGCGAATGAGCGCGGGTATCATCCATCACAAAGATATTCTCTTTTTTCAGCAGGTCTATGGCCGGAAGTCTATCTGGTAATCTTAATGGCATAACTTTTCACTTCTTCACTTTTCACTTCTTCACTCTTATCAGGCAGGCCGACACATTATCAAAACCACCCCGCACGATAGCGGTATTGCAGAGATCATTGGCATCAGCGCCTTCCGTCAGCAATATGTTCAAGCGGTGGTCACTCATCATATCGGTCAGTCCATCACTGCAAAGCAGATAAATATCGCCATCCTGAATGTCCTCTATCTGCACCAAATCTATAAAGGAACTGGTGCATCCGCCGCCAATGCAGTTGGTGATGATACTGGAATGCGTCTCGTTGCCCATCAGACTACTTAGCGAGTGGTCGGTAGTCAACTGCACCAACTCTTCATTTCTGACACGGTAAAGGCGACTGTCACCACAATTCATGGAATAGAACACCCCGTCGTAATAGGCCAGTGCCACAAGAGTGGTTCCCATTCCCTTATATTGTTCATCGGCCTTACCCTTTGAGTCGAGAATTATATTGATGGATTCAAGCCACTCCACAATCATCTCGTTAAAGGAACTGGCATTCAGCCCTACAGGAAGGTCGCTGAAAAAAAACTGCAAGTTGTGAAGCACGTCACTACTTGCCACCTCACCGCTCAGATGACCTCCCATACCGTCGGCAACTGCCATCATAAAACGGTCTTTGTCTCCCAGTTCAAGTTGTGTGTGGTATTCATCGTTTCGGATGAACTGGTATCCCACGAGGATCATATCCTCATTATCATGCCTCACACAGCCGATTCTACAGGCTGCAGATATTTCAAGTTCTATTTTTTCGTTTTTCACTTTTCACATCTATCTAACCATCACCTGCAAATTGATATTTGCAATAGTCAGGATATCACCATTGTTAAGTGCCATGTCTACATCAGGCTGCAACGGACGCTGATTCACCTTCGTGCCATTCGACGAGTGCTTGTCGGTAATCATCCAGCCACTACCTGCCTTGTACTTCAACTGCGCATGAACACCAGAAACATAAGCATGCTGCTCAAAGAACTGGGTGTAAGGTCCTTTACGACGACCGATGACAGCACCATTGATACCCACGATACGGATATTCAGGCTGTCGTTGGCCAGCGTCAGCACAGGAACACCAGAGGCAGACGGACGTTGCTGCACCAGCGGAGCAGCCACTCCTCCTACAACAGATGCAGTAACAGACAAATTGGCTTGTAGACTCTCTGACATTCCTGGATGAGCCTTGGATGGCTGCTGTTCACTCGGAGACACCATCAGTCCTCCGCAGCGCGTACAACGACGGCCTATACCCACGTGTCCACACTGGTTACAAAACAACAAAGCCTGCCCACACTGGTCACAGAAATGGGAATCGTTGTCAATCTCTTCTTTACATGTAGGACAAATAATCATATCTCTTACTCAATATCTACTGGTAATATTAACTGATAGGTCTCCTTTGTCACCTGGTCTGGCGGCAACTGGGACACACGCTCGGAGAGTTTCTGGATGGTTGCATCAAGCAGGTTGCGCATCTCACGGGCATTACCCCAATTCTCATTTTTGCTGACTACCATACGATAGATCTTATCCAGCAACTTGAACTCTGCCTCTGGCGACAGCGTGTACTGATCTTTCTGTGCCATGCCCTTGAAGATAGCCAACAACTCGTCCTCATTATAGTCGTCAATCTGCAACTTATGGGTAAAACGACTGGCAAGACCAGGATTGATCTGCATGAACTCCTCCATTTTATCCTTATAACCTGCGGCAATAACCACAAACTTACCACGGTCGTCCTCCATACGCTTCATCAGGGTATCAATGGCTTCCTTTCCATACATGTCGCCACCATCACTCAATGTATAAGCCTCATCAATGAAGAGGATACCCCCCATCGCCTTATCACACATATTATTAACAATCTTCGGCGTCTCACCCATATACTTTCCAACGAGGGTTGCACGACTGGATTCTATGACACGTGATGTCGGCAGGATATCCATAGCCTGAAGCACCTCACCCATCTTACGTGCAATGGATGTCTTACCTGTTCCAGGATTACCAGTAAGGATGAAGTTCATCGACATTTGTTGCACACTACCAGCACCCGCAGCAGCACGCTGTTTCATAAACATACTCTGTACGGCCAGACGACGGATGGAGTTCTTGACGGAACGCATGCCGACAAACTCATCCAGTTCGTTAAGAACCTCATCGAGCGGACGGGCTGTCTCATTCTGAGCCATCGGCAGATCAGCCGTTGTCAGACGGTACATATCCTCCTCCTTGAAGTTCGGGTCGTTCATCAACGTGACAAGACGCTGACTCTGCTTCTCAACGGCCTCGTTGAAGATACGACGGGCCTCACGGGCATTGCCGAAGTTCTTGTCGCGACGCAGATAGAGTTGTTCGAACTGACGATGGATAGCAGCCTTTGTATTATCGTCGACCGTGAATTTCTTTCCGGCAGCGAGGTTCAGGAATATCTGCGTCAGTTCATCTGGTGTATAGTCTTCGAAATGGATAGTCTGGGTGAATCGGCTCTTCAGACCCGGGTTCGTATCGATAAAGTCGTGCATCTGATCCGTATAACCTGCCACGATACAGATGAACTTGCCACGATCATCTTCCAAACGCTTCAACAATGTGTCGATGGCCTCGGCACCAAAGGCATCACTGTCATTCGACTTCAAGGTGTATGCCTCATCGATAAACAGCACGCCACCGATAGCCTCGTCTATCAACTGATTGGTCTTGATGGCCGTCTGTCCGGAATACCCTGCCACCAGTTTGGCACGGTCAGCCTCCACCAGTTGTCCACGGGAGACAATTCCTAACGTCTTGAAGACATCTGTCATAATACGTGCCACAGTGGTCTTACCGGTACCAGGATTACCTGTAAAGACATAATGCTTGCCCTGGAAGGTGTTGTTCTCACCACGCTTGATCTGCAAGTTGAGGAAAGCTGCAAGGTTGGAGATCTCCTTCTTGACACCACCCAGACCGACAAGACCATCGAGTGCTTTAAGACACTCCTTATAATCCACAGCCTTAGGTGCCTCGTACGGAACATCCTGATCTTCAATGGTCATCAACTGCTCATTACTCATCGACGAGATGTCAGCACCTTGTAAGCGCTGCGCTTGTTTCTTACAGATCTGGTCGAAGAGACTGCGCATTGTGCGACCATTAGCAAAGTCCTTGCCACGCGAGTCATACTTCTCCTGAATCATCTTCTTCGTCAGAGCCTCAGCCTGTGGTGAGAAGATATATTTCTTCGCCTTTGCGAAGACAAGCATAATCTGATACAACTCATCGGGCGAGTAGTCCTCGATGTTAAGGAAATAGTTGAAGCGACTGCGGAAACCAGGATTGATACGGAAGAGATTCTCCATCTCCGTACGGTAACCAGCAGCGATGACCACAAACTTACCACGGTCGTCCTCCATACGCTTCATCAATTTCTCCAATGCCTGAGCACCTTGGTTGTCACGATCACCGGCAGAACTGACTGGAGCCAGCGTATAAGCCTCATCCACAAAAAGAATACCACCCATAGCCTTGTCGCAAAGACGATCTACCACTTTCGGTGTCTCACCCTGATAGGGACTGACCATCTTAGCGCGGTCAACCTCCACCACGTGGCCACTATCCAAATAACCGATAGCCGCTAGAATCTCACCCAACTTACGGGCAATGGTGGTCTTACCTGTACCAGGATTACCTGTCAGGATAATATGCATCGACATCTTCTCCTGTTCACCCAGTCCGCGTTCCTGACGCTGAACGGCATTCTGCACAGCGTATGCGATCTCACGGACAGCACTCTTCACCTCACTCATACCAATGAAGTTGTCGAGATCCTTCAAGATGTCCTCAATCGAACGTTCCTCAGGCACGTAGCCCTTAATGTCTGATTTCTCCACCACCGTAGCCTGTGCACCACGAGTGATAAACTGTGTGAAGATATCCTCTGCCGTTTTTATAGCCAGATGGGCATAGCCAAAAGTCTCGTCCTTGATCTTCACCTGATATTTGAAGAACCGTTTCAACTGATCATCGGCCTCTGGGGTGAAGTCGGTAATACCATAACGGGTCTTCAAACTCATCTTACAGATATCCGTCAATTCCGGATAGCCTGGCGATGGCAGACGGAATGTATACTTAAAACGGTTGGTAACAGCTGGGTTATTCTCTAAGAAATCATCCAATCCCTTGGGAAGGCCGGACATAATCACTATCGGATTATCCTCCCACTTATCCATTTCGACAAACAGTTTGTCGAGGGGGTTCACCTGATTGGAATACTTATCTGGCAAAAGTTTCTGCACATTGTCAAAGAATAGAATACCATCTTTTGCCTTCTTGATATTATCATCCCATTTGTCTACGAAACGCTGATAGTCAACAGCGTCAACCATCGTCAACTTCGGCCTTGCAATAATCTTATTCTGGTAAAAATAGTCACGGAGTATTTCTGCTAGTGCAGTCTTACCTGTACCAGTTTCACCAACAATGATTGCATTCACCGATACACGGGCTTGGGCAATGTCTTTTCTGGAACGCAGGAAAGTATAGGTGTCGACAATGGTCTTTAACTGCTGCTTTACTTCGTCAAGACCAATGAGCCTGTCGAGCAGATTCTGACTGACCAGTGGCTGTCCGCACCACTTGCAGAATTTCGCTATGTTTCTGTTCTCTTTATGGCAATGTTCGCAAATCATTTAGTCTTCGTTGTTATCTATCTGTTGTATAATCTGAGTGGGATTGGCTTCTTCCACCAATTCCTCACTATTGGGGTTCTTCACATTCATCAGGCTCGGACTATACACGACGAACATCACCACAAAGATGAGAGCCAGAATACTCCACAACACATAGTGAAGCACACTCTCACCACTGATGGAGCGCACCTGGTCGGTGACATCGTCAAGAAGCCCGAACTTGGAGCCTTTGAAGCGATAAGATTTCGTCTTGAATGTATAATAGAGCGGTTCAAGCAACGATGATTTGATATCGTTATCGAGCACTTCTGAGATCAGTTTACTGTCGGCCTTCCGGTCGCCTCGGAAATCCGTCAGATGACAGACAAGAATATAGACCAGTGAGATAGCCACGATAGCCAGGCTGAACAGGGATGGATGCGACTGAACAATATACTTTAATATAATAATAGGTATAAACGATGAGGCCAGTCCCAGCAGTCCCCATAGCAACGAGAAGAAGAAGCCGTAGCCTCTGAAATAGGCTCTCGTAGCCACAATGATGGCCGTCATGCCTCCCAACGGCATAACGATGGTAAGCATCGGATGTGTCATCAGATACTCATGATTCACGCCGAATATCAGCACCATCAGTATCCAGGCGCCAGACAAAGCATAGAATACCCAGCGCCAAATATTCTCTTTTCCTTTGGCACGTGCCCAGTGGCTCTTCACATTTTTCACCCTGTCGGATGTCTCCTGACGGGCATCCACAAAACGTTTATAATAGGTCTGCGTCTTGTCTATCTTGCCGATGTCATTCAACCAGTCCTCCAACGTATGTTCATAAGAATACTCTTCTGTGAAGTCAGCATTCGGGTCTTCGTGATAGAATGCCGCCATCCACTGTATAAACGAACCATTACGGATTTCCTGACGGATCATGCCATAATAGCGAGAATCAATGTTCCTACCGTCAGTCAGTTCCGTACCGTCCGACAACTGATAGACTGGCGTAGACCCCAAGATACGGCAGAATCGATAGAGCGCCGTCCTTGCGTCGTAGGCACCCAGACGTTCTTTGTTCTCCTCACTCTTAAAGTCAAAACAGTGGTTAGCCTCGTTGAGTATCTCATTCCAACCATGCAACTGGGCAAAATAACAAAAGCGCCCTCCCGGTTCCAGAAAATCCTCGAACTCCTTGGCCACTTCCTCATCACTTAGGTTCTGGGATGCTTTCAGGCGATCCTTCAGCAAGTCACCAACACCAAGGGGTGTATAGGCAAAGCGTAAGTCGTAGGCAGCCTCACGATCCAAATTGTAAAGCACCTTGTAAGCCAACGATTTCGAATAAGGCAGACCTTGCGTCAGAATACGAAGACTCTCACAGGCCATTTTGTCCTCATGACTATACATCCAGGACAGCAGGCGTCCGTCAGTTAGACTATGCCAATCATCATCCGTAATGGATTCTTTTCCAAAAGCCTTTACGATTTCTTGGAGTGTCGACGACGGGTAACGCGCCATCAGAGGAATGTCGGGGTCTATCTCATAGACCACCCGCATCACTGCCACCCTTGCATCAAGGTCATCTTTCTTCTCGAAATAGGAGCGCAGCCTCTTCACATTGCATTTCGTGTGCGACTCTAAATAAAGGAAGAGCGTATCATTGGGATTTGTAAGCAGCATGCCGTATTCTTTGGGATAACTCAGCATAGACATCGCCACACTGTGCACATCGTCACAATAGTTCCCTTTCACATCCTTATAGGCGTAAGTAGGCTCCATCGTATAGACGGCAGCCATCAGTCCGGCATGCTGGTCAACGGGATACCTGTTCACCACGATATCCCTTACTATGGTACTCAGTTTTGTATTGCCGCACGATTCCAGCCAGTTACCGATACGCCCGTTGTAGAGATAACCGATAGCAAGTTTCTCATTCTCAATAAGCAGAGGCACCAACTCATGTATATTGTCTGCCACCAGATTACGTTCTGGATCTACAATAAATGTCTTGTATTTCAGGAAGGGCGATGAGATATCCACCTTTGGACTCTCTCCTTCAAACCATTTCTCCACCTCATTAAACCCCCAGCGATTCAAAGGATTCACGGAAGTGAGACCCTGTACGATCATACGGACACGCTCAGGGAGTTCATTCATGTGCGGCAGTCGTCCTTCATTCTTCTGGCGCATCATCACACGCTCATTGTTGCTCATGGGATTACCATCCAACCAGAGCGCCATCAGCGTGATACCCAATGAATAGAAATCTGCAGCAGGCGTAATTTCCACCACACCGTCAATCACGTCCGAATACATCTCCGGTGCTGCATAGATCGGCGTGCGGGCTTGTGTCGTACGGTGCGACTTACCATCTTGCTCCAACAAACTGGAAATACCGAAGTCACCTAACACCAGTTCCGTATGCTCCCTGTCACGGAAGAAGAAATTACTGGGTTTAACATCCTTATGCAGGATATTGTTACCATGACAGTAGGCCAGTGCGGCAGCACCCTGTAAGGCAATTCTGCGGAACTTGTCCAGATCACCGTTCAAGTGATAGTTGGCCAGCGTACCGCCCCTGAGATATTCCATCAGTTCGTAATAACGGTGTTTACCCTCCACGTATGTCTTACCGTAGTCAATCAGACTGACGATCATCTCGAAGTCCAGATTATGAATGGTCTGGAGCAGTTTCTTGTTGACGTCGAAATTCGGGTAATAAACTTTCAGCACATAATCGCTTCCATCTTTATCGACAAGGAACACTTGTGCTTCACCACTATTGTCACTCAGGCACTTCTGGTTGTGGTACTTCTCCCCTTTTAGGGTAAAGTAGTCACTACTATCGTTCAACACAGTATTGTTGTTTGCCATCGGTTCAGAAGGACGCATCGTCGTATCCCCGGCCGGCATCATATTGCCGGCTGTTACGGAACTGGTTTGGGTACGCATCGTGCCATCCAGATTCTGATTCGTGTCCTCTGATATAGTCGCAGGTCTCAGTGTACTCATTATAAATCGTCTTTAATTTCTTGTCTTGAATTCTTGCCAAGTATAATCCACTTGCCTCCCATCTGCGGTTTGGCACAGCCACAAGGACTGGAATGCAGTGCATGCTTGAAATTGCACTCCCATGCCAGACGGACGCCCTGTGGTTTACATGCCATCGCATAGTTACGTACTTTGGCGGGTTGAGGCTGAGGAGCCTGTGCCATTTTCTCCAATAACTCCGTCAGACGATCAACCCTCACATTCTTCTTGGCATCCAACTCTTCCTTGCTGACACGCTTAGAAGGTTTTTCCACCACGGGTGTCGTAGAACCTTTATCCTGAGCCAGCAGTTTCAGCACACGCTCACGCAGTTGGCGATTCAATTGCTCACGCACCAAATCCTTTTCCGAAGAAATCGGGAGGGACATATCCAATTCCTCCAACTCCTTGGCCAAAGCCTGCATTTCTTTGTATTCTGGCGTCATCTGCAACTCAGCAAGCAATTGCCGGGCATCTTCTGTCAAGGCTGTACCACACTGCTTACAGAAAGCAAAGTCATTCAGAGTGTGACAGACTGGACATACGATGCCACCCCTTGGGCTGCCGCATTCTGGACAGAAGGCCTCCTGGCCTGACAGATGGGCACCACAGAAAGAACAGACGTCCGTACGGATATAATGATGACAGACCTCACAGAAATCGGCATCAGGGTCTATCTCTGCTCCGCAGTTCGGACAACTCGTCTTACCAAGGGGCTGTCCGCATGAAGCACAGAACATGGCACTGGGCTCATTGATTGTACCGCAATAAGGGCACTGTATCCCACTTGCCGTCTGGAATTGCACTGCCTGCTGCTGTTCCACAACCGGCCGGTCCATCACCAGTTCTTCACGCTGAAGTTCTTGCGATCCCCTGCTGGTTCTTTCCGGATTAAGTGTAATATCATTCATAAATCTGGTTTTTTAACTTAAGTTTGGCGCAAAGATAATAAAAATATTATAAACTAAACAAAAAACCGCCGTAAATTTATATTTACGACGGCATTTTTACGAAAAAAGCCTATAAAATCATCAAAAATCACCACAATTGGAGGCGATCAGACTTCGGAATGAACATTTTATCACCTTCTTTCACGCCAAAAGCCTCATACCATGCATCAATATGCGGAAGAGCACCATTGACACGCCAACGACCCAGTGAGTGGGGATCACTTTTGGTACGGTTGCGGATTTCCTCGTCAGTGATATTTCCTGCCCACACACCAGCATAGGCATGGAAGAAACGCTGATCTGCCGTCAAACCGTCCTTCTTCTCGAGGGGCATCAACTTCGTGGCGTTCTTATAGGCAGCCCATGCTACCTGCAGACCACCGTGATCGGCCAGATTCTCACCCAATGTCAGTCGACCATTTCCTTTCAGGTCAGGAAGCACATTGATGGCAGAGAAGAAATCAGCATATTTGTCCGTTCGTTCTGTAAAGTTCTTTCCATCTCCAGCCTTCCACCAGTCATGCATATTTCCATCTTTGTCGAAACGACGACCCTGATCATCGAATCCATGCGTCATCTCATGACCGATAACCACACCGATAGCGCCATAGTTAAAAGCATCATCAGCAGTCATGTCGAAGAACGGATATTGCAGGATACCCGCAGGAAAGCATATTTCGTTAGTCGTGGGGTTATAGTAGGCATTCACCGTCTGAGGGTTCATGTGCCAGTCATCACGGTCAACGGGTTTTCCGACAGTGTGCTCAATGTGCCAGGCATTCCAAAACTTGCTACACTCCTGCATATTATCGTAATAAGATTTGGTAGGATCAATCTCCAGTTTAGAAAGATCTGTCCACTTGTCAGGATAGCCCACCTTCACATAGAAGGTATTGAGTTTCAAGAGAGCATTCACCTTCGTGGAATCATCCATCCAGTCTTGGGCAGCGATACGTTCGCCGAGGGCAATCTGAAGATTCTTCACCAGCGTTATCATACGCTGCTTGGCAGCCTCAGGGAAGTATTTCTCCGAGTAAATCTTTCCAAGAGCCTCGCCCATCACACGCTCCACCTGACTGGTACTGCGCTTCCAGAGCGGATGATTCTCCTTACGACCAGAACGGATACGACCATTAAAGTCAAAACTCTCTGCCACTATCGCGTCACTCAGATAGTTGGCTGCGCCAGAGATAAAGCCCCACTCCATCACATCACGGTATTCAGCAGGCTTGATGCTGGCCACCAGTGCATTGGCTCCCTCGAGGAAGGCTGGCTGTCCAACCACCATCTCCTGCAGGTACTTTGTCTCCACACCTGTGGCATTCATCACCTTCACCAGAGGGAGGTAAGGATACTTGGCTTCAAACTCCTGAAGCGTCATCTTGTTGTAGTTTGCCTCAGGGTCACGGAGTTCAGTGCGCGACTTCGACACCTTGGCCAAAGCCGTCTCAACCTTCATGATGTTCTGCATCTTCTTCGTGGCTGCGCCTTTGCTGAAGCCAAAGAGTTGGAACATCCTGACTACGTGCCTTTTAAAGGCCTCACGGATATCAGTTGTAGCCTTGTCATTATCGAGGTAATACTCCTTCTGTCCCAATGACAATCCACCCTGATATACATTCAGGATATTCTGCGTGGCATTCTTATCATCAGCACCGAATCCGCAGAAAAAGAACTCCTGTTCTCCGTATGGAGCGAGTTCCAGTTGAATATCCAGCAACTGCTGGTTGGTCTTGGCTGCCTCCAACTTCTTGATCAGAGGCATCAGGGGAGTCACGCCCTCGTTGTTACGTCGGGTAGAGTCCATAGCCAACTTGTAGAGGTCGCTAAGTTTCTGCTCAATCGTTCCCTTCTGGTAAGTGTTACTCTGGAGTTCCTTTAGGATACCATTGATACGTTTGTCATTATCCTCCTGAAGACGGTCGAAACTGCCATAACGGGAATAAGCCGCAGGTAGGGGGTGAGCCTTCATCCAACCACCACAGGCATACTCGTAGAAATCATCACCAGGGCGCACGCTCTTGTCGAAGTCTGCCGTATTCAGGCCTGATCCGAGGTTGCCCTGAGCCATTGTCATCAGTGAAATTGATGCCATTGCCATCATTGTTACAATTCTCTTCATCGTTCTAACTATTTATTGATTCTGAATTAATTCAAGTTCCTCACTGAGTTTCTCCCAGCGTTCCACCTCCTCGTCGAGTGCCTGTTTGGTCTGAGTGTATTCCGTCACCAGCACCATATCCGAGGCGTTCTCAGGCACCATTAGCAGGTCGTCGAGTTCTTTCAGGCGTGCCTCCATCTTCTCAATCTTGGCCTCCGACTCCTTCACGGCTTTCTCGGCACGGTTCTTACGTTTCTGCCGTTCCTTGTGCTCAGCATAACTGAGGGCCTTGGATATGGTTTCAGTGGAGTACACCTGCTTTGTACTGTCGGTACAAACGGCTTGTACTGGCTGTACAGAAGGCTTGTACTGGTCGTACAGACGGTTTGTACTTCCATTGGTCTTACCCAGTTCACTGAGTTCACTTATCTTTTTGGCTTGGAGGAAGTCGTAGATACCACCAAGATGCTCTCTTACCTTTCCGCCACCGAACTCATAAACCTTCGTCACCAGGCCATCCAAGAACTCTCGGTCGTGGCTGACGATAATCGCTGTACCGTCGAAGGCCTTGATAGCCTCTTTAAGCACATCCTTCGAAGGCATGTCAAGATGGTTCGTCGGTTCGTCGAGAATCAGCAGGTTGACGGGTTCCAAGAGCAGACGGATCATCGCCAGACGGCTTCTTTCTCCCCCACTGAGCACCTTCACTTTCTTATCCGACTCCTCGCCGCCAAACATAAAGGCTCCGAGGATATCATTGATGCGCAGGCGGATATCGCCCTTCGCCACATTGTCGATGGTCTGGAACACAGTAAGACTCTCATCCAACAACTGCGCCTGGTTTTGGGCGAAATAGCCAATCTGGATATTGTGCCCGATCTTCAACTCTCCCGTAAAGGGAATCTCACCCATGATACATTTCACCAACGTAGACTTCCCCTCACCGTTCTTACCCACAAACGCCACCTTCTCGCCTCGCTTGATGGTCAGCGTCACATGGTCAAATACGGTGTGGGCACCGTAGTCCTTGCGCACCTCGTCACAGATGACGGGATAATCACCGCTGCGCAGACAAGGCGGAAACTTCAGATGCATCGCAGAATTATCCACCTCGTCGATCTCGATGGGGACGATCTTTTCCAGTTGTCTGATCTTCTGCTGCACTTGAACAGCCTTCGTGGCCTTATAGCGGAAGCGCTCGATAAAGTCTTTCATATCAGCCACTTCCTTCTGCTGATTCTCGTAAGCCCTCAACTGCTGTTCACGTCGTTCTCTGCGAAGCACAACGTACTCATTGTACTTCACCTTATAGTCTATAATCTGACCGCAAGAGATTTCCAACGTACGGTTCGACACATTATTGATAAAGGCCCTGTCATGACTTACCAGCACCACGGCACTCGAACTTTGAGCCAGGAATTGTTCCAGCCACTGGATACTCTCGATGTCAAGGTGGTTGGTGGGCTCGTCGAGCAACAGCACGTCGGGTTTCTGCAAGAGGATCTTCGCCAGTTCGATACGCATACGCCAACCGCCGGAGAATTCCGACGTAGGCCGATCGAAGTCCGTACGCAGAAAACCGAGTCCCATCAGCGTGCGTTCTATCTCCGCCTCATAGTTCTCAGCCCCCAGCATCAGATAGCGGTCATGCTCCGTCGTATATTTTTCGATCAGTGCCAGATAACCCTCGCTCTCGTAGTCCGTCCGTTCCGCAAGTTCCTGGTTCATCTTCTCCAGACGCTCTTTCATCCTCGTGATATCGGCAAAAGCCTTCTGAGCCTCCTGCCTCACCGTTGTCTCATCCTGCAAGATCATCACCTGCGGCAGATAACCAATACGACAGTCGGCAGGCACACTCACGTTACCGGCCGTCGGTTTCTGCTGTCTGCAAAGGATTTTCAACAGCGTCGACTTGCCTGCCCCATTCTTTCCCACTAGGGCAATACGGTCTCTGTCGTTGATAACGAAACTCGCATCAGCGAACAACGGCTTGACGCCGAACTCCACTTTTAGTCCTTCTACCGATATCATCGTTTGTCAACAAACTTATAGTCCTTATACTGTTCAGCGGGGAAACGCAGCATCTCGTCTGTAATGCCACCCGACTTAAAATTGGAAATCTTAATGGTGGTCCAGATAATTGAAATCTTGATGCGCACCCGGATGGGCTCATAACTCTGTCGCTTCACCAATGCATGCACTTCCCTGATACCTCCCTTGACACCTTTCTTAGCCTTCAATGTCAGCATCAGTCCCTCCTCATGGTTGGCAATACTGTAATCAAAGTTTTCTGGCACAAACTTGAACTTGCTCGAATACTTGTCCGACTTGTTGTTCTTGGCATCATGGATCTCCACCTCTTTCTTCTTTTTTTTGATGGTATAGACCGTGGTGCCGTCGTTCCACGAGTTCATCTTCGCATCCACGAACCTGCTTTTCTTGCCTTTATACCAGATATTTCCCCAGGTCTTGTAGATACCCGTGATGTTCACGTCATAGCGCAGGGTTGCTCCCTGTTCGCCGAAGACCTGTTGGTATGCCTGATTGAAGATTCGCTTGGCCTGTCGCTCATTCGGAGTCTCCTGAGCCTGTATGGAAACAAGCACCGAAAACAACGACAAGACAACAATTATTATCTTATTTCTCATTTATTTTTCAGTTTCAAGTTGCAAAAGTACACATTTCTCACGGATTATTCGTATTTTTGCAGCATAAATTAACGATTTGTATGGAAAAGAACATCTTTGCGAAACTGATTGCCCAGCAACTCAACTTACAGGAACGGGCTGTCGATAACACACTCGCCCTTCTCGACGAGGGCTGCACCATCCCCTTTATCTCCCGTTATAGGAAGGAACGCACGGGAGGGCTCGACGAGGTGCAGATTGCCGCCATCAGCAATCAGTATGAGCGCTACAAGGAAATCCAGAAGCGGAAGGAGACGGTTGTCAAGACCATCACCGACCTCGACAAGATGACACCCGAATTGGAGAAGCGCATCGCTGACTGTTGGGATGCTACCGAACTGGAGGATATCTACCTGCCTTATAAGCCCAAACGCAGGACAAGGGCTCAGGTGGCCCGTGAACAGGGCTTGGAGCCACTCGCCATGATTCTCCTGCAACAGCGGGAGCGTGATCCTGAGCATGCCGCAGAGAAATATGTGAAAGGCGATGTAAAAGATGCCGAGACTGCCATCAAGGGGGCCCAGGACATCATTGCCGAGATGGTCAGCGAGGATGAACGGAGCCGCCAGCAACTGCGAGGTGCCTTCCGTCGTCAGGCCATCATTTCTTCAAAGGTTGTAAAGGCAAAAGCCGATAGCGAAGAGGCCGCTAAGTATAGCGACTACTTCGACTGGTCCGAGCCCTTAAAGCGCTGTTCTTCCCATCGGCTGCTCGCCATGCGCCGAGGCGAGAGCGAGGGCATCCTCCGCATCAGCATCTCTCCAGATGACGACGAATGCATCGAACGCCTTCAGCGGCATTATGTTTATGGTAACACACCATGCGGGAAGTTAGTGGCTGAAGCCGTCGAGGATGGCTACAAGCGTCTGCTCAAGCCCTCCATCGAAACGGAGTTTGCCGCCCTCAGCAAGGAGAAGGCTGACGAAGAAGCCATCCACGTCTTTGCTGAAAACCTTCGGCAACTATTGCTTGGTGCACCCTTAGGCCAGAAACGGGTGATGGGTGTCGACCCAGGTTTCCGTACAGGATGCAAAGTCGTTTGTCTTGATGCACAGGGTAATCTCCTGCACCATGAGGCCATCTTCCCCCACCCGCCTGTCAACAAACGGATGGAGGCAGCCATGAGCATCCAGAAGATGCTGAAGAAATACCAGATTGAAGCCATCTCCATCGGCAACGGTACCGCCAGCCGTGAGACCAACAATTTCATCAAAGACGTCCTCGCCGGACGTTATGACATCTCTCCCTCACGAGGCGAGGGAGAGATGCCACAAGTATTTACTGTATCTGAGGATGGCGCTTCCGTCTATTCCGCCTCAAAGATCGCCCGCGACGAGTTTCCTGATGAGGATGTCACCGTTCGCGGTGCCGTCTCGATTGGGCGTCGCCTGATGGATCCCCTCGCCGAACTGGTGAAGATTGATCCCAAGAGCATCGGCGTGGGACAATATCAGCACGATGTGGACCAGACGAAACTCAAGCACTCACTCGACCAGACCGTCGAGAGTTGCGTCAACAATGTGGGCGTCAACCTCAACACCGCCTCGCAGCATCTTCTGATGTACGTCAGCGGACTTGGCCCCACCCTCGCCAAGAACATTGTGGATTATCGTAAGGAGAATGGTGCCTTCACTTCTCGCACCCAACTGAAGAAGGTGCCTCGCCTTGGTCCTTCTGCTTTCCAACAGTGTGCAGGTTTCCTCCGCATCCCTGGCGCCAAGAATCCCCTCGACAATTCTGCCGTCCATCCAGAGAGTTACGCCATCGTAGAACAGATGGCAAAGGATCAGGACTGTACCGTTGCAGACCTTATTAATAATAAGGAGAAGCGTGAGGCCATCGACATCAAGCACTATGTGACGGCAGAGGTGGGCATCCCCACCCTCACGGATATCCTCAAAGAACTGGAAAAGCCGGGTCGTGATCCGCGCCAACAGATTGAGGAGTTTGAGTTTGATTCCCGTGTAAACACCGTCGATGACCTTGTCGAAGGAATGGAATTGCCTGGTATCGTCACCAACATCACCAACTTCGGTGCCTTTGTGGATATCGGTGTCCATCAGGATGGTCTGGTGCACATCTCACAGATGGCCAACCGTCGCATCGCCCATCCCACTGATGTGGTGAAACTCCATCAGCACATCCGCGTCCGGGTCATCGAGGTAGACCACCGCCGCAACCGCATCTCGCTGAGCATGAAGGGACTCAAGTGACGTCACAATTTGTCTTTGTAGTAAACCTTCTTGCCGTTCACCATTTCCTTCAGGGTCTTCCATTCGCCGGGAACGACTTCGTCGTCTTCAAAGACGTTGATGAGGATGTAGAATCCTTCTTCATCCATCATAGTGTCGATGGTCATCGATGTGCGAGGCCGTTCAAGATTATATTCGTACTCATAAGTTCCGCCCTTGAACATCGTTTCAAAAATCCGAGGCGGGAAGTATTCGTCAGAGCAAACGGTATAGGCTTCTCTGGGGTGTTCAGCGATGTACTGGCGAACACGTTCCATAATTTGATGTAGCACCGTTTTGGCCTTTTCCTCAGAAGTGAACTTATAGACCGTCAGGTTGTTGTCACCGCGGCGGCGCACAGTTTTCTGGCTCCTTTCTGAATAAAATGAGGGGTCAACGGCGTTGAACGTGCTGTCGTGCAGGCAATGGATGGTACGACGCTTGATAGCCTTGTCCTTCAGCAACGGGAGAATGTTCTTGTGAAGGGTCTTGACATCAAAGTCCTGTGTGGCATAGAGGGCGGTATCCACAATGGCATTGACCTTGAGTCTGGCTATTCCAGTATCAAAACTGAATGATTCCGGACTTTTATGGCACACGTAGCGGAAATGAACCAACGCCGGCATTTTGAACCCATCCATGTGGGTGGTACCCATATTCTTAAAGACCGGATGTATGGGGCCGTCGGTATAGGAATTGAGTGCGATGGTCGTGATAATGGTGTCCTTGCCACCTTGGTGATACTCGTAACTATAACTCTCTGCGGCATCTTCGGTCAGTTCGCTGAGGGTTCTGCGAACCTGTTTGATCGCTTCGCGGTGGTTGCGCAGTTTTGCACGCATGGCACTGTCCATCTTCACTTCGTTAAGACCTTGCTGTCTATCCTTAAAAACGTGGAAATCGACGGAATAGACCTTGCGAAGCCCTTCTTCATGCTGATTGCTGAGGGTATAACTTTTCACCAGTCCCTTGGCCTTCAGATAGGCATAGAGGCTCTCCAATTTTGGATTTTCCTGAGCGGTGCAAGCAAGTTGCATTGCTGCGAATATGATTAAGGAAATAATACGTTTCATATCTGTTACTTTTTTTGTTTGTTGTTAAAAATTACACATGCTTGTCAGTCGTTCACCTCGCATGCGTATCTGGCGAATCTCTTCTTCAGTACTGATGTCCTCCATCTGCGGCACATCTTTGTTGAGGGTTGCCAAGAGCAGTTGTATCCTCGTTTCCTCGCTCATCTGAACGGGCTCTTCCTGAGGCTCTTCGACGGGTTCTTTCTTGACGACCCTGCGAGGCCTTTGAGGGGTTGATGCAGCCTTTGACGGTACAGGCGTTTCAATACTGATGTTTTCCGGCTTTGGCGTAGGTTCTGCTTGCAAGTCTTTTGCGACTTTCGGCGTTTCGACTTTCTCCGCCACAAGTTGCTGGCCTTCTGCCGGATTCTCTGTCGTAGTCCTTGGAGGCATCAGTAACATAATGATGAATCCTGCTACACAAGCGGCAGCCAGCCAAGGCCACATCTTGAAAATGCGACGAGGATGAATTTCCTCGCGGGCCTTTTCCAGCACCTCCTGCTTTAAGGTGTCTGATGCCTTAAACTCGCATTGCGGTTTGAGCAATTGCTCGATGTCTTCAAAATCGTTCATATCTTGTCTCCTTTCTTTTTGATTTCTTGTTGAATGTGCATGATGGCATAGCGGTAGCGTGATTTTGCCGTTGCCTCCGGGATGTCTTGCAGTTCGGCTATCTGTTTAAATGTCAGATCGTCGTAGCATTTCAGCCTTACAACCTCTGCCTGCTCTGTTGGTAGCGCGTCGAGCAGACGGTTGATTCTGACGAACTCCTCGTGAATCTGTCTGTCGCCTTCGCTGACAGGTATTTGCCCGGCCTTGTCGAGCGACACCACTGTGAGTGACTTCCGTCGGAAATAGTCTGTGCAGGCATTGCTGATGGCTCGGATGATATATTGCTCCACACTTTCCACGCCCGTCTTCTCACGCAGTCGTCGGAATACGCTCAGCAGCACCTCTTGCACCACGTCCTCCGCATCCTCTCTGATGCCGATACGCATATACGCAAAACGGAAGAGCCAGTCTTGTCGCTCAACGACAATTCTTTCTAGTTCTGCCAGCATCTGTTCCGTTTCTTTGTTCATGCTTCTATTTCGTTTTGATGTTTTTGGAGCCCCTTTCGGAAGCCCTTCTACATTACAAGACGCAAAGATAAGAAAAAAGATTTAATTGTTTCCCACTTTTTTAATAATATGCCAAAATGATGATAAGAAGAAGGGGATGGCCACTGGAACTTGTCGTAGATAACGACGCACATTTATCGTAGGCAGAACAGGAATTTCTGGTCTGTGTATTCCCATTGGACGGTGCCGAAACGGATAAGGCGGGCAAGAAGAACGATGGCTTTGTGGCGGGGAATGGCAGAACAACGGACAATCTGGTTGAGGGTAAGACACTGGTCTTTCATCGCATCCAATAGTTTTCTTACGGTATCGGTATAAGTCATCATGGTGCCGTTTGGTGTTTGCGACTCACGCCAGATAGCGATATGCACGGAGGAGGCAACGATATTCTCGTCGGCTATACGAAGGTAGGCACGTGGTTTTTCACCTTCATTGACAACACAAATGGGACGTTTGTCGGATGGCGGGACGGTGGCGATGACAATGGTACGCCCATCTACGTGATAGGTATCGAACTTAATGCTGGCCTCCGGACGACAATAGCGATAGGCAGCCTGGTGCATCATATAAATCTCCTCCTCAGAACGGACACCAGACATCTGGCCGTCGTCACGGACACCAATGAGGAGTCGTCCTCCGTCAGTATTGGCAAAGGCTGATACCGATTTGGCCAACTTCAAAGCATCGGAAACGCGATACTTGAAGTCCTGTTGTTGGTGTTCGCCCTCTTTGATCAGGCTCTGAAGATACTTCTTGTCATCCACTCGAGTGCCAAGTTACAAAAATCTTTGGAATTGAACAGTTGAAAAAGGCACCTCTCAATGAGTAAACATTACCCATTCCGTTTGTTCACGTAGATCATCACGCCGATAATAACCAATGCAACAACTGCAATAATGTGTAACCAATCCATATACCTTATAATTTAATCGTTTCAACCACAATTCTGTCAGCAGGTAACCAATCCACGCTGAGTAGCGAAAATACGACCATCAGCGTGATGTATAATTGCTGCTACAACCTCTATTCTTTTCATTCCATTTCATCGGGACTATCATAGAATTCCATTGCAGCCAACGCCTCATCATCATTGCTGAACGCAGAATCCTCTTCAAAGATGCCTTCGACTTCCTCTTCAATCTCCGTATCTTCCAATTCCTCCGTTACCACCTTTTCCTTCTCGGGTGCAAAGGAACCAATCTTTCCCGATTTTATGCGATGTCTCATACCTTATTATATATTTATGGCACAAAGATAGTGTTTTTTTCTCAATTGACAATAGTATTTGCTTATTAATTGTTTATATGATGACGATTGCCCAGAAAAACATTTCAAATTGCGTATAGCCAAACAGTCATTTGGGTATAAGCGAACAATCATTTGGGGATAGCCAAACGATAGTAAAGTGCCGCCTTTCTCCCTATTTCCATTAGAACCAACCCTTTTCCCCATTAAATCTTCCCCTTGTCAAACTTATTATTCCGGCACTCCGTGGTTACACGGTTACAGATGTGACCATGTGACCAATAAGCACAGAAAAGAAACGTTATTGAATTGTAAATAACTATAAATCAAATTGTTCTTAACTGTTATATGTTAATTCATATAATACTTTTTGGGCCTCACTCAAGGTAAGATCATCAAAATTGTATAATTCCTCATTCCCTCTATTCTTAAACCAGACTATAGCCTCATAGTCATGAAAAACGCCGACTATGTGTTTATTGGAGGCCTTATTTAATCCATGGGTTTCTCCTATCACAATGTCACATTCAAGAGGATGCTCTTCATTAATGTGAACGGAACTTACCAATGCAGAAACTTTGTGTCTACAATCTTCAAACTCCGCATCTTCATCATTGAAATCATACTCACAATCATTACAATGATATTCATTCCCAACATTAATAATGGTGTTCTCAGCACCACAAAACGGACATATTTCAATTCTCTTCATCTCCTCTTTTTTACTATATCCCTAATAATGTTCTGTTGGAATGAAGAGCCAGTCATTAATGTATTCGGGTTTGCTATCTGCCCGAATGCCATTCTGATATAATAGCCCTAAATCACTTTTAACCATTTGCTGGGTATATTCTTTTTCAAGGTAATCATCACCATTATAATACACGGCATCAACATAATCCCGAATTAATTCGTATTCATCAGCGTCACACAACAAGTCCATCACTAAGATTTTGTCAGTTGTCTGACACCTTATTATAGTATAATTGGGATTCATGCGATTTGCTTAATAACCAATTAGTAATATACCTTTCAGGGGTAGTTTCAGTCGATTTGAAATGTATAAAGTTTCAAGGAATGTCTTTACCTCTTTATAATCATGTCCGATAGTTTGTGTACCTCCGCTGTTAAATCTGTATTCATTTAAAACGGCTATCACCAGGTATTCAACCTCAAACATCATACAAGCCTGAAAGATGTCTTTCAAAAACTGATTGTTTCTTACGGCTCGACCAGCTTCCACCTCTATTACAATCTTATGATCTTTACTCAGAGCATCCGCCGCGAAATATTTGTCAATCACATCATTCTCGCTAAAAAGAACAGGAACATATATCTGTTCTGTCTTTGCCTTTCCCGTCTCAACCTGAAAGCCTAAAGTTTCAAGCCCTGGCCGCAGAAGTGCAAGCATATCATTAGATTTCAAATGTATTATTTCATCCCTTTCAGCATCGACTTTTTTAAAACAATCGATGATGTCTCTTATTTCAGGCGTTACTCCTTGGGATCTAGGAAAAAACTGATAATTAATCATAAGACTATAATAACATTACAAATTAGTAATCGCATGCAAAGATACGAAACATTTCTGATATTAAAGAACAAATCACTTTATTTTACCTATAAATAGACAAAATTTAATCCCATTTCTTTACCAATGCATATTTTCCATACTCGTGTTTATTGCCACTGGAAAAGGATAATTATTAAAGTTTCTTATTTCTCGCCTGTCAATGAGTAAAGTAGATTTGGGAGAAGGTTTTGCACACCGGGCAATATATTGCCCTGGGTTCAGGGCAAACCATTTTGAAAGTTCATTTATATGCCCCAGATTTCAGGCAGACTTATGCACCCTGGGCATAAACGTGCCCCAGATTCAAGGCAAATAATTCCGACCTCGGAAAATCTTCCCTCAGATTTGAGACAGATTTCCACCACCTGTGCATAAACGTGCCCCAGATTCAGGGCAAACAATTCCGACCTCGGAAAATCTTCCCTCAGATTCGAGGCAGATTTCCACCCCCTGGGCATAAACGTGCCCCAGATTCAAGGCAAATAATTCCGACCTCGGAAAATCTTCCCTCAGATTCAGGGCAGATTTCTACCCCCTGGACATTGGCTTCCCCCAGATTTGAGGCAGGTTTCTACCCCTCGGAAACGATAACTATGGTTTCCCAGACATATCATACCATTTCAAGAATGCCATGTTCCAGATCTCAGGCTTTTATTGGTTACTCCAATTTCTTGCCTTTGTAGAACACTTCGAAGCGGTCTTCGCCGTAACCATTGCCCGTATATTTGAACGATGAGGCCATAGCGCCCTCCACCTTATTCCCGCGATAGAACACATTGAAGGAATCCTTGGCATAGCCGCCTTCTAGTATCTCGAAAGTAGATGCCATACAACCTTTTAACTTCTCACCGAAATAATAGACGTTGAATGAGTCCTTGGCATAGCCTCCACCAAGTTCCACAAAATTAGAAGCCATTGCATCAATCTTCTTGTCACCGTAGTAGACATTGAATTGGGTCTTGTAATAACCTCTCTGCTCTGGGGCCGGCTCATTCCGCTCCCAATGCCCGCGATGTCGCCAGTTAGAACGCTCTTTCAGACGGAATGTCGACGGATCGACATTTTCGAGCACACGGCCATCCATATACACATTATTCTTGTCTTTCGCATAGCCACAGCCTAAATCAACAAAACTCCGGGCATCGGCATGCATGATGATCTCATCATCGAAAAACACCCTACCACGATCTATCTCATACTTCTGGGCTTGGCTCATCAACGTCCATCCCATCATCGTCACCACCAAAAATGACTTGAATAAAAATGTTATCTGTTTCATAATCGTAAATATTTAGAATGACTTTTGTTGGTGCAAAGATAGGACATCCTTCGTGAACTGCAAAGAGATAATCCCTATACGTTTGTAGGGAATATCCTATTATCCGGAAGTCAGCGTTTTCAGCCCCTTGCTAATGAAAATTATTTCATAAGACGAAGAATCTGCTGATCAGATGCGGTGGGCAAAATGGATTTTAGATGGGAGAACATCCGGTCGAACGATTCCTGAGGCGTACGCGGACAGCGGCAGGCATCAATGCCCAGCAAAGTTTCTGGTGTGGTGAGTAGCGACCAGCCCCAACCATATTCACGGTTATGGCGATCACGGGGATAGACAAAATCTTCTGTGATGATACGACAGGCCATCTGCAAACGGGTGACATAGCCATCGAAACGGCTGCGCATCTTGGGACCCGTAAAGCCACAGGCAGCACGCAACTCTCTGGTAATCAGACTGCCATGTTCTTGTAGCGTCAGTAGGATTGTATCCTCGATAGAGCCCTCCTCCGGTGCCGGATGCAGGCTGCGACGATAGTTACACAAGTCGGGCCACCACTCACGACTGACGAAACCAGCCTTTCCTGCGAAGAACTTGCCATAGACACAGTTGCCCTCTGTCACGATGGGACCTTTCCATTTCCATAGTGGCCAGTCCCACCCACCATCGGAGAATACCACGTATCTGCAGTCCTCGTCGACAACATCTTCAGCGGAATAACCACGTATCCCGCTATCCAGCAACGGCAGGAATCCCACCTCGCCAATATAGTCGGCTAACTCTGCGCAACTATGTATCTCAACATCTACCATCACCAGTCTGTTTATTAAAAAAGCCCCGAATCATTTCTGACTCAGGGCTTCACTTTGAAAAAAGGGGGCGGCCTCCTACTCTCCCGCATTGCATTGCAGTACCATCGGCGCAGGCG